>NZ_CP026106.1:0-653960 GCF_002902965.1 Paraburkholderia hospita | reverse complement strand
TGCAGCGACTCGATGCGATAGACGAATGCGCCCGCGCGCAGACCCAACGCCTTCGCGACAGTCGGATCGGCCTTCACGCGTGCCGCCGACAGCATCGTGCCCGCCGGCGAATGATGTTGCTGACGCAAGTTTTCGGTGAAGCGTGTGCGACGGCCAATCGTGTAATCGATCGCGCCTGGCTGCACGAACGTACCGCGCCCCTGCTCGACGCTGACGAGCCCTTGAGCCGCGAGCCCCAGCATCGCGCGGCGGATCGTATGGCGGTTCACGTCGAAGCGTTTCGCCAGTTCGCCTTCGCTCGGCAGACGTCCGTCGTCGCCGAAGCCGCTTGCGGCAATCTCCTTCGCGAGTATCTGTTCGATCTGCCGCCACACGGCGACGCCCGCTCCCCGCTCTAGCATCGTGCCCGGCGCTGCGCCGTCGTTCGATGTCATGGTGCTGTCATTCCCTTCGGTTCAAATACGCGTTCTGTGCATTGTAGTCCGCAAGCCGTGGCGGAAATATGAAACCGCGCCTTCTGTCACGAGCCACCGACAGTTTAGCTCTAAACGTCTAGACGTTTAGACGAATAGATGCTCAAATGTCTGGACTCGCTGTAAAAAATCCCTCTCCAGGAAACCGCCAGGAAACCCGATGAGTGCCGCCGCCTCCCCTCCTTTAGCCGATTCCCCCACTTCCGCCAACCCTGCCCGCCGCGCGTGGATGGCCGTTATGGCCCGCTCCGCGCGCGCCGATCTCGAAGCCGCGCTGAGCCGCGCGATGGAAGGCCTGCCGCTTCCCGCATTCGACTGGCTGCGTCCGCCCGAGATCGGACTGGCGATGGTGCGCGGGCGCATCGGCGGCACGGGCGACGCGTTCAATCTCGGTGAAGCGACCGTGACGCGCGCGACGCTGCGTCTGCGCGACCAATCGGATGAAGGCACCACCGTTGGCGTCGCGTGTCATCTGGGCCGCGACCGCCGCCGCGCCGAACTGGCTGCTATCGCAGACGCGCTGCTGCAAACGCCGCAGCATCATGCACGGTTGCAGGCGCAACTGATTACGCCGCTTGCTTCGCAACTCGCGGCGAAACACGCGCAACGCCAACAGGACGCCGCATCGACGCGCGTCGAATTCTTCACGATGGTCCGAGGCGACTGATGAACACTTCCGCTCAATCCCCGCAGATCGCGCTGTCGACGCTGACGCCGGGCTTCGCCGATCCCGTGCACGACACGCAATCCGTATTTCGCGCGCTGCTCGATGCACTGTCGCGTCCGGGCAAGATCGGCACGATCGACAATGTCTTGCCCGCATCCCGCAGCGACGCGCGCAACACGCTGCCGCACGCGCGCGCCGATCTCGCCGCGTTCGCCGCGCTGCTCGCGCTGTGCGACTACTCGACGCCCGTCTGGCTCGCGCAACCCGACGCCGTCCTCGGCTCTGCCTTGCGCTTTCACACGGGCGCGCCGCTCGTCGACGAGCCGCAAGACGCCGCGTTCGCCTATGTGCATGACGCGAGCACGTTGCCGCCGCTGTCGTGCTTCGCGCTCGGCGATCCGGAAACGCCGGAGCAATCGGTAACGCTGATCGTGCGCGTCGATTCGTTGACGCAAGGCTCGCCCGTCGTATTGCGCGGCCCCGGCATCGAACACACGCACACGATCGCGCCCGCCGGCCTGCCGGAGCGCTTCTGGCGCGAGCGCGCAGAACTCGCGCCGCTCTTTCCGTGCGGCATCGACTGTTATCTCGTCTGCGGCGACACGCTGATCGGCCTGCCGCGCACAACCCACGTGGAGCTGAACTAATGTACGTTGCCGTCAAAGGTGGAGAGCGCGCGATCGAAGCATCGTGGCGCCTGCTCGACAAGGCGCGCCGCGGCGACACACAGTTCGCCGAATTGAGCGTCGCGCAGATTCGCACGCAGTTGCGGCTCGCCGTCGCGCGCGTGATGACGGAAGGCTCCGTCTACGACGAAGAGCTTGCCGCGCTGGCCATCAAGCAGGCCGCGGGCGATCTCGTCGAGGCGATCTTCCTGTTGCGCGCGTATCGCACGACGTTGCCGCGCTTCGGCTACACGCAGCCCGTCGATACGGAAGACATGCGGATCGAACGGCGCATCTCCGCGACCTTCAAGGATGTGCCCGGCGGACAGATGCTCGGCGCGACGTACGACTACACACAACGTCTGCTCGATTTCACGCTGCTCGCCGAAGGCGATGACGAAAGCGCGGTGCACACGAAGCGCATTGAAAGCGCCGCGCACGAAGCGATGCCGCGCGTCGTCTCGCTGCTCGACAAAGAAGGTTTGATCGAACAGGAACGCGTATCGGAAGATGCGCCCGAACCCGGCGATCTGTCGCGCGAGCCGTTGTCGTTTCCGGCCAGCCGCGCGACGCGTCTGCAAAACCTCGCGCGCGGCGACGAAGGCTTTCTGCTCGCGATGGGCTACGCGACGCAACGCGGTTACGCGCACTCGCATCCGTTCGCGGGCGAAATCCGCTTTGGCACCGTCGCGGTCGAAATGGAACTCGACGAACTGGGAGAAGCCGTCGAGATCGGCGAAATCGACGTCACCGAATGCCAGATGATCAACCAGTTCGCGGGCAGCAACGAAGTGCCGCCAACGTTCACGCAAGGCTATGGTCTTGCGTTCGGTCATTCGGAACGCAAGGCGATGGCGATGGCACTGGTCGATCGCGCGCTGCGTGCCGAAGAACTGGGCGAAACGATCGGCTCGCCGACACAGGACGTCGAATTCATGCTGTCGCATAGCGACAACGTCGAAGCGTCGGGCTTCGTGCAGCATCTGAAGCTGCCGCATTACGTCGACTTCCAGTCCGAGCTTGAACTCGTGCGACGGTTGCGCGCCAAGCATGCAGAACGCGACGAGAGCACCAGCGAAGGCAACGATCAACAGGAGCAAGCGGCATGAACGCGCCCGACACGACGATGCAAACAGCCGCGCACGACAGCGCCGCCGAAGGCTACAACTTCGCGTATCTCGACGAACAGACCAAGCGCATGATCCGCCGCGCGCTGTTGAAAGCCGTGGCCGTGCCTGGCTATCAGGTGCCGTTCGCGTCGCGCGAAATGCCGTTGCCGTATGGCTGGGGAACGGGCGGCATTCAGGTGACGGCGTCGATCATCGGGCGCGACGATACGCTGAAGGTGATCGACCAGGGCTCCGACGAAACGACCAACGCAGTGAACATTCGCCGCTTCTTCGCACGCACTACGGGCGTCAACACGACCCGCAAGACCAGCGAAGCGACCATCGTGCAAACGCGTCACCGCATTCCCGAAACGCCGCTCACGGAAAAGCAGATTCTCGTCTATCAGGTGCCGATGCCCGAGCCGCTCTATCGGCTGGAGCCGCGCACGGCCGAATGCAAGAAGCTGCACGCACTCGCGGATTACGGGTTGATCAGCGTGAAGCTGTACGAGGACATCGTGCATCACGGCAGCATCGCGACGACGTACGACTACCCGGTGATCGTCAATGGCCGCTATCTCGCGTCGCCGTCGCCGATCCCGAAGTACGACAACCCGAAGATGCACATGAATGCCGCACTGCAACTGTTCGGCGCGGGACGCGAACAGCGCATCCACGCAATTCCGCCGTACACGCCCGTAAAAAGCCTCGATTTCGACGACCATCCGTTCGAAGTGCAGCGCTGGGAGCATGCATGCGCGCTGTGTGGATCGACGGAAAGCTTCCTCGACGAAATGATCGTCGACGATGCGGGCAAGCGCATGTTCGTCTGCTCGGACAGCGACTATTGCCACGACCGGCGCGAGCAGCAAGGCGCAGAACAGAACGAAGGAGAAAACGCATGACGCCGCTTCTGAGCGCCCGCGCGCTCACCAAACAGTACGGCGGCCGCAACGGTTGCCGCAACGTCAGCTTCGATCTGTATCCGGGTGAAGTGCTGTGCATCGTCGGCGAATCGGGTTCGGGCAAAACGACGCTGCTTAACACGCTCGCGCTGCGTAATGCCGCCGATTCCGGCACGCTGCACTATGCAAGCGCGCACGGTGAGTCGCTCGATCTGCTCGCGTTGTCCGAGCCGCGCAAGCGTCTTTTGATGCGCACCGAGTGGGGCTTCGTGCAGCAGAATCCGCGTGACGGGCTGCGCAACGCCGTGTCGGCGGGCGCGAACATCGGCGAGCCGTTGATGGCCGTCGGCGCGCGCCACTACGGCAAGATTCGCGACACGGCAACGCAATGGATGGCGCGCGTCGAACTCGATGCGTCGCGTATCGACGAATTGCCTTCGGCATTTTCGGGCGGCATGCAGCAGCGTCTGCAGATCGCGCGCAATCTCGTCACGGGTCCGCGCCTCGTGTTCATGGACGAGCCCACGGCGGGTCTCGATGTATCCGTGCAGGCGCGTCTGCTCGATCTGCTGCGCACGTTGACGTCGACGCTGCATCTGTCCGTGTTGATCGTCACGCACGATATCGGCGTCGCGCGTCTGCTCGCGCACCGGCTGATGGTGATGCAAGGCGGCGAAGTGGTCGAAGCGGGTCTCACCGATCAGGTGCTCGACGATCCGCAGCATCCGTACACGCAGACGCTGGTTTCCTCCGTTCTTCCCGTTTGAGGTCTCACGCGATGACAACGTCAATCGAAACATCGTTCATCGACAACGACGCGCTGATGCTGCGCGCGGTCGGTATCGGCAAGACCTTCACGCTGCACGGCCAGGGCGGCGTGCAGATCGACGCGCTCGCGGGCGTATCGCTCGACGTCGAACGCGGCGAGTGCGTCGTGCTGGTCGGTCCGTCGGGCGCGGGCAAGAGCACGTTCTTGCGCTGCCTGTACGGCAACTATCTGGCGAGCACGGGCACGATCGCGCTTCGCGACGAAGCACAGCAAGCCAAACATCTGCCGATTACGGGCGCCGAACCGCGCGACGTGCTGCATTTGCGGCGCGGCGTGGTCGGCTACGTGAGCCAGTTTCTGCGCGTGATTCCGCGCGTGAGCACGCTCGATCTCGTCGCCGAGCCGCTCGTCTCGCGCGGCGTCGACGCGGACGAAGCGCATGCGCGCGCCGCCGCGTTGCTCGCGCGGCTCAACGTGCCCGAGCGCTTGTGGCCGCTCGCGCCCGCGACGTTTTCGGGCGGCGAGCAGCAGCGCGTGAACATCGCGCGCGGTTTGATCGCCGGGCATCCCGTGTTGCTGCTGGATGAGCCGACCGCCTCGCTCGATGCAGAGAACCGCGACATCGTCGCGGATCTGATCGTCGAGGCGCGTGAGCGCGGCGCGGCGATCGTCGGCATCTTCCACGATGAAGACACACGCGCGAAAGTCGCCACACGCAGGCTGGAATTGACGCCACCGCTGCGTCACGCAACGGCATTACACTGATATCGATCCGATACGGAGCATCGACATGCTGATCAAGAACGCCCGCGTCGTCACGCGGGACGAAGTATTCACAGGCGTCGTGCGCGTCGAGGACGGCGTGATTCGCGACGTCGCGCGCGGCACGACGGCGACGGCCGGCGCGCAGGACTGGGAAGGCGACTATCTGCTGCCGGGCCTCATCGAGTTGCACACGGACAATCTGGAGAAGCATCTGTTGCCGCGGCCGGGCGTCGAATGGAATACGGATGCCGCGTTCGTGATTCACGACGCGCAGGTTGCCGCAGCCGGCATCACGACCGTGTTCGACGCGCTCGCGATCGGCTCGCGCTCGAACGTCGGCTTGCGCCGCGCCGACACGCAAACACGCTGCGCCGAAGCGCTGCAGCGCTTCTCCGAGCGCAAGCTGCTGCGCGCCGAGCACTTCCTGCATCTGCGCTGCGAAATCGCAACAGCCGATGTGGTCGAACTGTTCGATACGCTAAAGGACCATCCGCTGCTGCGTCTCGCTTCGGTGATGGATCACACGCCGGGCCAGCGCCAGTGGCACGACCGCGAGCAATGGCGCCGCTTCCAGGAGCGCCACGGCAAGATGACGGACGAGCACATGGCCGCGACGCTCGTCGAGCTCGAAGACGAACAGCAGCGTTTCGCCGACGAGCACCGCCGCCAGATCGTCGAGCGCTGCAAGGCGCTGGGCGTGCCCGTCGCGAGCCACGACGACACGCTCGTCGAGCACGTGCAGCAGGCCGCCGAGGAAGGCATCGTGCTCGCCGAATTCCCGACCACGCGCATCGCCGCCGAAGCCGCGCACCGCCACGGCATCGCGACGATCATGGGCGCGCCGAACATCGTGCGCGGCGGATCGCATTCGGGCAACGTGTCGGCGCTGGAACTGGCCAAGGCGAATCTGCTCGACATTCTGTCGTCCGATTACGTGCCGTCCAGCCTGCTGACGGCTGCGTTCGAACTCGTCGAGAAAGCCGGCTGGAGCTTGCCGTGCGCGATGGCCACCGTGTCGGCGGAACCGGCGCGCACGGCGGGACTGCACGACCGCGGCGCGATCGAGATCGGGCTGCGCGCCGACTTCGTGCGCGTCACGATGCTCGACGCATTGCCGGTGCCGCGCGCGACATATCGCGGCGGCGAGCGGATCGTTTGACCGCGAATTGTGTCCGCCGCTGATCTAAGCTCTTGAACCAAAAGCGTTTGTCGCACTGCCGCATGAGCGGCAAACGCCTGTTTCTCCGCCCCGCTTGCCTTCGTTTTGCTTTCACCACCCCCTTCCTGCCCCATATCATAAAAATGCCACTTAGAGGCAATACTCCTGTGCCATCCGGTGTTTCACTAGCACCGCAAATATTTTGATTTGTTAAGCTTGGCGCGCGTTGCTGGCTGCCCAGCCAGCGGCCAATATAGACAAGCCCGGCACAACGGCCGGGCAACGTCGCGCAGCGGCACAACCGCATGCGGGACACTTTGAACCACTCCCGGGAGTACATCAGTGAAGAAACTGCTTGCGGCTTTGACGGTTGCCCTGCTCGCCACCGTATCGATCGGCGCACACGCCAAAGACTGGACCACCATCCGCTTCGGCGTCGACGCCAGCTATCCGCCGTTCGAATCGAAGGGTTCCGACGGCAAGCTGGTCGGCTTCGATATCGACCTTGGCAATGAAATCTGCACGCGCCTGAAGGCGAAGTGCGTGTGGGTCGAAAACGACTTCGACGGCATGATCCCGGCACTGAAGGCGAAGAAGTTCGACGGCGTGCTGTCGTCGATGTCGATGACGCCGCAACGCGCCGAACAGATCGCCTTCTCGTCGAAGCTGTTCAACACGCCGACGCGCCTCGTCGCCAAGAAGGGCTCGAACATCCTGCCGACGGCGGAATCGCTGTCGGGCAAGACGGTCGGCGTCGAACAGGGCACGATCCAGGAAACGTACGCGAAGACCTACTGGGAACCGAAGGGCGCGAAGGTCGTGCCGTACCAGAACCAGGACCAGGTCTATGCCGACCTGATCTCGGGCCGTCTGGACGCAGCGCTGCAAGACGCTGTGCAGGCTGAAATCGGCTTCCTGAAGACGCCGCGCGGCGCGGGCTTCCAGTTCGTCGGCAAGGATCTCGAAGACAAGAAGATCCTCGGCGAAGGCGCTGGCATCGGCATGCGCAAGGAAGACACCGACCTGAAGGCGGCCGTCGACAAGGCGATCGCCGAGATCATCAAGGACGGCACGTACAAGAAGATCGAGAAGAAGTACTTCACCTTCGACGTGTACGGCGGCTGATCGACACGGCAGTGCGTAGCGCGGTTCACCCGCGCGACGCGCCGGTATGCAGACGGGCTCCATTTGGAGCCCGTTTTGTTTTGACGCCGATGCGGGCGAGTCCATGCGGCGGCACAGCGTCGCCCGCGCTGCGCAAATGGGCTAAGATCGAACGATTCACGGCGCAGCCGTTGTGCGCGCCACCGTTTTCAGCAGTCAACCCGAAGTCACATCTCTGCAACTATAGGGCGCCCGCGCGTCGCTGGCGGCGCCACACCAATCATGCAAACCCTCAATCATCCGCTGATTTCCCCGACCCTCGGCACCGCTCGCAGCCTGACGAGCTTCCACTACGGTCCGAGCGGCGGACAGAAGGTCTACATCCAGTCATCGCTGCACGCTGACGAACTGCCCGGCATGCTGGTGTCGTGGGCGCTGCGCCGCAAGCTCGAAGCGCTCGAAGCCGCTGGCAAACTGCGTGGCGAAGTCGTGATCGTGCCTGTCGCGAATCCGATCGGCCTGAACCAGCATGTGCTCGGCCTGCTCGCCGGCCGCTTCGAAACCAACACCGCGCAGAATTTCAACCGCAATTTCTATAACCTGTTCGACCTGATCGAGCCGGTGATCGAAGGCCGTCTGACGACGGACGCCGACCAGAACCGCACGATCATCCGCCAGGCCATGCGCGAAGCACTCGACGCGCAAACGCCGCGCACCGAAGTCGAATCGCAGCGCCTCGGGTTGCAACTGCTGTCGTACGACGCGGACGTCGTGCTCGATCTGCATTGCGACTGGGAAGCGGCGCTGCATCTGTATACGAACCCGGACCTGTGGCCCGACGTCGAGCCGCTTGCGCGCTACCTGGATTCGAAGGCTTCGCTGCTTGCGGTGGATTCCGTCGGCAATCCGTTCGACGAGATTCACAGCTTCTGCTGGTCGGAATTGCGCACGCGCGTCGGCGACCGTTTTCCGATTCCGAATGGCTCGATCTCGGTGACGGTCGAACTGCGCAGCCAGCGCGACGTGTCGTATGAATTCGCCGAGCACGACGCGCAAGGCATCGTCGAATATCTGACGCATCGCGGCATGATTGCCGGCGAAGCCGCGCCGATGCCGCCGCTCGAATTCGCCGCGACGCCGCTCGCCGGCACCGAGCCGATCGTGACTCCCGTGAGCGGCGTCGTCGTGTATCGCCAGGAAGTGGGCAAGTGGATCGATGCCGGCGAGCCCATCGCCGATATCATCGATCCGCTGACCGATCAGGTCATTACGTTGAAGTCGACGGTGGCGGGTGTGATGTATGCGCGCCATCTGTCGCGCTTCGCGCAGGCGGGCATGGAGATCGTGCGGATTGCGGGCGCGAAGGCCTTCCGGAAAGGGCAGTTGCTGTCGGCCTGACGCCGATTGCGGCTCGCACGCCGCCTCGCATTGAATGAAATCGCCCGCTTTATGCGGGCGATTTTTTTGGCCCCAGCCCGATGCATATCGGCGTTTGTTTCGTGACGGACACTAAACAAACCTGCTTGTCATTCGCTTAGCGGTGCCGCGAATATGAAGCATATGCACAGATTTGCGCGCGACCCTTTTGTACGCAAAGCAAATGTTGTCGTATTTGTACTACATATTTAGCAAAAAGATTTGCTGTCATATTCCTTTCCTTTCTCCTCGTTACATTTGCGCCCGTCGCGCGACCTGCCACAGAGTCTGGCTCGCGATTGCCATTTTTCAATCTGGAGAAAGTTTTGAACAAGAAAGTACTTACCACCGCTCTACTCGCCTCGGCATTTGCAGGGACCGCACACGCACAAAGCAGCGTCACGCTGTACGGCATCATCGATGCAGGTATCAGCTACGCAAACCACTCGAAGAACGCAGCAGGCGGCAGCGACAAGCTGTTCAAGTATGACGACGGCGTGGCGCAAGGCAGCCGTTGGGGCCTGCGCGGCACGGAAGACCTGGGCGGCGGCCTGAAGGCACTGTTCGTGCTCGAAAGCGGCTTCAACAGCGGCAACGGCACGTCGGGTCAAGGCGGCGCACTGTTTGGCCGTCAGGCATTCGTGGGTCTGTCGAAGGACGGCATCGGCTCGCTGACGTTCGGTCGTCAATACGCGTTCACGACCGATTATCTGGGCAGCAACTATTCGACGGGTGGCCTGACGGTCGCCGGTAACTACGCTTACCACATCAACGACGTCGACCAGCTCACGTCGAGCCGTATCAACAACGCAGTCAAGTTCAGCAGCGCGAACTACGCTGGCCTGACGTTCGGTGCAATGTACGGCTTCTCGAACCAGGCTGGCGCATTCGGCGGCGCACCGGCAACGGGCACGGCAGCGGCTCCCGTCGCAGGCTCGTCGCGCGCTTACAGCTTCGGCGTGAACTACGCGAACGGCCCGATCGGTTTGGGCGCAGCGTACACGGACATCCGCTTCCCGGGCCAGGCGACGCCGGCATTCTCGACGTCGATCGCCAACGTCACGACGGGCACCGTGCGCGACCTGCGCACGTTCGGCCTGGGTGGCCGCTACATCATCGGACCGGCAACGCTCTACGCGCTGTGGACGAACACGCACTTCGAGCCGATCACGGGCGCATCGACGACGTTCAACAACTTCGAAGGCGGCGCGAAGTATGCATTCACGCCGGCGCTGACGACGGGTCTCGGCTACACGTACTCGCGTCTGACGGGTGCGACGACGGGCCACTTCAACCAGGTGGACGCAAGCGTCGATTACGCGCTGTCGAAGCGCACCGATGTCTACGGCCTGGTGATCTATCAGGACGCATCGGGCAAGACGGCTTCGGGCGCACCGATCCAGGCTCAGATCGGTTCGTCGACGTCGTACTTCAACACGTCGGGTTCGGGCTCGCAAAACCAGCTGGCGTTCCGCGTCGGCATGCGTCACAAGTTCTAAGCGGTGTTGCAGGGCAAAGCGCTTTCGGGCGCTTTGCTTGCACGCTCGCAGAAGGACTGGAAACGCCCCGCTTTTTGCGGGGCGTTTTTGTTGGTGGGGATGGGTAAAAGTGAAACTCAGGCTGCGAGCTTCATGCTGACGAGCCGGTTCAGGCTCACGCCCTGCTCGGCCGCCTGCATCGCCAGCGCGCGATGCTGCTCAGGCGGAATGCGTACTCTGAACTCGCCGCTATAGCGCTTCTCCGCGAGTGGATCAGGTACAGCTTCACCTTGTTCGATCATGTCGGCGATGGCTTCCGCGACAGCTGCGCGCATTCCCTTGAGGGCGGCGTCGGGCGAACGGGCAAGCCACGAAAGGGATGGAAACTCCGCGCACAGTCCTACGTGTTCGCCGTCTTCCGGCGACCATGTGACGCGGTAGGTGTAGTGATCAACGGGCAGTCTGACGTTCGCGGGTTTGCGACTCATTGGTTCGATAATTGTTGCTAATCCGGCGACACAAAAATCCGCACTTCCCCGTTCGCCGTCGGCATCGTGAAGCCGTTGATGCGGCCCGCGCGCACGTCGAAGAGCAAGCGCTCCAGGCGCTCGAGCCGTGCTGCCTTATCGCCGCCGCTCAAAGCGGCAGCGTCCGAATCCTTCAGCAGCGCCGCACGCGCGCTCGCGATGCGCGCGACTGCGCTCGATCTCGATGTGAAAACCTCTTCCATGTCGGGTACTTCCTTCCCGCTGCGGCCACATGGAAAGCTTCATTTCGCATGCCGCGCCAGCTATGTTCATCAAAAAGTGCCGCCCGCATTGCCGGGCGCGCGACGATTTTATGAGCTGGCGCAAATTCTTGCCGTGACGTTGACATGCCTCGCAGCCGCCCACGTCGCCGCAGAATATATTCGCAAAAGATTATGATAAACATAAAAAACATTAACTATCATAAATGAAACGGCGGTCCTACCCTTCAGTTCATCCCACGGCATCGTGCTCAAGCAGCGATGCGAAATACCGGGACGAGCAACAGGAGTTGATCATGAACACCGCCGCCAAATCGCTGCACTCTCAGGTCGAAAAGTGGCTCGCCCCCGGACCACAAGGGCAGATTCGGGTCGTGCGGTTTGGACATAGGCGCAGGGACGGAACGAGATACGCGCACGTCGAGGCGTCAACGACGTGCGGTGCGCGGGCGATCTTCTTCTTTCGTCATCACGACGGCGGCTGGTGCGTTTTTCCGCCTCACGCCGGCGGGCCGTCGATGTCAGCGCATCTTGGCGTGTACTGTTAGCCCCGTCGCCAGAGCGCCGGCTTCCTTCAGCTCGCCGAAACCAGCTCCGCGAACTTCTGCACATCGACATTGCCGCCGCTAATCAACACGCCGATCCGCTTGCCCTTGAGTTTGTCCTTCATCTGGCGCGCGGCGGCGAAGCTCAGACAACCAGTCGGCTCGACGACGATCTTCATCCGGGCCGCAAAGAAACGCATGCAATCGACGAGTTCCGCGTCGCTCGCCGTGAGCACATCGGTGACATCGCGCTGGATGATCGGGAACGTGTATTCGCCGAGATGCTGCGTTTGCGCGCCGTCGGCGATCGTCTTCGGCGTGTCGATGTGAACAATCTTTCCTGACCGGAAAGATTGCTGCCCATCGTTGCCCGCTTCCGGCTCGACAGCGTAAAGCGCGCAATCGGGCGACAGCGCGCGTGTCGACAGCGCCGAGCCCGACAGCAATCCACCGCCGCCGAGCGGCACGAAGAACGCGTCGAGCGGCCCGACTTCGTCGAACAGTTCTTTCGCCGCCGTGCCCTGCCCGGCAATCACATCGGGATGATCGTAAGGCGGAATCAGCGTCAGGCCGTGCTTCTGCGCGAGATCGCGGCCAATCTGCTCGCGGTCTTCCTTGTAGCGGTCGTAAAGGACGACGTTGCCGCCGTAGCCTTTGGTTGCCTCGACCTTGATTTGCGGCGCGTCCTGCGGCATCACGATCGTAGCGGGCATGCCGAGCAGACGCGCGGACAGTGCGACGGCCTGCGCATGATTGCCCGACGAAAACGCGACCACACCCTGACGGCGCTGCTGCTCATCGAACTTCGACAGTGCGTTGAACGCGCCGCGAAACTTGAACGCGCCCATGCGCTGGAGGTTTTCGCATTTGAAGAACACCTCGGCGCCGAACATTTCGTTGACGGTCCGCGAAGTCAGGACGGGCGTGCGGTGCGCAACGCCTTCGAGCCGCTTCGATGCGGCGACGACGTCGTCATAAGTGGGCAAAGTGAGCATGATTGTCCGGGATATCGAGTGTTGAGCGACGCGGGCGTGGAACGCGCGAACTGCAGCGACGCGCAATTATCCCGCTGGATTGATCGAATTGTGATTAGACATATTGTCTATGTCAATACATTTTGTAAATTCTCGCCATCAAGACAGCCACGCAGCGCGCTATTTGCGCCACGGAGGCGGATCCATCGCGGCCCGCGCCGCGTCGAGGAAAAGCCGCACTCGGGCAGGCACGCCCTTTCGCGTCGGCACGAGCGCGACGATCGGCGCAGGCGCCAACCGCCACTGCGGCAACAGGCGCTTGAGCTTTCCGCTTGCGATCAGCGCGCCCGCGTCCCATTCGGATCGCACCATGATGCCAAGTCCGCGCATGGCCCAATCGCCGATCACGCCGCCATCGTTCGACGATAGCGCCCCTGTCACGCGCACAGTCACCGCCTTGCCCTGTTTCGCGTTTCTGCCCGACGCCCTTTCGAAACGCCAGCGCGATACATCCTCGTCGTTCTCGCGCAGGCAAAGACAAGGCAGATGCGCGAGTTCGTGAGGATGCTCCAGCGCCTCGAGACTGGCCGCCAGTCGCGGGCTCGCGCACAGATAGCGCTCGTTCGGCGCAAGGACGTGCGCGACCCACGACGAGTCCTTCATTTCGCCGATATGGATCACGATGTCTGCACCCGCGCTGTCGGCGAGCGGGCTATCGGAGAGAGTCAGGCTGGCCTTCACGTTCGGATACATCAGGTGAAAGTCCCTGAGAACGGGCGCCACGTGAACGCGCCCGAAACCCAGCGGCGCGACGATGCGCAGGCTCCCCGATACGGACTGATGTTCCGCTGCGATCCGCTCAGGCAGCGTTTCGAGTCGTTCGAGCAGATCGATTGCTTCGAGCATCAGCCGCGTGCCTTCGTCAGTGAGTGAGATGCCGCGCGCCTCGCGCACCGCGAGATGCACGCCAAGGCGCTCTTCGAGCTTTTGCAGCCGCACGGTGAGCGCGGGTGGCGTGACGTCGAGCAGCCGCGCGGCACCCGCAAGCGAATGCGTCGTGCCGAGCGCCCTGAACATGCGCATGTCGTCGAGATCGACCATTAAACTGGATTAAATGAGACGTTGATGGACCATTAACCACACTATAGTCCAAAGACTCTACAGTGAATCCGCGCACTCTTCGTCACAAGGAAAGCACTGTGAATCTCGCCTCGCTCAATACGCCCGCCGCCATCGTCGACGTCGATGTCATGACGCGCAACATCCAGCGCATGCAAACGCGGATGGACGCACACGGTGTGACATTCCGGCCGCATGTGAAGACGACCAAATGCGAGCATGTCGTGCGCGCGCAGCTTGCCGCCGGCGCGCAAGGGATCACCGTTTCGACGCTCAAAGAAGCGGAGCAGTTTTTCGCCGTAGGCATCGGCGATATCGTCTATGCAGTGGCAATGGCGCCCAGCAAACTCGAACAGGCGCTGCAACTGCTCCGCCGTGGCTGCCGCCTGAAGATCATCACGGACAGCGTCCATTCGGCGCAAGCCATCGTGGCGTTCGGGAACGCGCATGCGGCGACGTTCGAGGTGTGGATCGAGGTCGACGTCGACGGACATCGCTCAGGCGTCGCGCCGGATGACGACCTGTTGCTCGACGTCGGGCGCATTCTGCATGAAGGAAAAATGAAGCTGGGCGGCGTGCTCGCGCATGCAGGCTCGAGCTACGACTACAGCACGTCAGCAGAGCTGGAGCGAATCGCGGAACAGGAGCGCGCCGGCTGCGTGCATGCGGCCCAACGGCTGCGCGCAGCCGGCCTGCCTTGCGACACGGTCAGCATCGGCTCGACGCCAACGGCGCTCGCCGCGCGGCATCTCGAAGGCGTGACGGAGGTTCGCGCGGGCGTCTATGTGTTCTTCGATCTCGTGATGCACAACGTGGGCGTGTGCGGCATTGACGAGATCGCGCTCAGCGTGCTGACCACGGTGATCGGTCATCAGGAAAGCAAGGGCTGGACAATCGTCGACGCGGGCTGGATGGCGATGAGCCGCGACCGCGGCACGCAGCGCCAGAAGCAGGACTTCGGTTACGGGATGGTATGCACCGAAGACGGCGTGCCTGTCGAAGGCTTTGTGATGAGCGCCGCGAATCAGGAGCACGGCATCGTCTCGCAAGTCGGAGAGCCGGACACGTCGATCGCGCAGCGTTTCCCGGTCGGCACGCGGTTGCGTATTCTGCCCAACCACGCATGTGCAACGGGTGCTCAACACCCGGAGTATCACGCACTGTCACGCGACGGCGGTGTGCCCGCGTGGCCGAGATTCTATGGCTGGTAAGCGGACGGAAGCCGCAAGGCCGCGTCACTTCGTATCGTTGTACACCGTCGCACGCGATACGCCCAGGTGCGCAGCAATGATTTCCATCGACTTGCGCACCTCCAGAAAGCCCGCCTGCTTCAACTCCTGCATCAACGCACGCCGATGCTCCGTCTTCAGCGCCTGCGGCGTGGTGGACAGCGACATCGCGTACTGGTCGATCCGCTCCCGGATCGCCTCGGCATTCGCTGGATCGAGCGATTCTTTTGCACCGACGCCTGAAGCCGTGCAGAACTGCTCCAATACGTTCTGAATGCCGCGAAACAGATTCAGGTCGACGTTCAGACACAACGCGGCGACATAGCGTCCCGATGAATCCTTGATCCCGACCGACGTGCTCTTCGCCCGGCGGCCGTCGCCGAACTGGTTCGGATAGTTGGTCAGCAACTGCGGATAGTCTTCGTCCGCGATCCGCGCGAGTCCGAGTTCCGTTGCCGGGTCACCGACCGCGCGCCCGGACAGGTTGTTGTGAATCGCGAGAATCGCATGCCCCGGGTCGCGCAGATCGTGGACGACGACTTCGCAAAATGGGGCGAACGTCTGCCCCAGACCGTCGGCGATCTGCTTCACCTGATCGAGAAGCGACGCCTGCTCCCGCTCCAACACACTTTTTCTCATGATAGACGTTTTATCTAAAATTAACCATATTGTACAGTCACTTACGGTCGCAAGGCGTAGCGAACGAAAGCGTCGTGTGGTTTCATTTCTCTTGAACGCAATCCGGCATCGCCTATATTCGACTCATGCGTGACGCATCGAACGCAGTGCCTTGAGTCATAACGACGTTGCAAAAACCAGTGAGCCCGTTCATGTGCAATACGTATGAATATCCACGACAGTACAAAGGCTCGGGCCGCCGGCAATTTCTCCGGTTGACGGGCGCTGCGGCCGTTGCAGGCTTTGCCCAGATCACGTTCCTGTCCGGCGTGGCACGCGCCGATGCGCTGACCCGGGCGCAGCGCGACCGGATGTCGCCGCAAGAAATCATCGACGATATGAAACAGGGCAACGCTCGCTTCCAGAAGGGCGAGCGAAAGCCGCGCAACTATTTGCGCGAGCAACGCGCGAGCGCAGCGGGGCAATATCCCGCCGCCGTGCTGCTGAGCTGCATCGATTCACGCGCACCCGCCGAAGTCATCATGGACCTCGGTATCGGCGACATCTTCAACTGCCGCGTTGCGGGCAACGTCGAGAACACCGACATCCTCGGCAGCATCGAGTTTGCGTGCAAGCTGTCGGGCGCGAAGGTCGTCGTCGTGATGGGCCACACGGCTTGCGGCGCGATCAAGGGCGCCATTGCGAACGCCGAGCTGGGCAATCTCACCGCGCTGCTCGACAAGATCAAACCCGCCGTGCAGGCCACCGAGTACAACGGCGAGCGCTCCGCAACGAACTACGCGTTCGTGAATGCCGTGGCGCGCAAGAACGTCGAACTGACGATCGGCAACATACGTCGCGATAGTCCCGTGCTGGCCGAAATGGAAAGCCAGGGCACGATCAAGATCGTCGGCGCGATGTATAACCTGAGCACGGGCGCGCTGGAGTTTTTGGGCTGATGGGTTGAATGGACGTTGGTCGAGACAGATAGGCTGGACAGGACCGTTCTCGACTCTCTTAGATTTATCAGATTATGGTATCGCCATCGCTATGTCGCGGACAATCAAGTTACCAAGATTTTCGCCGACTGCTTTATGAGTCAGTACCGACGTGATGTGGTACTCAAATAGCTCATCAATTCCACTGCCCAACATATGCGGCTCGATCCCCAATTAGCTTTAGATGTTTTTCGCTATTGCGCGTGGTCGTATCAAATCCCTGTCTCCCTGACGAGCCGAATCGCACAGAACTGTCCTTTGGTTTTGAACGGCCGTACATGAATGACTTTCAACCTATCAAATCACCTACGCCGCTACCAGGCATAGTGCTTCGGACTGGAACCCCTCCGACCGAGCAGCGCTTCTGTCTGCAGCGTGCATCGAACGACCGGCCGATACCGCACGTCCCTGATTGGAAGTTCGACCCGGCCGCCACACGGCATCTGAAGCCGGACGTGTACGACGCTGATCCAGCGGCTCAGTTTCCGACGCGACGCTCGTCCACCGCTTTTGAAAAGTGCAAAAATTTCCTAAACCGGACCATGGAGCATGATTTCCCTGCGCCGCAATGTCCTGCCCCGCTAAAAAGGCGTTTAGCATTACGAATTGATCAGACAGCGGCACCTTCTCATCATCTCACTCCGATCAGAATTACGGCGGACGGCCAGCCGTGGTGAGATCTTCAGGTCGGGTCTTAGATTTTGAAGTCGCCCGTGCTGCCTATAATGTCGAGCCACACGCCATAGTCGTTGCATTTACCCGCCTCGAAATGGACCGTCGGCACGGAGCCGTTTGCGAAAGTCGCCGTCAAGACGTCGTGGTCAGGACAAGTGTGCCGAAGCGTTCTGCTGGCTTACACCAGTAAGAAATGAAAACGTGAGACGCGCGCCGATGCGCAGGTCCTTGAACAGGCTCACAGTCTGCTTCATCACTTACCCTCAGAAATCGCGACGGGTCGGCGTCGCGATATACCAACAGATTCCCCAATCTGTTTAACGGCCCAAACGACCCGCGCCTGAAGGGATGGCACAAGGATGACCGACGTCCTCTCTTTCCCGACGCGGTCGCCATGTATCTAAGGATTTGACAATCACACGCGGTCCCTTAGAATCAGAAACCTGTTGCATTGCAACAATCAGCAGACGTATCGATTTCCGCCATGAAGTACCCTCGAAATCCGTCGCTGGGGAAGATGTCGTCTGAGGAAATCCATGAACGGCCGATCGTATTATTTTGTGGCTCACCGTTCTGATAACGCGGATCTAATTAGTAATCCATATAACCTAAATAACAACCTAAACGTGGTCATGGCTTCAGGTAATAGCAAGACACGCAATCCCAGTCCATACACCTTCCGTGATATCGACGCTGCAATCGCCCACCTGGAAACCGTGCTTGATACCGACGGTGCAAGCTCACTATTTTCCCGGACATACTGGCGTGACCGGGTTCTCCAGGCCTCCTCTACAACCGGACTGGCTCCAAAACAGCAGCAGCGCCTGCATCGTCTTCTGGAACGGATTGACACGTTTTGAGGTTCTCTACGTCCCCACTACTCACCGTTCAGGCGTTCCGGGTCCGAATCATGGCCCCATCTGGCACAACCATTCGTTTTTCGCGGAACCCATGATCGATCTCAGAGCATCTGGCAGCGAAGAGCTCGCGCTCTCAGCACGGTAGTTTCGACCGGGGCACCCCATTAACCCGTCTATTTCGCCGGTTAGCCCAAACAACTGATTGCGCTGTTCGTTGGCGCACGTATTGCGCGCGCAGTCTCGTGGAAAATTCTGTTCGGTTGTGCGTTGTCGGTTGTTCAGCCCTGATCCGCCTCAAGCCCTTTTCTGAGGTGTCGGCGCGTCAGACAGGAGTGGCAAGGACAATTGCGGGAAGCACGAGTCGCCATGCCAATGCAGACCTTTACCCTTATCGATCTCGCCGGCTCCGTCGCGCTACTGCTACTGGGTGTGCAGATGTTCCAGACGGGCATATACCGGGCGTTGAACCCGGTCTTCGAGCCGTTGCTCGTGCGTGCGCTGCGCGATCGTGGACATGCTTTTCTGGGTGGTATGGGCGTATCCGTTATCCAGCAGAGCAGCACGGTGATGGGATGGATGACCGAGCGTGCCGCTATCGCGCGTCCGGCCGACCTTGCACCGCCACTTGCAGCGGTACTCGGCGCGAATATAGGTGCGACCCTGGTCGTCCAGATACTGCTGGTTGTCGATCAGCCCGCTATCTCTCCCGCGCTTATCCTTGTTGGCGTCCTGATGTTCAGGAAGGCGTCGAATTCTCGCGCCCATGATCTGGGGCGAGCATTCATCGGGCTTGGGATCATGCTGCTCGGGCTGCATGCGCTGCTCGATCTGATGACGGACTACGAAGATGCTCCCAGCCTTCGGATGGTTTTGGGCGCTGCGTCCACGATGCCGGTGGTCGACATGATGCTGGCCGCAAGCCTGAGCTGGGCGGCGGAGTCGAACGTGGCCGCCGTGCTGCTGATAGCGTCGCTCTGTGCAAAGAACGTCGTGCCGCCCGATACGGCATTCGCCCTTGTTCTAGGCGCGAATCTCGGTACGGCCGCCCGGCCAGTGCTTGACCGCGCGGCGCCAGGCGAACCGTCGTCGCGGCGTGTCCCGGTTGGAATCCTGCTGATATTGTTAGTGGGCGTCGCTATAGTGCTCGCAGCGCTGGTGCCGATTGGCCGCATGATGGTCGTAATCGAGCCGGACAACGGGCGGGTAGTCGCCGACTTTCATACGCTGTTCAACGTTTTCGTGGCAATCGCGTTCATGCCGCTGCTCGTGCCGTACGGCAACCTGTTGACTCGTCTGATGCCGGCGTGGGGCAGTTTTATTGACCCACCCGGCCCGTTTCGTGACCTACGGAACCCGCAGGAAATTCCACCGTTATCGCACGACACAGCGCGAACAGCGCCGGGGACGAGATGTCCGTCGGATGGACAGCGCGCCGTCGTTCGCATGCGTCAGGACATACTCGATAACGTGACGGCAACTGGAGACGTTGGGCGGCAATTGCCGGACATGTCGCCACGTAGTGACGAACGCTTCGAAACCGAGAAATCTGCCGGATTGGCGACCGGCGAGACCGACCGGCCTCGCAGCGTCATTATTCGGACCGCCGGCCAAAATGCGCTTGAATGGTTGGGGGACGATGGGAGTATCTCGACGTTCAAACTGAAGGGATCGATCTGGCTTCATCTGCAGGATCTCCGTGTCATGCGCCAGCTGGAGCCCGTCACCGGGGCGGCCCATGCTGCCCTTTCAACCACCATCTGCGGCACCGTGTCTCTGGACGACGGCGAGTTGTCGATCATTGGTGAGCCCTGGATCACCACCCCCGCGGTCCACCTTACCTTTGCGAGCCGCGAGATCAGCAGCGCAGACCACGATGGGCTTCGCAGCCTGCAAGAATCGCTCGGTACGGCCTTCTCCGATATTCCCTTGGGTACCGCCAGAGTCGGATTCAACCGCCAGGACGATGAGTTGCATGAACCGGATCTATGGTGGGCATCGCTCAATGTACCTGCGAGTAGCATGGATGGACTCAGGGAAGCGCTCGAGACGGGCTGTCTCCGTGCCGTGCAGCTCGGTCTCTGTGTGACCGGCGTCTACTCACCCGTCGGAAAGATTGCCGGTGCGGAGCGCGGTCCACGCCTTCTGCTCAGACCCAACAGTATCGATGCGAGCGACTCGCCACAAACCGCAATTGGCTACGTGACGCATCTGGCCTTTGATCTGGCGAGAGTCAGCCTTGGGCAGTTCCACGACGGAATACTCAAGTAGCCTTAGAGACGCACCTGGAACTTTTCTGCGCGATCACGTTGTCTAACAGCCGCTGCTGGCCGACCACTGCCCCATGCACCTCACATAACCGCCTGCGGCTCGGGGTCTTCTGGGGTCGCCAACACGTGACCCAAACCGGTCGCGCAAACCGATGCGACATCAGCGACCGCACCTTGGTTCGTTCGAGCACCCACGCGTCGCTGCCGAAACTGGTCGCGCCGTCCGAGGACATTTTCCCTTCGGCAGCGCTTGAAGTGTACGGACACACCAACTGCATCTGTTCCTGGCGATTACAACTGTTTGTCCATTGCGGGTGTACGCAACCGGGTCGAGGGAGCTTAGATTGACGACCTAACGGCGCTGTCGATTCCGACGCAAGCCAAACACACTTTCAGAGGTCAATCATGAGCAATTCGCAAAAGGTCGCTATCGTCACGGGTGCATCGCAAGGCATTGGCGCTGAGATCGTCAAGGGCTTCCGCGAGCAAGGCTATCGCGTCCTCGCGGTAGCACGCTCGATCAAACCTTCCGAAGACCCGAACGTCGTGACGATCGCCGGCGACATCGGCGACCGCGAAGTGGCACAGCGCGCCGTTTCGGAAGCCGTAAAGCGCTTTGGCCGCGTCGACACGCTGATCAACAACGCGGGCATCTTCATCGCCAAGCCGTTCACGCAATACACCACCGAAGACTACGCGGCCGTGATGAACGTGAACGTGAACGGCTTCTTCCATATCACGCAGCTCGCCATCGCCGAGATGGAAAAGAACAAGAGCGGCCACGTCCTGCAGATCTCGACGAGCCTCGTCGATCACGCAATCTCGGGCGTGCCGTCGGTTCTCGCGTCGCTGACCAAGGGCGGCCTGAACGCCGCAACGAAGTCGCTCGCGATCGAATACGCGAAGTCGGGCATCCGCGCGAACGCTGTATCGCCCGGCATCATCAAGTCGCCGATGCACGCGCCGGAAACGCACGAAGCACTGGGTTCGCTGCATCCCGTCGGCCACATGGGCGAGATGAGCGACATCGTCAATGCAGTGCTGTATCTCGACTCCGCGTCGTTCGTCACGGGCGAGATCCTGCACGTGGACGGCGGCCAGAGTGCTGGCCACTGAGCATACCGGGAAGTCGGGAACGGTGCCCCTCGCGCACCATATCACGGAGCATCACCCGTCTGCCACTCGCCATCACGCGCGACGCCGCCCTATCCGTTCGTAGACCTTATGACGAACAGGATAGGTGTGCAACACCCGCAGTTACCGTGCGCAGCCCGGTGTTGCATTCGCTGGATCTGGCGCGCCGCGGCCGTGTAGCGCACGGTATCTGCAACGCTGATTGATACCCGAGATTCCAAAGCCGCAGCTTTCCGACAAACGCGGAATACATCTGCGCACTTCAATACTTCCATTGACCAACTGGAGCAAACCACCATGACTCGAATCGAAAACGTGCTGTACACAGGCAAGGTCCATGCGACGGGGGGCCGCGAAGGGGCCGCGCGCAGTTCGGACGGCCGCCTCGACATCAAGCTTTCGCGACCGGGTTCCGCAGGCGCCGGGACGAATCCCGAGCAGCTGTTCGGCGCCGGCTGGTCGGCATGCTTTATTGGCGCAATGGGCGGCGCCGCACGCGCCTTGAACGTCACGCTGCCGGCCGAAACGAGTGTCGACGCCGAAATTGATTTCGGGACGACTGACGGCGGCTACTTTCTCGCGGCGCGTTTGAACGTGAGCCTTCCCGGCTTGCCGCGTGACGTCGCTCAGGCGCTGGTGGACCGGGCACATCAGACCTGTCCGTATTCCAAGGCTACGCGCGGCAACATCAATGTCGTAATCGCGCTCATTCAGACTGAAGGGGTAGTGAAATGCCAATGATCGATGCACTGTGGCCGGAAGATGCCCTGACGCCTGAGGCCGAAGCACGCCTGGTCAAAGAGCTGACTGACATTCTGATCAGGGTGGAAGGGTACGATCCCGGCAATCCAGTTGCGCAGGGCGTCAGTGTGCTTCATCTCCATCGACCTGCTGCCGTATTCGTCGGCGGGGAACGGTCGAAGGCGGCGCGTTACCGGATCATTCCGTCGGCGCCTGAAGGGCAATACACTGACGCATCACGCAGGAAGCTGGTGAAAGAAGTCACGGAAGCGGTAGCCCGCGCGGAGAACCGCCCCTTCGAAGAGGTCGCATCGCGCGTCTGGGTCTTCCCGACGGAGATTCCCGACGGTACCTGGGGCAGTCGTGGCGCCATCTATACGCTCCCCAACATTCACGCTTTGCTTGCCGGTGAGCCCGAACGGCGTGTCGGCGAGGAGCGACTTGCGCGCAGACGGCGCGAAAAGGCACGCATGACGATCGAGGCCACTGTCGATGTATTCCAACGAGCGAGCGACGACGCTTAGCGCGATCTCGCTGGTCGACGGGGCCGCTGATCTGGCTGGAGGATGACCGCCAGATAGACGAAGCGTGTTACTACTCGTATGAACATGATCGAAAGCAGATCGATGGCGTTCGAGGGTCGGTTGGGCACTCCAAGCGGCCTTTGGACCCGCACCCGTGCCATCCGGCCCAATTGGGTCATCGCCGACAAGCCGCGTCGGCCCAGCGCACTAAAATGCGGTGCACACGCGTCACACGCGCTGGCGCGAGGATGGAACTGACTCGGTACGCGAAAACCTGCGCCCCCCATCCATCGCGACGACATCCCTCTATCTGCATGGCGAAGACGCCTGATATGCACGGCACCTCGGCGGGGGTCGGGGAAGACCGCGGGTAGCAACCACTTTAGTTGAAATTTAGACACAACTTTAGTTGTGTAAGCGTGAAATTTTCAGAAAAATGGGAAACCAAACCGTACTATTAAGATAAGTATTCGTTTCTTAACGGCTGTGTTTTTTGATCGACTGGATGGCTCAATGTCCTGCCAAGCGGCCCGCGAATCAGGTCCACGTCAATATCCTTTTTGAACGCGCAACGGAGAACAATATGCCGCGATAACTGCCTGGTTATCGCGGGAATTACCCGGAAAGCGGTAGATCAACGGGTTGACGCCGGCCCCCTAATCCGCCATCAGCGCACAGACCGACGCCAGCTTCCAGAGCGCACGGGATTCCTCTGGTGCCTCGTGAGATAAGTCATCGCCACTGCCGACACCGGTGCGGCCATCGACCAACGGTGGTCATGGTGAACAACGCTGACGTCAAGCATACGATCGGGTCGCATGGTCGCTTTGCGCTCGTTTGGTGGACAGCAAGCGCCCCATCGCCGCCTTTTATGTTCAAACGCCAGGCGGCTGCATTCGCGCGGAAAGCGGACGAACAGACGACGTTTCGCGGCTGGTGTGAATGGCGGTGATGCTCGTCGGAAAATGAGCATGTAAATGGGTGGTCGGCAAGTGCAATGACCATTGTGGCACCAACGGTCAGCCTTTCACGTTGCGCAAACGCAAGAGTGGCTTTGTGCACAACCCCCAAGGCACTGTCGGTATTAAACAGATCCGATGCTTCAAGGGTTCGGGGGACGGCAGCGTACGCACGATGGCGGGCCCGCCTTCGAATTTAAGTTTTTTGACTCGAGGCCGATATAGATAGCGCGAACTTTCGATACTCAGTCACGCTGGTTATATCGCTTCAAGCGCTCGCCTTCATTCTCCCGGATACACACCCAATGACACGTCATACTTCCACACTGTTCGTTTCAATTGTGAGCTCAGTGCTGCTGTGCGCCTGCGCGGGGACGCCGTCTCAGACTGCGGCGGACTATCACCCGGAAACGGAAGCTCGCGTGCGTGTGTATTGGGGAGCGAACGTGATCCTTTATTTGAACACCCCGTGCGTTACAGGTGAGGCCAAGCACTTCGTCGCGTCCAAACCCGGCTTGTCGAGCCTGTCTAACAAGACCGTCGGCATGCCCGTGCCATCCGACGCGGCTCGGTATTTCCACGAGTACATTGTCCCAGCTGACCAGCCAATGACGGTTCATGCGCGGATTTCGAGCGAACAGTTTATCAACGGGAAGCGGTACAGGGTGACCGACGCGGCGAAAGCTAGCACCTTCGTGCCCGAGCATGGGCATGACTACGAGATCTTGGTCCAAGACAACGATGGACCTGACGAGATCTTTGCGCGCGAACTTGTCTCAAGTGTAAATGGCACCTCCACCGTACCGTATCCGCTCAGGTCGACGAGCTCCTGTAAGTCCTAGTTCGCTCGGTGTGTTCGATAGCCGCGAGAGGGAGAGCATCGAATTGGTCGCGTACCAATCCACACGACGCAGCTTGCTGATGAAATAACAGTGTTTTGAGCAAATCGCGCGGCGTGTCGGCACCGACTTTATCGCAACACGTTGCTCGTTGCGCTTTGCATACCAAACGGCGGTAATTCGCCGCGATCCGGACGCTAATGACCGAACGTCGAAGGTCCGTTCATGGCCGAACCCGGTCGAAGCTCGTCCAAGCCTGGCTGCCAGGAGTAACTCGCGCAACGTATCGCTTCCGGGAAGCATCCTCACTTCTTGGCATCAGGTATTTGGTGTGAGTGCGTTTCTGAATTTGTTCGTCCATTTCAGAATATACGATTGGATCGCTTGCACGGTTGAGTTCAAGCGTTGCGATGGCATGTTGAACCGTCCGTCCCTTCTCCTCGGGATGATTGCACCGCGCTCCAACTACATATTCTCTTATAGCATCTCGCAACTGCCCCGCTCGTATCTTGCTTCTGCCTTGATAGACAAACTCGCACGCCATCGGCACGTACGTCGTGTCCAGTGCCCAGACCTAGCCGCTGCGATCGATCTTCTAGTTGCGCAGCAGGTACGGCCAAACCTTGTGGGCCGCGCGGGCGTGGCGGACGACGCACGCGAGAACTATCTGAACTGCCATGTCAACTTGGCGACGCTGCTGCCCCAACTGAGCCCGGGACCGGGCGAAGTGTACGGCGCAGCGCCAGAGATCCCCTTATATTTCCCGCTGCCGCCGATTAGTGTATGAGCCTGTGCCGCAGCGTCGAACGTCGTATATAGCTGGTCACCATCGCTATCCGTCATGGTGCAGGCACCGGCCCCGCCGACCTCTCCGCTACCGGCCACGCGGTAGCAGAGGCAGTGCACCGACATGTCGTTAAAGAGTTTCTGATCGTCCATGTTGCGTGTGGTGCCAAACAGTTCTATCAACAGCGCATGACCGGTATCGCTCATATCCAGGTTGGCCAACGCGAGACCGGTGTAGTAAGTCACATAAGTCGCGGTACCTTGTTTCGGTATTGAAATCAGGTCGCCCGCAGCCATCTCGCAGCACAAAGACAGTACGATGGCAAGCATGATGGGAGTCAGTGTGTGCATGTGCGCCTCTTATGATCGATCGGCATCCTCGGATTGACCTGCGTGCTTCTTCCTCACTTTCGGAAAGCCAACTGCCGCGCAATCGCTAAAATTACATAGTAGTTCGGTCCGTTCATGGACCCGGAGCGGCCTCATGCGGTGTGCGGATTTCGTTCCAACGTGAGCCGTTGCGAATGGCGCTTCGGGGCCTCAACGAGAGTTGCGTAGTTGAAGGCTTGTCGTGGCAACCTCACGCGACTACCGGCCGCCCCTATAGGAAACCCATAGGTCTCTGGTTATCTGACTGGTCGTTCCGTAATCGCCGGCGAGCAAGAACCCTACATCGTGTCCCAAGGCTTCGCATCGTGGCGACGCCCGAATTTGCCTCTGACTCGGAGTCTGCGCGCGAATCGTCTGTCGCCACCATACGATTCTTATTCACGGGTAGCCGTTCGCCCATATGGCAAACGACATATGGCAGAAGGTGTCGTCACGCCTAGACTCAGAGTGCCGCCTTGCCGCGAACCGATGCGATGCCCGCCAGGATTCTGGAGGGGCTGATAGCACCGCACTGGTCGCGGTCAGAAGAAACAACGATCCGTTCCCTGCGGTTATCCAGTCAAGCGCCGACATCCGTGATGGAGAATTTCATGAAAGGTCATCAAACCGCCTTGCTCATCGGCGCTGCGCTATGGGCATCGACACTATTCGCCTCTCAAGTGGCGTGTGCTCAAACGACGGCCAGCCTGGTCGGCACCTGGAAGCTTGTCTCACTCACGATTCTGAAAAGCGGAAGCCCGGTGGAGATTCTGGGCGAGCGCCCCGAAGGTCAACTCGTCTTTGGCGCCGATGGGCGATACACCCTGGTCGCTCTCCGTTCGAACTTGCCGCGGCTTGCATCGGGGGATCGTCTTTCAGCGACTGGGGACGAAAACAGACAGATTGTGCAGGGGAGTGTCGCGCATTTCGGGACGTACAAAGTCGATCCCGCAGCGCATATGATCGAATTTCACATTCGGAAGGGAACATTTCCGAACTGGGATGGCGAAACACAGGCGAGACCATTCGTCATTGAAGGCGACCGATTGACATATGTCACGCCGGGTAGCTTTGGATACGGCGCGTCAACAGTCGTCTGGCAACGGGAAAATAGCAAGTAGGGGCGACGCGAAGCGCTGGGCAATACCCGCGAATGGGAGATCTCAGGTTGCCCTGACTGTCTGAATCCGCCGCCGCACAGCGACGTTCGCGATCAGCCGATTCGACTCAGCCCCCTGCAAAAGCTGGTAACGGGACGCGACGACCGAAACAATCCCGGTCCCGCGGTGCTCGGCGATCAACTTGAACGATTTCCGCAAAAAAACACGACTATGGATATCACGAGCCGCGCTAACAGCACCTCGGCCCGTTGCGACCGTATTTGCGATCCATGGACAGAATGAAGAACTCGCCCCGCGACAGTATCGGATCGGAGGGGTGACGCGAGGCCATGTGGCCGACATAGCGTTCATAGTCCGGGATGCCGAACATCTGCATGCAGGCTCCGCGCATGGTGCGCGCAAGTTCCGATAGCTGTGTCGCCAGTGTATTGCTACTGGGGCGGCGGTTCGTGGCCTGAACCGGCACCGCCAGGCGTTTGGAATTGAAGATCGTTTTCATGATCAGGTTCCTTGAGCGCGCACAACAGCGGGCGTCTCGACGACGGTGGGCTGTGCCTGCCTCAGCGCCTGCAAGCAGATCTTGATGGCGAAGACGCACATCGCGAGCACCAGCACGACAAAGAAGCCGCAGACAGCCGCGTCCAGATAGTTGTTGAAGGCCACCCGCTGCATCTCCGCAAGCGACTTGGCAGGCGCAAGCACAGTCCCCTGCGCGGCGGCGTCGCTGAACTTGTTCGCGAGCGCCAGGAAGCCGATCCTGGGGTCGCTGTGGAAGATCTTCTGGACGCCGGCGGTGAGCGTGGTAATCAGGAGCCACGCTGTCGGCACCAGCGTCACCCAGACGTAGCGCTCGCGCTTCATCTTCACCAGCACGCTGGTGCAGAGCAGCAGAGCGATGCCTGCGAGCATCTGATTGCCCACACCGAAAAGCTGCCAGAGGGTGTTGATGCCACCCAGCGGGTCGACCACGCCCTGATAGAGGAAGTAGCCCCACGCTGCCACACAAAGGCCGGTGCCCAGCAGGTTCGCGGGCAGGAACTGGGTGTTGCCGAGCGGCCGGTAGACGTGACCTAGCATGTCCTGGATCATGAAGCGGCCGACCCGCGTGCCAGCGTCCACGGCGGTCAGGATAAACAGCGCCTCGAAGAGGATCGCAAAGTGATACCAGAAAGCCTCCATGGCCTGGCCGCCGAGTGCCTGGCCCAGAATCTGCGCCATGCCAACGGCGAGCGTCGGGGCGCCGCCCGCGCGCGACAGGATGCTGGTCTCGCCGATGTTCACGGCCGTCTGGGTGATCACATCCGGCGTGATGGTGAAGCCCCAGCCGGATACGACTTGCGCAGCCTGTGCGGCGGTGGTGCCGATAATCGCCGCCGGCGCATTCATCGCAAAGTAGATGCCCGGATGCAATACGCAGGCCGCCGTCAGCGCCATGACCGCAACGAATGATTCGGCGAGCATGCCGCCGAATCCGATCAGACGCATATGCGACTCGCGCTCGATCATCTTCGGTGTGGTACCGGAAGAAATCAGCGCGTGAAAACCCGAGACCGCGCCGCAGGCGATCGTAATGAACAGAAACGGGAAGAGTGCGCCGGAGAAGACCGGCCCGGTACCGTCGATGAAGCGTGTGGTCCGCGGCATCGAAAGAGTCGGGGCGACGACGTAGATGCCGACCGCGAGAGCTACGATAGTGCCGATCTTCAGGAACGTGCTCAGGTAGTCGCGTGGCGCGAGCATCAGCCACACCGGCAGGCTGGAGGCGACGGCGCCGTACAGAATGAGTGTCCACGCCAGTTGCGGGCCGGTCAAGGTAAAGAGCGGCCCCCAGGTGGGATCGTTGGCGACCGCCTTCCCCAGGAAGATCGAGGCGAGCAAAAGCACGACGCCGAACAGGGACGCTTCTCCCACCCGCCCCGGGCGGATAAACCGCATGTAGACGCCCATCAGCAACGCGATCGGTATTGTTGCTGCGATGGTGAAGAGGCCCCACGGGCTGGACGTGAGCGCCTTGACCACCACCAGACTCAGGACCGCGAGAATGATGATCATGATCGCGAGTACGCCGACCAGAGCCAGCGAGCCGGGAATCGGGCCCAGTTCCATCTTGACCATTTCGCCAAGGGATTTGCCGTCGCGGCGCACTGACGCGAAAAGCACGATGAAATCCTGCACCGCACCGGCCACCACGACGCCCGCGAGGATCCATAGCGTGCCGGGCAGGTAGCCCATCTGCGCAGCCAGCACCGGACCGACCAACGGACCGGCGCCGGCGATTGCGGCGAAATGATGGCCGTACAGCACCCACTTGTTGGTCGGCACGTAATCCATACCGTCGTCGTGGCGCTCGGCTGGGGTCTGGCGAGTATCGTCGAGCCGCAGCACGCGCTCGGCAATGAACTTGCTATAGAAGCGATATGCGATGAAATAAACGATGAGGGCCGCGGTCACGAGCCACACGGCATTCACACTTTCACCGCGCCCAAGCGCGAGGGTAGCAAGGGCAAAAGCGCCGACGGCGGCCAGCAGACCCCACACAAGAATGGACACAAGTTTGTTCATGACGTCTCCCTCTCTCGAACAACGCGTGGCAGAACCATTCCCGCGCAACTTATGTACCGGTGTTCTTCAGTGGTTGATCGCCTGGCAGCGCGCTCGCATCCCGGCACTACGGGGTCCAGCGAAAAACAGGCTACACCCAGCCCTGAGGTGCCGCAAGACGCGATTCCCCTGCGCACTCACCGCGAGGCCAGCACCCGGCGCGTCGCTTCGACTGGCAAGGCCCGTTACCGCGATGCTCCTCAGAGTTTGTCCAAACGTCCGGCCATGCGCCGCCAGCAGCAGCCTGGCTTGTTTGGCAGCACGCGCCCCCTCACCGACCGCTCACGAGTTGGAATGACGGCTTGGTATGTCTCGCGGACGACAACTATTGGCCGGCTGCCCTCTCACGCGTCCGGGCGAGCCCGACCTACGAGGAGGGGCAGTCGGCCGTCCTGGTAATGGACAGTCGCACGTGGTGATGAGAAACAGTTCATGGTTTTAATTCTTCTCAAACCCGATTTCAGTCGAAGTAGGCAGCCTCCTGACGTTCGCGCCGCAACGAGGGGCGCGACGACCAACATCGCGTGCTCACCAGCGGTGTTTCTGGTGTTCGATTTACGAGGCTCGACGGGTCATCGCATAAAATGAACTAGTCCGTTGCAGTACGCCCAAACGCAATCCTCAAGCAGACAAATCCAGATGACTCATGCATTTGCAATTTGGGATGCGATCTGATTTCGTTCGCCATCGCTTCTCTCCAGTCGGGGCACCGCGTCCTTATGTCGAGAATGACCACAAATGCGATGAGCCGCCGGCACCTGCTGACGCTGATCGGCAAGAACCTCGGCGCGGCCGCCATGATGCAAGGCATGGGCACGCTTGGGTTCGCCGCTACCTCGACCTACGCCGGACCGGTCAGACTCGATGGCGCACCCAGAGGAACACGAATTCTCGTGCTCGGCGCGGGCATGGCCGGCCTCGTCGCGGCCTTTGAGTTGAGGAACGCGGGCTACCACGTGCAGGTGCTCGAGTACAACAACCGCGCGGGCGGTCGGGCCTGGACTGTCAGGGGCGGTGATCGTTATACAGAACTCGGCGGTGCCACCCAGGACTGTGATTTCGCTGACGGGCTTTATCTGAACCCAGGGCCATGGCGCATTCCGTATCACCACCAGGGCGTACTCGACTATGCAAAACGCCTGAAGGTGCCGCTCGAGCCGTTCATCCAGGTCAATTACAACGCATACCTGCATTCGACGGAGGCTTTTGGTGGCAAGCCGCAACGATTCCGCGCGGTGCAGACCGACTATCAAGGCTATATCGCCGAACTGCTTTCCAAAGCAATCCGCAAGGACGCACTCGATGATGCATTGTCGGTCGAAGATGCGCATCTGCTACTCGAATCCCTGCGCCAATGGGGTGCGCTCGATCGGGATGGTGGCTATCAGGCGGGGCGGCGAAGCAGTGAGCGCCGTGGCTTCGCGACCGCGCATGGCGGTGGGCTGATGCCCGAGGCCGTGCCGTCGAATCTGCTCCCGCGCGACCCCTTGCTTGCATCGCGTTTGTGGCAATGGCTCTCGTCTGGAAACGAACAGGACTATCAGAGCAGCATGTTCCAGCCCGTCGGCGGCATGGACAGGATTGCCCATGCGCTTCATTCGCAAGTCGCAAGCGCCGTAGTGTTCAACGCCAGAGTCACGGCCATCTTGCAGGCCGAGCAAGGTGTCACAGTGCGCTATACCGATACGACCACCCGGACCGAACGGAACGCGCACGCGGATTGGCTGGTGTGCACCATCCCGCTCTCGATTCTGAGTCAGATCGACATTGCCGTCGGCCCGGACATGCGCGCCGCGATCGATGCGGTGCCCTACGAGACATCGGTGAAAATCGGGTTGCAATTCGGCCGGCGATTCTGGGAAGAAGACGAGCAGATCTACGGCGGCATCACGCATACCGACCTGCCGATCTCGACGATCGGCTATCCGGCAACAGGTTACGGATCGATCGGTCCAGCGGTGCTGCTCGGCGCCTACATGTGGGGGCCCGCCAGCTATGAGATGGGTGCGCTGCCCCCTGCCGAACGGATCGCGGTGGCATTGAGCCAGGGCAGCCAGATTCATCCGCAGTACGCGCGCGAGTACCAGAAGGGCTTCGCGATGAGCTGGAGCCGATCACCGTTCACGAATGGCTGCTTCGCCGCATGGACGGATGCGTTGAGAAAAGCGCATTACGCGAATCTCTGTCAGATCGACGGACGGATCGTCCTTGCTGGAGAGCACGCTTCTCATATCCCGGCATGGCAGGAAGGCGCCGTGCTGTCGTCACTGGATGCGATCACCCGGTTGCATCGGAGAATCGTCAATGCATAGGCCGACGCTGATCCTCAGCGTGATGCTGATGGCCTTGCTGACAGGAAGCGAGACGGTGTCGGCCCAGACCGTGGCACAGGACGTACCACGCACCTTCGCGATCTCGCCGGGCTACCGCTTCACCGAAATAAGCGGCGAAGCGCTTTACAACGCTACATGTGCGGGATGCCATATGCCGGATGGAAAAGGCGCACAGGGCGCGGGTCACTACCCCGCGCTCGCTGACAACCCGGCAGTCGAAGCAGCACCCTACGTCATCACCAGCGTACTTCATGGCCGGAAGGCGATGCCATCGTTTGGAGACGAGATGAATGACGATCAGGTCGCTGCTGTCGTCAACTACACGAGAACCCATTTCGGCAATCGATTTGCCGGAAGTGTCACGCCGAGCCAGGTTAGAAGTTTGCGCTGAGTTCCCGTGGCATGGCTATCGCCGAATAGCCGCCAGACTCCCCCTCCCCGGTCTTCGTCACTCTGCAGATCCCGGATTCGACAAGAGATCTCAAAGCGGAGCGACAGCGGTAGCTGTACCCCGTCAGTCTCCAGAATGAATCAAGGCGAGCGTCGCCGGCGAACAAAACCGAATCCTATGCCTGCCGATAATAAAGATTCTGCGGATGCCGCGCTTCAGCGAAGAAAAACCACCGCTCGGCGACGAGCCCCGCGTACTGAATCGCGGACGCCGCACACAACAATGCGAACGAAAACCCAATCGACCGGACGCTGCCGCCGAACGCCACCAGAACGAACGGCACGATGAAACCGGCGACGATAAACGTCCATTTGATGCGCCTCAGCGTCTGAGGTGTCTTGCCATGAAAGAACTCGCGCAGATTGAATGCGCCTGCCGTGAACCCGCGCGATTTCTGCTCGACACGCGTAGCGCGAATACCTGTCGCACTTTGCACCGTTGACTTCGGCCTGAGCCGTGCATTGCGCGCCAACGATGCACCGCGCGACACGCAACCAGCGAGCGTCAACACGCAAGCCGCTACGGCGAGCGGCGAGACGAGCACGGGCGCGAGCAGCGCGGCACAGGCCGTCGCGAGCGTGAAGCCTGACGCGCAACCGAGCAGCGCAAAGTTGACCAGCGTGAGCGGCGTCGCCCACTCCTGCAGGAAGCGCAGACACGCGTAGATCATGCCCGTGCAGACGAACAGCAGAGCACTCACGATCACGGCGATCAAGCCAATCGCGAGCGTGTAAGGCGAAGCAAACGCATGCGCGCCACCGTAAGCGAACGTGCAGGCAAGAAACGCAGGCAGGCACAGGCATTCGCGCGAGAGCCACGAAGTGCGCCACATCGCGATGGCCCGCCACGCGCGCTCGGGATGACCGAGATGAAAGAACGATGCGACGAGCCCCAATGCGCCAAGCAGACACGACAGAGCGGCGCCGACGACATACAGGATCGGTGGCACGGCGGCTGCATCGCCGAAGCCCAACCACAACGCCGCCTCGACACCGACCAGCGCGATCAGCAACCCTTGCCCCGCTCCGATCAACGTCGTAAGGAACACCACTGAAAAAGCCGGATTCATGCCACTCTCCCTTGACGTTCAGCTTCAGACCCGCGTCGCGATCGACGCGAGATGCAGCTCGCCGCGTTCGACCTGCGTTTCGACGGACGCAACTTCGTCGCCCTCGGGCGAGGTCTTGCACGAGCATGCCTCGCCGCCACACGCCGACACCTTCTGGCGCGGCAGATAGTGATTCGCGGGCCGCGTGCCCCACTCCGGCATCAGCTGATAACCACCGCGTTCGCGGATCGCCTTCGACACGACCGACTCCGGATCATGAATATCGCCAAACAGCCGCGCCGAAGTCGGACACGCCAGCACGCACGCAGGCTTGCGATCGCGCTCGGGCAGCGCCTCGTTATAGATGCGGTCCGCGCAGAGCGTGCACTTGGTCATTTCCTTGCGCTGCTCGTCGATTTCGCGCGCGCCGTAGGGGCAAGCCCACGCGCAGTACTTGCAGCCGATACAGCGGTCATAGTCGACCAGCACCAGGCCGTCTTCCTTGCGCTTGTAGCTTGCTCCAGTCGGACAGACGGGCACGCACGGTGGGTCCTCGCAGTGCAGGCACGACTTCGGAAAATGAATGGTGTCGGTAAGTGGAAACTCGCCGGCTTCGTAGGTCTGCACGCGGTTGAAGAACGTGCCGGACGGATCGGCGTCGTACGGACGAAAATCCGCCAGACTGCCCGCCTCTCCCGACGTGTTCCACTCCTTGCAGCTCGTCACGCACGCGTGGCAGCCCACGCAGACGTTCAGATCGATTACGAGCGCCATCTGTGTCATGCGATGCTCCCCGTTCAGTTGCGTTGCGTCGTCTTTCGTTGCACCGCTTTCAGCCGCGCCGCGAACTCGCCGCGGCCCGCGAAATAGGTCTGCACGATGCGATGGATCATCCCACCCGACTCCGTGCCGACCATGCCGGGCATCGAGGCAGGCATCGGCGCGAACTGCGGCAAGGTGTGGTCGGCGTCCGCCTCTGCCGGATAGATGCGCACGCGTACGTCGTACCAGGCGGCCTGCCCCGTCACGGGATCGGAATTCGACGTTCGGACATGACGCAGGTCGTCGACGGGAATCTCATCCGTGATGAGGTGATTCAGCAGGAACCCACGCTGCGATTCGTTGGCATCGGGGCCGAGATTCCACGCGCCCGCCGACTTGCCGATCGCGTTCCACGTCCACACCGTGCCCGGCTCGACGGCCTCGCTGTAGCGCGCGATGCAACGCACCTTGCCCCATTGCGATTCGACGTAGATCCAGCCGCCATCCTCGATACCTTGCGCGGCGGCCGTGCGCGGATTCATGTACAGATAGTTCTCGCCGTGTATCTGGCGCAGCCACGCGTTCTGCGAGTCCCACGAGTGATACATCGCCATCGGACGCTGCGTGATGGCCGCGAGCGGAAAGCGCGCGTGATCGGTGGTGCCGTGTTCGAGCGGCGGATACCAGCTCGGCAGCGGATCGAAGTACCGCGCGATCCGCGCGCGCAAATGCTCGGGCGGCTGCCGGCCTTTCGTCTTGCCCTGCGCGGCGAGCCTGAACTTCTGCATCACGTCCGAATACAACGCGATCACGATCGGCGTGTTGAACTTGCGAAAGCCCTTCTCTACCGCGAAGTCCAGGTATGGCCCGTTGCAGTTGCGCATGTACTGCAGTGTCTCGGGCAGCGTGTAGTGATAGACACAGTTGTGCTTCGCGTACTCTTCCCACTGTTTCGGATTTGGCTCGCCGACAAGGACATCCTTGCCGTCCTTGCCGCGCCAGCCGATCAGGAAGCCGACGCCCGACCCCGGCGCAGTCTGATGATTGACGATGAACTCCGGATAGTCGCGATACTTACGCTTGCCGTCGGGCGTCGTGAAGGCCGGAAACTTCAGGCGGCTCGCCAGTTCGACGAGCACTTCCTGGAACGGCTTGCATTCTCCTGTCGCCGGCACGACGGGCACGCGCACGGAATCGACGGGACCATCGAACTCGGAGATCGGACGGTCGAGCATCGACATCGCGTCGTAGCGTTCGAGGTACGTCGTATCGGGCAGGATCAGATCGGCGAATGCCGTCATCTCCGACTGGAACGCGTCACAGACGACGATGAACGGAATCTTGTACTCGCCGTCTTCATTGCGGTCCACGAGCATCTTGCGGACTTCGACGGTGTTCATCGACGAGTTCCACGCCAAGTTGGCCATGAAGATCAGCAGCGTATCGATCGGGTACGGATCGCCGCGCCATGCATTCGTGATCACGCTATGCATCAGGCCATGCACGGCGAGCGGGTACTCCCACGAGAATGCCTTGTCGATGCGCACAGGTTCGCCGCTGTCGTGGATAAACAGGTCCTCGGGGCCTGCAGGCCAGCCGAGCGGCCCGTTCGCGAGCGGCGTATTCGGCTTGACGTCGTCGGGGCTGTTCGGCGGTTTGGCCGACGGCGGCACCGCGCGCGGATACGGCGACTTGTGACGGAAGCCGCCCGGCCGGTCGATGGTGCCGAGCAGAGACATCAGCACGGCCAGCGCGCGTATCGTCTGAAAACCGTTTGAATGTCCGGCGAGTCCGCGCATTGCGTGGAAAGCGATCGGCGCGCCCGTCACGGTTTCATGCGTTTCGCCCCACGCATCGGTCCATTGGATCGGCAGCGTGATCTTCTGGTCGCGCGAGACATCGGCCATTTCGCGCGCAAGGCGCCGGATCGTGTCGACGGGAATGCCCGTGATTCCAGATGCCCAGTCAGGCGTGCAATCGGCAAGCTGCTCGCGCAGCAGCACAAACGACGGGGCGACGGGCGTGCCGTCCGCAAGCGCATAGCGCCCTTCGAGCGCCGGACGCACACCCGGTGTGTGATGCAGCACTTCGCGCTGGCTGACGGGGTCCCACCACAGGTGGTTCTGCGGGAACATCGCGTTACACGCCTGCGCGTCTTCGTCACACACGAACAAACCCTGCGTATCGCTGTCTTCGCGTATGTCGAGCAGTTCGCCCGCATTCGTGTAGCGCTCCACGAACTCGCGGTCATACGCATTGCTTTCGATCAGCTCACGCATCAGCGCCATGAATAACGCGCCATCCGTACCCGGACGGATCGGCACCCATTCGTCGGCAATCGCCGCGTAGCCGGTGCGCACCGGGTTGATCGCGATGAAGCGGCCACCCGCGCGCTTGAACTTCGAAATCGCGATCTTGAGCGGGTTCGAGTGATGGTCCTCGGCCGTGCCGATCATGAAGAAGAGCTTCGCGCGATCGAGATCGGGGCCGCCGAACTCCCAGAACGAGCCGCCCATCGTATAGATCATGCCCGCTGCCATGTTGACCGAGCAGAAGCCGCCGTGGGCCGCGTAATTCGGCGTGCCGAACTGCCTGGCGAACAGGCCCGTCAGCGCCTGCATCTGGTCGCGGCCCGTGAAGAGCGCAAACTTCTTCGGGTCGGTGGCGCGGATATGCGCGAGACGCTTTTCGAGCACGTCGAACGCGAGCTCCCATGACACCGGCTCGAACTGCGCCGTGCCGCGCAATGCATCGGGCTTGCGCATCAGAGGCTGGGTGAGACGCGCGGGCGAATACTGTTTCATGATGCCCGACGAGCCTTTCGCGCAGATCACTCCCTGGTTGAGGGGATGATCAGGATTGCCGTCGATATAGCGCACCTCACCGTCGCGCAAATGCACGCGGATGCCGCATCGACAGGCACACATGTAGCAGGTCGTCGTCTTGACTTCCAGCTTCTCGTTTTGCGTGCGGGCTTTGTGCTCCATCCTCACCTCCTTCAAATCGCTCTTTCCCTGCGAACTCGCGCCATGAGTAGCGAAACGTCGCTTGCCAGATTCCGTACCTCGCCTCTCCATGCTAAGAGCGACGTGCACCAAAGAAAAATCGCCGTTTCGAATCCAAATCATCGCGGTAGCCGATAGATCACACAACGGCATCGGCCAGCGCCCGCGCGCGAACTCTTCACGCTCGCCACGGAATGAGGTCTCGGGTGACCGTTCCTTTCGTTCCTTTCGTGCCCTTGCATTCCTTGCGCGGCACCGGAACAGGCACATCAGTTCGCAGACTACGTGCGTCGCAGCCACCATCCATGAAAACCCCTACGTACAATCGAGGAGCAGGTGGTTTGTTTGAACCATGAACGACAATCCGAACGCAAAGGGCGGGCTTGTCACCAGCGCATCGCCCATTTTTCGCCGTTCTGTGCGAATGATCATTACCCTGGGGATAACAGTCACACCCCGAACGTGATTGAATGCGTGCCCCTCGCTCCCTAGACTCGCCTCATGTCTTCAGCGAGAGCACACATGTCGAGTCAAAATCAGCCTCCCTCCCGTTGGGCCACGCGCCGGGCGGAGAAGCAACGTCGCATCGCGCGCGTCGCATCGATCGCCGACGGCGCGGTTCTGCCCACGGACCGCATGGTCGAAGTCCTGCAAAACCTGATTGCCCCGGGAGACCGCGTGGTCGTCGAGGGCAACAACCAGAAGCAGGCCGACTTCCTGTCGCGCTCGCTCGCGAAGGTCGACCCGGAAATCGTTCATGACCTGCACCTGATCATCCCGAGTGTGAGCCGTGCCGAGCATCTGGACCTGTTCGAGCGTGGCATCGCCCGAAAGCTCGACTTCGCCTTCGCCGGCGCGCAAAGCCTGCGCATTTCGCAATTCCTGCAGGACGGCATCCTCGAAATCGGTTCGATCCACACGTACGCTGAACTGTATGGTCGGCTGTACGTCGATCTGACGCCGAACGTCGTGCTGGTCGCCGGCTACAAGGCGGATCGCGACGGTAATCTTTATACCGGCGCAAGCACCGAAGACACGCCTGCCCTCGTCGAAGCCGCGGCGTTTCGCGACGGCATCGTGATCGCCCAGGTCAACGAAATCGTCGACGATCCGAAAGACCTGCCGCGCGTCGACATTCCCGGTTCGTGGATCGACTTCGTGGTCCAGTCGGACAAGCCATTCTTTATCGAGCCGCTATTCACGCGGGACCCGCGCCTGATTACTCCCGTCCACATACTGATGGCGATGATGGCGATTCGAGGCATCTACGAACGGCATCAGGTGCAATCGCTGAATCACGGCATCGGCTTCAACACTGCCGCAATCGAACTGATCCTGCCGACCTATGGTGACAAGCTCGGGCTGAAGGGCAAGATTTGCCGCCACTGGACGCTGAATCCGCATCCGACGCTGATTCCCGCAATCGAAACCGGCTGGGTCGACAGCGTGCACTGCTTCGGCGGCGAGCTGGGCATGGAAGCCTATGTCGCGCAACGGCCCGATGTCTTCTTCACCGGCCGCGATGGTTCGATGCGCTCAAATCGCGCGATGTCCCAGCTCGCAGGCCAGTACGCGATCGACATGTTCATCGGCTCGACGCTGCAGATGGACGGCGCAGGCAACTCGTCGACGGTCACGCATGGGCGACTCGCCGGCTTCGGCGGTGCGCCGAACATGGGCCACGATCCGCATGGCCGCCGCCACGCGACGCCTGCCTGGCTCGATCTGCTGCAAACCGACAGCCCGCTCGAGCGCGGCCGCAAGCTGGTTGTGCAAATGGTCGAGACGTTTCAGGCGGGCGGCCAGCCGACCATCGTCGAGACGATCGACGCGGTGGAAGTCGGACGCGAAACGGGCATGCCGATCGCGCCGGTGATGATCTACGGCGACGACGTCACGCATGTGCTGACTGAGGAAGGCATTGCGTATCTGTACAAGGCGCGTTCGCTCGAACAACGTAAGGAAATGATCGCGGCCGTCGCGGGTGTGACGCCGATCGGCCTTTCGAGCAGCGCAAAGAAGCGGGCGGCACTGCGGCGCGACGGTCTGATCGCCCTGCCCGAGGACCTCGGCGTTCACCGCAGCGAAGCGAACCGGTCGCTGCTTGCCGCGAAGAGCATCGCGGATCTCGTTGACTGGTCGGACGGACTGTACGAGCCGCCCGCACGTTACCGGAGCTGGTGATGCGCGAGAACCTCGCAATAATCCATTCGCCACTGCAACGCGCTTCATCCGACCTCGCCGGGGATTTCGGCGCACAGGTGGTCGGCGCGCTGATCGATGAAGTGACGCTCGCGCCGAAACCCGGACTCGTTGATATCCGCAGTCAGGGCGCGCATCACGATCTCGACTGGAAGCTCATGTGCAAATCGGCGTTGGCCCTACAACTGACCTTCGTGGAACTCGCTCAGGCCGGTATCGAAACGCGGCCGCTGCCCGAATTGCGTGAGCGCATCGGCGCAATCGGCCGCGATGGCGAAGCACGGATGATGGACGCGACGCATGGTGTCAACACGCATCGCGGCGCGATCTGGGCGCTCGGACTGCTGGTGACGGCAGCCGCACGAGAGCCGGACGACCTTGCAGCCGATGCGATCGCCGCACGCGCAGCCGAGATCGCGCGGATCTCCGACCGGCACGCGCCGCTGCAAACCGGCCATAAAGGCGAGCAGGCACGCATCGAATACAACGTCGGCGGCGCACGCGGACAGGCGCAGGCCGGTTTCCCGCACGTCGTGCAAGTCGCGCTGCCGGAGCTCGTCCGCTCGCGCCAGCGCGGCGACAGCGAGACGGCCGCCAGGTTGAACGCGCTGCTCGCGGTGATGGCGAGCCTCGACGACACCTGCGTGCTTGCACGCGGGGGCCGCAGCGCACTCGCCGAGATGCAAAGCGGTGCGCGGCGCGTCCTTGCGCACGGTGGTGCCGCTACTCTGTCCGGCCGCCGTGATCTGAAGGCACTGGATCGCCGTCTCGTCGAGCTGCACGTGTCTCCCGGCGGCGCCGCCGATCTGCTCGCCGCCACGCTCTTTCTCGACCGGCTTCAGGTCGAAGCTCCGGCGACGACGAAGCCCAATACGACGAACGCATAGGAAAGTGAATGGAAACCATCGTTTTTGAATTCCCGGCGGGACAACCCGCGCAACGCCGTGCAGTGGCCGGCGTGGTCGCGTCGGGCGACCTCGAAGTCCTGCTCGAAGCCAACGCGGCGCACCTTACCGTCGTGAACATCACGACTTCCGTCGACGGCAAGGCCCGTGTCTGGGAGGCGGTGCTGGAACGCATCTTCGGCGACGGCTCGCTGCCGGCCGCGAAGCTCGAAATCAACGATTCCGGCGCGACGCCTGGCGTCGTGCAAATGCGCATCGGCCAGGTGCTGGAACAATTGCAATCAACGGGCGGAGCATAACGATCATGGATACACAGGAACTGCTCGAGCGTCAGAGCTTCATCGAGCTCGACGCGCGCAGCCGGGCGAAGCGACTGCTCGATGCAGGGAGCTTCAATGAACTGCTCGATCCGTTCGAGCGCGTGCGTTCACCCTGGCTCGCGCGGCAAGGGATCGTCACGCAAGCTGACGACGGCGCCGTGGTCGCCAAAGGACTGATCGACGGCCAGCCCGCTGTCGTGCTCGCAATCGACGGTGGCTACCAGGGCGGCAGCATGGGCGAGGTGTCGGCGGCGAAGATCGCGGGCAGCCTCGAACTCGCCGCCGAAGACAACCGCAACGGCATCCCGACACGCGCGGTAATCCTGTTCGAGACGGGTGGCGTGCGCCTGCAGGAGGCGAATCTCGGGCTCGCCGCGATCGCGGAGATTCACGCTGCGATCGTCGACTTGCGCCGCTATCAGCCGGTGATCGGCATCACCGCCGGTCCGATCGGCTGCTACGGCGGCATGTCGATCTCGGCAGGGCTGTGCAGCTATCTGATCGGCACGCGCGAAGCGCGTCTCGGGCTCAACGGACCTGCCGTCATCGAACAGGAGGCCGGCATCGCCGAGTTTGACTCCCGCGACCGGCCGATGATCTGGAGCTTCACCGGCTGCGAGCAGCGTCATCGCACCGGTCTCGTCGACGTGTACGCCGCCGACGATACCGATGCGATCCGAGCGGCCGTCATCGAGCTGTTTCGCGCGGGACGTTCGGCCGTGTGCCGCAGCGAACGGGTCACCGGCTTTCTGCAACGGCTTTCCGAGATTGATCCGGGCGTGCAGGCCACACCGGAACAAGTGGTAGCGATCTATGGCAAGGGGTTCAATTCATGAGCACACAGCAGCTTTCCGCGCGGGGCGCCGTCTGGCTCGACGCGCTCACCTACAGCGCACCTTTGCAGCACGGCTTTCCGTCCTCGGTACGGGTGGTCGATGCGCGGCTCGGCGAGCACCCGGCCCGCTATATCGCGGTGGTGCCCACTCCCGACAATCCGTTCCCGCGCGTACGCGGCGGCGAGGTCGGGCTGATCGAAGGATGGGAACTTGCGCGCGCGGTGCGCGAGGTGATCGACGCCGATGCGGCGCGCGAAGAGAAGCGCCCGATCGTTGCGATCATCGATGTCCAGAGTCAGGCGTATGGACGGCGCGAAGAAGCCTACGGGATCCACCAGGCGCTGGCAGGCGCCGCCGATGCATACGCAAGTGCGCGTCTGGCCGGTCATCCTGTGATTGGGCTGATCGTCGGGCGCGCGGTGTCGGGCGCGTTTCTCGCGCATGGCTACCAGGCGAACCGCCTGATCGCGCTCGCCGATCCGCAGGTGATGGTGCACGCGATGGGCAAGGAATCCGCCGCGCGCATCACGCTGCGCACGGTGGCCGATCTCGAAGCGTTTGCCGCGAAGGTACCGCCCATGGCCTACGACATCGACAACTACGCGTCGCTCGGGCTGCTGTGGAAGCTCCTTCACGTGAGCAACGCGGATGCACCCAGTGGCGCCGACCAGACGACGATCGAAAAGACGCTGTACGACGCGCTCAACGACATTCGAGCCGACCCGTCGCGTGGCCTCGCCGGGCGGCTCGCAAGCCCGCACCGCGCGGCATCCGCGACCGTGCGGCAAAAGTTGCGCGAGCAATGGCGTTGAACACGCCATGACCTCTGCCCCGATGCGGCATCAGATGCCGCGCCGGGGCACGCTCATCAGCCGGTACCGACCCATCAGTGGTCCATAAAGCAAACATCGCAATCAACTTGCATGGGACCAGAGTAAGACGCTAAAGCGTCAACTCTGGTCGACAGGAGACAGCACATGATCATCTACGGAACCGCACTACTGGCGTTCTGCCATCTGGCCGGACTTTTTCTCGGCGACCTGCTCGGGGTCGCGATCGGCGTCAAGACGAATGTCGGTGGCGTTGGCATCGCGATGCTGCTGCTGATCTTTTTGCGCCTCTATCTGCACGGGAAAGGGTTGCTGCCGAAAGAAACAGAAGCGGGCGTCGGCTTCTGGGGCGCGTTGTATATCCCCGTGGTCGTCGCGATGGCCGCGAACCAGAACGTCGTGGCAGCGATCAAGGGAGGTCCCGTCGCGCTACTTTCGGCACTTGGTGCGGCAGCCGTTTGCGCGTGCTGCATCGCCGTTCTTTCCCGTACCGGTCGCGACAGCACCTCGTTCGTGAACGCTCCCCACCTCGAAGAAATCTGAATCAGGAGTCCATCATGTTGCACATGCTCGAAAAAGAACTGGTTCAGAACGGCCTCGTGACTTCGTTCGCGCTGGTGGGTCTGATTATGTGGGTGTCGTCTTTGATCTCGCGCAAACTCACCTTCGGACGCGTGCACGGCTCGGCCATCGCGATCGTGGTCGGCCTGGTGCTCGCGTGGTTAGGCGGCGTCTTCACGGGCGGACAGAAAGGTCTCGCGGATTTGCCGCTCTTTACCGGTGTCGGCCTGATGGGCGGTGCCATGCTGCGCGATTTCGCAATCGTCGCCACCGCGTTCGAAGTGCAGGCCAATGAGGCGCGCAAGGCCGGGCTCATCGGCGCGGTGTCGCTGCTGCTCGGCACGCTGTTGCCGTTCATCGTCGGCGCGAGCATCGCGCATGCGTTCGGCTACACCGACGCGGTCAGCATGACGACCATCGGTGCGGGCGCCGTCACTTACATCGTCGGGCCGGTGACAGGCGCGGCGATCGGTGCCAGTTCCGACGTGATTGCGCTGAGCATCGCGACCGGCCTGATCAAGGCGATCATCGTCATGATCGGCACGCCGATCGCGGCTAACTTCATGGGGCTGAAGACGCCCCGCTCCGCGATGATCTTCGGCGGCCTTGCGGGCACTGTAAGCGGCGTCAGCGCGGGGCTTGCCGCTACTGATCGGCGGCTCGTGCCTTATGGCGCGTTGATCGCGACGTTTCATACGGGCGTCGGCTGCCTGCTCGGACCGTCGGTGCTGTTCTTTGCGACGAGAGCGCTGGTGAACCCGTGAGCGTCGCTTCCAGGAAAATCGGCATGCGCACCGCTCGAGCCACTGACGCAACGTTGCGCCCGCACGATCTGCTGTGGATCGGTGACCCGCATGACGTTCGATCGACTTCACCGGTGCCTGCATGGGCCACGCGCAAATGGCTGACTCTTGCCCCGGTTGTGGTGCGTCGCGAAACGGTTATCGATGATGGGTTGGTGCCCGTCGGCTTGCGCGGACATGAACGCAGCCAGCGCTTCGCCGCCTGTGTGCCGCGCGCGCGCATCCGGCGCCATGTCACACCGGAATCGCTTGCGCAAGCACGGGCCTGGCGCCGTCATGCCGGCTTTGCGAAGCTGCCGTGCGTGAGTGCGCTAAACCACGTTGCGCCTGAACTCGACCGCTTGCAGCTGACGTGGGGCATCACCGGCAGCGTCGGCTTCGCGTTGGCAAGCGGCATCAGCACACTGCGACCGGACAGCGACCTCGATCTGCTGCTGCGCGCCGCGAAGCCGTTGTCTCGCGACGATGCGCGCTCGATTCTTTCTGTTCTTCAGGCTGCTGGCGCACGCGTCGACATGCAGGTCGATACCGGCGACGCCGGCTTTGCGCTCGCCGAATGGGCGGGGCTCACAGACCGCGTGCTGTTGAAGACGGGTCAGGGGCCAATGCTTGTCGCCAACCCGTGGGCTGCTCACGCCCCGTCTCTATCGCAACCGTCATGAGCATCCTGTTCACCTTCCCCGGCCAGGGCTCGCAAAAAAGCGACATGCTCGATGCGCTGCCGGATCACATCGAAACGTCGCTCGCGCTCGAAGAGGCCAGCGATACGCTCGGCTATGATGTCCGCTCGCTCGATGACATCGCTTCGCTGCGCTCGACCATCGCCGTTCAGCTATGCCTTTTGATCGCGGGTGTCGCGCAGGCGCGTGTGTTTAGTGCGTACGGCTACGAACCGGACATCGTCGCAGGTCTGTCGATCGGCGCCTATCCGGCCGCAGTGACAGCTGGCGCACTGCGCTACGCGGACGCGGTCAGGCTCGTAGCACTGCGCGGCCAGTTGATGGAACGCGCTTACCCGAGCGGCTATGGAATGACGGCGATCGTCGGCCTCAGGCAGCGCCCGCTCGAAACGCTGATCGCACAGATCAACCGCGCGGCCACGCCAGTCTTTCTCGCGAACCTCAATGCCGAGACACAGATGGTGGTTGCCGGCAGCGACGCCGCAATGCATGAACTCGCTACGCTTGCACTGGAACACGGCGCGCAACGCTGCGAGCGGCTCGACGTCGCCGTGCCATCCCATTGCGCGTTGCTCGACGAGCCAGCGGCCGCACTCGCCGAAGCATTTGCGCAGGTCACCCTGCATGCGCCTCGTGCGGTGTACCTGAGCAGCAGCGCGGCGCGGCCGCTGTTCGACGGTCCACGCATCTCGGCCGATCTTGCCGGCAACATGGCGCAGCAGGTGCGCTGGTTCGACACGATGCGGCTCGCGTGGGAGCGCGGCGCCCGCCTCGTAATCGAGATGCCGTGCGGCAACGTATTGACCCGCATGACCCGCGCAACCTTCAATGAAGGCATCGCGGCCAGCAGCAGCGAGACCGCATTACCCGATCTTTGTATGTTGATCGAGCGCGAACGCTCGCACGCATGACGGCCGAACGCCGAATGACCTTCAATCGGCGTTGCGGGTTCGCAGACGGCAGACCGCCATCAGCGCAAGCAGGTTCGGATCGCGTTCACGCGCACGCAGATAGCTGACACCAATGGTCTGACGCATCAGGTATTGTGGCTTGAGCGGAATGAATTGCACCTTGTCGCCGAACACGCCGCGCACGCGGCCCGGCAGCAGCGTATATCCGACCCCGCCGCTCACCAGATTCATCAGCGAGAAGATATCGCCGACCTTCATCGTCACGTTCGGCGTGAAGTCCGCCACGCGAAACGCGTCCCGAAAGCCGTGATAGGTGACGAAACCCTCGCCAAGCGACACGAATGTCTCGTCGCGACAATCCCTCAGGTCGACCGCTTGCTGATTCGCAAAGCGCGAGTTTGCGGGTGCCGCGAAAAAGATGTCGTCTTCGAAGAGCGGCAACGAATCGACTTCAGGCTCGCCCTCGGCCACTGCCATTAGCGCCGCATCGACTGCTCCCTGCTTCAGCTTGTCGAGCAGCTCGGCATTCGACCCGAGCACGAGTTCGACCTGAAGGGTTGGCCGACGCACCTTCAGGTCGATGATGATGCCCGGCACGGTCTTGATCGTCAGCGAATACAGCGAGCCGATCTTCAGACGGTCTGACGAATAGCCCGCGGCCTCGCGCGTCGCGCGAATGCCGTCGGACATCAGTGTGAGCACTTCCTCTGCCACGTCGGCGAGCATTTGTGCGGCTTCCGTCGACTTCAGATTGCGGCCCTCGTGCCGGAACAGCGCGCAGCGCACGCCTTGTTCGAGCGAATGCAACGCCCGGTGCACGCTGACCGTGCTGACGTCCAGGACCTCGGCCGCCTTTGACAGGTTGCCCGTCTCCATGAACGCGAGCAGGACTTCCAGCTTGCGAAAGGTGATCTCATCGTCGATTCGGTCGCGCATCTCGGGCTTTGGATGTGTCGGAATTGAGCGTTATCGTTTCGCGCTAACGGGTGTCAATAGCGTTACCCCGCATCCTTCGGCGCTCAGACGGCGATGGTTCGCTCATTCTGCTTTGCCGGGGAGAGGCGGGGATTGCCATGGTGACTCGTTGATCGTGTGCGAACGCGAGGGTACTGATACCATCCCTCAGTATACGTCGACGCTAGAATGCCTCGCCCAGTTGCTCCAGAATCGCGGGATTTTCGAGAGTCGAGACATCCTGGGTGATTGTTTCACCTTTAGCCAGCGAGCGTAGCAGTCGCCGCATGATCTTCCCCGAGCGTGTCTTCGGCAAGTTGTCTCCGAACCGGATGTCCTTCGGCTTGGCAATCGGTCCGATCTGCTCGCCTACCCATTTTCGGAGGTCGCCAGCGAGTTGCCGCGCTTCGCCGCCCAACGGACACTCGCGCTTGAGCACCACGAAGGCGCAGATGGCCTCCCCGGTCACTTCATCGGCACGACCCACTACGGCGGCCTCGGCCACCAGAGGGTGGGCGACCAACGCCGATTCGATCTCCATCGTCCCCATCCGGTGTCCGGAAACGTTGAGCACGTCGTCGATGCGACCCGTGATCGTGAAGTAGCCGTTGTCCTTGTCGCGGATCGCTCCGTCACCAGCGAGATAGAGGTTACCTCCAAGTTCCGCGGGAAAGTAACTCTGCCGGAATCGCTCAGGATCGCCCCAGATCGTGCGGATCATCGACGGCCATGGGCGCCGGATCGCAAGGATTCCGCCACTCCCATCCGGCAATGCCTGCCCGCTTTCATCGACCACCGAGGCCATGATGCCCGGCAACGGAAGCGTGCACGAGCCCGGCACGAGCGGCGTCGCACCGGGCAAAGGCGCGATCATATGGCCGCCGGTTTCGGTCTGCCAGAAGGTGTCGACAATTGGACAGCGATCGCTGCCGATGTGATGGTGATACCACTGCCACGTATCAGGGTTGATTGGCTCGCCCACAGTGCCGAGCAGCCGCAAACTCGTCAGGTCATAGCGGCTGGGGCGCACCTGGGGATTCGCGTCGGCTGCCTTGATCAACGAGCGGATCGCCGTCGGCGCGGTGTAGAAAATGCTGACCCTGTGGCGCGAGATCATTTCCCAGAAGCGGCCCGCGTTGGGATACGTCGGCACACCTTCGAACATGATCTGCGTTGCGCCCGCCGCGAGCGGCCCGTATGCAATATACGTGTGCCCCGTGATCCAGCCAATATCTGCGGTACACCAGAACACGTCCTCCGGCTTGATGTCGAATGTCCATTGCATCGTGAGCATCGCCCAGAGCAGGTAGCCGGCCGTGCTGTGTTGTACGCCTTTAGGACGGCCGGTGGAACCGGACGTGTACAACACAAAGAGGGGATGCTCGGCGTCCACCGGTTCGGCTTCGCATGTCTCGGGCTGGCTCGCCGAAATCTCGTGCATCCAGCGATCGCGATTTTCAATCCATTCGATCCTGTTGCCTGTCCGCCGGTAAACCACTACGTGACGCACGGACTCGCAGCCTCCCATCGTGAGCGCCTCGTCCGCGATGGACTTGAGCGGAAGCACCTTCCCCGCCCTCATCTGTTCGTCCGCCGTGATCAGCAAAACCGCACCAAGATCGGCGATACGCTCCTGCAGTGCCTTCGCCGAAAAACCTCCGAAGACCACCGAATGGATCGCTCCAATGCGAGCGCAAGCCTGCATGGCGACTACGCCTTCGATCGACATCGGCAGATAGATGACGACACGGTCGCCCCCGGAGACACCAAGGCTCTTCAGCGCGTTTGCGAACCGGCAGACTTTGGCATGCAGCTCGCGATATGTGACGCGCGTTAATGCGCCGTCGTCTGCCTCAAACAGGATTGCGGCTTTGTCGCCGTTCCCGGTTTGCAGATTGCGGTCAAGACAGTTGTACGACGCGTTGAGCTGACCATCACCAAACCATCGATAAAATGGCGCGTTGCTCTCGTCCAGAGCCTGCGTAAATGGTCTGGACCAAAAAAGATTACCGCGAGCGAGGCGAGCCCAGAATCCTTCGTAGTCTTTTTCTGCTTCTGCGCACAGCGCATTGTAGACGCCCATACCTGCGATCGTCGCCCGCTTCGAGAACGCGTCTGGCACCTCAAAAACGGGAATCTCTCGTTTCATTGATTTGATGTCGTGCATGGTGTCTCCTTCGAATGGGCTTGATGCGCGCTATCCCCCTTCACTGGCCTGGCGTGGAGCCGGGCGCGCGGTGATTCTGCGCGGGTGGTGACGCTGGGTTTTTCGTAAAATAACCCGCGCCCCATCTGCGGATCAATTAACCAGGATGACGGATGGTTAGCCTGGGCGAAATTCCAGGCTTCTTGTTGATCCACGTGTTGAACGATTCAGGTTGGATGCGAGCAGCCCGATTTTCCAGAACGTCGGTCGAAGCTTGCGCATGGAATGTTCCTCGTATGGTTTCATGAGGGCCAGCAGACCACAACGTTTTGTTGCCGATCGGCTCTGCGCCGTTCGCATCCGCGTGATCTCGGCTCGCGTATAAACAAGCTTGGGCGCTAGCCCGCCGTTCTGTCGAGAGGCCCCCTCATGAAAGCCATCAGAATGCGGTCGCGATGTCTGGTGTTGGCCGTCACGGCGGCAGCAACGCTCGCGGCATGCAGTCCCGTCAAGCTCATTGACGCGCTCGTACCACGGACCGGTTACTCGGCGCATACTGCACTCCCGTATGAAAGTGGCGACCGGCACGCTCTTGACGTCTATGTGCCGACGTCATCTGCATCAGCAGACACGCCGAGACCGCTGGTGGTCTTCTTCTATGGCGGCAGCTGGCAAACGGGTGATCGGCGGGATTACCGGTTTGTTGGAGAGGCGCTGGCGTCGCGCGGTTACGTGACGGTAATTCCCGACTACCGGCTCTATCCCGACACAATCTTTCCGGGATTTATCGAGGACGCAGCCGCAGCGGTCGACTGGGCGCACACGCACGCAGCAGACTTTGGCGCTGACCCGCAGCATATGTTTCTGATGGGACATTCAGCCGGCGCGCAGATTGTGATGCTGCTCGCAACGGATCGGCATTATCTGATGCGATACGGCATCGACGCGCATTCACTCGCAGGCGCAATCGGGCTGGCCGGTCCGTACGATTTCCTTCCCTTGCGGGACGAGAATCTGAAAACGATTTTTCCAGCCGAACTGAGAGAAGACAGCCAGCCGATCAATCACGTCAACGGATCCGAGCCGCCGATCTGGTTGGGAGTCGGCACGGCGGATCGCACAGTTGATCCAGGCAATACGACGCGCTTCGCTGCGCGACTCGAGTCCGCCCACGACCGCTTCACCCTGGAACGTTATACAGGAGTGAACCACGCAATCATCGTCGGAAGCCTCGCGCGCCCGATTCGCGCGCTCTCGTCTGTCATCACGGTCGCACCCGTCCTCGACGATGTGTCTGCGTTTATCGATGCGCATTCCGGCGATTGCTTGCCTCGTGTGCTGAGGCACCGCGCAAGATCGTGACCGACCAGCTACGCAGCTATCCGGCCGCGAAAGCCGGGATTCCCGCACTGCCTCACGTCAAACACGTCTTCGTCAAAGCCAGCGCGCGGGTCGATAACCGGGCGAAAAACAGTCATCAGCCGACGCGCGAACGCGAGCGACGCATGCGTGGCTTCCGCGAAGCCTGAACGCACGCAGACTTTCTTATCGAGCTTCGGTCCGATCCGGCAGCACTTCGCGCTCAAGGGACACCTGCTACGCGCCTCACTCTATCGCAAACAGCTCGCCGCACGCTTTGCCGCCTGGCATCGTTTCACTGAGGCCGCCCAAGATCCGTTCGCATTCTGAGCAACATGTGCCCTCTCTGCTATTGCGTCGCGAACAATTTAACGTGACAGCGCCGTTTCGACAGATTGCCGGAAACATAAAAAAGAGCTGTGCGCATCGCACAATCAATATACCGCGGGCATACCCTGTGGACGATGTTTGAAGCGTCGATGCACCCAGTAGTACTGGGCAGGAAATTTCAGTATCTGGGTCTCAAGAAACGCATTCATGCAACGCGCATCATCCGTATCGCTTCCCGATGGGAAATCGCTGAGCGGCGCAAAAACGTTCAACCGATACCCTTTGAAATCCGGCAGTACTTCCGTGACGAACGGCACAACGCGTGCGTGCCCCATTCTCGCAAGTCGCGAAACAGAAGTCAGCGTGCACGCTGGGACGCCAAAAAAAGGCACAAAAACAGAGTTTTCGATGCCGTGGTCCATGTCCGCGGCAAGCATGACCGGCTTGCCCTCGTGAAGGAGTCTCACGATCTTCCTGGCGCTGGTCGAGCGTTCGATCATCTCTGCGCCGAATCGGCCGCGCTGCCGTCTGGCCAGATCGCAAAGTCGCGTGTTGGACATGTGCGTGTACAAGGAAGCGGCGGGCATCTTCAGCGAGTAAAGCATGCACCCAACCTCGATGCTCACGAAATGAAACCCCATAAAGATGGTGGGCGGAGCATTCCTGTCTTCGAGATCAATCGCGCTTTGGACCTGGACAATATTTCTTATTCTTTGGGCGCTACCAAACCATTGAATGCCTCGTTCGAGATAGCTGCGGACGACGTGCCGGAAGTGTTCCCTTGCAAGCTCATCGCACTCACGTGTCGTCTTTTCCGGAAAACAGAGACGCAGGTTGACAAGGACTATATGTTTGCGACGGCCAGGAATCGTATACAGGGCCGCGCCGAGCCCACTGCCAAGCCTCGCGACCCATTGGTACGGAAGTATTGAGAGCGTGCGCAGTAAAGCGACGACGAGCAAATGACCGATTTGTTGCAAGACCATCTCCTGTGTGGCGGTCGGCTATGCCAACTGAAACGCCTCTGTTCGCTGACCACAAACGTTGATCAGGTAAGACGGCCAAGGCGATGTCGCTGTCCTGGCGTACCACACTGAAGCAAAGCATCGATAGGGCGAAAGTCAAACTCCTACACCGACTTCCCGATGCTGTCCAAGCGACGCCTGATGGAAGCGACGAAGATTGGCGCCGGGACGTGAAAGGCCTGTAAAGGGCGCGGATCCTGGCTTGCCCCCCACGAGTAACAGACAGGTGTCTGGCGCGACAATTACTTCTGCCGCCCCGGCAGTTTTAGTTGACGTCGACACGTGGACCAACAATCCGACGGCGACTCTACGTGAGCGGATGGCCTAATTGCCTCGCAACCGGCGTTGCTTGCATGATGCGTTGAAGGGTCTCCAGTTATATCTTCGACTAGCTTGCGCTCAGGCAGCCAGTCATTTACTGAATTGGAATTGCCGGTAAGGAACATGCGACCGTTGTAAGGACGACTGTCATGCCGCCATAAGCCGAAGGTCCACTGCCTTAGTGTACGCGTCAAACATTAACGCGACCTTAACCGATTGGCAGTTTCGAAAAAATATTCTGCGCAAGTGACTGGTGCGGGTTGCCGATAGGCCACCTGCCGAAAAGCGGCGAAACGTTTGGAGAGAACTATGTCAGTCCGGGCGGTTGGTCAAAATTCGACCCAGTCGGTCACCACACCTTCAGCCGCGCAACCAGCAGATGGCGCATCCTTAGCGGGTGAGCTCAGTAAATCGATGCCACGCGGCAAAGCGTTCGCGAGTTGTTTTCGATACAGCGAAGCACACAGCAGATGTCGTTTGAGCGCGAAGTGCTGCCGGATCAAACCAACGCACGGCGCAACTGACAACACCAGCGGTGAAACGGTGACCCTGATACAGCGACTTTGATTTCTTCATCGCACCATCTTACGCGATGACCAGAACAACCTGACAACGCCCTCGCGAGGCGTGTCAGGATTTCCACAAATTGCGGCGGACGCCTTGATACTCATCGAGCGATATCGTCGAGTGCAAGGCCCGTGGTACGCGGTCCGAACAGCGCGACCGCAAGCACGACGATCGTCATTGCGCAGCCAATAAAGGCGAACACGCCGCCGGGGCCGAACTCGCGCAGGAAGAACGCGATGAAGAAGCCGACGAAGATCGACGACAGGCGGCTCCACGAGTAGACGAAGCCCACTGCGCCGGCGCGCATGCGAGTCGGGAACAATTCCGCCTGATACGTGTGCACGATGGTCGAGAGCCAGTTGACGACCAGCGTCTGCACGATGCCCACGGCAATCAGCCAGCCCGGCGCCTTCAACATCGAGAAGATCACGCCGATCACCGCCACCGATATCGCGCTCCACACAAGCTGCCATTTGCGCTCGAAGCGGTCCGCGACGAGCATGACGATAAACGGCGCGATGGGATAGAGCAGCACGATCAGGAAGGTGTATTCGAGGCTGCGCGTCACCAGGATGCCCTTCGCGATGAGCAGCGTCGGAATCCAGCTGACGAAGCCGTAATAGCCGATAGTCTGGAAGAAGTTGACGACGACGAGCATCAGCGTGCGACTGCGATACTGCGGGCTGAAGGCTTCACGCAACGTGCCCTTCTGCTCGTCCGCTTCGGGCGCTTCGGCGGGAGCGGGCAATTCCTTGCCGTACTCGTTGCGCACACGGGTTTCGATCATCTGCATGACGCGCTCGGCCTCTTCGACGCGGCCCTTCTGCGCGAGCCAGCGAGGCGATTCCGGCAGACGCAGTTGCAGATACCAGACCAGCAATGCGCCCACCGAGCCAAGCGCGATCACCCAGCGCCAGCCGTCGAAGCCGAACGGTGCGATGGGCACCAGCACCCATGCCAGGAACGCGATCAACGGTGCGCATATCTGCGCGACGCCGTACACGAGTCCAAAGGCCATCCCGCGCGCGTGACGCGGCGTCAGCTCCGACACGTAGGAGTCGATGGTCACGTACTGCACGCCCACGCCGATGCCGCAGATGACACGCCATACATTGAGGCCGAGCGCCGTGTCCTGGAACGCGATGATGATGGCCGCGACGCAGTACCACAGCATCGACGCGGCGAACACGCGGCGCCGGCCAAAGCGGTCCGCGAGACTGCCGAAGACGATCGTGCCGATGAACAGGCCGATGAACAGCGATGCGAGAAAACCGGCGAGGCCGTTCATCGCGAAGAAGGTCGGCGTGGTCGGCGTGAGGATGCCCGAGTGAAACAGGCCCGGCGCGATGTAACCCGCGAAGTACACGTCATAGAGCTCGAAGAATCCGCCGAGCGCGACGAGCAAGAGCAGCTTCCACATGGTGGCAGTCATCGGCAGCCGGTCAAAGCGCGCGGTCACCGAGCCCGCAGTGATGGGACGTGACGGATAGTCCGCCCTTTCAAGCGAGCCGACGACATCGGCGCCAATCGCCCTGTTCGGGGTGCTCATCGTGTCTTCCTCCTGTGCGCCCTGTCTGGATGGACGCTCAATGCTGAGCCCCACATCGACGCGGACAATCATGTCGGGATACTAATTATTTTCATTCGAGACATCGTGATTGTGAGCGCGACGCAATCAGCTTCCCTGACACGCCCCTCTCCAGTCCACCAGCCCGGCTGCTATTCCCTTTCAGTAGAGCCCAGTCTAGTGACGCGCGCGATGACCCACAATACTTGATCGTTGAATCAACTTCGCTTTATTTGCACGGCGACGCGAACGGCGCCCGACTATCGACGCATGCAATAAAAACGGCCCGCACGGGGCCGTTGAGGTAGCAGCGTTCGACGAGGCGACAGTCAGGAAGGCGATTGCGCCGCCAGCATCGCGCCGCCGACGGGCAGCAGGTCCTCTGCATCATCCGAAGCCGGACGCGCCTGCAGATAATCGGCGCGCGGACGGATCAGCGCGCCCGACTTGCGCTGTTCGACAATATGCGCAAGCCACCCCGCCGTGCGGCTGATGATGAACAGCGAAAACGCGCTGCGCGGCGGCAGACCCAATGCGATCGTGAGCAACGTCAAGCCGAATTCGAGACTCGGCAGACAGCCATGCGTCGCCGCGATGTCCAGCGCCGCATACAGCGGCTCGACGGACGGATGACGGCCCTCGAGCCGCCGCGCGACGTCGATCAGATAGCGGGCGCGCGGGTCGCCTTCCGGGTACAGCGGATGATTGAAGCCCGGCAGACTCCCGTGGGCCGCATGGTGCTCTTCGAACAGCCGTTGTGCCTGCACCGTCGTCTTGCAGGCGCGCAGCAGGTCTTCGGTGGCTTCGTATGAGCGCGCGGAGGTGAGCCCCGTTTGCGTCAGGATCGCCGCCGCGACGCATTCGCCGACATCGGCGCCCGCCGACGCGGCAATGCGCGCGACGAAGGTCGCCTGCGCGAGCTCGTGATCGGCGCACAACACGAGAGCCGCATCGAGCGCGGCAATGTGCTGCGGCGAAACCGTTCCGCCCAGCACGGCGAGCAGCGTCGCGGACAGCCCGCCGCCGCGTTTGCGCGCGACAGCCGTCGCACTATCGTGCGAGCGGCGCAAATGGACGAGACAATGCGCCATCGTCGCGATCATCCGGCTCGCCGCGACGAACTGCGCATCGGACGAGCGCGCGCCGCGCAGATGTTCGCTGCCGAAGCGCAACGCGATGTCGGCGAAGAACCGTACGAGTTCGCGCCGAGGCTGCATGCCAGCGATGCGCGGCCACGCGTCGGCAAAGCGCAGCGTGCGGGCGCAGGGTTGCCATGACAGCGTGAGCTCGTCACCTGTATTCCACAGCGCTTTCACGACGGCTTCGAAGGTCTGCCCGTCGCGGGCCATGTCGAGCGCCCCCACGCCGCGATAGCGCGGTCCTTGCGCGGTGATCTCCGTGAGCGTGCTGGAGATGATGGGCTCGCCCCAGCGCATCGCGGCCGCTGCAACGGGGGCATGGCCGCTGCGCGCATCGGCGCGCGACTTCATGCGCTCGGCGTCCTGACGCGAATACAGCCGGCGGCCTTTGTCGCCCTGCGGCACGCTGCGAATCAAGCCTCGGCTGACGTAGGCATACAGCGTTTGCAGCTTGATCTGAAGCAGCGCGAGCGTTTCGGCGCGTGTCAGATAATCGCCGGCCGCTTGCACGGGGACTGCCGCGCCGTCTTGTCGGTTCCGTTGCACCTCGGTCTCCTTGCCGACGGCGGGACGCCGTACGGGGGCACAGTGACCGACAAGATAATCGAATGCCTGTGAGCTCACAATCCGGTTATGCCAGTAGCCCTACGCGGACTGACGGTCTCGCTACGCATGAAGCGGTGCGAGCACACGGTACGTCTTCGGAATGCCCGCCTTGGACACCTGCCCGTACATCGGCTCGGCGGGCACGCCTTCATGCAGCAGATCGCGCGCGGCGATCAGTTGGTCCAGGTCGATCCCCGTATCGAAGCCCATGCTCTCCAGCATGAACACCAGGTCTTCGGTGACGATGTTGCCCGACGCGCCCGGTGCGAACGGGCAGCCGCCGAGGCCCGCCAGCGCCGAATCGAACGAGCGAATGCCCTCTTCCAGTCCGGCGAGCGCATTGGCGAGCCCGAGTCCCATGGTGTCGTGCAGATGCAGCTTGGTCAGCCGGTCGCCGATCTCGGCGCGCACCGCCTTGACCATCTTTCGCACCTGCGCCGGATTGCCGTAGCCGACCGTGTCGGCCAGCGCGACGGCATCGACGCCGGCTTCAGCCAGCGCCACGGCTGTTTCGATCACTTTCTGCAGCGGAATCACGCCGTCGATCGCGCAGCCGAACGCGGTCGCACAGCCGGGCTCGATCGCCATCGGCCGCTCCTGTTCCCTGACCCATTCGACGATCCGGCGCACTTCCGCGACCTGTTCCATTGTGCCCTTGCGCGTGTTCGACCGGCTGTGGCCTTCGCTCACCGAAACGGGCACGCCGACTCCATGGGCGCCCGCCGCATACGCCGCTTGTGCGCCGCGCAGATTGGGCACCAATGCCATCACGCGCAGGCCCGGTTGCTGCAGCGCCGCCTTCACGATCGCTTCCGTGTCCGCCATCTGTGGCACGAGCCTGGGTGGCACGAAACTCCCGACTTCGATCTCGCCGACACCCGCCTGCGCAATGGCCTCAATCCAGCGCGCCTTCAGCTCCGTCGGCATGATGTCGTGCGCCATCTGCAGGCCATCGCGAGGCCCCACTTCGCATACCGCTACCTTCTCTCTCATGTCACCGCTCCTTCAGATAGATTGTTCAGCGGGCCGATCAGGCCGATCGAGCCCTCAGCGCAGCACGCCCGCTTCCGTCAATACTTCGATATCGCCCGCGTCGAGTCCCAACAGCTCGCGGAACACGTAGTCGTTGTGCTCGCCAAGCCGTGGCGGCGGCGTGAAATCGCCTCGAAAGCCCTCGCTGTCACGCCACGGCAGCGCAATGCTGCGCGAGCCGTCGGCCAGTTCGGGGAATAGCCCGCGCTTCGCAAAATAGGGGTCTTCCATCACGGCGCCGATATGCCGCGAACGCGCCGCCGGCACGCCACGCGATTGCAGCGCGTCGAGCGCCTGCCCGGCCGGCTGGTGTGCGAGCCATGCGGCGAGCAGATCGTCCGCTTCCGAACGATGTGCAGCGCGGGCAAGCGCGTCGGCAAAGCGCGAGTCCGTGGCGAGTCCGGGCTTGTCCATTGCATCGCATAGCGCGCGCCATTGCCCGTCGTCGCAGACGGACACGGCAAGCCACGCGTCATCGCCCTCACAGCGAAAGCATCCGGACGGGGCGGCGCTCCATTCGCGCGCGCCGCTCGCGGCCGGCGTGGCGCTGCCCAAGGCCTCGCGAAACAGTAGTTCCGGCAGCAGCGCGACTGTGCTCTCCAGCATGGAAAGGTCGATGAAAGCGCCTTCGCCCGTCACGCGGCGGTGGCGGATGGCGGCCAGCACCGCACAGCACTCCCACAGCGCCGTGATCGGATCGGTCCACGCCGGCAGGATGCCCATCGCCTCGACGCGCTCGTTCGGCGTGCCGACCACACTCGCGCGGCCGCTGTAGGCCTGCAAAAGCGAGCCGTAGGCGAGCGCGTCGCGCTGTGGTCCCTCGCGGCCGGTGCCGGACGCGGAGACGAAGATCAGATCAGGCCGGATCGCGGCAAGCGCCGGGTAGTCGAGCCCGAACTTCGCCAGCACGCCGTTCGAGAAGTTCTCGACCACCATGTCGCTCTGCGCGATCAGGCGGCGAATCAGCTCGGGGCCCTGCGACCGGCTGAGATTGATCGTGCAGCTCTTCTTGCCCGCGTTCACCACGGCCCACCATGGCTGACGCTGCGTGTGCTCGCGCCGGGTCGACGACTCGATCTTGATCACTTCCGCGCCCATGCCCGCGAGCATCTTGGTGGTCATCGGGCCGGCCAGTACCCAGCTGAAGTCGATCACGCGCAGGCCGGACAATGCCCCGCTTTCCGCTTTTCTCATCAGACCACTCCCTGCTGGCGCAGTGTTTCCATGTGAGCCGGCGACAGCCCAAGACGCTCTTCGAATACGGCGCGATTAGCCGAGCCCAAGCGAGGCGACGCCACGTCCCGCCCGCGCGGCAGTTCTGCGCCGGAACTCGTGCGCAGGCAGAACGGCAAGCCCGGCATCGACAGCGGGGTGTCGCCCGTGCCTTCCCAGCAATCGAAAAAGCGCCGCGCATTCAATTGCGCGTTCTCGAGCAGATCGCGCGCGCCGCTAACGGGAAAGCACGCCACGCGCGCCGCCTGCGCGCGCTCGAACACATCCGCGCGCGTATGCTCGCGCGTCCACTTCGCCATTTCTTCCTGAAGGGTCATCCAGTTCTCGTTGCGCGCGGTGCGTTCGCCGCACAGCGCCGCATCGCGCGACCACGGCGGATTGCCGAGCAGTTCGACCCAGCGTTCCCACTGATGCTCCTCGCGCGGCGAAATCATCACGAAGCCGTCCCTGCAGGGCAGTAGCCAGATCAGCCCGCCCGCGACTTCCGTGCCTTGCAGTTCCTCGCGCAGGCGGCTGAAGGTGCGTTCTCCGCGTCCGTAATCGGCAACGGGTTCGATCAACAGATGAGCAATGACGTCCAGCTCCGCGCATTCGATGCTGCGGCCCTCGCCGTGCAGTTGGGCTTCGAGCAGGCCCCAGAGCGCGGCGTTCGTCGCCGCGATACCCGTCGCGAGCGCGACTTCGCGATCCGCGCACGCGACGGGCGGCTGCTCGCTGGGCGCATGCACCGGCCGCGCCTGATGGAACGCATAGCCCGCATGATGCGTGAGCGTGAAATCGGTGAAGGCGGCAGGCGTGTCGGGGTCCGTCCGGTTCGCCGACGCGTCATCCGCGAGTCGTGTTCCGAATGGCGTGACGGCGAGCGTCACCAGTGCTGGCTGGAGCTTCCTCAGCGTGTTGCCGTCGAGGTCGAGTTCGGCGAGGCGCGACGCGTGCGCGGACGTGATCAGCAGATCAGCCGATTCGACAAGGCGCTTCAGCAATGCGGCGCCCGCCGGGTACGATGGATCGAGTGTCGCGCTGTGCTTGCCATGATTCAGGTAGGCGAAGAGCGCGGCATCTTCGCCGTAGGCCGCGTGCGGCGCGAACGGACCAACGCGCCGCAATGGATCGCCCGCGCCCGGTGGTTCGAGCTTGAGCACGTCGGCGCCGAGATCGGACAGCACGCGCGCGCAGAACGACGCCGACATCGAGCCGCTCCATTCGATCACACGCACGCCAGCCAGGGGCGCGGCAAGGGGCACCGTCGACGCCCGCAGCGGCGCGGCAGAGGCGGCCGTACTCACGCTGCCTCATCGAGAACAGCAGGATCGAACGGATACGGCACAGGTGCGCCATGCCGCATTGGCAGGACGACCGTCGCAGTGCCCGGCGTGCTCTCCCTGCCTTGCTGGTTGCGCAGCCCGATCTCCAGATGCACGAGACCATAGCCGCCGCGCCGCTCGCGGCCCGTCACGCGGCCCCAGGCCGTAATCACGTCGCCGGGCACGTTCATGCCGCGAAACTGGAACTGGAGCTTCCATGCCCAACCGCTCTCGCCGACCCAATCCGTCAGGAGTTGCAGCATGATGTGCTGCTTCCACGATCCGTTGACCATCACGTCGGGCAGCTTGTCGTGCCCGGTCGCGAATCGCCAGTCGTAGTGGATGCGGTGCCAGTTCTCCATCGAAGCCGACCAGCGCATGATGTGCGCCGTGGTCATCGGACCTTTGACGACAGGCGGAATCTCCGTGCCGGTTTCGACGTCTTCAAAACATAGTGCGGCCATGACAGTCCTCGCCTAGCGCATGATCTGCGTATTGGTGACCTTGAGCAGCTTTTCGCCGGACTCGGTCGTGTAGGTCTCCTCGATGATGACGAACACCATCGGACCGCTCTTGCCGTCGCGTTGCACGATGTCCTTGTAGCGTGCCTGACGCAGCACCTTCTCGCCGACGCGCGCGTAGCGATACAGCTCGTATTCGTAGCCGCCGTTCAGGTCGCGCGGCAGTTCGACTTCGACGGCAGGCAGGCCGCTGAAGCTGCGGCTCAACCCGTCGTAGTCGGGCTTGTTCATGTCGTCGAGCGGATCGGGCGAGTTCGCTGGCCGGCGAAATGCATGCACGGGAAAACCGGGCGGCGCGACCACGCTGCCGTAGCGGCTCGTCGCAGCCCAGTCTTCGTCCCAGTAGCGGCGCGCGTCGTCCATCGTCGCGTGATGGAAGCGGCGCACTTCGCCCGCTTCGACGGGATGTGTCGACACAACCCAGTCGGTCTGCGCACCGATGATGGCTTTCACCTTGCCGGTGATGTATTCATTGCTCACAGATGTCTCTCCTCGATCCCCGTTGCTGTCAGCGAGAGAAGATGCAGCCAGCGCTGTGCTGCATCGGCGAGGCCAGTCTAGGTGAGCATCCGTGCAGCGCACAATACTTGATCATTGAATCAACGTCTTCTCAGCCTTCGTTCATTCGACTATCGTCCGTCTCATACCGCAATGGCCGGCATTCTGTTCGAGCCGCTGCGTGACATCGACGAGGGGAGACATGGCGATGGAAAAGAACCGCTACGACGCAAATTCGCTGCGTGACTATGCGCGCAACGTGCTGGGCAAAGCGGGCCTCGCCAGCGGATACGCGGACGACGTTGCACGCACGCTCGTCGAAGGCGACCTGATGGGACACGATACTCACGGCCTCGCGCTGTTGTCCGGTTACGTCCGCGAGCTGCAAGCGGGCACGATGACGTACGACGGAAAGCCCGAAGTTATCTCCGACCGCGCCGCCACTTTGCTGTGGGATGGTCACCGGCTGCCGGGGCCGGCACTCGTCCACGCCGGAATTGATGCGCTGATGCCCCGTGTGCGAGAACTCGGCAGCGCAACCCTCGTCATCCGACGCAGTCATCACATCGCGTGCCTTGCCGCGTATCTGCTGCGCGCCACCGAGTCGAATCTGGTGATGATGCTGGCGAGCTCCGATCCCAGCGTGCAGAGTGTTGCGCCTTTCGGTGGCACGCGCCCGTTGTTTACACCCAACCCCATCGCGCTCGGCGTGCCCACGTCGACCACGCCGATACTGATCGATATTTCGGCATCCGTAACGACCAATGCGATGAGCGCACGCCTTCACCAGAATGGCCAGCTGTTCGACGAACCATGGATGCTCGATGCGCATGGCGACGCGACACGCGATCCGGGCGTGCTGTTTGCCGATCCGCCTGGCACGATCCTGCCGCTTGGTGGACTGTCGGCGGGTCACAAGGGGTTCGGTCTCGCGTTGCTGATCGAGGCACTCACTGGGGGTCTCGCTGGATTCGGCCGCGCCGACCCTTCGGAGGGCTGGGGCGCGACCGTCTTCATGACGCTGTACGATCCGGCCGCATTGGGTGGCATCGAAGCGTTGCGACGGCAAATGGACTGGCTAGGCGATGCCTGCCGCAGCAATGCACCGCGCGTCCCGCACGATCCCGTGCGCCTGCCCGGCGACCGCGCGATGGCCCGGCGCGGCGAGCAGCTCGCGCATGGCGTGCGCCTGCGTCCTGCTGTCGTCGCGGCGCTCGAAGCATGCGGTGCACGGTACGGCATACCATCCCTTGCGGCGCTGGACGTAGAAACCGGCAAGGAAGCCGTCTGATGCGCACGACCACGGACTCTGAAGCGACGCCGCTTGCCGCTGCCGCGGCATCGACTGATCCCATCATCCGGCTGCATCCCGATGACGATGTCGTGATCGCGCGACATCAACTGGTTGCGGGCATGTGCCTCGGTAACGGCATCACCGTGCGCGGCCTGGTGCCGCCCGGACACAAGGTCGCCCTACGGGCTGTCCAAAGTGGCGCGCCCGTACGACGTTACGGGCAGATCATCGGATTCGCGACGCGCCCCATCGAGTCCGGCGAGCACGTGCACACGCATAATCTCGCCATTGGCACGTTCGAGCGAGACTATGCGTTCGGCGCCGGCGTCCGGCCGACGATACACGTGCAACCGCCCGCGCAGTTTCAGGGCATCGTCCGCAGCAATGGGCGTGTCGCGACCCGCAACTACATCGGGATACTGACGTCGGTGAATTGTTCGGCCACGGCCGCACGCGCCATCGCCGACTACTTCCGGCGCGACGTCAATCCGCAGGCACTTGCCGACTATCCGAACGTGGATGGCGTCGTCGCCCTCACGCACGGACAAGGCTGTGCGATCGACGCCAACGGCGAGGCGCTCGAAGTGCTTCGCCGCACGATCGGCGGCTACGCGCGCCATTCCAACTTCGCCGCTGTGTTGATCGTCGGGCTGGGCTGCGAGACCAATCAGATCGATGGGTTGATGGAGGCACAAGGTCTCGCGGGGAGCGCCACGCTGAAGACGATGATGATCCAGAGCAGTGGCGGCACCTCACGCACGGTGGCGGCTGGCATCGACCAGGTCAAGGCAATGCTTGCCGAGGCCAACCAGGTGCGACGTCAGCCAGTCGATGCCAGCCATCTCCTGGTTGGGCTGCAATGCGGCGGCTCCGATGGCTACTCGGGCATCAGCGCCAATCCGGCATTGGGCACAGCCGTCGACCGGCTGGTTGCGCACGGCGGCACGGCGATTCTCTCCGAAACGCCGGAAATCTATGGCGCCGAGCATCTGCTCACGCGCCGCGCGGTGTCGCAGGCAGTGGGCGAGAAGCTGGTTGCCCGTATTCGCTGGTGGGAAGCTTACTGTGCGCGGATGAACGCGAGTCTCGACAACAATCCGTCGGCCGGCAACAAGGCGGGAGGACTGACCACGATCCTCGAGAAATCGCTGGGCGCGGTGGCCAAGGGCGGCACGACAGATCTCGTCGACGTGTACAGCTATGCCGGACAGGTCGACGCTCATGGTTTGGTGTTCATGGATACGCCCGGCTACGATCCCGTTTCCGCCACGGGACAGGTCGCGGGGGGCGCGAACCTGATCTGCTTTACAACAGGACGTGGTTCAGCATACGGATGCGTGCCGTCGCCGTCACTGAAACTCGGGACGAATACGGCGCTTTGGCATCGACAGCAGGAAGATATCGATCTCAACTGCGGCGCGGTCATTGACGGAACGCGCACCGTCGAGCAGATGGGGGAGGAAATTTTTCAACTGATGCTGGCGACCGCTTCCGGGCAAAAGTCGAAAAGCGAGTTGCACGGATACGGCCACAACGAGTTCGTGCCGTGGCAACTAGGTGCCATCACCTGAAGCTCGCCACTTGTTTGCGACCGCGTCTGGAATGCCCTGTGACGATGACGCGATCGCCGTCGCGGTTTGCCGGTGGCGGCGATCTCCGCGAGCAGGCGATGAGCGTCTTTAACCGTACAGCTTCGATTCTGCCATCAACGCCTGCGTCCCGATCACGTCGTTAATTCCGTCGAAATCGAGCATGCGATCTTTCCAAGGGTAAGTCGTTCCGGTCTCACGCAGACTGGAGTAATAACCCTGCAACGTATGCGCGACCGCGCGCGCCGTGCCGCCGGGAAAAATAACAATGCGAAATCCCAGTTGCGTCAGCGCCTGCACGCTGTGCACCGGCGTTTTACCGCCCTCGACCATATTCGCGAGCAACGGAACCCGTCCTGCGAAGCGATCGCAGGCCGCTTTCATCTGTTCGACCGAGCGCAGCGCTTCAATGAACAACGCATCGGCACCTGCTTCCAGATATCGCTCGGCGCGATCGAGCGCAGCGTCCAGTCCCTCGACGGCCACCGCATCGGTGCGCGCCAGGATCATCGTCTCGCTGTTCGATCGCGCATCGACTGCCGCGCGCAATTTGCCGCACATCTCAGCAACCGGGATTAATGACTTCCCGTCCAGATGCCCGCAACGTTTCGGGAAGGTCTGATCTTCCAGCTGGATCATGGCCGCGCCAGCGCGTTCGAAGCCACGCACCGTGCGCTTGACGTTCAACGCATTGCCGAAGCCCGTATCGGCATCGACGATCAACGGAACATCGACACGCTCGGTAATCCGCGCAAGCGTATCTTCGACTTCGGATGACGTCGTCAGACCGACATCCGAGCGGCCAAGCCGCGTGTAGGCAATCGATGCGCCGGATAGATACAGCGCCTCGAAGCCAGCCTGTTCGGCGATCAACGCTGTCAATGCGTCGAAGACGCCAGGGGCAAGGACTGAACCTTGCTGAAGGATGGTCTTAAGTCCGTTTACTTTTGTCGCCATTGTCTCTACTCCTGTTTTCGGTCGGGTGATGCCGCCGCCATCCATGGCGACCAACCAGCCTCTTTTCTGCTCACGCGCCAAGGCGGCTCTGGAAAGCCTCGCACGTCGTCACCTCACCGACCGTGCAAAGATCGGCAAGCGCGGCGTCGTGCGCTGCTTGCGTCGATGCCGCGCAACCGTCGCCCAAAACGAGCACGCGATAGTCCCGCATATGCGCGTCGCGCGCGGTGCTGGCCACGCCGCCGTTGGTGACGATGCCGCAGATCGCCACGACCTCGATGCCCGCGCGACGCAACACCCAGTCGAGCTGCGTGTTGAAGAACGCGGAATACGCGACTTTCCACACCGACACATCGACCAGATCGTCGAGTGCGGCGACGGTCGCGTGACCGTTCGACCCAGCGACAAAGTCACCTCGACGCAGGAACGGGCGCAGTTGCCTGAGATGCGGCGAGATCATCGGCTCACCCTGGGCGTCGGGCCATAACGTGAACTGGCTTGCCGCGACAAATCCGCCTCGTTGCTTGAGCACGCGAGCCACTGGCGCCACGCGCAGCGGCAATGCGCGCGCCGCGTCCGACGCCGCGCCGCCGCGATGATAGGCGCCGCCTTCGCTCACAAAGTCGTTTTGCAGATCGACGATGATGAGCGCGGTCTGTCGCGGATCGAGTTGCGTGCCGGAAGTCATCATGCGTATCTCTCAGGTCGTGCGGCGCGTGATCAGCAGATTACCCAATGGGTCGACTCGACCGCTGAACCCGGGTTCGAGCCAGATCGTGGTATCGGCCTGTTCGAGGATCGCGGGACCGTCCACCGTTGCGCCCACCGGCAAGTCGAGGCGTGCATGGCGCACGGCGTCCCACCACTGGCCGTCATGAAATACCGCTTGCGTGCCGGGCGAGGCCGGCATCGTCGTGGCCTTCGGTGCCAGCACGGCCAGATCGAACTTGGGCCGGACACCGATGCGCGCATAGCGGAGGTTCATGATGCGCACGGGAATGCCGTCCAGCGCGCGCCCGAACGCCGTGCGGTACGCGGCTTCGAACGCGGCGCCAATCGCCGCACGATCGAGCGCGTCGCGCTGCACTTCGACGCGAACCGTATGGCTCTGGCCGACGTACAGCATGTCCAGTTCGACGTTCTCGCGCACCGCTTCGAAGGCGACGCTCGCCGAATCGAGCCGCTGCTGGCACGCGTCGGCCATGCCCGCGACGCGGGCACGCAGATCGTCGACATCGAGTTCGGCCAGCCCCCGGTTCAGCGTCTGCACGCCGTCGTGGCGCATATCGGCAATCACGCAGCCGATCGCCGACGTCACGCCCGGAAAACGCGGCACGATGCCCGTCGTGGTGCCAACTTCGCGCATCATCGCGCACACGTGCAGCGCGCCGCCGCCGCCGAACGGCATGTAGGCAAACTCGCGCGGATCATGGCCCCGCTCGATCGACACCAGGCGAATCGCACCCGCCATCTTCGCGTTCGCCACCGTCAGGATCGCTTCGGCCGCGGCGTACGCATCAAGTCCTAGCGGCGCAGCGACGTGCATGTCGATCGCCTCGCGCGACTTGCCGGCGTCCATCCGTGACAGAAGCCCGCCGCCCAGCGGACGATCGGCTGCTATCCGACCGAGCAGCACGTTGGCATCGGTGACGGTCGGGCGCATGTTGCCGCGTCCGTAGCACGCCGGGCCTGGGACGCTGCCGGCGGACTCGGGGCCGACCTGCAGCAGGCCGCCCGCATCGACCGATGCAATCGAGCCGCCGCCCGCGCCGATCGTCTCGATCTGGATCATCGGCGCGCGCACTACCATGCCGAAATCGATCGAGGTCTGCGCGGACAACGACGCTTCACCGCGCGCAACCAGCGACACATCGAACGATGTGCCGCCCATGTCGCCCGTCACCAGATTCGGGAAGCCCGCGGCACGTCCGATCGCGGCACAGGCGATCACGCCCGCAGCCGGGCCGGACAACGCCGTGCGCACGGGTACATCGCACGCGGTCTGGCGCGACATGATCCCGCCATTGCTTTGCACCACCAGCAATTCGCCGCCGAATCCATGCGCTTTCAGATCGCTCTCGAGACGCGTCAGATAGCTGCCTACGACGGGCTGCAACGACGCGTTCAACGTGGCCGTCGAGCATCGTTCGAACTCGCGGATCTCGGGCAGCACTTCGGTCGCTGCCGTGACGTTCGCGTTGGGCCAGATCGCGCGCACCGCGGCCACTGCGTGCACTTCATTGACGGAATTCGCGTAGGCATTGACGAAGAACACGCACACTGCCTCGCAGCCGCGTTCGAGCAACGCGCGCGCGGCGGCCTCGACCTGGGCGATGTCCACGGCTGTATGCAACGTGCCGTCGGCCAGCACGCGCTCGCTCACTTCGAGTCGCAGATCGCGTGGCACGACCGGCTCGAACGTCCCACGCAAGCCCCAGGTGCGCGGCCGGTCGCGGCGCCGCATTTCGAGCACGTCGCGAAAACCTTCCGTCGTGATGATGCCGGTGCGGGCAACCTTTCGTTCGAGCAACGCATTGGTGCCGACCGTCGTGCCATGCACGACCGTCGCAATCGCACGCGCGCCGCCATGCCCTTCGCCTTCGCCGCCGATGCGTTCGATGCCGTTCATGAAACCGCGCGCTTCTTCGCCCCGTGTCGACGGCACCTTGACCACGCGCGCGGTGCCGGCGGCTTCGTCGAGGACGAACAGGTCGGTGAACGTGCCACCCACGTCGACGCCGACGACCAGAGAACCGTGTGCCGCATCCTTCATGCCTGTCGCTCCTTCATATCCATCGTGACATAACCCATCGCGCGGTCGTGTTCGCGTGCCGCATCCGATCGTTCCGACGGCGCGCCATAGCCGCCCCCGCCGGGCGTTTCCAGCCGCACGCGTTCGCCGCGCTTCAGGCGGATGCCGAGCATCTTCGACGCCATCGGCGGCGTGTGCCATTCGCCATCCTGCTGATAGCGGAACACGTTGCGCACCGACGCCGCGCCGCCCGCGATGCCTTGCGGCGCGGAGCGTCCGCGCTCGCCGAAGATGAACGCTTCCGCTTCGTCTTCGAGCAGTTCGATTTCATAGATCGCGCCCAGCCCGCCACGATAGGTGCCATCGCCGCCCGAATCGGGACGTAACGCCCATTGCGTAAAGCGCACCGGATAGGCGGCCTCCAGAATTTCCAGCGGCGGGATCGTCGCGGTCGAAATCGGCGCATTGCCGTGGCTCAGGCCGTCGCCTTGCGAATGTCCGCCGTGACCGCCGCCAAAGAAACTGAACATCACCCAGCGCTGACCTTTGCGTGCGCCGCTGCTGCGATGACCGGCTATCGACAGCGCGTTGATCGTGCCGTAAGCCTGCGCCATCGCGAGTTCCGGCGCGGCCTGGGCCATCGCACAAAAAATCACGTCGATCATGCGCAGGATCGTTTCCGTATAGCCGCCGACCGGACGCGGCCGGTCGGCTGAGATCACGAGCCCATCCGGCAATACGAACGACACGGCGTCGAGCACGCCCGCATTCGCGGGCACGTCCGGGAACAGATGCTTGAGCGCGACATAGCAGGCGGCGATCGCCGTGGCCCGCGAGATGTTCACAGGTCCGGCGCAAGCCGGCGACGTGCCGGTGAAATCGAGTGTCAGCGTGTCGCCGGCAACGCGCATGCATAAGGCGATCTTCAGCGGCTCGTCGCGCACGCCGTCGTTATCCAGCATGTCGTCGAACGTATAGTCGCCGTCGGGCAGCGCTGCCACGTGCGAGCGCATCAGCCTGACAGCCCGTTCGCGCAACAGCGCGAGCGATTCAAGCACGACGTTGTCGCCGTAGTCGCCGAGCAGATCGTTCAGGCGGCGCGCGCCGAGTTCAAGCGCGGCAAGCTGGCCGTTCAGGTCGCCCCACAGGCTATCGGGCAAGCGGGTGTTCGCTTTGAGAATGGCGAGCACGTCGGCATCGAGTTCGCCGCGCCGCACGATCCGCACGGGCGGAATCTGCACGGCTTCCTGCCAGCACTCCGTAGCGGCCGGGTTGTAATTGCCGGGCACCGCGCCGCCGACGTCGTGCCAGTGAGCCGCTGACGCAAGGAAGCAGAACAGCTTGCCGTCGCGAAACACGGGACGCACCAGCTTGAAGTCGTTCGCGTGCGTGCCGCCTTCGTACGGATCGTTGAAGAGCCAGACGTCGCCGTCGATCATGCCGCCGCGCTCGCCTGCCACGCGGATTGCCGCCTTCACCGCGAACGCCATCGCGCCGACGAACACCGGCAGGCCCGACTTGCCCTGCACCAGCGTCGCGCCCGAAACGGCGTCGTAGATACCGTGGCAGGCGTCGTGTGCTTCCGCGATGATCGGATTGAAGGCGCTGCGGTACAGGGTCGCGTCCATTTCATCGGCGATCTGTTCCAGCCGGCCCTTGAGGACCGCCAGCGTGACCGGGTCTAGCATGAGATGACTCCGTTGGGTGTGGGGTAGCGCTGCTTGAGCAAATTGAGCAGACCGCCTGCGTCGACCATGTCGAGCAGAAATGCAGGGACGGGATCGCACGGCAGCTCGCGCCCATCGGCCAGCAGGATGCCGCCGCCGTGGGGGTCGATCGCGATGCGCTCGCCCTCTCCGATCGTTTCGGCGTCGGCGCACGTCAGCAGCAACAGGCCGACGTTGAATGCGTTGCGAAAGTACAGGCCATTGAACGCTGGTGCGATCACTGCCCGCACGCCCAGGCGTACCAGCGCAGCGGCAGCCTGTTCGCGCGATGAGCCGATGCCGAAGTTCGGCCCGGCCACGAGCACGTCGCCCGTCTGGACGCCCGCTGCAAAATCGGGGCGCTCGTTTTGCAAGCAATGGCGGGCGATTTCGTCGATGCCGAATTTCATATACGCGCCGGGTGCGAGCGAATCGGTATTGATATCCCCACCGACCCGCCATACGCGATGCATATCGGAAGTCCACCCGGTTTCGGCGAACGCCGTGCGGCAAGCGGTCATGCGAGCACCTCGCGAGGATCGGTAATGCGTCCACGTAACGCAGACGCCGCAACCGTATAGGGCGAACCCAGATAGACCTGCGCCGTCTCGGCGCCCATACGGCCTTTGAAGTTGCGCGCGGTGCTCGACACAACCGTGCTGCCTTCGGGAATCGAGCCGCCATAACCGGCACACGCGCCGCATGTCGTGGCGAGCACTTGCGCGCCAGCTGCTTCTAGCACATCCATCACGCCTTCGCTTGCCGCTTGCGACTGGTCGCGGATACTGGCCGGTGCCACGACGAGTTGCACGCCCTCGGCCACCCGGCGCCCGCGCAATATTCTGGCCGCCGCGCGCAAGTCCTCGAGTTTCGCGCCAGTGCACGCGCCGATATAGGCGACCTGCACGGCGACATCGCCGAACGCGCCGACATCGCGCGTATTCGCCGGGCTGTGCGGCGCGGCCACTTGCGGCGCGAGTTGCGCGGCGTCGAAGTCGTGCGTCTCGACGCGGGCTTGCGGATCGCTTTGCCAGCGAGCGACATCGATCTCATCTTGCACGCCCGCGGCGCGAAGATAGTCGACCGTAATCGCGTCCGGCGCAATCAGGCCGACCTGCGACCCCAGTTCCGCGCTCATGTTCGACAGCGTCATGCGTTCCTGCATCGACAGCGCGTTGATGGCTTCGCCGCAGAATTCGACGGCCTGATAGCGGCCGCCGTTCATGCCGAAGCGGCCGATCATATGCAGCATCATGTCTTTCGCCGTCACGCCGCATGAAAGGCGATGACGCCAGTTCATCTGCAAGGTCTCCGGCACCTTGACCCAGATCTGCCCGGATACTGCGACGCCGAGCATCTCCGTGCTGCCGATGCCGAACATGTATGCGCCGAACGCGCCGCCTGTCGGCGAATGCGAGTCGCCGCCCACGCAGAACATGCCCGGTCGCAGGTGGCCACGTTCCGGCAACACCACATGGCAGATGCCGACACTGTCGTAGACGTTCGGCAACTGCTGTGCGCTTGCCCATTGACGCGCGATGCGCACGATCCGGCGCGATTCGTCGTCGGCCTCCGGCACATAGTGGTCGATCACGAGCACGACTTTCGACTTGTCCCACAACGATGCGCCGAGCTGTTCGAGCATCGGCTGCAACCGGCGCGGACCGCTCGAGTCATGGAACATCGCGAGATCGACGTTGCACGTGACGATTTCTCCAACTTCGACTTCGGGCCGCCCGCAGGCCGCCGCAATCAGCTTTTGCGCAAGCGTTTGTGCTGCTGCCATCGACTACATCCCCAAATAGGCGCGACGCAATTCGTCGCTGGCCATCAACTCCGCGCATGTGCCGGAGTAACGGACCAGCCCGTTCTCCAGCACATAGCCACGCTGTCCGGTTTCGAGCGACTGGCCGACATTCTGTTCGACCAGCAGAATCGCGAGTCCCTCGTTCTGCAGCCGCGCAATGAGCGCGAACATTTCTTCGACCATCAACGGCGACAAACCCAGCGACGGCTCGTCCAGAATCAGCAAACGCGGCTCGGCCATCAAGCCGCGGCCGATCGCGAGCATCTGCTGCTCGCCGCCCGACATCGTGCCCGCCGGCTGATCGATCCGTTCGCCAAGACGCGGGAATATCTCCAGCATCCGCGCGAGGTTGCGGCTCCGATTCGGCTTGCCGCGCGTAAATGCGCCAAGCTCGAGGTTTTCGCGCACACTCAGGTTCGGGAAAATTCGCCGGCCTTCCGGCACCTGGATCAGGCCGGCTCCGACGACGGCGCGGTAGTGTCGCCCGGTCAGGTCGTGACCGTCGAACCGCACGGCGCCCTGCCACGCAGGATTAATGCCGCACACGGTGTTGTTCAGCGTGGTTTTGCCGACACCGTTACTGCCGAGCAGCACGACAATCTCGCCTTCGTCGACACGCATATCCACGCCGCGCAGCACTTCGGTGCGCCCATAGCCTGTGCGAAGCCCGCTCACTTCGAGCAATGCGCTCACCGACGTTCTCCTTCACGCGCCAGCCGTTGGGCCGTGCCGTGACCGAGATACGCTTCGATCACGGACGGATCCGATGTCACTTCACGCGGCGTGCCGCCCGCGATCAACCGGCCTTGCGCCAGCACCCATACGTGTTCGGCCAGGCTCATCACCGCGCGCATCACGTGCTCGATCATCAGCACCGTGACGCCGCTGTCGACCAGGCCACGAATGACGGGAATCATCTCGTCGATCTCGCTTGGATTCAGTCCGGCGAGCACTTCGTCGAGCAACAGCAAACGAGGCTTCGTCGCAAGCGCACGCGCCAGTTCGAGACGCTTGCGGCCGCTCACGGTCAGATCTGCTGCTGGTTTATCGAGGTTGTCATGCAGATTCACCCGCTCCGCGACCTCCTCTGCGGCCGCCAGCGCGGCCCGCCGCCCAGGCTGATGCAGGTGTGCGCCAACCGCAATGTTCTCGCGCACAGTCTGTGCGCCGAACGGCTGCACGATCTGGAACGTCCGCGTCAAGCCAAGCCTTGCCGACTGATGCGGCGCCATCCCCGTAATGTCGCGCCCCAGATACTGGACGCGCCCGGCTCCGGGCCGAAGAAACCCCGACAGCAACGCAAACAGCGTCGTCTTGCCGGCACCGTTCGGACCGACGAGTGCCGTCAGCGTGTTGGGCATGACATCGAGACTGACGTCCTGCACCGCCTTCAGGCCGCCGAACGTGATGGACAGGCCACGGGCCTGCAAAAGCGCATCAGACACGGGCTTCCTCCTTGCGCTCGCTAGTGCGATTCGGTTTCGCCGGCCGGCCCATCATGCGACGCACCGACATGCCCGCACCCGTCAGGCCGCGCGGCAAAAACATGACGATCACGACCAGCACCACGCCATAGATCACCATGCTGATACCCGGCAATTCGCCGAACAGGTTGCGGGTCGATTCACCGAGGACATAAAGGAGTGCCGCGCCCAGTACCGGTCCCCACAACGTGCCGACTCCGCCGACAATCACGCCCACCAGCGCTTCGATCGAGATCGACGGGCCGAACGCGATACCTGCATCGATGTACTGGAACATCTGCACATAGCACGCGCCCGCCGCACCCATGAACGCAGCCGATAACGCGATCGCGCCCAGCTTCACGCGCACCGGATCGACGCCGATCGCCCGTGCGGCGCTTTCGTTGTCCCGCACTGCTTGCAGGTATGCGCCGAAACGCGAATGACGCAACCATGCGGTGACCAGCAACGCAGCAATCACGAATGACAGCAGCAAATACACATAGCCGCGCCTGGACCCAAATTGCAGGTTCGCCGCGCTCGCATGCAGCGGCACCATCAGACCCACGCCGCCGCCCGTAAACGACACCGACACCGCGAGAATGCGCGCCACTTCGGCAAAGGCCAGCGTCACCAGCGCGAAGTAGGAACCCTTTAATCCGCCGCGAAACGCTAGCGCACCCACCACCAGCCCGGCAAACGCGCCGAATGCGATTGCAACCGGCAACGCGAGCCACGGATTCCAGCCCCAGCTCAATTGCGCAATGGCCTGCGTGTATGCGCCGACGCCGAAGAACAATGCATGTCCAAACGACAATTGCCCGCCATAGCCGCCGAGAATGTTCCATGATTGCGATAGCAACACCGCATATAGCGACATCATCAGAAACGTGAGCAGCACGCCAGACTGCAACACGCTGGCGGCCACGGCCAACAGCACACCGAAGATCAGGATCGAACGAACATCACGCATCGGTTAGGCCCTCGCGCCGAAAAGCCCTTGAGGGCGTACCAGCAGCACAACAATGAAGATCGCGAAGATGCCCATCTGGCCGAGCGAATCACCGAACCACAAACCCCCTAGCGATTCAACCACGCCGATGAGCAGGCCACCGACCAATGCGCCCGCAAAGCTGCCCATGCCACCCAGCACGACGATCGTGAAGGCGATCAGCACAAAGCCGCTTCCGACCTGAGGATTGACGTAGTACGTCGGCAACAGGAAACAGGCCGCCGCGCCGACACACGCCATGCCGATGCCGAAGGACAGCGCATAGACCTTGTCGACATCGATACCCATCAGCTTCGCGCCGTGCTTCTCGCGAGAAACGGCGCGTATCGCGCGGCCCAGATCGGTCATGCGGATAATCAGGAATAACACCCCGGCAACCACCAGCGCACCGAAAAACGCGATTACCTTGGGTAGCGCAATCATGGCTGGGCCGATTTCGATCGTCGACAGCGTATAAGCGGTTTCGATGTTGCGCGTGTCGGAATGGAACCATACGAGGGCGAGGTTTTCGAGCACGATGGACAGGCCGAGGGTAACCAGCAGAATGTTCTCGTCCTTGCCGTGGCTCGCGCGGTTGATCACGAAGCGCTGCAACAGGTAGCCAAACGCGAACATCCCGAGCATCACGATGGGCAAGGCCATGTACGGGTCGATGCCCAGTCGCTCCTTCAGCAGGAAGACCGCATACAGCGCGATCATCAACGCCGCGCCGTGCGCGAAGTTGATGATATGCAGCACGCCGTAAATCAGCGTGAGGCCGAGCGCGATGAGTGCATACACCGCACCCGTCGTCAGTCCGTTGAGCAGCGCCGACAAAAGGATGACTGGATCGAACATGCGCGGCCTCAGCTCTTCAGCGGAAATTGCGGCGCGACTTCGCGGTAGGCGGGCGGCAGCACGACCTTGATGTCGCCGCCGAGCACCTGAGTCAGCAGCGGCTGCGCCCCCGTGTTCTGACCGTTGACGAAATGCGTCGGCCCATACGGCATCATGTGATCTTTAAACGCGCTCGATGCAAGCGCCGCATTGATTGCCGCGCGATCGGCCGATTTGGCGCGCTCGAGCGCATCGGCAAGCAGCATCGTCGCCGTGTACGTCATGAACACTTCGTACGAGAAATACGCCCCCTTTGCCTCGACCCGCTTGCGCAACGGCTCAACTCGCGCATCCTTCGGATTGAACCAGTGGTTGCAATCGATGATGCCGTCGGCAATATCGGGAAACTCCTTCAGAAACTTGTAGCTCGACGCCGCGCCGCCCAGCACCGAATAGATTGCTTTCGGACGAACCTTCTGCTGCTTCATCGCTCGCAGCAGCAGAGCGTACTCGTTGTAATAGTTTGCCGGGATCACGATATCCGGATTGACCGCGCGCATGCGCAACACGATATTGTTGAAGTCGCGTGTCGGATTCGGATGCTTGATGACTTCCTTGATCTCGAAGCCGTACTTAGGAAGCTCGCTGCTGAGCAACGCGGCGGTACCCGTCCCGAATAACGACTCTTCGTGCACGATCATTACCGTTTTGGCCGGCTTGCCGGCGTCGGTATTCAGTGCGTTGAGGTTCTCCACCGCGCGTGCACTGCACATCCGGTAACCGGGGCCGAAGCGAAATGTGTTGGTCAAGCCGCGTTCAACAATCTGATCCGCCACGCCCACATCGACGACATGCGGCAAACCGTATTTCGCAGCGGTTTGCGTCGTCGCGAGACAGATTGCCGATGCATATGCGCCGACAATCGCCGAGACACCTGCCTCGTTCATCTTCTCGACTTCGGCCGCACCGGCCTCGGGACGCGACTGCGCGTCGCCCAGCACCGGCTCGATCAGCGAACCGCCCTGCGACTTGATTCCGCCTGCGTTGTTGATGTCTTCAATAGCCAGCAGTGCACCGAGACGACATTGCTGCCCCGAATAAGCCAACGCTCCCGTGACAGGATGCAGCACGCCGACCTTGATGCTCTTGCCGTTCGCCGCGCGAGCGACCCAAGGTGCGGCAACCAGTGCTGCTGCGGCGGTGGACTGGCGCAGAAATGTGCGACGCGAACTCATGCGATCTCCGTTGGATAGCGTTAGTTGAATGTGGCGGACAGTTCTTCGCTGACCCAGACCTTGGCGTCGATGTCGCCGATTCGCGAGAGCTGTAGTTGATATTGATAACGGTCAGGCCTGTAAAGGCCTTGCAACAGTTGTACGGGTCGCTCGTCGGTGTCACGCACCAAACGGGTGACCGCGAGCAGCGCCGAACCGACAGCTACGTCCAGATGGCGCGCCACCACGGCATCGGCAAGGCGCGCGGAAATGGTTTGTGTCGCACCGCCAAGTTGCACGCCCGCTTCCTCGAGCAGCATCAGCAAGGGCTTGCGCTTGAGGTCGCGGCTTTTGATTTCCGCCACTGCTTTCGGCACGTGCGTTGTGATGAACGACACAGGCCCCGCCGACGTGCTACGCACCCGCACGCTTTTATAGACGGCATCGCCCACAGCCAGGTGCAGCGCTTCGGCGACGGCCTCCGAGGCGAGTACCACCGTACTGTCGAGCACTTCGACCGTGGTCCGCAGGCCCATATTCACGATGTTTTCAAGCAGACCGGTCAGATGCGCTTTCTGGCGCGAAACCGGCGCAGCTTTCGAATCACCCTGCTTTTTTCCTAAGTCAACGCGCAGTGGCCATGTGCCTACGCCCGGTCGCCGTGTTACCAGCCCGTCCGCGACGAGCATCTCCATTGCTTTGCGTATCGTGATACGCGCGACCGAAAACTGTTCGGCGAGAAGATGTTCGCCAGGCATGCCTTCGTCGTCGAAGCGGCCTTCCTGAAGTTGCTCGCGCAAGACCAGGTAGATCTGGTGGTATTTCGGCAGTGGCAGCGTCGTTTCCATAGAGGTCACTCTAGAAGTGTCGTAATGTCAGGTCAATAGAACAAACTGGAAAATAAAGATTGTTCTACTTCGTATGCGCCTATGAAGGCCAAACTCCTCGCAAGAGGTTCGCAAGCTTTCCTTCCGTCGTCGGATCTTCTCCGGGGCGAATCAAAAACATGCACGCAACGGGTCGCATAGCCGGCACCGCATAACCAATGGAACAAGCACCGTACGAGCTTGTTCCATCGGGAAAACACCCAAAAATCCGTGCATCGCAGACGACTCAACATTCTGCACGGCAATAGGACATTTTGCGCATCAAATGTTCTATTGACAAGACAAAATAGGCTGCTTAATTTTCGTCGCAAATGAAATCCGCTGCGGTTCTGATTAGCTACCCGTCGATTGTGACGAGCGCCAGTAGAGCGACCCGAGTGCGCTTGCATGCGCTCCTTGTCGCCACGCGCTGTAGACGATCGAGCCGATATTTCATCGATTTTCTTTGTTTAGGATGCCTGCTTTGCAATTAGCCTCGCGGCCGGTGAATCATGACCGTGAAAAATGCCCTTGGCTTCGCACTAAGGGACCCGACGTCAACGAACAATTCTGGAAACAGGATGAAAAAATCAATTTGCATCGCCGGATTCATCGGAGTACTTGGAACATATTGCGCTGTCGCACAGGCGCAGAGCAGTGTCACCCTTTACGGCATTGTCGATGAAGGCCTGACGTTCAATAACAACTCGCATGGCGCGCGCCAGTACAGCCTCGTCAGCGGTGAAATCCAGGCAAGCCGGTGGGGTTTGAAAGGCGTCGAAGACCTTGGCGGCGGCACGAAGGCGCTATTTGTCCTCGAAGGCGGCATGGATCTCAGCAGCGGGAAGCTTGGTCAAGGCGGGCTTCTCTTCGGGCGCCAGCTGTACGTCGGCCTGGGCACACGGTATGGCACGGTGACACTTGGACGACAGTATGATTCCGTGGTCGACTACGTCGGCCTGTTCGAAGTCGGCGATCAATGGGGCGGATTCTATACCGCACATCCTGGCGACCTCGACAATATCAACAACTCGAACCGGGTCAACAATGCGATCAAGTACACGAGCAACAACTATGGCGGCTTTACGTTCGGTGGCGTGTATAGCCTCGGCGGCGTAGCTGGCCATCTCAGCCAGAACCAGATCTGGTCGCTTGGCGGCTCTTACTACAACGGCCCGCTCGGACTCGGTGTCGGCTACCTGAACATCCGGAATCCGAATACCTCGTTCTACGGCACCAGCGCACTCGCGAATACAACGGGGTCCGCACCGCTCGCGTCACTCAATAACATCGCGTCGCCAGTGTTCTCCGGCTTCGCCGATGCACGCACCCAGGAAGTGTATGCGGCGGGCGGCGCGTACACCTATGGCGCAGCCACGTTTGGCGGAACCTATTCGAATACGCGCTTCGACGATCTCAACGGCGGCGGATCAGGTCCGAATCCATTCGGCAACCGCGGCACCGCCGTGTTCAACAACGTCGAAGCCAACTTCAAGTATCAGATAACGCCTGCATTCCTCGTCGGCGTGGCCTATGACTACACGAAAGGCAGTTCGGTAAGCGGCAGGGACGGCGCGACCTATCATCAGGCGCAGGCAGGCGCGGACTACTTCCTGTCGAAGCGCACGGATGTGTACTTCGTCGGGATCTATCAGAAAGCATCCGGTACGGATTCGACCGGCAGCAGCGCGGTTGCTGCAATCAACGGCGTCACGCCGTCGAACGACAACCATCAGGTTGTGCTGCGGGTGGGGATGCGTCACAAGTTCTGATGTGAAGCGGCGACGTATGTCGCCGCACTGAGGAACACTAAACTGATTATGGGCGTGATTCCGTCTGGCAGATGGCGATTGGCTATCCGTCTGAGCGGTTCGCCTGTTATCCACCGGAGCAATTGCATCTCGACACGTGCTCCGGCGAAAGCATACGACACGCAACGTCGCGACGTGCCACTCGACCGCATCCGTCTCGCCCCGCTTCTCGATGTCTACATAGCCCGCATCGGCAAAGGCAATCTGCTCCTTGCCGTGTAACAGATCATGTGGCACCGCGATGTCGTGAACTGGCTTCTTCTCCACATATGATTGTGGCGTCAAAGGTGGACGTCCGGTCATGAGCAAGGCTGTGCGTATCCTCTTGCTACTCCACTCTCGAGCCAAGTCCGTCGAGCGATTGAACAGCGGTAATCTGGCGCCGTCCGACGCGGACGCCGAAACTGCGCTTTCGCTACTGAGCCTGATATACAGAGAGCCGAGATGGGCTCGCTGACACGTGCGTACTTCCTCTCTGACCGAAGTGTCACGACCCTGCGTCGGCAATAACCCGCGCCGCTTTCGAGGATCGCCGTTAGTCCCTTTGCAACTGTGACCGTTTGAAAAGCAGGGGACACATTCAATACGTCTGGCTGCCGCTGCATGAAAGCACTCGCAGATCGGAAGGTCACTGACACGTTCTCCGACCTCTGCTCATCTACCGTTGGCATTTCAACCGGCTAAAGCGCTGAGCACATGCGGACCATCAGTACCGTCTGCCCGACGACGGGCAATTCGGGCGAATTCTGCAGCCAACCCACGGCGTTGCGCTCATCACGAGGTTTGAACCCTACTGCCGGCGACGATCCTTGCCCGTCTTTCGGATGGACGGCCACGCTACCGCGCTGTCATGCCCCGTGCCGGCACTCACCGCCGCCTATGTCGTATCGGAACCGCTGTAGCTCATCATCTGGCCAGGAATCCGTATGCCGCTGGCAGACGTAGCTCCCCTCGCCCGTCCCGCTCGGCCCACGCAAATAGACGCTGGCGGCGTAGAGGCGCGTATAGGGCGAGCGGCTTAAATTTTTGCACTCGCGACCGCCCCCGTGCATACTCTCTTTCCGCCACGAGAAAGTACGGCGCGGCGAGAAGACCGCGCTTCCGGAGACTCAATGCGTTTCGATTTCCAGTCGCTGAAACTGTTCGTTGCCGTCTGCGAGCACGGCAGTATTGCCCGCGCGGCGGAAGCTGAAAACATCGCGCCTTCGGCGCTCAGCAAGCGAATGTCTCATCTTGAGGACACCCTCAAGACCGCCCTCTTTGTGCGAAGCAACAAAGGACTCGAACTGACGATCGCCGCTACCGCCCTCTTGCAGCACGCCCGCGTGCTGCTGCGCGATGTCAAACAAATGGAAAGTGAACTGCTCGACCACGCCGAAGGCGTGCGCGGACAGATCCGGCTACATGCGAGCCTCTCGACCATCGTCCAGTACATTGCCAACGACATTCGCGACTTCCTGGCACTGCACCCGGGACTACGCATCGACCTGCAGGAAAGTTTGAGCCCGGCCGTGGTCCGCGCAGTCGCGGAGAACACAGCCGACATTGGCGTGTTCGGCGGCACGACAGTGACTGCCGGCCTGCAGGTATTTCCCTATCACAGTGACCGGCTGGTGGTGATCATGCCGCCTGATCACCCACTCAGCCGTGCGGACAAAGTGAAATTTCGCGAGATGGCCGAGTACCCACTGGTGGGACCACAAGCTGGCAGCTATCTGAATTCGCTGGTCTTGCGCGCGGCAGCAGACCTGGACCACCCGCTCAAGCTGTCGATCCGGGTAAATGGCTTTGAGCCCGTACGCAGCATGGTCGAAGCGCGGCTTGGCATAGGGCTGGTACCTGAACATCATGCCCACCGCTACGTGAGTTCGGGGCCACTGGTCGCCGTGCAGCTTGACGAAGTCTGGGCCGAACGACACTGGAAGATCTGTGTGCGCGAGGCCGAGACGCTCCCCGCACCCGTTCAACTCTTTCTCAAGCACCTGCTTGCACGTAGCAGTCAGGAATAAGCCAGTCTCAATCCCGCTTGCGGCCAGGCTAAGGTCCCCAGGCGCCCCGTGCCTGAGAGCGTAAGGTAAGCAGTCTTCATGTCGGCACCACCAAAACAGATGTTGGTCACCATGCCATCTGGTACCGTCACCTGGCGCAGTACCTCACCAGAGGGCGCAACCACCGTGATGCAACCCGTGACCAGCGTGGCTACGCAGATATTTCCCTCTGCGTCCACGGCCAGGCTATCAAAGCGTTGGTAGCCCGGTAGCCCGCAAATCAGGCGACCGCCGTGCGGGGACGGATAAGGATGCTTGCGCGCCCGGCCTGGCACCTCAAGATCGAATGCCCATAAGCGCGCGGTCTCGGTCTCCGCCACATACACAACACTATCGTCTGGCGACAGGCCAACCCCGTTGGCCGTCGTGAGCGGATAGGCTACTTCAACGATCATTGATCCGTCGGCTCGCCCGTAATAGAGACCTGCATGATCACGCTCGCGCAACCGGTTCTTGCCGAAGTCGGTGAAGTAGAAGCCGCCGTCGTGGTCAAAGACGATGTCGTTGGGACCGCATAGCGGGTATTCACCACAGTGGTCGTACAAAGCCTTCAGGTCCCCCGTGTGTGGGTCGAAACGCTCGATGCGCCCGCTGGTATAAAGCGGGTGCACGCCTGGTTTGGTGCGATTCAGACCGGCAACGGTACGGAACAGGAAACCTCCGTTATTGCAGATGTAGAAAGCTCCATCCGGCCCCAAGGCCAACCCGTTGGGCCCGCCACCCACCTCCTTCAATACACTGACCGTGCCGTCCGGCGTCACGCGACTGATGGTCTCGCGCTCGATTTCGACCAGGACGATTGAGCCATCGGCCATCGCCACCGGCCCTTCGGGAAACTTCAACCCTTCCGCCAGGATTTGGACGCAGTTCTCCATTATTGAATTCCTCGCAAGTCAGTGCTTGATGGCATTCTCGACGAAGCGGTTGTCGTACGTGGCTTTCAGGTCGATTGGGGCCTTGCCGATGTCGGGATCGAAGGCGGCGAGCACATCGCGTACGGTGTGCGCGGCGGCGTCCGTCATCAGGCCGTCGCGCGAAATGCAGTTCTGCATGTTGCCGTAGGCTTGGGCGAACACAGCCTTGTCGGCCAGCGCGTATTGCGGCGGCACTGCGGCGGCAACCTGCTCAGGCGTCGCATGCGCCATCCAGCGCTCGGCCTCCAGGATGGCATTCGTCACCGCTTGCACGGTATTCGGATACCTGGCTGCGAATTCCCTGGTGGTGTAGACGGAAGCTTCCGGATAGTCGCCGCCCAGCGTCGCGCGAGTCCCGGCCGGATCACGCATCACAGCCAGAGGAAAAAGGTCACCACTGCCCTGCAGTACGGTTGCGACCGGGTCGTTGCTCATCAATGCATCAATCTGCCCGCTGCGTGCTGCGGCAATCGCACCAGCAGACGAACCAACGCCAATGATTGAGACATCACCCGGTTTGAGGCCGGCCCTGTTTAGCAGATAGTTGACGCCCATGTGGAAGCTGGAACCGGGTGAGCTTACTCCGATGCGTTTTCCCTTGAGGTCCGCATACGTCTTCACCTTGTCGTGGCTGGCGCGGGTCACACCAAATACCCAGCCCGGACACGAGGCCAGGGTCACGAACGACACCAGCTTCTGCCCCTTCGCCGCCATCGTGATCGTGTTGGAATAAGCGCCCGCGACGATATCGGCGCTGCCGCCTAACATCGCCTGCAGAGCCTTCGCGCCGCCGCTGAACACGCCAATCTCGACATCCAGTCCAGCCTGCTTGAAGTATCCCCGACTTTCCGCAATGACGAACGGAAGATAGGGGAAGCCCACGCCTGCAGCCGCAAGGCTGAGCTTCGGTTTCTCTGGCGCAGACGCCGCGCTCGCGCCCGACTGGCTCAGGAAGGCCGCGCAAGCGGCTAGTAATGGCAACAGCAGGCGCCTGACCGTTATCACGATGTTTGTCTCCTTGTTGTCCAGACCCGTTCGGCCGCGAATATCTAACCCTGGAGAACGTTCTGGCGTTGCTGCCCCAAGCCCTCGATGCCAAGCGTCACCACGTCACCCGGTTTCAGGTAGACGGGCGGCTTTTGCCCCAACCCAACACCCGGCGGCGTGCCGGTGGAAATAATGTCGCCCGGCTGCAGCGACATGAACTGCGACAGGTAGGCTACAAGGTAACGCACTCCGTAAATCATGGTGGCCGTATTACCGTTCTGGTAGCGATGGCCATTAACCTCCAGCCACATGGGTAATGCTTGCGGATTATGCACTTCGTCTGAAGTCACTAGCCACGGGCCCGTCGGACCGAAGGTGTCGGCCGACTTGCCCTTGGTCCATTGCCCCTGACGCTCTGCCTGAAACGCGCGCTCAGAAACGTCATTGATCACGCAGTAGCCGGCCACATGATCCATAGCATCGCTCTCGCTCACGTACTTTGCGGTCTTGCCGATGACGACACCCAGTTCGACCTCCCAGTCCGTCTTGAGAGCGTTGCGCGGGATCTCAATGGCATCGTTCGGACCTACGATCGCGCTGGTAGCCTTCATAAAAACGATGGGCTCCGGCGGTATCGCGGCGCCTGTCTCGGCGGCATGGTCGGAGTAGTTCAGCCCGATGCAGATGAATTTTCGCGTACCGCCGACGCACGGGCCCAGGCGTGGATTGCCTCCCACGCGCGGCAGCGAAGTGACGTCGAGCGCTTTCAGGCGGGCCAAACTGTCGGGCAGCAGAACGTCGCCGGAGATGTCGGCCACATGGCCCGACAAGTCCCGCACGTTTCCATCGGTGTCGAGCAGGCCCGGCTTCTCCCCGCCGTGCGGACCGTAGCGTAACAGCTTCATCTTATAAGTTCCCTTCAATAGGTAGCCCGGCCACCAGACAGATCAAAAACCGAGGCTGTGGTAAATGAATTCTCTTCACTGACAAGCCAGGCGATCATTGCGGCTGCTTCATTGAGTTCGAGGAAACGGCCACGCGGAATCTTGCCCAGCATGTAGCGGATATGCTCGGGCGATTGTTCCATCGCGCCGGGCGTACGAGCCACTGCGGGCGTGACGCAGTTGACCGCGATATCGTGGCTCGCCAGTTCCTTTCCGAGCGACTTGGTCATGGCAATGACAGCAGCCTTGGCTGAACTGTACGCTGCGGCGTTGGGGTTACCTTCCTTGCCGGCGACGGAAGCCAGATTAACGATGCGACCGTAGTTCTGCCCGACCATCACGGGTACCACAGCGCGGCAGCAGTGGAAAGTGCCGTTGACGTCGATGTCGATCACCTGCTTCCAGACGTCGATGGGATACTCGGCCAAGGTCGCATTTGGGCCAACGACCGCCGCGTTATTGATCAGGATATCGATGCGTCCGGCGACCTTCAGCGTACCCGATACAGCAGCTTCGACGCTGGCATAGTCGGCGATATCAACACGTTCGACGTGAATATCGGAATGTCCCAGTTCTATACGGGCCCGCTCCAGGCCTGCGGCATTGATATCCCAGATCACGAGGCGCGCGCCGGAGGCCAGCAGCCGGCGGCCGACCTCCAGGCCGATGCCTTGCGCGCCGCCGGTCACAACAGCGATGCGGTCGTTCAGATTTATTGCGTTGGTCTGCAAGATAATTTCCTTAACGTTGATGTGTCGATCGCGGCACACATGCTCATGCGCTCGCGGCCACGGTCTGCCCGGCGACAGGACGCCAGCGCAGAAGGTAGTCCTCGACGAGGGATACCGCTGTATCGAGCAACAGTGCAAATAAGGTCAACACCAGAATGCCAGCGATAACCGAGTTGATGTCGAACACGCCCTCTGCCAGCAGAATCAGATACCCTACGCCCTTCTCCGAGCCTAGATACTCACCGACCACGCTTCCAACAAACGCGATGCCGATCGCGTTGTGCAAGCTTGAGAACACCCAGCTCGTCGCCGAAGGGAGATACACGTGCCGCATTAGCTGACGCGCATTGGCGCCCAGCATTCGGGTGTTGGACAACACCGCAGGGCTGACCTCGCGCACCCCCTGGAAGACGTTAAAGAAGACAACGAAGAAGACGAGCGTCACGCCCAGCGCCACCTTGGACCAGATGCCGAGGCCAAACCAAAGCGCGAAGATCGGTGCAAAGATCAGTCGCGGCATGGAATTCATGGCCTTTATAAATGGATCGAACACGACCGCGAGGAACGGATTGAGCGCGAGCCATAGACCGCAAGCCAGACCGGACACCGTACCGATCGCGAACGCCAGCATGGTTTCGAGCAGCGTTGTGTACAGGTGGCGAAACACCGAGCCGGTCACAGTCCATTCGACGATGCGATGCGCAACGCCCAACGGATCGCCGAAGAAAAAAGGCGACAACCATTTCTGACTGGTGCAGATCCACCACAGGAACAGAACGCCGAACAGGAGTGCGAGCCGCGTGACAAGAACAGCAACGCGATTGTTTGGGTCAAACACGATTGCGCGCATAGCTTTTCAGAACCTCCCCTCGAAGCACGTCCCAGATCTGGGTGTGCAGTTGCAGGAAACGCTGCGTCATACGGATTTCTGACATTTCGCGTGGACGCACAAGGTCGATTTCAAACTCCGCGATAGGCCGCGTACCGGGCCCTGCCGACAGCACGATGACGCGGTCCGATAAGGAAATAGCCTCTTCGAGATCGTGGGTCACGAACATCACAGACTTGCGGTCGTGCGACCACAGCCGCAGTAGCTCGTTTTCCATCAGGTGCCTGGTCTGGATGTCCAGCGCACTGAAGGGTTCGTCCATCAGGATGATGCGAGGATTCAGCGCCAGTGCTTGCGCCAGGCCGGCACGCTTGCGCATGCCACCCGACATCTGGTGCGGATACTTTTTGCCGTGGCCGTGCAAACCCACCCGCTCAAGCCATTCGTGCGCCACCTTCAGCGCCTCATCGTGGGGCGTGCCACGGAAGATGAGGCCCATGGCGATGTTCTCTTCGGCCGTCTTCCACGGCATGAGTGCGTCGACCTGGAACAGGTAGGCAGCTTGCTTGTTCAGGCCATTGGTCAGCTTCTCGCCGAACACGCTCAAGCTGCCCGACGATGGCCGGGTGAGCCCGGCTGCCACATTCAGCAACGTGGACTTGCCACACCCCGTAGGTCCAACTATCGAGACGAACTCTCCGTCGCCGATCGCCAGATTGCCGCCGGAAACGGCCGTGTAGGTCTGAGCGTTCTTGCCATTGCCGGCGAAAGTGCAGGTTACATTGTCAAAGCGCAAAGCCTCACGCATTGCAGTCTGGCCACGATCAACGACGATATTGCACGGCGCAGTGCTCATGGCTGGATCTCCGCCGCTTTCTCGACAAACCGGTTGTCATAGGTCGAGGAGAGATCAATTTTGGCCGCCGCCACGTTCGGGTCGAACGCCGACAGCACATCACGCACGGTCTGTGCACCTTTGGCCGTAATCTCCCCGTTCTGTGCGATGCACCGGCGGCTATTTGTGAAGGCATCGGCATACAGTGCCTTGTTCTCGCCCAGGTACTCAGGCGGCACATTGTCCGCGACTTGCTGGGGCGTGGCTTTGGCGATCCACTTCTCCGCGCGCACGATCGCATTGGCGACCGCCTGTACCGTCTTCGGATTCTTATTGATGAAATCCTGAGTCGCAAACAGGCTCGACTCCGGATAATCCGACCCGAACACCTTGACGTTACCCTCTGCGGTACGCATGTTCTCCAACGGTTTGAGGCTGCCGTCCTTCGTCAGGATTGTGGCGCTCGGATCATTGACGATCAGCGCATCGATCTGGCCCGCCCTCACTGCCGCTACGGCTCCCGCAGCCTGACCAACACCGATGATGGATACGTCCGATGGCTGAAGCCCCGCCTTGTGCAGGATGTAGTTCAGTGCCATATGTGTGCTGGAGCCCGGCGCACTCACGCCGATACGCATACCCTTCAGGTCCTTCGTCGACTTGACTTCGGCCTGGCGCTTCTGGGACACGCCGAAGATCCAGCCTGGACAATTGACCTGCGCTGCGATCGTCACCAGGTGCTGCCCCTTGGTAGCCATCGTGATGGTGTTTGAATAGGCGCCCGCTACCATGTCGGAGCTCCCTCCCAACAACGCCTCTAATGTCTTGGAACCCCCTGAGAAGGCAGCGATGTGCACATCTAACCCTTCGTCCTTGAAGTAGCCGCGTTGCACGGCGACGAGCATCGGCAGATACGTGATGCCGACGGAGGCCGCCGCAATGTGAAGTTCGGGTTTTTCAGGCACATCCTTGGCCACGGCCGCGACAGAACCGCAGCCAAGCTCGAACGCGGCACAAAGCGCGATGGCAAATTTCAGCTTCATGGTTGTCTCCTCCCTTTTAGGGAATATTTTGGTGCGACCTACCGCCGAGGATGGACCGGGGTCTTCACGAACCCGATACCTTTGATGCTGAGAACTGCCGAGGATCATCGGCTCCTCATGCCCCCGATCCTCTTGCTTCTGACCTTCTTCCTGCTGCGCGATGCGCGCTTACGCCGCCTGCTTGCGCAGTGCCTCGACCACCGCATCGCCCATGTCTCGGGTACCCACGGATTGCGTGCCTTCCTGATGGATGTCGGCAGTTCGATAGCCGGCGCCTAGCACTGCACGCACGGCCTGCTCAACGCGGGTCGCGGCATCTTCCATCTCGAAGCTCTCGCGCAGCATCATCGCAAGCGACAGGATCGCGGCGAGCGGATTGGCGATATCCTTGCCTGCAATGTCCGGCGCCGAGCCGTGCACAGGCTCGTACAAGCCCTTGCGGTTATAGCCCAGCGATGCTGAAGGCAGCATGCCGATTGAACCGGTCAACATCGCCGCAGCATCCGAGAGAATGTCTCCAAACAGATTGCCCGTGACGATCACGTCGAACTGCTTGGGTCGACGCATGAGCATCATGGCGGCGGCATCCACAAAGAGATGGGTCAGTTCGACATCCGGGTAATCGCGCCCGACGCGCGTGACAACTTCGCGCCATAACTGGCTTGCCTCGAGCACATTCGCCTTGTCCACTGAGCACAACTTGCGGCTGCGGCGTCGGGCGCTTTCGAAGGCAGCACGGGCAACCCGCTCGACCTCTGATTCCGAATACCGCATTGTGTTGAAACCCACGCGCTCCCCGGCCTGGTTGGTTTCGAACCCACGCGGTTGACCGAAATAGGCGTCGCCATTTAATTCACGCACGATTACGAGATCCAGCCCATCGACCACCTCTGGCCGCAAGGTCGAAGCGCCGATCAGTTCCGGGAACATATAGGCCGGCCGGAAGTTGGCATACAGGGTCAGCGCTTCGCGCAACTGCAGTAATCCCGTGCCGGGACGACGTTCACGCGGGATATCGGCCTCGTCGGCCACACCCACCGAGCCGAACAGGATCGCATCGGCCTTGCGAGCCAACTCCAGAGTGGGTTCGGGAAGTGGCACTCCATGGGCCTGAATGCCTGCCTCGCCGATGGACGCCTCCTGAGTCTCGGCATGAGGCGCCACGACCCGTAGCACCTTGACCGCCTGCGCCACCACCTCTGTGCCGATACCGTCACCCGGCATGACTGCAATCTTCATCTGAGCTTCTCCTTGGTTGTTATCCGTAAGGGTGCGCCTTCAATACGCTCGGGCATGGTTGCGCTCGAACGCGTCGATGCGATCCTGATGCGACAGCGTGTAGTCGATCTCGTCCATCCCTCGCAGCAGACACTCTTTCGCGAACGGCTCCATCTCGAAGACATGGGCCGAGCTGTCGGGCAACGTCGCGGTCTGTGCGGGCAGGTCGATGGCAATGCGACTGCCCGGACTGGTCGACAAAGTGTCCAGCAGCGGCAAAACCACGGCCTCTGGCAATACGATGGGCAGCAGCCCGTTTTTCAGGCAGTTGATGAAAAAGATATCGCCGAAGCCTGGCGCAATCACCGCCCGGATACCGTAGTCATACAGCGCCCAGACGGCGTGCTCTCGCGAAGAACCGCAACCGAAATTGTGGTTGGCTACGACGATGCGAGACTGCCTGTAAGGCGTCTTGTTGAGCACAAAGTCCGGTCGCTCCGCACCATCGTGGTCGAAGCGCAGTGCACGGAACAGAAATTGGCCGAAATCGTCGGAACGAGGTTTCTGGAGGAAGCGTGCTGGCAGTATCTGGTCGGTATCGCAGTTGATTTCGGCAATTGGCACCGCGACGGAGTCAAGGTATTTCAGGCTGTCCATTTTCAGGCTCCCAAGAGGAGGCGCACGTCCGTCAGATGACCCATCACTGCAGCGGCAGCAGCCATGGACGGGCTCATCAGGTGTGTGCGCACGCCCGGCCCCTGACGGCCCACGAAATTGCGGTTCGAGGTAGAGGCACAGCGCTGGCCGGGGGCAGCGACATCGCCGTTGGTTGCAAGGCACATCGAACAGCCGGGGAAGCGCCACTCGAAACCGGCTTCCCTGAACACGTGATCCAGCCCTTCGGCTTCGGCCTGCGCGCGTACCAGGTGCGATCCGGGCACCACCCATGCCTCGACGCCAGGTGCAACGCGGCGACCGCGCGCGACCTCGGCCGCGCTGCGCAGGTCCTCAATCCGTCCGTTGGTGCATGAGCCGATGAAAACCCTATCGATCGCGACGCCTTCCAGCGCCTCGTGAGGCTTCAGCCCCATGTACTCAAGTGCCCGCAACATTGACGCACGGAGATCGGGGTCGGCCTCCTCCGCAGGATCGGGCACGCGGTGGTCGATTGCGCACGCGTATTCGGGCGTGGTTCCCCATGTCACCATGGGAGCGATATCAGCCACGTCGATATGCACCTCGCGATCGAACACCGCGCCTGCGTCGGTAAAAAGCTCGCGCCAGTGCGCCATCGCCCGATCCCACTGCTCGCCTGCAGGGGCATAAGGGCGGTCAGACAGATAACCGAAAGTAGTGTCGTCGGGAGCGATCATTCCGGCACGGCCGCCCGCCTCGATCGTCATGTTGCATAGCGTCAACCGTCCTTCCATCGATAGGCCCGCGACAGCCGAGCCGGCGTACTCGATTACGTGGCCTGCCGCGCCAGCCACGCCAATCCGCGCAATCACGGCGAGAATCAAGTCTTTAGCAGTAACGCCCTGACCCGCCTTTCCGTCGAGGATGACGCGCATGTTGCCCGATTTGCGCTGCCAGAGGCATTGTGTGGCGAGCACGTGCGCCACCTCGGTTGCGCCGATGCCGAATGCCAGCGCCCCGAGCGCGCCGTGCGTCGACGTGTGGCTGTCGGCGCAGACGACGGTCATGCCAGGCAGACTTAAACCTTGCTCGGGTCCGACGACATGCACGATTCCGCGCCGCGAGTCATCCATATCGAACAGCGTGATGCGCGACTCCGCGGTATCACGTTGCAAGGCCGTGATCATGGCTCGCCGCTCGGGGTCTGCCACGGACGCCATATCGTTCGCCGCGCTGGAAACGTAGTGGTCGGCCGTGCCGAAGATGCGATCGGGCGAGCGCGGTTTGAGTCCACGCTCACGCAACATGTCAAACGATTGTGCAGTGACGTCGTGAACGAAATGCCGGTCTATGAACAGCAGGTCCTGCCCATCGTCACGCGTCATCACCCGGTGAGCGTCCCAGATCTTGTCGTAAAGGGTTCTCGGACCACCCATGGCTTGGTCAGATTGCATTGCTTTGTCTCGCTCCATCAATTTATCGGCCGTGGCAAACACGGCCGTGCGGTTTCGCAATTGATTCTGGTGTGAAAGCATCATGCATCAGGCACGTCGGCTTGTTCGTGGTCTTTTGGAAAGGCACCATCGCCGATCGCGATGACGAGAATCATCAATGTCGATGTTCTCGTCGACGCGACAAAACTTGCCAGACGGACCGCGATTTCGTCGGCGCGTTCGAGAAGGGGTTTGCCGTCATTGAGGCATTCAATGCTTCGGAGGTCGCGCTCACAGCGGCAGTCGTCGCCGAGAAGACGGGACTTACGCGTGCCGGGGCACGCCGTTATCTGCTGACGCTCACAAAGCTTGGCTACGCGGAGTTCGAAGGCAAATTTTTTCGCCTGACGCCGCGTATCCTGAAGCTCGGCTATGCCTACTTGTCGGGCGCGTCGCTGACAAAACTCGCACAGCCGATCCTCGAGGTGATCGGCGAACGCATGAATGAGGTCCATCGCTCACGCTGCTCGATGGCGACGAGGTTGTATTTGTCGGCCGCTCATCCGCGACGTGCATCGCGTCGGTGTCGATCGGCATCGGCACGCGGCTACCCGCCTACTGCGCGGCTTCCGGCCGCGTGCTGATGATGCACCGTACCGATGCTCAGATCCGGCAGTATCTCGAGAGCATCGACATCAAGCCGTTCAGCGCGAAGACGATTCCCGATCGTGCGCAAATCCTTTCGCAGTTTCAACAGACACGCAACGAACGGCATTCGGTAATTGATGAGGAGTATGAGATTGGATTGCGTTCGATCGCAGTTCCGGTTATGAACGTGCGAAATCAGCTGAACTGTGCGCTAACGGTAAGTGTGCATTCGAGCCGGATGACGCCGACGCAAATGGTCGACGAGATATTGCCTGCGCTAGAAAGCGGGGCGCGCACACTATCGTCGATGGTTTGATGGTAGTCCGCAATGACCTGAGAATCGCCATGGAAATCAGTCGGTCACAGTTAGCTGGCTAACATCAGCGGCAGCACAATGCGTTGCGTGACTGCGTGAGTGGTTCGCATAATTTTCATTGAAGAAGTGTCGCTGGAACAGCAGTGTCGCTACGCGACGGGCGATTTACTGTTCCAGATGCTAGCTGCGAATTGACAGACAGCCTGAACACGACACCGCCCCCACGTTCGAGGAAAGGGGCTCATCAGGCAGCGTAAGGGGCATCCGGTCGATGCCGGCGTGCTCGAGACACTCTCGCCTTACGGGAAGGACCATATCAACCGCCTCGGCTCCTATCTGCTCGACCTCCAGCGAAAGGTGCCACCGCTCGATCCGACGATCGACTTCGATTTCTCATTGAGATCAGCGGCTTAAGGCCATTATGGCGAAAATTTTACGAGTCACGGCCGACCCTCTAGTGCTCTCGCGAACCGCATCAGGGATGCGAATACTGGTTCTTATGCGGCGAATGGTGCTTCGTGTGATGCCGATTGTGCGAAGTGGCACGCCCGCTTTGCGGCGCGCTCTGGCCTTCGCCGAAGTAATACTTCTGCGAAGTTTGCGCGTGACCGACAGCGGACAGTGACAACGCCATCAGCAACAGGCATTTCGAAAGCTTCATGCATCCTCATTTTAAACAGGTGAGTCAGGATAGCGCAATGCACGATGCAGCAATAGACATGCGTATCACGTCGAATGACGGCAGACACGACGCACGCCGCGAGCGCGGATACCCTGTGCGCGTGTCCCAACGCGGCACGCGCTATATGCTCCGGCAGCAACACATCGTCGAGGCACTGCCCCCCCTTGATCGCGCGGAGCCCTGACTCGCCGAGCCATATTCGCTTTTACTTACCCGTCATGACCCATCCTGGGACAAGTGAGTTCACTCGAATCAGTATCAGCGCCGCGGCGATCTGCTAATCCCTCGGCTAGGGTATCGCCTGCTCGCACATCGGTGTCCAGGAATCCCACCTTCGCCTTTTGGTTGAAAAATGCTCGACAAACGCGGCACCGATACCCGTAGCACCGCCGGTGATAAGCACAGTGCGATTGGCAAGGCTGGGAATGCGAGTACGCAAATCGTCGTTCCTATCCGCCTGTGCGGACACACTTGTTGCCTTCGAAAATCAAATGGTCAATGAGTACTGGAGTCGCGCATATTCGCCGCGCTCACCTTTTCCGATAACCCGCCACGTGTTCGGCCCTTTGGCGCCCTGCAAGCGGCCGTCCCGTCAGCCTCACCATTTCCGCCGTTCACTGAAGAAGCAAGACTTCCACGCCCATAGGTTCCAGAACCAGAGGTTGCGTGATCGCTTCTCCCGTAAGCGCACTACGGAGCGCCGCCACCGGGAGTTGGAGTTCGTTCTTGCCCTTCGTCAGATTGAGAACGAACAGCAATTGCTTCCCGCTGCCCGATCGAACTGACAACTCGACACCCGGTGGGAGGTTATCGAATGCCGCAAGGTCAAGGTCACTCGCAACGTCTTTGATAAGGGCTCGATAACCCTCATCGTCCAGAATGGTTCCGATGTAGTACGCCACACCCTTTCCAAACGAATTTCGGGTTATCGCAGTCCGCCCGGCGAAGAAATCCGTCGTGTAGTCTCCGACAGACTCTGCAGTTATCGGAGCAAGAATGTCACACCACTGGGAACATCCCGCCTCAAAATTTCCCCGCAATACCAATGTCTGCCCGTCATTTCCGACCGGGTCATACTCCTCAACCACTACGCCAGCGAGGTCACGCAATCCTCCCGGCAGCTCTGTCGAGAGGCAAACGTTCGTCATGTTCTTCACGCCAGAGCGCGTCGTCAGAATGACAGTCCCTCCCGCAGAGGCAAAGGCGCGCAGCTTGTCTACTACCTCATCGTTCTCAAGAAAGAGGAACGGTGCGACCACCAGACGATACGTACTGAAGTCAGACGTCCAGTTAATGACATCGGTGCCAATTCCCAACCTGAGGAATGCGTGGTGGATCTGCTTGAAATTGCGAAGATAGTCAAACCCGTCAGATTGAGGTTGAATCTGTAACGCATTCAATTGCTCATGTGAAAAGAGCATCGCGACATCATTGACAACCGTGGTGCCATCCAGCATCGCGGACAATTGCCGCACTTCCTCGCTGAAACGGGCAAATTCATCGAAGCGGCGCCCCGGCTTGCCGTGGTGATCGTGCAATCCATGCCAGAACTGCTCTGCGCCGATTCGGGCGGAACGCCACCGGAACTGGACAACGGCGTCTGCACCGCGGGCTACACTTTGCCAGGCATACGCACGGATCATCCCGGGATAAGGCGTGCGCGACATCGGATGCCAGCAACCAGGCGTACCACTGAGCTGCTCCATCACCCAGAAATTTCTCCGCTTGATTCCGCGTGTGAGATCGTGCGTCAACGCTCCATGGTAGATCCACGATTTACTGTCGTTTGAGAGGTCGGTACCTGGATAGTAATCAACCGACGCAAAGTCCATTTTGTCGAACAAATCATAGTAGTCGTTGACGACCGGATATCCCCAAAGGTTATGCGTGATGAACTGACCTGCGCAATTCTCCCTGATGATGCGCGCCTGGAATCGGTTGAAATCTGCAACTGAGTCCGAACAGAAGCGCTGATAGTCGAGAAGGAACGACGGATTTTGATAAGGTGAACCACCGAGAGGGGTATTCACCTGAGTCCACTCGCTATATTCTCCGCTCCATACGACCGTCCCCCACTCGCGGTTCAGTGTCGTCAGATCGCCATATTTCTTTTTCAACCACAGCCTGAAATCGCTAATCGCCGCATCGCTATGACTGTCGTTTCCAATCATCTCGTTGTCGGTCTGCCAGCCGATTACGTTCGGATTATGACCATACCGAGCGGTCAGCTTCTTAACGATGATTTCCGTGTGGCGACGCAAGGATGGGCTGTTGTAGCAACGATGCAACCGGACCCCCGGGTAGACCGGCTGTCGTTTGTTGTCCAGAGGAAGAACATCTGGGTACTTTTCAACCAGCCAGTTCGGCGGAGTCGCGCTCGGCGTGCCGATTACAACTTGAATGCCCCGCCGTCCGAGGGTGTCGATCGCATCGTCTAGCCACGCGAAGTCAAACTTTCCTTCGATTGGCTCAAGCCTGGACCAGGCAAATTCAGCAAGGCGCACGACGGTGATGCCTGCCGCCTGCATACGCTGCGCATCTTCTTCCCATATCTCGCAGTCCCAGTGTTCGGGGTAATAGTCGACACCAACCTTCATAGAGATTCCTGAAAAATGTGAGATATATGCCGGCATTCAAGTCGCCAGCGCAAAGATGAACTGGCTTAGCCCTTTGTCGCGCCGAAAGTCAGACCGGCAACAAAATGCTTCTGCATCGTGAAAAAAATCAAGACCGAGGGCAGTGCTGCTAGCAGGGAGCCGGCAGAGACAAGATTCCAGGCAGTCGTCCATTGTCCCTTAAGGGCCGCAACGCCAACTGTGAGAGGTGCTGCATCGTCACCTTGCGTCAGACACAGCGCCCAGAAGTAGTCGTTCCATACGAACGTGAAAACCAGCACGGCGAGTGCCGCGAGGGCCGGCCGGATCAGCGGAAGTACGATCCTGAAGAACAGTTGCCATTCGGTTGCGCCTTCCACGCGAGCCGCCTCAATCAGCTCATACGGAAGTTCCTTGATGAAATTCCGCAGGAAAAGTGTGCAAAACCCTGTCTGGAAAGAAAGGTGAAAGAGGATGAGGCCGCCAACTGTATTGAACAGACCCAGTTTTAAGGTCAGGTCGCGTACGGGAATCATAAGTATCTGAATCGGCACGAAGTTGCCCGCGACGAACGCGGCAAGCACCGCCGTATTTCCCTTGAACCGATAGGTTGATAGAGCGAAACCCGCCATTGCAGAAAGAGCGATCGCGCCGAGAACCGAAGGAAACGTAATCAGGCAGCTATTCCATGCGTAATGCAGCATCGGGGAATCCACCAGCACAGTCCGGTAGTTTTGATATGCCGCAAAATCGTGCGGCCATCCCCAGTAATTTCCCTGCATCTGTTCGTCGGAGGAGCGTACTGATGTCACCAGTACGGCGAGTAAGGGCATGAGCCAGATAACCAGGGAGATTGGCAACGAGACCTTGTAGAGTGCGCGATTGGCGGGCTTCCAGCTGGCAACGGGTAAGGGATACATGTGAGAACTCCGTGAGTCAGCGGTCAGAGCGCAACAGCCGACGCAGCTGATAGGCAATGAACACGAGCATGATCAGAAACAGCACGACTGCGATAGATGCCGAATATCCGAAACGGAAATACTTGATGGCCTGGTCGTACATGTAGTACGCGAGAACGGTTGAGCTATCGAATGGCCCCCCAGCGGTCATAACGGAGATCAGATCGAAGCTGCGAAGTGCGCCGATAACCGTCAGCGTGATCGCCATGAATGTCGCGGGCCGCAGTTGCGGAAGGACTACGTGCCAAAGCAGATTCCACCCGCGCGCCCCTTCCAGTCGGCCGGCTTCAATTACCTCTGGATTAATACTGGTAAGACTCGTCAAAAAGAGAATCATGCAGAAAGGAATCTGCACCCAGAGTGCCGCCACAATGATTCCCAGCGTCGCGTAGTGTTCGTCGCCGAGCACGGGAATACCGTGCCCAATAATCACCTTGAGCAGACCGAACGCAGGGTCATAAAACCAGCTAAAGACCAAGCCGATAACAACACCAGAAACCACGAAAGGCGCAAAAAACAGGGACTTCACGACACGCATCCCGCGGACAGTCTGATTCAGGTACAGGGCCAGCATCAGTCCGATAGGTGGTGCGAGAAGAAGCAGTACGAGCCAGATCACATTGTTCTTCAACGCGCTGTAGAACGTATCCGAGTGGATCAACTCGTGGTAGTTCGCGAGCCCTACGAAAGTAGACGGTCCTACACCGTCCCAGTCATAGAAGCTGAGCACGATGCTGCGAATGATCGGATAAATAACGTACACCACGAACATCACGCAAGCCGGCGCGAGAAACAGCGCTGCTGCGCGGCGGCGACGTCGCGCTAGTGGAGAAGCAGCGATGGAAGTGGACATTTTTCGGCCCAGTGAAGCATGCACAATGCGCATGCTCGTGGGATTCCCTTGGCCCGTATCTGGCGCGAGCCCGCGTCGGTTGCGAATGCTCATTTTTTGGATATCCGGGCGCGCGTCTCCTCCAGATGTGCGAGCACCTGGTCGAGCGTCGATGGATCACCGACGAAGCGCTGCATGCCCTTCATCCCCTCGTCCGCCATTTCCTTTGTCATGTCGCGGTCGTAGAACTGTGCAATGCCGCCCTTCGTGTTCGACAGGATCTCAAATCCTTTCTTCGCGTACGGGTCGTCAGGTACCGTCGCCTGATTGTTTGCGGGCAGAGATCCAAACGCCTTTGCGAGGTTTCCGTCGACATCCGGTTTCGCGATGAACGCGAGAAAACGTCGGGCATCGGCCTTGTTCTTCGCGCGCGACGGGATATTCAGACAGTCTGCAGAGCCGTCTTCTGCCACCGGCAATTTTGAGTCCATGACCGGAAACTGGAAGTAACCAACCTTTGACTTGAGCGCGTCGGGCAATCCGCCCGAGATGAACGTGCCCATCAGCATCATGGCCGCCTGACCTTGTATCAGCAGCGGTTGGGCGGAATCGAGGGTGTACGACAGCGCGTTGTCGACAAAGTATTTGTTGTCGAGCAGAACCTTCCATGCTTCATATGCTTTCTTCACGCGGGGGTCGGTGTACGGAACCTTGCCGTCCATCAACTGCATGTGAAAGGCGTAACCGTTCAACCGTAGATCGATGTAATCGAACCACGCCGCAAGTGTCCATGAGTCGCGCCCGCCCACTGCGATTGGCGTAATACCCGCAGCCTTCAGCTTCTTGCAGGCATCAAGAAACTCCTCCCATGTCTTGGGCTCACCTTTGATACCCGCCTTCTCAAACAGATCCCTTCTGTAAAACAGTCCCCATGAAAAATAATCGGTAGGCAACGCATACTGCTTGCCGTTAAAAGATGACGGATCTTTCAGGGACGCGAAGCTCGTGTTCCATCCGTTCTTTTGCCAATCTGCCGATATGTCCTCAAGCAGACCACGCTGCGCGTAATAACGCATCCGCTCGCCCTCGTGCCACTTGACGACATCAGGCGCCTGCGAGATCAGCCAGCCAGGAAGCTGGACCTTATATGCTTCTTCCTCGATATAGGACGCTTTCACTTTGACGTCCGGGTTTGCCTTTTCGAAATCTGCAATCGTGTGCTCCCAGAAGGCACGCTGATTCGCGCCCTTGAAAGCCAGGTTTACGGCCAGTTCGCCAGCCTGAACATTTGCAGCTACGGCGAGTGCGGAGGCAACAAGCGCCACGTGGAATCGTTTATTCATATTTCGTCTCCTGATGTTTTTTTGCCCGCTTATACGGCGAGGCCTTCGTCGGTGAACAGATGGCACGACGCCGGATCGAAGGTGAGCTTTACGGACTCACCAGGGCGCACTGACGTATTGCCCTGGACCTTTACTAAAATCGTCGTCCCGTCAGGTTCGCTGCAATGCAGATAGCTTTGCTCGCCAAGTCGCTCGATAAGCGAGACGGTGCGGGTCAAGCTCGCCCCTCCAGATCGTGCGCGACCATCTGCATAACCTTCATCGACAGAGATATGTTCAGGGCGCACGCCGAGCGTCACAGACTGTCCTGGTCCCAGTCGTCCGTGGGTATTCTCAAAGCGAACCTGCTCTTGGGACTTCGAGAGGGTGATAGTGGTGGCGGACCGATCAGTACTGCTTACTCTTGATGGCAAAAAATTCATCTGTGGAGACCCGATAAACCCCGCAACGAAGCGGCTGTTCGGGCGCAGATAGAGGTCCATAGGGGAACCGACCTGTGCGATGCTCCCTGCCTCGGCGGCATCACGACTCACATTAAGCAACACAATTTTGTCTGCCAAGGTCATCGCCTCAACCTGGTCGTGTGTCACGTAGACCGTACTTGCCTCGTTGAAACGCCGGTGGATACGTGCAATTTCCACTCTTGTCTGGCCGCGCAGCGTGGCATCAAGATTGGAGAGTGGCTCGTCGAAAAGGAACACACCGGGCTCGCGAACGATGGCTCGCCCGATAGCAACGCGTTGGCGTTGGCCTCCCGATAGTGCTGCTGGTTTTCGGTCCAGCAGCGATTGAAGTTGGAGAATCCTCGCGGCCTCTTCGACTTTTCGATCGACTTCCGAGGCGCTAACCTTGGCCAGTTTCAGACCGAAGCTCATGTTTTCCGCAACCGTCATATGCGGAAATAGCGCATAACTCTGAAACACCATCGCCACACCGCGTTTGGCTGGAGGCACCGAATTAACGGCGCGGCCGCCTATTGAGATCTCGCCTTCGCTTGGGTCCTCGAGACCTGCAATTATTCGCAGGAGAGTTGACTTGCCGCAGCCCGAGGGGCCGAGGAAGACGCAAAACTCATCGTGACCAATTTCCAGATTGACGTCGCGCAGGACGGGCGCGTTACCGTCAAATTGCTTCGAGATGTTTCGCAAGGATATGGCTGCCACCACTTGTCTCCGAATTTGGTTTAACGTTAAATCAAACCTTTCAAAAAATACGGCCGGTGGCCGTTTGAGCAGGTTCAACAACGAGTGCGTGGCGCAAAGGTAGCAGCCGAGGATTCGCTTTGCAAGGATTTTTTGCCCAGGGTTCTCACTCCCCCCGAGCACGCGAACTTGGTAACATCGGCTTTCGTGACGGGTTTTTCGCATAAGTTAAGCGACTTTGTAAAAGCACTTCTGGGACGGGTATGAACAAGCGGGAAAGCCTGATGGCTACGATCAAGGAAGTCGCGGAACTGGCGGGCGTGACGCCCACAACGGTATCGAATGTGCTTCGCGACAGGGGACGTGTCGGAACTGCGACGCGCGAAAGAGTATTGAATGCCGTCGCGGCGAAGGGTTACCGCCCAAACCTGAACGCACGCGCTCTGGTCGAGCGTCGCGCACCAACGCTCGCTCTCATGCTGGGGTGCATCACCAATCCGTTTTATCCCGAATTTACCTTGCAGACTAACAATGCCGCTCGACGGCACGGGCGCTTCCTTTTAGTTTGCAACACTGACTATGAACCGGATGGCGGGAGTGGATTTCTGGCAGAGGTAGCGGGTTCGCTGTCCGATGGAGTTCTCGTGGCGAACACCGGCAGCCTTCAGGTCGACGAGCTTAAATCCATTCAGGCAACGGGCACGCCAGTCGTAATTTCCGTCTGGGAGTTTCCAGACGTCGACCCCGGCATTCCCTGCGTCGCCTTCGATTCCCACAAGGCAGGGTATATCGCCACGGACCATTTGCTTGACCTGGGTCACAGTCGAATTGGCGCGCTGGTGGGCAGCGAAAAAAATGGCATTCACGGTGGCCGGTACAAGGGCTTCTGCGACGCCCTGCGAGCCAGGAAGGTCAAGCATCTCAAGACAGACGCTCGGTTCGGCACCGACTCATATCAAGGTGGTTTCGATGCCGCTCTCGACTTGCTAACCTCGACTCCCGATCTCACAGCGATTTTTGTGTCGAATGACCTGCCTGCGCTCGGTGCGCTGAACGCAGCGGCCTCGCTGGGGTTCAATGTCCCCGAAGATCTTTCGATCGTGGGCATCACAAACATCGAATTGACGAGCCAGTCGCGACCAGCGCTAACCACGGTTGCGATTCCAACGGCCGAGATGGCAGAGAAAAGTGTGGACCTCCTCATCAAGCTGGCATCTAATGACCCCGATGCACCAGCAATGGTGCGAACGGCAGATCCGGTGTTGATAAAGCGTGCGTCCACGGCTGCGCCAAAGAGCCGCGCCACAAAATAACGGGACCTACGTGATCACCGGCTTTCTGCTCTCCCAAGCCTGCTGCAGGCGTATAAGCTCATTGAACTACTTTAGTCATGCGAGGGATCAGCGATTAGCGCGAAAGCACGGGAAGTTGGCCCGGAAGAAGAGTCGTTCGAGGCATCAGGTCTGCAATGCGCCCTCAGGCGCATGCCTAACGGCGTATGGGCTGGATACGTCGCGCTGCCAGCCACGCATCCGCTGTATCGTCAGCGGCGCGATGTGCGTGTCTGCGTGCCGGGAGCGTTCGCAGGTCGTGCGCTTGATGCCCGACGCGTGGCAATGGCTGACGTTCGCGGCCTCAAACGGAAAGCGGAAGCTGGTGTGAATCCGACGCGGTCGCGCCACTGTGTCTGTCTCTGCATTTTCACGCCTTGAGTCAGGGGGCAGACCTCTTTCCGTTCCTGCATCGGACTCAACAGGGGCGAGAAACCCCACGGAGCCGCACATGAACATCACATTTTCCTCGCGCCTGCCATTGCGCGGCGGGTGCGCCAAAGCCGCTTCCGTAAGGTAAACTCACCCGCCCTTCCGCAACTGGGTTCTATTGTGCCGGGTCAACCAACACTTTCATTTTCCGCCCAGCTCGCAGTTCCTCGAAACCTTCTGAAAGCACATTCTCCAGCGGCACGGTTTCCACCCAACCCGTGGTCCTGTAGTGTCCGCGCTCCATCAGATCGATCACGCTCTTGTAGTCCTTGCCTGTGTAACAGAGCGTCCCCTGTATGCGCCGTTCACGCATAACGGTCTCGAGCAATGGTGTAAGCATTGGCTTGTCGTAGATCGCAACACTCACAAGAGTCCGGTGCTCGCCCAACGATTTCAACGCAGACGAGATTGCCGCCGGCACGCCAGCCGCGTCGTACGCGGCATCGACTCCTTCACCGTTGGTTCTGTCCGCGATAAAGGCCGGCACGTCAATGCTCGTCGGATCGATAGTGCGCGCTCCTAGCCCTTCAATTGCTTTGCGACGGATCGCCGATGGTTCTACCACGTCGATCTCGGTTACGCCCATACCGCGCAAAGCGAACCACAGACCTATGCCAATCGGACCCGCGCCGAAAATAAGCGTACGACTCTGGTTGGTCACTTCCCCGAGGGTGGCCGCATGGTAGGCGACCGCCATCGGCTCGACTAGCGCGCCCATTTCGACGGGGACGTTGCCGGGTAGCTTGTGAACCATGTGGCTCGGTACGACCGCATATTCCGCCATGCCGCCATCGGACGAGAGTCCCTGAAAGCCGACACATCTGCACACGTTGTAGAAGCCGGACCTACATGGCCTGCACATGCCACAGCGAATCACCGGTTCGATCGCGACGTTATCCCCTTCCTCGATGCCGTTGACGTCGGGCCCCACTTCCACCACAGTTCCGGAGAACTCATGCCCGATCACCACGGGCAACGTCCTGCCAGTCAGTGGATGTGGCTCAGTCTTTGGAATCAGGACCGGACCGTCGTAGTATTCGTGGATGTCGGTACCGCAAATGCCGTTTCGACTGACCTTGATCTTCACTTCGCCTTTCGATGGCGACGGCTCTGGAACATCGTCAATTGTGATTTGGCGATTACCATAGTAGACAGCAGCTTTCATAGTGAACGACTCCTTCTGTTAAATACAGAATTCACGTCGCACGTCACAATGCAACGCTCTTTGCCCGCTGACCAGTGGGCGGCTACTAACGTGGTGACCTTTCTTTCGATTAGCCTGAAACACTACCTGGATAGTGAATGTCAACCTAATGGGAAAACTGCCGTCTCGGTTGATATGGTTTCAGAAAATCAGAACTTTCCCGGTTCTTTGATCAATTCGCTGATTTCTTTTTGGAGAGACCGTAAAATTCAAAATAGACGGCATAAATCAGCATGACGTAGTTAAGTAGATCGACCCAGGTGAGCGGATCACCGCCAAAGCCGGGTACAATTTCCGCTTCATGAAGTACCGAGACGGCAAACCATCGCGTATAGACTTCAAAAGAGATCAAACCAAGGCCCCAGCAAATCGATGCGCGTATTACACGATTCGTCGATATGCCGAACCGGTTCGGCCAATTGCCCGCAACGTTGACCCAGAAGATCAGCCAGAAAGCGATCCATACACCTAACTGCGCGGGCCAGATTCGGAGCGTTGTACCGAGTTTTTCGACAGCGTTGGAAGGAATGAGAACCCATTTGAGCAGCGCGAGATGTCCTGCATAGAGTGCTGTCCCCAGTAGAAAATTGCCGACCAGTGCCGCGAGCGCCGTGTGACTTTTCCGCTTCAGCATGCTCCACGGCCAGTTGTCGAAAATAAGGAAAGTAGTTAGCCACGCGACGATAACGGAATAGAACCAACCGATCGCCACTGGCAGTTCCAGCAGGGGCGCGTGAGGCTCAGAAGCAGTCGTCAAGTTCGGGTATATAAGCAGAAAATAACCTAGTCCCGTGAGGCAACAACCGCAGGCCAGTTGCGCAACACTGCCCGCTACAGGTCTCAGCCCGCTATCTGACCATGGCCATCCGGACATGCCTGTAGCCAGGATGCCGAAGCCATAAAAGCCGATCAGCACGATAAGGCCGGCCGCACCATACCCAACACCGCCGACTGAGGTAAACGTCGGATCCAATGCTCCATAGCCGTAGACGAGTACGCCCGGCAAGAGGAATGCAAGTCCAACCGTAACAACGGTGGCGATACAGCCCCGGGCAGGTTGTTTGAACGTCGAGAACCCGGCCATGCCGAAATTGAAGCCGATGAAAACGAGCACCAGGATGCCCCAGAACAGGTACATGCCGAACGGCTGCGGGGAATACTTCCAGACGGCCAATTTTGCATCGACAAACAAACGCCATATGCCAAGGCTTATGGCATGCACAACAAAGAACACAGCAATTGAGAACACGAAAGGCTGCAGTACTAATCCCGTAGGCGCAATGGAGAGTTCCTCTTGCGCAGCAATGTTGGAGCTGGTGGGTTCCATGATCGGCATATCCAGTACGATAAAAGCCCGATCGAATAGCGCGCTGGACCCACTATGGTCAATCGCGCGCTTGAAAATCGGACGAAAAGAGCGCCGCCGCGTCGGTCAACGTGGCGCGTTGGACTGAACGGGCGTCGACCGGCGACTGGTCGATCCGGCCAGATACGGGGGCGCCAGCACGCTATCGGTAAACCAGTCCTCCGTCGATCATCGGTGCCTGTCCGGTCATATAGTCAGAATCAGGTCCGGCCAGGTAGGAAACCAATCCAGCAACGTCGTCTGGCGTTTCGGCGCGACCTAGTGCTATCCCATCCACATATTTTTTGTATGTTTCGCCGACGGGCACACCTGTTATTTCAGCCATGCGTTTGTCTATCTCAACCCACATGTCCGTCCCGACTACACCTGGACAATAGGCATTGACCGTGATCCCGTCACTCGCCAGTTCCTTGGCCGCCGCTTGCGTCAACGCCCGAACCGCGAACTTCGTTGCGCAATAGACGCCAAGCAGTGCGAATGCATCATGACCCGCAATCGAAGCCGCATTGATGATTTTCCCCTTCTTTTTAAGCGCCTTGAATTTCTTCGCGGCAGCCTGAATGCCCCATAGAACGCCCTCGATGTTAACCTTCAGAATCCGCTCTACCTCAGCCGGCGTGACATCGAGAAGCGCTTGCACTTGAGCGATCCCGGCGTTGTTCACCATGATGTCAAGGGTGCCTAGTTCACCTGCGGCATGTTCGACAGCAGCGTAGATTTCGTCCCGCTTCGACACATCAGCCACGTAGATGGTCACCCGTCGGCCGAGATCGCGAATCTCGGCGGCAACCACCTGCAATTTCTCTACATTGATGTCAACCAACGCAAGATCGGCACCGTCCCTCGCAAGCCGCAACGCAATGCCGCGGCCGATACCTTGCCCGGCGCCCGTGACGAGCGCCACCTTCGTATGAATGGTCATCGGATTTCCTTCGTAGAAATTTAAGCCGGCAGCCCTATTTCCCAACTTCAACAAGAATGTGCTACCGGACCGTCGCTTTCATCATGCGCAGAACACACTGCAGTTCCGCCATGCGTATCGCCACACGAGAGAATTTTTATGTCTGATCCCTGCCAACACCTTGACCTGTGTTCAGCGCCAAACGTCCGCGTTGCATTACGACAGGTGATGAACTTCCTGCAGTCCGAATACGGGCGTCAGAATGCCTTCCATACGCGCCTTCAGTTGCAGCGACAGATACTGCGAGTAGTGGCGCGACTGATGCAGATTGCCGCCGTGGAACCACAGCGCCTGCTGTTGCGTCGGCTTCCACATGTTGCGCTGCTCGCCTTCCCACGGTCCCGGATCTTTCGTCGTAGCGGAGCCGAGGCCCCACACTTTGCCCACCTTGTCGGCGACTTCGCGAGAGATCAGATCGGCGGCCCAGCCGTTCATCGATCCATAACCCGTCGCATAGACAACGAGGTCCGCCGGCAACTCGGTGCCGTCCGACAGCAGCACCGAATGCGCTTTCAGCTCCACCACGTCGACGCCACTTTTCAACTTGATCTTGCCATCGGCGACGAGGTCGGACGCGCCGACGTCGATGTAATAGCCCGAGCCGCGCCGCAGATACTTCATGAAGAGACCCGAGCCGTCGTCGCCGAAATCGAGCATGAAGCCCGCGCGTTCGAGCCGCGCATAAAACTCGGCGTCGCGTTCGCGGATCCTCTCGTAGACAGGAATCTGGAACTCGTGAAGGATCTTGTACGGCAACGATGCGAAGGTCATGTCGGCTTTCCATGTCGTCATACCCGAGGCGACCGCGCGCTCGGAATAAAGATCGCCGAGCGCATGCTCCATCAGCGATTCCGACTTCACGATATGCGTCGACGAGCGCTGCACCATGGTGACGTCGACGCCCGCTTCCCATAACGCGCCACAGATGTCGTGCGACGAATTGTTCGCGCCGATCACGACCACTTTCTTGCCGCGATACGCGTCTGGTCCGGGATGTTGCGACGAATGGTGCTGCTCACCCTCGAACACGTCGCGGCCTTTGAACTCGGGAATATTCGGTTTGCCCGACATGCCCGTCGCGAGCACGAGTTGTTTGGGGCGCAGCGTCAGCGTCTCGCCGCCACGCTCGACTTCCACCACCCATTCTTTCGCGGCTTCGTCGTAGCGCGCCGATTTGCAGGTGGTCGAGCTCCAGTAGTTCAGCTCCATCACCTTCGTGTACATCTCGAGCCAGTCGCCCACTTTGTCCTTCGGGGTGAAAACCGGCCAGTTGTCGGGAAACGGCAGATAAGGCATGTGGTCGTACCAGACGGGATCGTGCAGGCACAGGGTCTTGTAGCGCTTGCGCCATGCATCGCCCGGCTTGTCGTTCTTGTCGATGATGATGGTCGGCACGTTCAGTTGCCGCAGTCGCGCACCCAGCGCGATGCCGCCCTGTCCGCCACCGACGATCAGACAATACGGCTGCTTCGTCACCCCCAGCGTTTCGCTCTCATGCTCGCGATGTTCCTTCCAGCTCGTTCGACCTGCGCGCGCGCCGTGCTCCGCGCCCATCGGCCGCTTGAAATTCTTCGGCTCTTCGTGGCCCTTCAGTTCGCTCATCACCGTGAGCAGCGTCCAGATCCGGCCGTTCTTCAGGCGGATGAAACCATTGCCGCGCGCGACGCCAGTCTCGAACGTGATCCACGCCTGCGCGAGTCCATCCGCTTCGGTTTCGGGCTCACCGGTTGCGACGCGGAAATTCGAGGGATCGGCCGTATCCAGTTGCGCCTCCAGCATCGCGGCGACCTGTTCGCGTCCTTCCATGGTCTTGATGTTCCAGGTGAAACTCACGAGGTCGCGCCAGTAGCAGTCCGGCTGGAACAGCTCGACTACGGCGGGAATGTCCCGGTTCGCGAGCGCAGTGTTCAGGCGCTCGAGCACGCCTGCTGCAACGGAGATCGGATTGGTTTCGGCCACGGTTACTCCTCCATTAGAACGGATGGTCAATACATTGCTAAAGGCGGGTTTCTCTCCCGCCCGGGAACTGGAACTGGCTGGAACGGCAAAAGCCGCGTGAATCAGCGCCGATGTGGAGGCACGATGCTGTGCTTTGCGATGCGCCGGTAGAGCGTCGCCCGCGACATGCCGAGCAGCTTCGCCGCTTCGACCGGGCGCCATTTGGCCGTCGTGAGGGCGTTGACGATACGTCGCCGTTCGGTCGTATTGGCTTCGCAAACGGGTGCTTTGGGTGCACTAGCGGCGGCGGCCGGTGTGTTGTGCCGGTGCAGCGTATGGAGCACCGGCGGGCGCACCCGCGCGAAAAGCGGCTCGCCGCTGCGCGCGAGCCGCAGCGATATAAAGTCGCTCCCCATGCGGGCATCGAGAAGCCGTAAGGCGCGGGTATTGAAGAGTTCCGACGCATCGCACGGCAAGCGCTCGAGTCCCGGCACGCACTCCTTTGCCCGGCGGTTCGCGGCAACAGCCCGGCCGCGCTCGTCGAAGGCAATGAGGATCTCGGGCTGCGATTCCACGTAGTGGCGGTTGCGGTGTGCGAGCATCACCCAGCGGTGCGTCGTGGCATGGAGAAAATAGCTGTTTTCGATCAGCACCGCGCTTTGCCGCACGATATGGTTGACGAGGCGCTGGCTTTCGCGTTCGTCCGGCGACCGTACGGCCGATGCGTCCAGCACGCCGATCAGCTCGCCGGAAAGGCCGAAGATGGGTGAAGCGCTGCACGTCAGCGTAGTGAACGCGGCGCGAAAATGGTCGAACTTGTGCACCGTGATCGGCTCGCGGTCGAGCAGCACGGTCGCGATGCCGCAGGTGCCTTCCTCGCGCTCCGACCAACACGAACCCGGGTACAGCCCCGCGCGCTTGAACGCGTTGCGCCGGTCAGGGTCGACGCGATAGTCGATCGTCACTCCAGCCGCGTCGGTAAGCATCACGCAATAGTCAGCTTCTCGCACCATCTCGTGCAGCTGCGACAGGCACTGCCCCGATGCGCGCAGCACCGGTTCCTCGCGTTGGCGAACATCGCGAAGCTCCGGCGTCGTGAGGATACGGGGCCCGACCGTGGCACCCGGATCGAGGTGATATTGTTCAAGCGAACGCCGGTACGATGACACGAGTCGGGGCGACGCACCGTCGCCCGCGCGGGAAGTACGCGCCTCGATCGCACTGCGCACGCGTTCGATATGTCGGGTCTGCGGAACATAGGGCATGGCGAGTCTCCGGCGGTCCGATAGCGTCGCGCACAATACGTCGTTGCGCGGCACACCGATACTTCGTTGGTTCAAGCGTTGTACCACGCGCGTTCGCCGAGATCACACCGCAATGCACCATCGACGTCATTGAGACTTCCGTCTCAGTTGACAGGATCGACTACCCTCTCGTTACGCGGACGCCGCTGAACAAGTCTCACGTACGATTTTCCTTGTCGGGGCCCCCTGGTTTTGCGAGCAATTTCCGGGTCAAAGCGAACCGCGAACGATATGGTTTTGTCTGGCCTCCCGTATATTTTTCAATCGAATCAGCAACGTGCTGCCTGCCCCTAACAGGCTGTTGAAAAGCGTTCAATCACGACGGCAAGGATTGCTCATGTAATTTTCGTATGCGATTTGCTGCTGAATCTATCGCTTCGCCGAGCGGTTTTTTCGGACGATACACATGCGTGCAAGGCCCTTCGCAGCGCAGCGCCCGCGCGGGGGCGGCTCATTGCGCCGCCTCTTGCGACACCACATCTGCCATCCGCACCATGCGGGTCATGGTTGCTCGCCACCATCGTCAGCTTGAAATGTTGGTCCACGCGCTTGATGCCGCGATAGACTGTCTGCCTGATCTTGCCAACGGTCTTGCCCCAGGAGAAATGCTCTTCCGTTCGAATGCAGCTAGCAGTCGTCGTCGATTGTCAATGAACGAGCCCTCACGACCCTGAGCCGACCTTCACCGACTCATACTCGGAATGGCCGCTGAGGAAAGGTGAACGGACATCATCGATCTCTCTATGTCGATGAAAACCGCATAGTTACAACAGTGCAGGTGATTCAGTCGTCGAGTAAGTGACGATCCTGTCCTTGCAAGTTGGCGAAAGCGCCGGCTGTCTCACGCGAAATTTGGCTCAGCCTGTACGAGTTCTCCGCGGCTAATGCTGAATGATCTTGCTCAGAAAATCCTTTGTGCGCGGCTGCCGGGCCGTCGGATTGCCGAAGAACTCGTCGCGCGTGCAGTCCTCGAGAATGCGCCCGCCGACATCCATGAAGACGATGCGACTACCGACGCGTGAAGCAAATCCCATCTCATGCGTCACACACATCATGGTCATGCCGTCGTCTGCGAGCGCGGTCATCACGTCGAGCACCTCGCCGACCATTTCCGGATCGAGCGCAGATGTAGGTTCGTCGAACAACATGACAACGGGATCCATCGATAACGCACGCGCAATCGCAACGCGCTGTTGCTGCCCGCCCGACAACGTGCCCGGATATTTGTCCTTGTGCGCCAGGAGGCCGACGCGAGCGAGCATTTTGAGGCCACGTGTTCGTGCCTCGTCGAAGCTGCGTCCGAGCACCTTCGTCTGCGCGAGCGTGAGGTTGTCAGTGACGCTCAGATGCGGGAACAGCTCGAAATGCTGAAAGACCATACCGACACGGCTACGCAGCTTCGGCAGGTTCGTGCGTGGCGAATTGACGTGCGTGCCATCGATATGGATAGCACCTTTCTGGATTGCTTCGAGCGCATTGATGGTCTTGATCAGCGTCGATTTGCCTGACCCCGAAGGCCCGCATACGACAACAACTTCGCCCTTCGCGATCGACAAGGAGCATCTGTCCAGCACCTGGACCGTGCCGTACCACTTCGAGACATCGCGCATTTCGATCATGGGCTTCATCTGGCTCATGGATATCCTTCAACGAATAATCTGAACTCGCTTCTGCACGAGTCGCACAGCCGTGGACAACGCCATGCAGACGAGGAAGTACACGACTGCGGCAAGCAGGTAAGCTTCCACCGGCCGGCCGACATTCTTTCCCGCTGTTTCAAATCCCTTTAGCAGGTCGTACGCGCCGATGGCATAGACGAGCGAGGTGTCCTGAAACAAGATGACGACTTGCGTCAGAAACACCGGCAGCATGTTGCGGAACGCCTGCGGCAGCACGACGAATCGCATGTTTTGCCCGTACGTCATCCCGAGCGCAAAGCCCGCATTGAACTGCCCTCGTGCAATAGCCTGAATCCCCGCGCGGACGATCTCAGAGAAGTACGCCGCTTCGAAGGCGACGAACGTCACGACCGCCGACATTTCCGCGCCGACGGGTCTGCCCGTCACGAACGGAATGATGAGGAAGAACCACAGCAGCACCATGACCAGCGGAACGGAGCGCATGATGTTGACGTAAATGGCGACCGGCCGTTCGAGAGTCGGTTTGCCGAGCAACCGCACAAGTGCCAGCACCGTACCGAAGCAGATTCCGCCGAGCGTCGCGACGATGGTCAGCCACACGCTGTAGCCCAGACCTTTCGCGACGAATGGCGCGACGACATCCCAGCGGAAGAAATCGAGGTCGAGAGTGCCTGGCATCGCTCCGACTCCTCAATGAACGGCGGCGGCGCCAGCCGACCCGAACCCAGGAATCCGCGCCCTGCGCTCGATGACATGCATCAGGCGGTTCACGCCGAAGGCCGTCAATCCATACAATACAGTGGCCGCGAGATACATCTGAATGGGTGCGGCGGTTTCCTCTCCCGCCTGTCGGGCGAAGAACGTCAACTCGGTGATAGAGACGGCAAAGGCGACAGACGAATTCTTCACGACGTTCATCGCCTCCGACGTGAGCGGCGGAATGATGATGCGCAAGGCCATCGGTAACAGCACATGGCGATAGGTTTGCGCTGTGGTCAGCCCAAGCGCGAGCGCCGCATGACGCTGACCGCGCGAGAGCGAGCGGATGCCAGCGCGCACCTGCTCCGCGATGCGCGCCGACGTGAACAAGCCGATCGCAACGATGACGAGCAACGCGGGCGAGCACTTCTTGAGCAACGGAAAGGCATCGGGAATGACGAAGTACCAGAGAAAGATCTGAACGAGCAACGGAATGTCGCGGAAAAGCTCAACCCATGCCGCGCCAAGTGACGCAAGCCACGGTCTGTCCGGCAACGTGCGCAACGTTCCCACAGCCACGCCGACGATCAACGCGACCAGCAGCGCGCCGAGCGAGACCGTCAACGTCCAGCTCCATGCCGAAAGAATCCAGTTCAGATAGGTCTGGTCGCCACGGCTGCCGAAGCAGTCTGCGATCAAATCGCCCGTCGTCGTTTCCTTGCAGAACACGCTCCAGTCCAGCGCCATCTCCTCTCTCCCTGTGTCGATACAATTGGGTTACCGCGCCGCGTAGCTTTCCATCGGCAGATCGTTTGGCTGCGCCCACAGCTTGACCAGCGCTTCGGGTGGCTCCATGTTCATCCGGATTCCGCGTGGGGGAATCGGCTGAACAAACCATTTGCTCCACAGCGTTTTCATCTCGCCGCTGGCGTCCATCTTTCGGATCGTGCCGTCAACGACCTTCTTGAAGTCGGGATCGTCCTTGCGGAACATGATGGCAATCGGTTCCGTGTTGAACGGCTCGCCCGTGACCGTATAAGCGGCCGGGTTACGCGAGATCGCGATGGTCGCGCGCAGCACGCCCTGATCGAGCACCCACGCATCGGCACGGCCCGATTCAAGCATCAGGAAGCTATCGGCGTGATCCTTGCCGTAGAGGTCCGTCCAGTTCAGGCCCGCCGCGCGTTCATGCTGACGCAGGTGCTGGATCGCAGTCGTTCCCGTCGTCGCCACCACCGTTTTGCCGGAGAGGTCGCGCAGGTTGCGAATGCCTGAATCCGCCCTTACGGCCATGCGATCTTCTTCGATATAGGTCGTGACCGAGAACGCGACGTCCCGCGCACGCGCCTGGTTGTTCGTCGTCGAACCGCATTCGAGATCCACCGTACCGTTCTGCACGAGCACGACACGATTCTGCGAATTGACGGTCTGATACTTCACATCGAGCTTAGGCAAGCCCAGTTGCGTTCGAATGGCGGAGACAATCTGTTTGCAGATGTCCATCTGAAAGCCGATGGGCTGGCCGTCGCCGCCCGTGTACGACAGCGGAATCGAACTGTCCCGCACACCAAGCGTGATCGACTGCGACGCCTTGATTTTCGCGAGCGTGGATTCTTCCGCTGCGGCGATCTGGGTCGTTACGCAGCAGGCCATTGCGACAAGCATCCATGTTTTCATCGTCATCCTCCGATTCTTGCGAGTCCGCGAATTGCAGTTTGTGGACACATGCTCGGATGCGCAAAAAGCCACGTCTATTCCGATTTCAGGAAGAGTTCGATACGTCGAGCCTATTGAAACGGCGATAAAAAAACGGCGATGCCAATCGACATCGCCGCCAGGTGTTACGGGAGGGAAGTTTCGAAAAATCGATGCCGATGTGCTATTCGCTCAGCCCATGCGCTGCCAGCACCTTATGAAGCCATTCCTGATCGCGAGCGCCCGTCGCGATCTCATCCTTGATGCGAGACTCGTTCGCAGCAATCTTCGCGACTGCATCGAGGATTCTTCGTGCGTCGCTCGCCGGAAAGGACACGACGCCGTCTTCGTCTCCGACAACCAGATCGCCCGGCGCAACGACTTGTCCGCCGACAGACACGGGCACATTGATCGTGCCCGGTCCGACTTTATAAGGACCACGATGACTCGAACCGCGCGCATAGCAAGGGAAATCAGCCTCGAAAAACGCGGCGCTGTCCCGGATAGCGGCGTCCAGCACGAAGCCTGCGCATCCGCGCTGTTGTGCGTAAAGCATGATGAGTTCGCCGACCAGTGCGTTGGTCGTGTCCGCGCCGCCGTCCACGACGAGGACGTGACCGGGCGACATATCCATCAACGCCTTGTAGATCAGAAGATTGTCGCCAGGGCGCGTCTTGACGGTAAACGCGGTGCCGACCAGCTTCCGACTGCGGTGATATCGCGTCAGGCCGACCACACCTGAAACGCGCTGAAGGCTGTCGCTGATATGCGGCGTCACGATCTGCCGTAGCGCCTCGACGATCTCGGACGGCGCCAGCGCGGGCGGCGGATGAATATTGAACTCGGAACTCGACACGGCAACGCTCCTCTTCGGTGGCGGATCAACTTCCCGCAAACGCGCGGGAGAGCGCGGCCAATATCGGGCTTCGTATCCATTCTGTAAATTCCGAAGATCGGAACGAATTATTCTGCCGGGCGTATCGAATATGCCGGGTCCTAAGCTCGATCCGTCCGCCTCTTGCGCGCCGCAGGCGCCTTCCCGACCTGAACCATTCTGCTCCTGGATAGCGTCTCAACGGCTGTGTCGACGATCGGATTCGCCCGCTCGGTAGACCATGCGACGGCCGTGGTGACGACAGTGACCGCCTCTTTCAGCGGCCGGAATACAACGTTATCCGCCGCCAACTTTTTCAGCGAATCGGGCACGAGCGCGATCCCCTGTCCACATCCGACGAAAGCGATTTGCGACGCCACAGAACGCACTTCGTGCAACACGCGTGGCGAAAACCCTGCGCCGCGGCACGTCGCGATGATGCTGTCGTAGTAATTCGGACTGAAGTGCCGCGAAAACATGACGAACGCTTCGTCCGCAAGCGATGCAAGCCGCACGCGCGGCAATTCTGCGAAGCGGTGCGTCTTCGGCAAGGCCACAGCAAGGCGGTCCTGCTTGAGAGCCAGCGACTGAATTGAGGGCCCCTGCTCTCCCTCGAGACGCGCGAATGCAAGATCGATGTCGCCGCGCTCGAGTGCTGGCACCGCCTCGACACTGTCGATCTCTTTGACCGAGACGGTTAGCTGGGGAAACTGCGCCTTCAGATGCTCGATGAAAGGCGGAAGCGTATCGATCATCGCGGACGCGATGGCGCCGATCGTCAATACACCGCTATTTCCCTGCGTCGCTTCCTGTACTGCCAGTTCCAGGCGTTCGAGTTGCTCGGCGAATTTTCGGACTGCCGGCAGGATTGCAGCGCCGACCTGCGTGAGCTTCGCGCCATGCCGTCCGCGCTCGAACAACTTGACCTTCAGCGCCTGTTCGAGCACCTGGATCTGTTCGGTCAAAGGCGGCTGGGACATACCGAGTCGCTGGGCGGCGCGGCCGAAATGCTCTTCTTCGGCGACGGCGAGGAACAACCATAAATGGCGAACGAGTCGAAAGTTGATCATGACATTGATAGCTTCGGCGTATGAAAGGGTTCCGTTCTTCGGAATTTACATATGCGACTCTAACGCCGAGACTGCAAGCTCTGCAACGCATCTGGCCATTGACCATGACGACCCCTTCCCTGCTCGACCGGCTTGCCTCGCTGGATTCCAACACGGTTTCCGATGCGCTCGATTTTCTCGGTCTTCCCGGCGCCACCTTTGGCATCCGGCCGCTTTGGGACTGCCCGCGCATCGTCGGACGCGCGAGCACGATTCAGCTCGGGCCCAAGACGGATGCGACGCCGACTGTTCACCTCATCACCCCCGTGATCGACGAAATTCGCACGGGCGACCGCGTTCTCGTCATTGCCGGCGGCCTCGAAGGCATTTCGTGCTGGGGCGACATCATCGCCAACGCGGCGACAGCAAAAAAGATTCGCGGCTCGGTGATAGACGGATGTAGCCGCGATATCGAAGGCAGCGAATCAATCGGCTATCCCGTGTTCGGGCGCGGCATCACGATGATAAGCGCACGCAATCGCGTCGCGCAGATCAGTTCCGGCAAGCCCGTGACGTTCGCGCGCGTCGTCGTGCATGAAGACGATTATGTCGTCGCGGATCGCTGCGGCACGGTGTTCGTGCCCGCCGCACGTATCGAAGAAGTCGTCGATCTTGGCGAACGCATAGCAAAACGTCAGGACGGCATGGTGAAGGCCGTTCGTGCGGGCCGCTCCGTTGCGGAAGTCATGCACGACAAGGAATTCGAAGCCATCTACGTCAAGGAAGCCAAATGAGCGCTGAAGACAAGGAACTCGTCGCCCTTTTTGAAGGACTGGACACGCCCGGCGTCTCTGATGCAATGGACAAGCTCGGCCTGCCCGGCCAATGTCTCGGGATCGCTGCACTGGACGACTATCGGAAAACCGTCGTCGGTCCGGCCTTCACGGTCAAGTATGTGAGCGCGAGCACGCCGCCGGGCAGCGTCGGCGATTTCATCGACGATGTCGCAGAGGGCGATGTGATCGTCATCGACAACGATGCCCGAACGGACTGCACTGTCTGGGGCGACATCATGACCCAGTATGCAGGCGCGCGCAAAATCGCGGCGACCGTGATCGACGGCGTATGCCGCGATGTGGCCAAAGCGCTCGACGACGGCTATCCCATGTTCAGTCGCGGACGGTTCATGCGAACCGGCAAGGATCGCGTGCAAGTGGAGTCGATCAATGCGCCCGTTTCGATCGGCACGGCGCGCGTGAGCGCGCGTGACATCGTCGTCGCGGATGCGAACGGCGTCGTCGTCGTGCCGCGCAAGCGCGCACGCGAAGTTGCCGCGCTCGCGCGCAAGATCGAGGAAACGGAATCGCAGATCCGAGCGCGTATTGCGGATGGCATGACGCTCGGCGAAGCGCGTGCGGCGCTCGGCTATCACATGTTGCAGAGGAAGTCGTGATGGATCAATCTGCTCACTGGCTCAATGTGAATCTCGCGCATGCGCGGCCTTCGGCAACCTATCGGATGATGGATCGCGCCGCAGCGCGGCGCGCGAGCGGTGCAAGCGTCATCTCGTTGAGCGCAGGCGAACCGGACTTCGATACGCCCGAGCACGTTCGGGAAGCTGCAATCGAAGCAATCCGCGCCGGACATACGCGCTACACGCAAGTCGCCGGCATGCGCAGCCTGCGCGAAGCGGTTGCTGCGAAGTTTCAGCGCGAGAATGGGCTAGACGTCTGTTGGCAGGACACCATCGTGTGCAGCGGCGGCAAGCAGGTCATCTACAACGCGCTGGCTGCAACGCTCAACGAGGGCGACGAAGTCATCGTGCCCGCGCCTTACTGGGTGAGTTATCCGGAGATGGTCGCGCTTTGCGGCGCACGCGCTGTCGTCGTGCCGTGCGGCATCGAAAGCGGATTCAAACTGACGCCGCACGCGCTTTTGAAAGTGATCGGCCCACGCACGCGATGGGTCATCCTCAATTCGCCCTCGAATCCGACCGGCGCCGTCTATACGCGCGACGAACTGGCCGCCCTGGCAGATGTATTACTCGTGCATCCGCATGTCCTCGTGCTTTCGGACGATATCTATGAACATCTGATTTTCAATGGCGCGCGTTTCTTCACGATCGCTCAAGTCGAGCCTCGGCTCGCAGCGCGCACGCTGACGATGAACGGCGTCTCCAAAGCCTACGCGATGACAGGCTGGCGCATCGGCTACGGAACAGGTCCGCGCTGGCTGCTCGATGCGATGGAAAAGCTGCAGGGTCAGCAGACCTCGGGCGCGAGTTCGATCTCACAATACGCCGCGCTTGCTGCGCTGACCGGTCCGCAGGACTTCATCACCGAATCGTGCATGGTGTTCGAACGCCGACGCAACCTCGTGGTCGACCTGATCAATGCCGCGCCGGGATTGACGTGCTCGATACCAGGCGGTGCTTTCTACGCATTTGCGTCATGTTCGGCCCTGATCGGCCTGACCACCGCAGGCGGCACGACGCTTCGCAGCGATGAGGATGTGGCGGCAACCCTACTCGACGAAGCAGGCGTAGCGACGGTTCATGGCAGCGCGTTCGGGCTCGGTCCGTACATCCGGATCGCGTATGCGCTCGACGACGTGGCGTTGACGGGTGCATGTCGCGCTATCGAAACGTTCTGCTCATCGCTTTCAGGGGGAGGCCTCGTCGGACATGGCTGAACTCGAAAAGGAAAACGTAACGCTCGTGGTGGAAGGCGTTACGCTCGATCTGGCAGTCATGCGGCGCGCGGGGAACCGCGCGCCAATCCTCTTTCTGCATGGGTTCGGGTCGACAAAGGAAGACTACGCCGATATCGTGCGTTATCCAGCGTTCGACGGCCATCCTGTCATCGCTTATGATGCACCCGGCTGTGGCGCAACACACTGTGCTGATCTGTCGAAGATATCGGTGCCATTTCTTGTTTCGACCGCAAAGGCCGTACTCGTTCACTACAGAGTTGAGCGCTTCCATCTGGTAGGCCATTCGATGGGCGGTCTGACCGCCCTCATGCTCGCCGACGAAATACGCGCGCGCGTACTCAGCTTCGTCGATATCGAAGGCAATGTCGCTCCGGAAGACTGCTTCCTGAGCCGGCAGGTGAACGACTATCCTGCGGCGGACTCGCAATCCTTCTTCGACCAGTTCATAGAACGCACATGGCATTCGCCATTCTTCTCGTGTCCACTCTATGCCGCGAGTTTGCGACATAAGGTGCGTGCTGACGCGGTGCGACACATTTTCCGCTCGATGGTGGAACTCTCGGATAATGCGTGCCTCATGGACCGCTTCCTCGAACTGCCATTTCCCCGGATGTTCATGTACGGTGAGCAGAATGCATCGCTTTCCTATTTACCAACGCTTCGCGAGCACGGCGTGCAACTGGCTGAAGTGAGTCACAGCGGACACTTTCCGATGTACTCGAATCCAGTAGAGATGTGGCAACGGATCGCGCAGATCATCGGACCGGTGCCACGCTGACGGGAGAGCGGCGCCGCACGACCGATCGTAGAGCTCAGGATTACCCACATCTTGCAAGGAGAGTGGTGAATGATCGCTTGTAAACAGTCGGCGTCGATGTTAACTTTGGCCCATTCTGTTCGCAACGGTAGTCGGGATTGGTCGACGAGAACGAGACAGATGACTGGGCAAGTGCCGAATTTGGCGAGGCTGATCTGGGTGATGCGCGCCTGGCGCAGCGTCTTGTTGCGCTGGCTCGCCGACTCGCGTGCAGTCCGCAAGGTTCATTTCCTCAATCGCTCAAGCCGGCCGAACTGAAGGCTGCCTACCGTTTCTTCGATAATACGCAGGTCGACACGAACGGGATTCTCGCGCCCCATATTGCGCAAACACTTGATCGCATGAGACAGGTGCCGATCGTGCTGGCGATTCAGGACACAACGGAGTTCAACCTGTCGCATCTGCCTGCGACGGAGGGGCTGGGGCGCGGCACTGGCAACAATGAGCAGGGTTTCATGATGCACAGCCTGCTGGCAGTCACGCCCGATGGCTTGCCGCTAGGCGTGCTGGGCGTGAAGACCTGGGTACGCCCCGAAGCGGTGTTCGGCAAGAGTGCCCCCGCAGTCACGCGCCCGATCGAACAGAAGGAAAGCGTCAAATGGCTTGAAGGAATCGATCATCTCGCGGCACTCAAGGTACGTTGCGAACAGACGCGGTTTGTCTGTGTTGGAGACCGCGAGAGCGACCTTTACGAACTGTTTTCCGCCGAACGCCCCGCCGGAGTGGACTGGTTGATCCGCGCAACACACAACCGTGTAGCGCGTCATCCGCAAGGCTACCTTTGGGAAACTGTTCTGGCCACCACGCCCCTTGGCAACACTGAACTGCGGATACCAACCAGAAGCAAACTTCCTCAGCGCATAGCGCGACTGACGTTGCGTTGTGCGAGCGTGCGACTGCAATCTCCAAGAGCGCGCGCAAGCCGCCGCAGCCTGCCTGAGGTCGACGTCTTTGCGATTCACGCCATTGAGGATAATCCCCCGAACGGTGTTGAACCGCTTGAATGGATGCTGCTCAGTTCGGTGCCCACGAGCTCGCTTGAAGAAGTTCTCGAACGGCTGGCCTGGTACGCCAGACGCTGGACCATTGAGACGTGGCACCGTGTGCTCAAAAGCGGCTGCCGTATCGAGGCGCGCCAGTTCGGCACGCTCGAGCGGTTTGTGAGAGCGACTGCTCTGTTTGCCGTCATCGCGTGGCGCATCCTGTATGCCACGCTGCTTGCGCGAACGGGCACGCAGCTGTGCTGCGAAGTATTGCTCCAGCCAGTTGAATGGCAGGCGCTCTATTGCCATACCCACGCAACCACGCAACTGCCAGAGCAGGTTCCAACGCTGCAACAAACCATCGTGTGGATAGGCATGCTTGGCGGCTATCTGAATCGCACGCATGACCGCCCACCAGGACCGACAGTCATATGGCGTGGATTTCTCGTCCTGCACGAAATTACGAAGATGTATCAGCTCTTCAGGCAAAGCGGATAGCATGCTCAGTAAAAATGTGGGTAATCCTGAGATCGTAGAGGCACGTGTCTACATCGATCGCATATAGCGGTTCGATTCGTCGCAGGCATGTTCCGATAGTGCGGATCGCATCCGGGGCGCTCTTACACAGTTACAGGAGATGGCCGAGCACGGAAGACCGAAGTCGGTCAGTTTCCCTCTCCGACGCGCCGGCCCGGTCGCGATTCCAATGGCCGATTCCGTCGGGTGAACCGGCCATTGGAACCACGGCTTTCCAAGGGGCCACGCGCATTCACCCTCTGGCAGATAAGTCAAAGCGAGTGGTGGATTACCAAGTTTTTAAAGCGCCCTACTCCACCGACCTCAAGCAGTACCGCCACGCAAGGCACATTTACATCGGCGGCGCCACGCCGTCCTTTTCAACCACGACGAATTGCGCACCGTAGCTCCCGCCGTTGGCCGGCGCTGCCACCACGAACACTTTCCTTCCCGCGATCAGATCAGCACGCGTGGCGGGCGCGAGCGTCACGACGGGCACGTTGGCCGGCACCGTGATCGAGTTGCTGCCGCCCTTGTACGAGAGTTTCAGGTCGCGTCCGCTTGTGCTCTCGACAACCGTGTCCACGTTCGCATTCGTCATCGAGCTGTTGGCCCCGAGATCCCATGCATAGTGACCTTCGCCCGTGCCGCGCGCGGCTGCTGTTTCCCGTTCGTGCTCCCGGCCCACCCACCGGGAATCGACTGTTTTCAGCGTCCGAACTCTCCGTTTGCACGCCAAGGGAGTTCTCATACCAACCTATTCGTGTCGCATTGACATGCAGACGCTTAGATTTTCGATGTTCGACCCCTTGATAGAAATCGCATGGCTCAGGTTGTTGATCGCTTCGTCACCTGCATCGCCCACACACGCCCCAGACGGCGCACTCTGATGCGCCCGCAATTCTCGGACTTCGCGTGAAGCAGCAGAGTCGAACGGCGATTCTATATTTTCACTCGATGGCGGCTAATCGGCGGCCCTACCTGACATTCATTCATCCGCCATCGAGAAGCAGCTAAGAGTTGCGTTACAGCGTTCGCTCGTCGGTAACTGCGAGTGACCGCTCTGGCTGCAATCGAATACGTACTTACGACCCTCAGCGGTCGGCCGTCACCGAGTCCTTGCGATGGCCACTTGCGAGGTACAACGGCCGTTCGCATTTCTGGTTCGTCCGGACGTCATCGGCCTTTACCGACGTTCGTCGAACGATGCTACGACGACGGCTCAACGAGTCAAACTAGCCGGAGCCAAGGCTGACGCAACTTCGTCGCTCAGGCTTACGAGTAGTCGAGTGCCTTTCTACTGGCTAAGCTCGTTTTTTGTCTCAACAGGGGGGCGTGTTTTTGGGGCTGGTTTGGTATTGGCATCCGGTGTCCCACATTCTTCCAAGGCCGCTACGGCTTTTTTAGCGAGCGCAATCGTTTCGTCGCATGCGGCAGGGTCGCCGCTGGCGATTGCCTCGCATCCGCCGCCGTTATTGACGCGCGCCAATGCGTTGCGTGCCTTCGCGAGGGCTGCTTCCGGAGAACCGCTGTCCGAAATTAGCGCCGCTACATTAAATGCGCTCCCGGCCCGGGTAACGACCCAGCTTGGACAAGGGGATTTCGCTCGGGCGCCGACGGCAACGAAGATTAACAAAAGGCCAGCCGCTGGCCATCGGCGGAGCCATAACTTGGGTAAAAGAATCATGGGATCTCTCAGGTCGGTCTTTTAATGATTTATTGAATTCAAAGCAGATTTATATTTTTATTAATTTGTTTTAAATGGAACATTATTATAATTTTAATTTTTATATTGAAAGCTGTACGATAGGTCATAGGCAGATAATTGCAAGGTAATCCATGAAGCGAAATCTGATATTCACCCGCCGCTAAGGCAGAGCGGGAGGTCATCGCGGACATCGATTAAGGCCTAGTAGTAAAGAACCTATACAAACCAAGTGCCCAGCACGATTCGTGACGACTGCTTCGTGGTCCGGATAAGGCAACCCTTGTAGAAGCATTCCCTGAGGCTTAAGGGCACCCAGAAATGTCCGTTGTATATGCGAAGTTCGGGGTTCCGGGCACGGTGCCGCCGAACGCGGCGATATGGGAGTTATGCTGGACGCCAGGAGGCCAGGACGCCAGGAGGCCAGGAGGCCAGGAGGCCATATGCATCATAAATCTCAACGCGCCTTTACTCGGTTAGCCGTTTCTTAGGTCTTAGGTGCTCTCAGGTCTTTGGACGACGGCATTAGCGCAGGACACGGTGCGCGCGTCGATCGAAGCCAGCAATAAAAAGTTCGAGCAGGCCGTGAGTCATGGCGATGCCGCCGGCATCGCCTCAACATATACGGAAAGCGCGAAGCTCCTTCCGGCTAATGATCATGTCGTCAGTGGGCGCAACGCGATCACTCAATATTGGCAGGCGGCGATCGACTCGGGGCTCAGGGCAATCAAGCTGACTTCAGTTGAAGTCGAGGCGCACGGCAGCACCGCCTACGAAGTCGGTAAATATACGGTTCCAGGTGAAGGCGGCAAAGTCTACGACGCAGGAGACTATGTTGTTATCTGGAAACGAGCGAACGGGCAGTGGAAACAACATCGCGACATCTGGACAACGAACACGCCTGTACCTCGGCAATGAGACGCTATTCGCAAGTCATCGGTTCCCGAGTTTTCCCTGTCTCATCGCAGCCGCCAGAGAAACGCAGTGGGCTCAACACAACTATGCACCGCATAGTCTGGCCACACCTTCATCGCGTCGGTAGACATCTAATTCGGGGTGCCCGTCACTGGCCAATCTGGCGTTGGAGGCTCATAGGGCTTTGTCGCCAAGCGGGTCACATAGCCACCCTGCGCGAGAAAGAGTTCCGTCGGAAAAGTGGAAAGAAGCTCTTGCCTCCCATTAAGGTAATGGCCGTGTTTCGTGACCGTGAGGCAATCTTTCGACTCGTGCCAGTCCAACAGAAAATCTTCTCCCGTAGGGCCGGCTGTATATGGCCGCGGCCACGGCTTCGGCGAATCGAATCGAATCGCACCCAAAGGACTGTACCGTCCGACACTGCATAAATGATTCGGAAAGCACCAGGTGCCCTGAATTCAACGTCCTCGATGACGTAGCGGCGCACAGAAACGCCGTCCGGAATCTCGGCACACACCTCGTTCGCAAGCCCAATTGCAGGCAGGCAGAGCGCCAGCCATCCCAGTGTTACCTTCGCAAAATTCAAGGATCCATCTCCAGTCTTGCTTTCCGCCATCGAGCAATAGCGCATGGTCATTTATCGAGAGTGATGCACCTCAGTTAGAAACCGCCAACTTAAAGTTCACGCAAACAGCGCCGTTAAATAGCTTGCCTGTGTCTGAATGTTGCCGTGAGAGTGACCTCCATCCAAAGACACTGGCCAATGGCGTCCGCACTCTCAATCCACAAATAAAAGATCATGGATAACAAAACGCTTTCAACTTCTGCAGTCGCGAGTTTTATCGTTGCAACAATAGTACTCACGGGCTGTGCTTCACTTCCGAAAACAGATCTCGCCGCCAACAATCGTGAAAAGCTCCATTCGATCGCTATGCTGGATGTCACCGAACCGCGCGGAGAGAGCGTGGTCAACCTCGGTGGTGCTGCCGGAGCATTTGGATTGATTGGTGGACTGGTGCAAGGTGGGATCAACGCCAATCATACGAGTACATACACGCAGCGTGTGGCAAGCGAAAAGATTGCCTTTGCTCCCGTCGTTAACGATAGCCTGACAACGCGACTGTCCAGTAACGGCTACGAAATTGTTCCGTTGCACGACCAGCACGCCAAGCTTTCAAGCGACGGCAAGTCCGACGACTTTTCCGATGTCAAGACCAACGCCGACGCCATCCTGAGCGTGTGGATTACTTCGTTCGGTTACGTATCCCCGCCGGAATCGAGCGATTTCATTCCGTGGGTCGTCGTCCGCGCTCGTCTGCTCGACTCGAAGTCCAAGCAAGACATGTACTTCAAGACATACGCCTGCGGCTGGGATATCAAGGCCAACTCTGTCCATGTCGAAGCGGATGTAAAATATCACTATGGCAGTTTCGGCACCTTGATCGACCAGTTCGATCAGTCGGTCGCAGGTCTCAAGGATTGCGAGCAGGCAGTTGTCGCCGCAATTGGGCAGGATCTAACGAAGCCGCAGTAAAGGTGGTGATGAGTGCAGCCGTCCTCGGCATTGCGGAGAGCGGCCATGTCGACATGGCCGCGCGTGATCGCCCAGGACAGGCATACGAAGCCGCAATGCGTGCGTGTGTGCAACTTGGCAGCCCGGGTGGCAATGCGTTGGCCGACTGTATGTCCTGTCCGTAGTCGAGCACGTTCGACAGAAAGCGACCTGAGCACGGGCACGCTGGACGCCTGCGGCGCCCTTCCGGAGCCATTGGAGGCGATGATGCCGTCGCCGCCGCCACGCGAATACAGCGGGAAGCAATCGCCGCCTATCCCCGTCGAGCCGGCCTCGACCACACACGGCACGGCGCAGCCAGCAATCGCTGCATCCCTGGCATTGCCGCCCGCCTCCGGAGTCTTCACGGCGGCAAGCGTCGAAGCGGAATGCGAGGTCGCCGCCATGCCTTCCTTCGACATCACCAGCTATCGTCCCGGTAGCTCGAAATCTCTCATGCTGTTTGCCCTCCCATCAGTTGTTGTGCAGCGGGCCCGGCTGACGAGAGCAACATGAGGCAATACGCGCTGCTACTGCGCGGGCACCGGCACAATCGACGCAATGCGCCAGCCGTCGGCGGTTCGCACTGCTGTTTCATAGACGAGAAACGACGCGGTTTTCGCCGTGGCTTCCGAAGCGCCTGCCGTGACCCGAGTGGGTGCGTATAGCTGCGCGACGTCAGCACTCAGCGGTACAACGCGGATCTTCGCGACGTCGGGCTCGAACTTCCACACGCCCTTGAAGGTTTCGTTGAAATGCTCGATCAGCGCCGGCTTGCCCCAGAACTGATACGAACGGGCGAGGAGCACGATCGGGTCGGGTTCGCCGGCCGGCGCCGAGGCTAGTACGCCGGCGAACGCATCGATGTCGTGCGCGGTCGCAGCCTCCGCCTGCCGGATGAAAACTGCTTCGACCGCTTGCCGGTCTTCATCGGTAAATCGATGCGGCGCTTCAGCATGCGCGGCGCTCACCATCGCAATCGCAGCGCAGCAGGCCAGCACGGTTTGAATGCTCATGTGCGTCTCCCGTTATTGCGCCGGCACCGGAATCACCGCTGCAACCTTCCAGCCGGACGGGCTGCGGACCATAAACTCGTTGATCAGAAACGTCGCGGTCTTCGCTGGTTGGCCCGGCGCGCCGATGGTCACCTTGGTAGGCGCGTACACCTGTACCGTATCCTGATTCAGCGGAATGATGCGCAGCGCACTTTGATCCGGCTCGACCCGCCATGTCCCGGCGAAGGTCTCCCTGAAATGATCAAGCACCTCGTCCCTGCCCCAAAAGCGATATGCGCGAGCCACGAACGACACGGGATCCGGCTGTCCCGGTGCGGTGGAAGCGAACATGCCGCTCAGCGCGTCGAGATCATGCGCAGTCTCGGCGGTCGTCTGCTGTAGAAACAGCGCGCGAACCGCCTGAGTATCGGCGGTCGTCACATCGGCTGCTTGCGCGCAGCCCCCTCCCGTCAGCAACGCAAGCAACAAAACAACCGGCAGGCCGCGCCGCACACGCAATGATCGATTAGTCATGGTTAGTCTCATATGCCCGTATTTGCGAAGGAGAACGGCCGGACGACGGGAACCTCCAGCCGTTGCAACCCGACTACAAACCGCCGCATTCTCACCGCTAGAACGCATCCCGGTGTGAACGCTGATACGTGTCACTGGAAGAGCGTAATGTTTTCACGCAGCCACTCAGACAATGAACGCGGGGGCTTGCCCGTCAATTTTTCGAAAGTCGCCGTGGTCTCCGCGAGTGCAGATTCACGAAAAAGCCTATCCAGGCCAAGAAGCAGGTCAACAACCAGCGGCGGCTGGCCACTCGCGAGCAAGGCCCCGCGATGTTCCGTGGGCGACCGGTCGTTGTAGACGACACGGCGTCCGAGCAGTCGAGATAACTCCTCAGCAACCTGTTGCATCGTCCAGTTCCGCGGCCCGCTCAGGTGATACGCCCGCTGCGATCCGTCGGGAACGTCTTCGAGCAACGCAATGCGCGCCGCTTCGGCAACATCTCGCGTATCGATGAAATTGGCGACTCCATTGCCCGCCGCACCGGCCCAATTACCGGCAGCAACCGGCGCGCCGGCGCGCTTCAGCACGTCGGCGAACGTCGTCGGCCTGAGCGCGGTCGACGCCACTGGCTGGCGCGCCAGATGTGCTTCGATCCGCATGTGCCAGGCGAATGGGTTGAGCTGCGTTGCGGGTCCCATGACGGACAGCTTGACGATGTGGCGTACCCCCGCGGCGACGGCAGCATCGATGAGCGCAATTTCATTCTCCACCTGCCTGGCGGATGTGCCGTGTGCCACGAAGACCTTGTCGACGCCGACAAGTGCGTCGGCGAGCGCTGCGGGTCGGTCGAAGTCCACCGTCGCGACGGTGACGTTCGGCGCAAACTGCGCCGTAGCGCTTTGGCGAGTGAGGGCGACGACATCGACGGGATCCGTGCCCAATCGATCGATTAACGTACTGCCGACGCGGCCGGTCGCCCCTGCCACGGCTATGCGCATGGGGCGCGATGCATAGGCTGTCTGATTGAGCATGTCGACTCCTTGATGTATGATGGAACGATCAGTCCAAGAATGATGGAACAATCGTTCCAACTTGTCAACGGGAAGATTTATGAGTGGGAAACCCCAATACGACGAGGCCGCCGTTATCGCTGCTTCAATCGACGTTTTCTGGCGTCACGGCTATGCGACGGCGTCCATCAATGACCTCACGGAAGCCACCGGCCTATCGCGCTCCAGCCTTTACCAGCGGTTTGGCGACAAGGACGGCTTGTTCCGCGATGCGATGGCGGTCTACACCGAGCGCGTGCTACGGCGGATGAGTTCAGCCCGCGTGGACTCTGCGCGGGGAAGCGTGGCAGCAATACTGCGGGATTTTTTGCCGACGCCGGCAGCATCGCGACGGCCGGCCGGCTGCCTGTTGTCGCGAAGTACTGCCGAACTGCTGGATCTTGCAGCGGCGGGAAAGACGACAGCACTTGCTGGTGTCGCACGGCAGCGCCAGATCTTCGCCGATCTACTGCGGGAAGGCATGGCGAACGGCGAAGTTGCGCCGGAGACCGATGTGGACGCCTTTGCCTGGTACTATCTCGGCGTCTTGCAGGCCGTTTTGAATCTTCCGCAGGCGGGCGCATCGGGTGAAGAGCTTGGCAGCATGATCGACATTGCCATGTCCGCGTGGCCAGACGCGGACAAACGCGGATCGCGCGACAAAGGAGATGCGGAAATGCGCGGAGGGTCAGCTGTCCAGTGAGAACTAGTCATTCTCTAAAGGCGAAATTTCCGAACTACGATTACAGCGACATCGTCGATCTCCAGTACAAGCTGGTGACTGAAATGCTGGGCATCGCGCATCTGCATGCGATTCTCGGCATGTCGATGGGCGGCATGAATGCGTGGCAATGGGCCGAAGCGTATCCCGACAAGATGGACGGCGTGATGCCGGTGGTCTCGCTACCGATTTCGGTCTCGGGACGCAATCTGCTGTGGCGGCGCATGGTGATCTACGCGATCCGCTCCGATCCGGATTGGAAGAACGGGGATTACACGCAAACACCGCGCGGGTGGATCGACGGCTTCCGGATACTTCGGATGATGATCGACAGTGCCTCCGCGCTGCAGCAGGAAATTCCAGATGGCGCAGCGGCCGACAAGTTCCTCGCAACCACCCGCTTCCAGGCTGAGCACGTCGATCCGAATGACATCCTTTATTCGCTCAGGTCATCATTCAGCTACGATCCCGAGCCGGCGCTTCCTGCCATCAAGGCCAAGCTCTTTGCCCTGAATTTTTCAGACGACGAGTTTAATCAGACACGCTACAGGTCCTCGATAAACTCGCTCCGAAACTACCACAGGGCCGGTACGTAGTGCAGCAGGGCACGCCGTCGTCGCCTGGCCATTTCCCCATGACGCGTCCCGCCCTCTGGGCACAGCATGTGGGCGACTTCATGCAATGACCGCGGCTTCAACTGACACATCGGTGTCCAACGCCCGGAGTGCCAAAGCCATGCTGTCATCGTCACGGACGATAAGCGTCTATTTCCTCATGATTTCCGGCCCACCTACGCTGCCTCTGCCAGCCCGTGCCTCGCCAGCGTGCTTCGCAAGCGCGGCTGGAATCCCCGCAATTCGAGAGAATCCGCTAGCCTGATGAGCGGTACTATCCGACGCTGCACTTTCTCAACGTGATGTTGCGCAATGTCTGCGATCCGATGATGCAGATAAGGGTTCAAGAACCGCTCGCGCACGCTCGCAACGTACGTCTCGGCGCGGCCTCGCAGTCCCATCGCGGCAAACACCTCGAGCACCTCTTCCTGCCACACCGCTTCGATTCCGTCACGAAGCCGCACATCTGTCATTGCCTCGAGCACTGTCTCACCCGGATTCCGGTGCTCGCTGAGCCACTGATCCGCAAGCCAGGTATGACCGAGATTAAGAAAGAACAGCTTCAGCCACTCATAGCTTCGGAGGTCATCGGTGAGCACGATATCCTTGTGCACACATGGCAGCTCGAGGCCCGTGCGTCGTTCGATGGCCCACAGAGCATAAGGCTCTGCTACTGCGCCAACGGGATCGATGGGCTCCGAGACGATCCGGTCTACCAGAGAGTTAGCCCATACGCATTCGTGCTTCAGGTAATCGAGAAATTCTTCTGGCATCGCCCAATGCTGCCCCAGACCGACCACGACGTCCCGCAGCGTATCGCCGTTGCTAGCCACTAGCTCGCACGGGAAGATCGATATGCTGGCGCCGGGACGCTCGCGCCAGCGTGCATGGAGCAATGTCAGCAGTTTGGCGGGATAGCTGCGCGGCACCTGGTCGGTGTTGCTCAACAGCGCGGCCGAGTCGCGTTCGTCGAGGCAATAACCTGCGTCCCCCGTGTTCGATACGATGACCCGCACGTGTTCTATCGTCGCTCGACGAATCGCGGGCCAATCCTGATCGGCAGCCCATGCGGTGCGTACAGCATGGCATTCGATCAGGTCATCGATGACCCCGCCCGCTTCTATGCCGCGAATTTTGACGGGATATTTACCCGCTTGCGAGAGAGCACTTACGCGCGCGCGACTCGACGGATTCCCGGTGGTCTGCACAACAGCGATTCCGCCTATCGCGTCTCCACGCTCAAGCGCCTGCGATACGAACAAGGCCACATGCGCGAGGAGAAACCGGCTTGTGCCAAACTGGAGTATGGGTTCGCTCATTGCGCCACCTGCCCTGCATGCATTGCCCTCACTGTTCAACACTCCACAAGTGCCTTCACGACGGTCTGCCCAGGTTCGAGCAGGCGCGCAAACTCGGCTGGAACATCCGCAAGCTGCATTCGGTGGGTGTTGAGCGCCTGGTCGGGAATGTGCCCCGCCCGCATTGCTTCCAGGACAGTCTCAAAGTCCTGCGCGGTGGCGTTGCGGCTCGCGAGCAAGGTTGCTTCGCGCTTATGGAACTCCGGATCGGAAAAGGCCACTGTACCCGGTACGATCGAAATAAGCGTGTACTTCCCGCCATGGGCGATGAAGCCAAACCCGCGGTTCATCGCATCGATGTTCCCCGTTGCATCGAAAACGGCGTCGAAAAATTCGCCGTCGGTCAGTCGCGCGAGTTGATCCGTGTCATCGTCGCCGACAGTGACCACCGCGTCCACACGCAATTCTTTCTCACAGAACGAAAGACGATCGGCACGCGTGTCGAGACTGGTCACGTTCGCGCCGCGAAGTTTCGCAAAGATCATTGCGGCCATGCCTATAGGGCCGGCTCCGACCACCAGCACGCGCTGCCCCGCCTGAACGTCTGCGCGCCGCACGGCATGGGCCCCTATTGCAAGGAATTCCAGCATGGCAGCCTGATCGAGCGTCACGCCTTCGGCCTTGTGAACGAACTCTGCCGGCACACAGAGATATTCGGTGAGCGCACCGTCGCTATGCACTCCCAGCACCTTTATGTTGACGCAACAGTTAGTTTTGCCCTGGCGACACGCGATGCAGTTCCCACACGACAGATACGGCATGACATAGACACCGTCGCCGGCGGCAAGCCCGGAGGCGCGCTCTGCCTCGACGACGACTGCGGAGAGTTCATGCCCCATTACACGGGGATACTGAAGATAGGGCTGGGTCCCAGTGAAGATGTGCAGATCGGTACCGCAAATTCCGACGCGGCTTACGCGCAACAGCACTTCGCCCTTCGCCGGCACGGGTAGCTCCCGCTCCTGTGCGCGCAAGACGCCCGGGGATTCGCAAATCACGCTAAGCATGGTGATGTCCTTTTAGTCATGTTTATGGAACCGTCAACGCCGTCGTAGTCGTTTCGGCGATGTGGAGCAAATACTGCGTGTCCCTGGCGGCTGGAAGAGACCGCGCGCCCCCCCTGCTCCCGATGCAGGTCGACGCGAGCAAGGACGCCACGCCATCGAGACGGACGTCATGGCATATTGGCTCAAGCTCGGGAGGCGACCAATAACCTGCCCGCTCGCTCCCACACCAGAGGCGCTGATGACCATCGACGGGTTGCATCACATTTTCCGGTTGGGAAGCGGCGCAGCGGCGGCGACCAACCCTTCATTGCGCAGTGCGATCCAAAACTCCTCGGGCACGCCTTGCTCGAGCCACGCTATGTTCTGCTGCAATTGAGACACAGTGCGCGCGCCCACCACGCATGACATGACTGACGGGTGAGCGAATGGAAATTGCAATGCGGCCGCCGGCAAGGAAACGCCGAAACGCTCGCATAGCGCAGTCAGCCGCCGGACCTTCTCGATGACTTCGGCAGGGGCGTCCGCATAGTTGAATTTTCCGTTCCCGGCAAGGATGCCTGAATTGAAAACGCCACCGATGACGATTGCCGTCTGCTCCCGCGCGCAGCGGTCAAGCAACGGTACCGACGCTGTCTGTTCGAGAAGCGTGTAACGCCCTGCGAGCAAAATGACGTCGATAGGCAACTCGTCCATCGCGTCTGAAGCGACTTCCCACTCATTCACGCCGAGACCTATCGCACCGACCCCGCCACTCTCGCGCAATTGCACAAGGGCACGAAACCCGCCGCCCGCAACCAGCTGGTTCCAGTAGCTCGCGTGACGCTCGCCATGCGTCATCGAGCCAATGTCATGCACGTAGACGATGTCGATACGCGGCATACCCAGCCTCTGCTGGCTATCTTCGTAGGAACGCATGATGCCATCGTAGCTGTAGTCGAAAGTGGGCCGGAAAGACAGCGGTTCGGCCCAGCCGTCGTCACCAGATAGCACGCTTGCATCGGGCCGCATCAGGCGGCCGACTTTCGAACTCAACGTGAACGCGTCCCTGTCCCGCCGCACAAGTGCATCTCCAACGCGCCGCTCAGAAAGCGTGTAGCCGTAGTACGGCGCCGTATCGAAATAGCGCAGGCCTGCCGCCCACGCTGCATCGATCAGCGCCGTCGCATCCATCGATGACATCGGACTGTAAAGTCCACCAAGCTGGGAACAGCCGAGGCCGAGGGCGCTCAGCTTGAGCCCACTGCGTGGCAAGACTCGTATTTCATTTGCGTTCATAGACCAGGGGCGTGCATGGCATATACCGTAGCGGACGGACCGCTTCGAGCCGACACGCGCTCGCTGCAGGTCCGCAGGCGCATCAGTACAAGACGTTTTTGGCATCCTGTGAGTCGAGGTTCTGCTTGTCGACCAATACGACGCCCGTGTCGACCTGCTTGGGGACAGGTTTATGCTCGATGACGTTCACGACCGTCTGGATGCCCTTGTATCCCATTTGATAGGATCCCTGAACGGCTATGGCCTGAATCGTGCCGCCGCGCACAAAATCCTGCAAATCCTGGTTCCCGTCAAACCCGACGGCAACCAGCTTGTCGGCCTTCCCGGTCTGTTTTAGCGCGCGTCCCATTCCAACGGCGGTCGGCTCGTTTGCGCCGAAAATGCCCTTCAGGTCGGGATTCGCTGAAAGCACGTCGGTTGTCTGATTGAGTGCGGTGGCCATTTGCGACTGCGAGTAGTACGGGCCTACGATCTGCAGTTTCGAGTGCGCTTCGATGTATTTGCGAAATCCGCCCACCCGTCCGATCTCCGACCCGGCACCGGGCACGTAAGACATGATCGCGATCTTTCCGTTCTGCCCGACCCGATCAATCAGCGCCTTTGCACACATTTCCCCGGCTTTCTCGTTGTCAGTGGAGAGGAACGACTGGTAATACTGCTTGCCGGCATCTGACAGCGACGAGTCGATCAGCACGACGGGTATGTGGGCTTCCCATGCTTTCTTGATTGCGGGGACGAGCGCGTCCGGGTCAGACGGTGCGAGGACAATTCCCGCTACCTTCCGGTTGACAGCGTTCTCAACCATGTTGACTTCGTCCGCGATGGCCGATTCTGCCGCCGGTCCCTGGAAAGTCATCGTGTAACCCTTGGCTTCGCCAACGGCGGTTTTCGCGCCTTTCTGGACGTTCTGCCAATAGTTGGAGTTGACGGTCTTTACGATCACGGCGATCTCGCCACCCGCGGCGTATGCCCCCGTCGTGGCCATCACCATAACGGCCGATACTGCCAGTAGATAACATTTGCGCATGTCTCGCTCCTTTCTCGCGTGGTTGATAGTCTTCTTGTTGCTACTTGCGGCTTCGCATCCGGTCGATCCACACCGTACCGAGGATCACCAATCCGATAATGATCTGCTGGATAAAGCTGGATACCCCGTTCATGTTCAGACCGTTGCGAAGCACACCGATCACAAATGCGCCGATGGCCGTGCCGGATATCGTTCCCACACCGCCCATCAGCGACGTCCCGCCGATTACCGCGCTCGCGATGGCGTCGAGTTCGTACATGACGCCTTCGTTTGGCTGTCCCGTCACGAGCCGCGACATCAGGACACATCCTGTGACGCCCGCGAGCACGCCTGAAAGCACATAGGTGAAGAGCGTGACGCCCCGGACGTTGACGCCAGACAGACGCGCTGCTTCAGCATTCGAGCCGACTGCATAGATGTGACGGCCAAGCGACGTTTTCGAAAGGAGGATCGACCCCGCAACGAACAGCACAACCATGATCACAACGGGATACGGAATGCCGGGAAATGTGGTGTCCGGGAAGCCATCGGGACCGATGTGAGAGATGCGGAATAGCGCGCCGTTACCGAGCGCGCCGAACGCATCGCCCAGGTCGGAAACAGGACGAGCACCCGTAATCTGCAGCGCGAGGCCTCGCGCGACGAGCATCATGCCCAGCGTCGCAATGAACGGCGGCAAGCCCATCTGTGTCACGCAGATTCCGTTCACCAGGCCGCACACCGCTCCAACGAGAACACCGCCGAGCATCGCGACGGGAACGGGCACGCCGGACTTCACCAGAAGCGCCGCCGTGACCCCCGCGAGTGCAAGCACGGAACCTACCGAAAGATCGATCCCGCCCGTGATGATCACGCAGGTTGCTGCGACACCAAGATAGGCGATGGAGGTCACCTGCAGGCTGACCGTCATCATGTTGCCAACCGAGAAAAACGCCCCGCTCGTTATCGAGAACGCGATGACGAGTGCTACCAGACTGCCGAGTGCCGCAAACTTCTGGATAAGATCGCGGCGACGCCTGCGTGCCGCGGTGCGGTCGACGGCCTCCTGGGTTCGTTCGGATGTGATTTCAAGCATGTGTGTGCCCCGAAGCAAAGTGCATGATTTCCTCCTGACTGGTGCGCTTCGTCTCGAGAAGCGCCGTCTGATGTCCCTCGTGGAATACGGCTATCCGATCCGTCATTCCAAGCAGTTCCGGCAACTCCGAACTGATCAGTACGACACCGACGCCGTCTGCCGCAAGGCGATCCATCAGGCCGTAAATGGCAAACTTCGCACCCACGTCGATACCGCGCGTAGGTTCGTCGAAGAAGAGGATTTTTGATCCGCGGTAGAGCCACTTGCCGATGACGACTTTCTGCTGGTTACCGCCCGAGAGATTGCGCACGACCTGGTCGACGGATGGTGTGCGAATGGCCAGGTCCTGCACGTAACGCCGCGCGATGGCGGCCTCTTCGCCAAACCGCAGAAAGCCGCTGCGCGATGAAACGCCTCGCACATTCGCCAGCGTGATGTTCGCAGCGACGGACATCGAGAGAGCGAGCCCGTCCTGCTTGCGGTCTTCCGACAGGTAAGCAATGCCATGACGGATCGCTTCGCGCGGCGAGCGTATCGTCACCGTCTGGCCGTGCAGCGCAATGGTTCCGTCGTCGATCCTGTCGGCTCCGAATATCGCGCGTGCTATCTCAGTGCGCCCTGCCCCCATGAGGCCCGCGAAGCCGAGGATCTCCCCGCGGCGCAGGTCGAATGAGACGGGGCCGAATACGTCATCGCGCCTGAGGTTGCGCACGCTGAGCAGCACGACGTCGGACGGCTTCGACTGACGCGGCGGATACGCATCGTCCAGAGCGCGCCCAACCATGCGCGCGACGATGTCATTCACGCTTAGTGCCGAAAAATCGTCGGTCGAGATGTGGCGGCCATCCCGCAGCACGGTCACGCGATCGACGATGTGAGCCATTTCGTCGAGGCGGTGCGAGATATAGAGGATTGCCTTACCTGCTGCCCGCAACTCCTTGATGATGCGAAAAAGCTGGACCGTTTCCGATTCCGTCAGCGACGACGTCGGCTCGTCCATGATCAGCACATGCGCATCGAGCGACAGCGCCTTGGCGATCTCGACCATCTGCTGCTGGGCGATTGACAGTGCGCCGAGCGGCGTCGCCGGCGACACGTTGAGGCCGACACGTGCCAGGCAGCGGGCCGCATCGGCGTTCAGCTTGCGCGAGTCGACAAACGGTCCACGCTTGGGTTCGCGTGCGAGGTACAGATTTTCCGCGACCGTCAGATGCGGTACGAGGTTGAGCTCCTGATGGATGATCGCGATACCCGCGGCCTGTGCATGTGACGTCGATGCGAAGCGGGTCGGCTCGCCACGATAGTGAATGACGCCTTCGTCCGGCTGATACTGGCCACTGATGATTTTCATCAGCGTGGATTTTCCGGCGCCGTTTTCGCCGCAGATGGCGTGTACCTCGCCACAGCGCAAATCGAGATGAATGCCTTCCAGGGCGACGACGCCCGGAAAACGCTTGCCGATACCCTCCAGCCTGAGTATCGCTCCGTCAGCGTGATCCCGGCATTCGGCCGCATCGCGGGGCGATTCGGAATGCATCTTCATTGCGTCTCCTGTCAGGCAGCCGACCTGTCGTTGCGCGGCGGTCAGTCCAATTTGGTCGAATTAAACCGCGCGGGAATCATTTGGTCAAGCCAATATGGATTTTTGATATTCATCTTACCACCATCGTTTACCCTATTGCCGGCACAGATCCCTGCTGTGGCGGGGCTTGGAGCCCGTCGAAGCCCATGTGTTAGACTCGGCCGAACGGCACCGGCGCCGTTCAGATACGGGCAACAACCTGCGTCATGAAATCGACAGAACCCAAGCGGCTTTACCAATCCGTTGCCACCCAGATCATCGCGTTGATTCGCAAAGGGGAATTTCCGCCAGGCGAACGGCTGCCGCCTGAGCGGGAGCTGGCGCTGAAGCTCGGCGTGTCACGTCCGTCGCTACGCGAAGCGCTCATCGCTCTGGAAATCGGCGGTCAGATCGAAATCCGGATGGGGTCGGGGGTTTATGTGCGCAGCGGAGGCTCGAACGACGTCGAGTCGATCGGCGCCCTTGGCGACAGTCCGTCCGAGCTGATGCAGGCCCGCGCGGCGATAGAGGGCAGCGTCACCGTTCTTGCCACGGCGCGGATGACCGCCGCAATGCTCGACCGGTTGCGTCGTACGGTCGAACGCATGCGCCGGCTGGCGGCGGCGGGCAAGTCGCCCGTCGAGGCAGACCGGCAATTCCACATGTTGATTGCCGAAGCAGCTGGCAACTCCGTCCTGAGCCGCTTTGTCGGAGAGTTATTCGACAGCCGCCATGATCCGATTGCGGCCGCCATGCGTGGCCACACAGAAAGTGCACAGACCTGGACAGCAGCTGTACAGGAACACGAAGAGGTCTTAAGGGCCTTGCAGGCGGGCGACCCCATCGCCGCGCAAACGGCGATGCGAGCGCACCTCCGCGCTTCGGAAGAAAGGTGGATCAGCGGTGCATTGAAGCAGGAGGCAGATCCCAAAGGCCAGGCGAGCGTGCAATAGCTATGGCCTCTGCCACCGCAGGATTCGATCGGGTGGCCGGACTCGGGCCCTGAGCGGTCATCGTCCAGCGAAACGCCAACGGTCCGATATACGCCGCAAAACTGCCAGCCGTCTAGAACGCACAGCATGGGTAGCACACACAATCACGGCCCATCGCGGATGCGGATTTCGCGTCATTGCGCTCGTATTTGCGCGGCGTCGAGCCATGCCCGTCACCCCTTCAACTCAAAGATGCTGTCAATCTCAACCGGGATGCCCATCGGCAACGAATGCACTCCCAGCGCGCTTCGAGCCGGCAGATTGTCTTGCCCAAACAGCGTCAGCAACAGATCACTGGCGCCATTGGCCACTTGCGGATGCTGGGTGAACGACTGTTCAGCACGCACGTAAACTGTTAGCCGGCTGCATCGCCGGACGTTGTCGAGTCCGCAGGCCTGTTCGACACAGGCCAGGATCATGAGCATCGTTAGGCGCGCCGCGTCTTGAGCCTTTTCCAGAGAAATATCGCGGCCGACCATTCCGACGATTGGCTTGCCATCCTCGAAAGGGCCGAGCCCCGATACATACAGTTGATTCCCCGAAACGGAAACCGTTCGATAGGACCCAAGTGGGTTGATGGGCGATGGCAATTTTAGGCCCGCTTGCGCGAGGCGTTCGAATACGTTCATGTCCGTGCTCAACCTAACGTGAAGAGGAAATGGATTTGGCCTGATGAAATTAGCGCGATGCAGTGAGCTCAACCGTCCGATACAGCGAACGACGTTCGTCGGTTGAGGCTCGATACGCTTGCGGATGGTTGTCCTGCTTACAACACATTGACGCAATCGATCAGTTCGGTCAACGCATCACGTATCGAGAAGCGTGCGAGTCCCGTTCTTCAGGCCCTGATGTGTACGCACTACGGGAAAGTCAATCTCCGTATTTGCAACGACATTGGCGTAGTTCGTCAAGACGCTCAGTGCGATGTGCACGACAATCTCGACGATCTGCGCATCGGTGTAGCCAGCCTCCTTGACGGCGCGCAGATCTTCGTCGGATACGCGGCCACGCTCGCGCGCGACCTTCGCGGCGAACTGCACGGCAGGGGCGGCCTTTGGTTCATTCGAGCCGCCATTTCGATTGGCGGACATTTCCGCATCGTCAAGCTTCGCCACGTTCTTTCCTAAATAGCTGTGCGCCGACATGCAATAGTCGCAGCCGTTGATTTCGGCGACGGCGAGAGCAATACGCTCGCCGGTTTGTGCTGGAAGTGCGCCTTTTGCCAAGGCTCCGGCCAGACCGAGGTACCCCTCTAGCGCCGCGGGGCTGTTGGCCATCAGACGAAACAGATTCGGTACAACACCCAGTTTCTTGTTGACGGCCTCCAGGAAGGGCTGAGAAGCAGAGGGTGCATCTGCGATCGTGGCGGGTATCTGAAGACGGGACATATCGGTTCTGCCTTTTGAAAGCAAGAGAAATTGTCGAAGACAACGGACGCGTACACTTCTATTGGAAAGAGCATCCCGGCACAGACCATCGAAGAGCGGCCTGCAGGACGGTGCGCGGAAGCCCGGATATTGCAGCCCTCTGCCCAGAGCAACACACTCGAAGGCAAAGCGCGGGATGACGAAGCCTCCCTGCCTTCGCTTCCCGGACCAACCGTAAGCCGCCTATTTCGCAGCGGCCTCGATCGCCTTTGCCAGACCGTCGGGATCGGTGAGGAACGGCGTATGACCGGTCGGCAGGGAGTACTCGGCTCTCACGGGGGTGGCGGCAACCATCTCGGCCTGGAACGAGGGGCTGATGACCTGGTCCATGGCTGTGTGGATATAGACCTTGTCGACCTGACCAAAGTTGGGGGAAGTCACGTGCACAGGCGTAGCCAGCGGGCCGACGGGTTCATCCAGGATCAGATCCGGGATTGCCTTGCGTAGTTCGTCAGGACCTCCATTGGAAAACAGATCGGCACGTGCCGGATATTCGATGGAGGCAATGCCCTTTTCCTTATCGATCTGCAGGTGCGGGCCGATCTTGGCGTCGGCGTCCTTACTGGCCATTGAAACGAGCGAGTCGCCGTCTTGCGGCAGGTAGGCAGCAACAAAGACCAAAGTCTTGATCTTCTTCGGTGCCGTTTCCGCGGCGTCGGCGATGACGATGCCGCCGAAGCTGTGACCGACCACGACGGCCGGGCGATGGGATTTGTTCAGCGCTGCGACCACGGTGTCACGATAGAGGTCAAGGCTGACTTTGTCCGGTGTGGCTGGCGCGCCCGGACGCCCTGGCAGATCAACAGCCACCACCTTAAAGCCGTCGGTTTGAAGCCTGGATGTGACATGACCCCAGACCTGGGCGTCTTCGAAAGCGCCGTGGACCAGAACGATGGGGGGCTTTTCCGCAGCCATCGCACCGGTACCAAACGCGAATGCTGACATGGCGAGAACAGCGAGGAGCAGTTTCATCTACATTGCTTCCTTGAAGAGACATCGGTGCCGATGTCGTGAATTGAAACCTGGATTTGAAAGATCCGTGGCGTGCCTCGATCTCTCGATTCCGTTTAGGAATCCAGAACACTACTATGTTAGGGCGGAACTGAACGGCACCAGATCGACGAATTGCCCGAGATCAGCCGACGTGACTTACGCATCGCGGCATGCCCGGCCTTCACGCCACCTATACGACGGTGATGCTGGCGGCCGCACTCCAGCGTCCGATCCAGACGCATGACGCAAGCGTGGGTGTTGCAACGAGAAGTGTTATTGCAAGCTGCCGGAGCATGAGAGATCCGAGCCATAGTGCGTGAGAGCCTTTCCTCCGATTCAGATACCGGACGACCTTGGCTATCCACTCTAAAGAACGAATCCGAGACTGACCATATCTCGGCGTCCGATTTGCATGATCTATCGTACGATCGACGCACTCGGACAAGCGGGCAGATCGGTGTCGCCTGGGGACCGGCGCGATGCCATTGAAACGAAACTGCCGCAATGACAGTTTCAACCGACGTATCTAGCCAACAGTGTAAAAAAGGACTGTCAAAGGAGTTCCGAACTTCGCGCGACAAAGGCCCCGGTCTGTGCGATTCGATGCGCGTCACGCGGTGGATAGCCAAACTCCTCCTTGAAGGCGCGACTGAAGGCAGCCTCCGAACCATAGCCGGCACCGTGGGCCACTTCGGTCACCTTCAAGGTCCCTCCGCGTAGCAAGTCTGCTGCGATGGTCAATCTCCAGCGTGTCAGATAACGCAACGGTGGAAGCCCCACCACCGCCGTGAAGCGATCCGAGAACATCGATCGCGACATCATCGCCGTCTCGGCGAGCGCCGAGACCGTCCATGCACGGTCAGGTTCCAGATGCATTGCATTCAACGCACGGCCGACGCGTTCGTCGCTCAGTCCGGACAGCCAGCCGACCCGATCGCCTTGCTGGCTGACCCACATCCGCAAGGTGCGGATAACGAGCAGATCAATAAGCCGCGAGATCATCAGCGATGACCCTGGGCCGGCGCTACGCGATTCCACATCCAGGAAATGCGAGATAGAGGCCAGCCAGGGGGGCTCGCTGACTTTGTCGCATGTCAGATGAATCAGCCCGGGAAGCCCGGTGAGCAAAGAGCGTAATGGGGCCCCGTCAAAATAGAATGATCCTGCGAGAAAGGATCCTGCCATGCCGTCGTCAGCCGCCCATTTGAACGTCTGAGCATCTCTGCTGGAGGTAAAGTCCACCGCCGCCTCGAATCGTTGACTTGCTTTCCTGCTCGGCCCGCTTCGAATCGTATGTCCGTCTGCATGTGGCAAAAGAACGAAGTCGCCTGACCGCAGCGTCACGGAGGGGCCATTGCATTGAGACACCGACAGTTCGCCGGCACGCAGATGCAAAAACGTTGCCGGCCCTGGCGGAAAAATCACTTCAGTGGAACTGCCCAGCTCGCCGTGGAAAACGTGATCTCCGCGAAGGCGAATCAGCTTGAGTACCTGCGACAAGACATCGGCGTGCTCGGACGGCATGGGTTACTCCTATGGGGCATATTCACAGGGCTGCGCCCATCAACGATGTGTGCGAGGTCAAGAGACTAACAGCTGCTTCAGGGCCACCATCGTACCGTGCCCCTTCCGGTATGCGGACATATCTTCGGCGGAACGAACGCCACGCGGGGCGGGTTGTCCGATCCCAGGTTGCGAGCGGACGGTCGTAGGCGTGGAAGCACGGCGAGTCCGCGTCATCGGCACTTCGGACGACACATATTCCGTAAGCTTGTGGCGGTATCCTATTGAGGAACTCCCGGCCATCTGCGCCGGACTAGCCAACGAAGCGAATCCTATGACGTCCTCGGACGGTACTATTCAACGATCTAAAGCTTCCACTCAATGCATAGCCGTCACAATGCCGCTTTCACTGCTCTTCTTGCAGCCGCGCTATTCGGCGCAACAACGCCGCTTGCCAAGACACTGCTTGGGACCCTTTCGCCCTTTATGGTTGCGGGCTTGTTTTACCTTGGCAGCGGCCTTGGCCTGGCCGTCGCAATCATCATTCGACGTGTAAGCCGAACGGTGGGCGAGCGGCAAAACGAAAGTCGCATCCAGACCGCTGAAATACCTTGGCTTATCGGCGCAATAACCGCAGGCGGCGTTGCCGGCCCCGCGCTGCTGATGCTCGGCCTCAGTACAACGCCGGCGGCGACCAGTTCCCTGCTGCTGAACCTTGAAGGCGTATTTACGGCGGTGATTGCCTGGGTTGTGTTTCGCGAAAACGTCGACGTGCAGATATTTCTCGGGATGGTCGCGATCGTGGCCGGTGGCGTCGTGCTCTCGTGGCAGCCTGGCGACGCTGGCGTCTCGCCCGGTGCGCTGCTCGTCGTCGCAGCCTGCGTTGCGTGGGCAGTCGACAATAATCTGACGCGGAAGGTGTCAGCGAACGACGCGATGGTCATCGCCTGCCTGAAAGGTCTTGTCGCCGGCTCAGTCAATCTGTGTATCGCGCTGCTTCTCGGCGCGCACCTGCAAGGCGTCGGGAAGACGGCGGCTGCCATGCTTACCGGCTTCGCAGGCTACGGCGTCAGCCTGGTTCTTTTTGTCGTTGCCCTTCGAAATCTCGGTACCGCCCGAACCGGGGCGTATTTCTCGGTCGCCCCGATATTCGGCGTCGGGCTATCGCTTGTTCTCTGGCCGGAATTACCACCGCTGCCTTTCTGGATTGCAACTGCGCTCATGGCTTTGGGAATCTGGCTTCATATCCGAGAGAGGCATGAGCATCCCCACACTCACGAGCCACTTGCTCACAACCATCGACATCGACACGACGAGCATCACAGGCACACGCACGACTTTGAATGGGATGGGGAAGAACCGCACACCCATCCACATCAACACGCGCCTATTACCCACACGCACGCGCATTTTCCCGACATTCATCACCGCCACATTCACTGACACCAGGAGCGAGTTCTCGCTTCGTCAGGCTGACAGCTACGCATGCGCGTCATCTGTCAGAAAGCGGTTCATCTCCTGGTCCGCTCGTTCCACGTTCGTTCATCCATCGCTTCCGACTTCGTCCGCGCGCTCTTCCGCGCGGATCGCGCCGTGCCCGGGGTGCGCAAACGCGCCCCGCAGCTTCATCCTTGTAGAGTACGCTACCATGTTGTAACGTATACAACATGAGCATATCGAATACCTGGCTGTTACTGGTCCTTACCCTGCCAACAGACAACGCCACCGCCCGGATGCGCTTCTGGCGCGCTCTCAAAGCCAAAGGCTGCGCAGTCCTGCGTGACGGGGTTTATCTGTTGCCCGCGACCGACGCCGCGGAAGCCGAATTGCTGGAACTTGGATCGAGCATTGGCGAAGCCGGCGGGGCGGCTCATATCATCCGCGCTCCCAGTCGCGGAGTGGATCAGGAAGCCGAATTCCGCTCCCTGTTCGACCGGGCTGACGAGTACGCAGCTTTCATACGGACGCTTGCCGATGCGAGAAAGACCCTGTCGGAACTCTCGCCCGCGGAAATCGCCCGCCTGTTGAGGCGCACAGGCAAGGATTTCGAGACAATTTCCAGCATCGATTTCTTCAGGAATGAGGCATCCACCCGCGCCGAGGCGGCGTGGCAGGATTTCGTCGCGCTGGCCAACACGGTCCTGTCGCCGGGCGAGCCACATCAAGTCGAAGGCGCTATTCCCAAGCTGCGCCGCGAGGACTATCACGGCCGGACCTGGGCGACCCGCCAGCGGCTGTGGGTCGACCGTGTGGCCAGCGCGTGGCTTATCCGGCGCTTCGTTGATTCCGATGCGCGTTTTCTGTGGCTTTCATCCCCCGACGAATGTCCTCCCGAAGCTCTCGGTTTCGACTTCGATGGCGCTGCTTTTTCCCATATTGGCGAGCGCGTGACCTTTGAAGTGCTGGTTGCCAGCTTCGGTCTTGAGGACGAACCAGGACTACTCAAACTGGGCGCGCTGGTACACGCGCTGGATATCGGCGGAGGATCTGTACCGGAAGCCGTCGGCTTCGAAGCCGTCATGACGGGAGCGAAAGCGCGTGCGCTGACTGACGACGCGTTGCTGGCAGAAATGAGCAACGTCCTCGATTCGCTGCTTGCGCATTTTGCCGCCAGTGAAAGGGCCGACGCAGGGAAACGCCAATGAGTACCGTCACGCACGTTGTGCCCACTTACACGCTTGGTCAACTGGTCCGCTACATGTTGCGCCTTGGCACCGTTGGCTTCGGCGGGCCCGTCGCACTTGCCGGCTATATGCACCGCGACCTCGTCGAACGGTTGGGCTGGATCAGCGAAGAGGATTACAAGGAAGGGATAGCACTGGCCCAGTTGGCGCCGGGGCCGATGGCCGCGCAACTGGCCATCTATCTCGGATATGTGCACTTCCGTGTGCTCGGCGCCACGCTGGTGGGCATTGCGTTTGTCATCCCTTCGTTCCTGATGGTTGTGGCGCTTGGCTGGGCGTACGCGCACTTTGGCGGTCTGTCGTGGATGCAGGCGGTCTTCTACGGCGTGGGCGCGGCGGTCGTCGGCATTATCGCGATGAGCGCGTACAAGCTGACCAAAAAAACTGTTGGTTCGGACAGGCTGCTGTGGGCCATTTTTCTGACACTGGCCGCCGTCACGTTCGTGACGGAATCGGAGATTGCGTGGCTCTTTATCGCTGCAGGGGTCATCGGATGGTTACGACGCGCGCCACCGAAGTGGCTCACCAAAGGCTCCGTAAACGGGCTTGCTGTGGGATACCTGCCAGCCATGAGCGGCGTGTTCAGCGGGCTCGACCTTCCACTGCTCGGGCAGATCGGGCTGTTCTTCGCGAAAGCCGGCGCGTTCGTCTTCGGCTCCGGTCTCGCCATCGTTCCGTTTCTGTACGGCGGGGTCGTCACCGAGCACCACTGGCTGAATGACCGCCAGTTTGTCGACGCGGTTGCCGTGGCGATGATTACACCGGGACCGGTCGTCATCACAGTCGGATTCATTGGATACCTGGTGGCAGGCTTGGCTGGCGCATGTGTCGCTGCGTTGGGCACATTCCTGCCGTGTTACCTGTTCACCGTGCTTCCGGCACCGTACTTCAAGAAATACGGGAAGCTGCCGGGCGTCAAGGCGTTCGTAGATGGCATCACGGCGGCCGCCGTTGGTGCTATCACGGGCTCGGTTCTGGTCATCGCAAAACGATCACTCATCGATATACCAACCATTGCGCTGGCACTCGCAACCGTGCTGCTTCTATTGCGCTTCAAGAAGTTGCAGGAGCCGGTCATCGTCATCGCAGCGGCACTATTTGGTCTTGTTGTTTATCCACTTGTTCATTCTCACGGTCTCTAGCCGCGCGAGCGCGCAGTCTTCGAGGAAAAGCAATCATGGCAACACGTCGTAACTTCCTGCACGGCACCGCTGTTGTCGGAGCAGGACTCATGTTGGCGCAGGCACAAGCTGCAAATGCTGCAGAGGACATGGGTTATGCCGACAAGCTGATTGACGCGGACGGCAAATACGTCGCGGCACCACTGCCATTCGCTTACGACGCACTCGAACCGGTTATCGACGCGCGCACTGTGGAAGTGCACTACAACTTCCATCACAAGCCCGCAGTCATCGCGGCTAACAAGGCGGAAGAAGCACTCGCCAAGGCGCGCGATTCAAACGATTTCGCGCTGGTGAAGTTTTACGAAAAGGAACTGGCTTTCCAGCTTTCGAGCCACATCCTGCACACCATTTACTGGACCAGCATTTCGGGAAAGGGTGACGTACCGAAAGGCGAACTGGCCAAGGCTATCGACAGGGATTTTGGCTCATATGTGAAATTCAAGGCCCAACTGCTGGCAGCGACGTTGTCCGTGGAAGCCTCCGGTTGGGGCGTTGTCGGATACCTCCCGGTAACCGGCAAGCTCATGGTGCTGCAGTGTGAAAATCATCAGAAGCTGACAGCATGGGGTATCCAGCCGATTCTTGTGCTGGACGTCTTCGAACACGCGTATTACCTGAGATACCAGAACAAACGTAACGAGTACCTCACCCAGATCTTTACGCTGTTGAACTGGGAAAACGCTGCGCAGCGGTTCAGTGCCGCGCAGCCTTCGCGGAGGTTGACATGAAATGGGTTACGCGCGAACGTCCCAAGATTGACCGGATCGCCTGTCCCTGGCTGATCGTCAATTTCATCGACAGGGAAGCTGAGTTTATTTATGTGCCGCTCGATGAGGTGCTGCGGGTGACACGGGAGACAGGTGCCATACCGTATGACGTGCCCAACGTCGAACTAGGTCACCACGGCGAGTTGTGCAGTTTCGATGCATTCCTGCGGAAGTATCAGCTGACCGATCCGGCACTGCAAAAGCTGGCGCGCATTGTGCGCGGCGCGGACACCAGTCGGCTCGATCTGGCTCCGGAGGCGAGCGGCCTTTACGCGATCTCGATCGGGCTGTCCCGCAATTTCGACAACGACCACGAGCAGCTGCGGCACGGCATGGTTATATACGACGCGCTCTATGCGTGGTGTCGGAGCGATGCGCACACCTAAGACAGCGCCCGCGATTGCCGGTCGCGGTGCAATATCACGCCTGATGTTACCTGCCGGGGCGGACGGAAGCGCGCTGCCCCTGCTCATCGGCCGCGGGTTGCGCGGTTTCTGTGACGGATTCGTCGCGGTGCTTCTGCCGGCGTACCTGCTCGCTCTTGGTTTCGGCCAGCTGGACGTTGGACTCGTTAGCAGCGCCACGCTGATCGGTTCGGCGCTCGCGACAATCCTGGTCGGAATCTTCGCCGGACGCCATCCGCTGCGTCGCGTGCTCACCCTCGCGGCGGGCCTGATGGCCGCGACCGGCATGGGCTTTATGGGATCGTCTTCGCTCTGGCCGCTGCTCATCGTCGCGTTCGTCGGAACGCTCAACCCCAGTTCAGGGGACGTCAGCCTCTTTCTGCCGCTGGAACTGGCGAGCCTCGCGGGTTCAGCGGCGGGCGATGCGCGGACGGCTATCTTCGCCCGCTATAGCCTGGTCGGCGCGGTGTCCGCCGCGGTGGGTGCTTTGGCGGCAGCGATTCCAGGCTGGCTCGTCATGCATGTCGGCCTGTCACTGCTCGCTGCCCTGCGCGCAATGTTCGGCGTCTATGGGCTGGTCGGACTTGCGCTCTGGCTCCTCTATCGCAGGTTGCCAGAACCGCAACGGCAAGACCGGTCACGCAGCGTATCGTTGGGTCCGTCGCGCGGAATCGTCACGCGCCTCGCGCTACTTTTCAGCGTGGACGCATTCGCTGGTGGCCTGGTCGTGAACTCGTTGCTGTCGCTGTGGTTGATGCAGCGCTTCGGCCTTTCGCTGGCAGCGGCGGGGCAGTTCTTTTTCTGGGCAGGGTTGTTGACCGCAGGTTCGCAGCTCGCCGCGGTGCCGCTGGCCCGCAAGATCGGATTGCTGAATACCATGGTGTTCACCCATATCCCATCCAGCCTCTGCCTGATTGGTGCCGCCCTCGCGCCGTCCTTGCTGCTGACGCTGGCGTTACTGCTCATGCGCAGCGCGCTCTCGCAGATGGACGTGCCAACACGGACCGCCTATGTGATGGCGGTGGTGACGCCGCCCGAACGGCCGGCAGCTGCGAGCTTCACGGCGGTACCCAGAAGCCTGGCGTCGGCACTCGGCCCCACGCTGGCCGGCGCGTTGCTGGCTGTCGGATGGGTCGGTGCCCCGCTAGTCGCCTGCGGTGTGCTCAAGATTGGCTATGACCTCGCGCTGTTGGGGGTCTTCCGACGGGTGAAACTCACCGAGTAGAGTCTCATCATGAATGCACCTCATATTCGGACGGCTGCATGGTGCCTGCTTCATGTCGCGTCCGCTATCGCTGCTGCAGTTTGCCTGGTCGTGTTCCCTGCGCTGGGTGCAGATGATGGTTTTGAACCCGGCAATCTGCCATTGAAGCTGCTCGGCGACGTTCCTCTGGGCGGACGGCCGACCCGACTCGACTACGCGAGCCTCGACCCGGCGCGTCATCTGCTGTTCATCGCGCACCTGGGTGACGGACAGGTCATCGTGTTCGATACGCGTGCTGCGCGCGTCGTTAGCCGGATTCCGGACGTAGCCTCAGTGCATGGCGTACTGGCGATTCCTGAACTGTCACGCGTTTATGCGTCGGCCACGGGGTCGAACGAGATTGTCGCGATTGATGAGGTGACACTGAAGGTCACCGCGCGTATGCCGGGTGGCACCTACCCGGACGGCATGGCCTATGCGCCCGATTTGCATAAACTCTATGTATCCGACGAAACAGGTGCGACCGAGACAGTGATTGACATTCGCTCGAACACGCGGATCGCGACGATCCCGCTCGGCGGCGAGGCTGGCAATACACAATACGATCCGGTTTCCCGGCACATTTTCGTGAACGTGCAGTCGCGACGACAGCTGGTGGACATCGACCCGGCCACCGATCAAATCGTCGCGCGTATTGATTTACCCGGCGCACGCGGCAATCACGGACTGCTGATCGATCCGGGGCAACGGCTCGCCTTTATAGCGTGCGAAGGCAATAACAAACTGCTTGTAGTCGACATGCGTACGATGCGCGTCACCTCATCGTTCGACGTCGGCCCGGATCCGGATGTCCTGGCTTTCGACTCCGCACTTCATCTGCTTTATGTAGCAGGCGAAACAGGCATTGTCTCGATGTTCAGAGCCGAAGCAGGCAGCGCATCGAAAATCGGCGACGGACGCGTTGGCCCCAATGCACACGTTATTGCGGTGGATCAACTTACGCATCGAGCGTACTTCCCGCTCAAAAATGTCCACGGACAGGCAACGTTGCGTGTCATGGAATCGACGATCGGGCAGTGACGTCGTCGGAGGGTTTGATCGGTGAGCAGACGAGGCAGTTTGGTCTAAGGTGACGTGGATGGGAAGGCTATATGAAGTTCGTTTTCCTGGTCGCCGCTATGGTGGTGGTTGCTATCGCAATATGCTGGTGTACATACTGGCTGGTCGTCAGCAACGCGGACTGACCCGGCACGCGATTCCGACATCGAATTGCCGCGATCGAAGTTTCGTTGTGGACGACCGCTTTAGGTCTCAGCAGGGACGTACGGTCAGATTCCGACACTGTCTGTTTGTGGCCGAGCCCGAGCCGGCGACCATCGGCTCGGATCGACCCGTTTGAGAGAGTCACGATATACCCGCGAACGCCCGCCTGTTGGACAGCATGAGACGGTCACGGCGAGCGCACAGGGTAGCGCCTAAAAAACCGAGCCGCCCCCATAGACGGATAACGACATCCGAGACCAGGTGCGAATGGCGCGACATGGACCGTTCACGGCGCTGCACCGTGAGACCAGATCGAGTCATAATTAAAATCCCGATGCTGTCGCCCCCCGAACAACGATAGATGACCGAGATCTTCATGCGGGCGTGCTGATCTTCTCAATCTGGAAAACCGGCAATCATGGAAACTGGTATCACCTCTGCGCACTCGACTCGGGAGGGTTCCGCATCGGAGGTTCTCGCGGTTTTTCTCAAATTGGGGCTGACGTGCTTCGGCGGTCCCATCGCCCATCTGGGATACTTTCGCCGGGAATTCGTTGAGCGGCGCCGCTGGCTTGATGACGAAACCTTCACGGATCTGGTCGGGCTCTGTCAGTTCCTTCCAGGACCGGCCAGCAGCCAGGTGGGGTACTCGATCGGTCTCTTGCGAGCGGGGTGGCTTGGGGGACTCGCGGCCTGGTGCGGATTCACGCTGCCTTCAGTCCTGTTGTTGCTCAGCTTTGCTGCCATCGCCCCGAGTCTTGGCGGCATGGTCGGTGGCGGCTTGATCCATGGCCTGAAGCTCGTCGCTGTCGCTGTCGTCGCTCAAGCAGTTTGGGATATGGCACGGCGCCTGTGTCCGGATCAACGCCGTGCTGCCATCGCGCTCATCGCCATCGGGGTGCTCAGCATTCTGACGACCGTCTATGCGCAACTCATCGTTATCGCCCTCGGCGCTGTGCTCGGACTCGCGTTTTGCCAGACGACGACATCGTCAGACGCCGGTCGAGTGCCACGACACACGCACGAAATCCGTGTATCCCGCACGGTGGGTGCCGTCGCGTTGATCCTCTTCGTTGTCTTGCTGTTCGGGCTTCCCGCGCTGGTCCGACTCCACGCGGGCCAGGCACTCGAGGTCTTCAATGCGTTCTATCGCTCGGGTGCGCTTGTCTTCGGCGGTGGTCACGTTGTGCTACCGCTTCTTCAGCAGCAAACCGTTGAGGCCGGCCTGGTCTCGTCGAACGATTTTCTCGCAGGCTACGGCGCCGCACAGGCCGTCCCGGGCCCGTTATTCACGTTCGCTGCATTTCTCGGATGGATGCTGACCGAAGCGCCGAATCACTGGACCGGCGCGTTGCTCGCCACCGTGGGCATTTTTTTGCCGGGTCTTCTGCTCGTGCTTGCGGCGCTACCTTACTGGCAAGCGCTGCGCGCTCACCCGTCGATGGCTGCACTGCTTGCGGGGGTGAATGCGGCGGTCGTTGGACTGCTGGCCACCGCGCTGTACTCGCCGGTCTGGACCAGCGCGGTTCTCTCGGAGCTCGACTTTGCCATCGCAGCCATCGGGTTTTTCTTGCTGACACGCTGGAAGATTCCACCGCTCGCCGTCGTCGCGCTCTGTGCGCTGGCCGGCATTGCCGAGGCGACCTTGCACTGAATCGATGGGCGGTCGTCACCCGCGCGGTCATCGCTGCCTCGTGGTCGGCCAAAACTGCCATCCATCGCTCGCAGTTGACGCTATTTCCGCAATGACCGGTTCTGCGTGACGCTGTCAGGGAACATTGTGAAACGTGATGATCGAGGGGAAGCCAGACGCCAGGCCAAAGTTCTGTGTCTGATAGGCGACGGTGGTGGTTGTCATCCGGAGCTGCGCCAGTACGACGCTGCCAGGACCGGTAACGGTAAGCACGCGCGCGACGGTGTCGAAGTTGCGGTCGGTGGCGTTGGCGGACACTGAGACGATGAGATGCCTTCGCAGCCACCTCAAGCGCAAAGCCCGCAATAGCCACGATCGCGGGCTTGCGCACTAGCCGTCGGCCTCGGTGCATGATGAGTTGCGCTTTTAGACATCCGTCGTCGACGTTTGAAGTGCTCAACGCCGCTCAGGCGCCCATGACTTCCGGGGGATGTTTTTTCACATAACGCCCAGGGGCCGGCTCGATCGGCTTGTACTTCGCGTTGCCCAGCTTCTTCGGCGCTGCGACCTGCTTGCCCGCATACGCCTGCAGCCAGTTGTTCCAGTGCGTCCACCAGCTTCCGGGATGCGATTGCGCCGATTCCAGCCACGCCTGCGGATCGTCGCCGAGCGTGCCGTCGCTCCAGTAGCTGCGCTTGTTCTTCGACGCCGGATTGACCACGCCCGCGATATGCCCGCTCGCGCCGAGCACGAACTGCGTGTCACCGCCGACGAGTTGCGTCGACCGGTACGCGCCCTTCCACGGCACGATGTGATCTTCCTGCGTGCCGAAGATATAGCTCGGAATGTCGATGCTGCCGAGGTCCACCTGCGTGCCGCACATCGAGAGGCGGCCCGGCTTGCAGAGGTTGTTCTCGAGATACGTGTTGCGCAGATACCAGGCGTACATCGGGCCGGGCAGATTGGTGCCGTCGGCGTTCCAGTAGAGCAGGTCGAACGCCTGCGGTGCGCCGCCCTTAAGGTAGTTGTTCACGACATACGGCCAGATCAGGTCGTTCGCGCGCAGCGTCTGGAACACGAAGCCGAGTTCACCACCGGAATAGATGCCGCCCTTGCCGATCGTCTGCTCGCGCTGCGACACGCCCTGCTCGTCGATAAACACGCCGAGGTCGCCGGGATCGCTGAAGTCGAGCATCGTCGTGAGGAGCGTCACGCTCGCGACCGACTCGTCGCCGCGCGCGCGCAGCACCGCAAGCGCCGACGACAGGATCGTCCCGCCGACACACCAGCCGACTGTATTGACCTTGTCGGCGCCGCTGATCGCGCGGCCAACTTCGATCGCCTTGATCGCGCCGTTTTCGATGTAGTCGTCCCACGTGACGTGGCCGAGTTCTGCGTCGGGGTTGCGCCACGACACGAGGAACACGGTCAGCCCCTGCTCGGCCGCGTAGCGCACGAACGAGTTCTCGGGCTGCAGATCGAGGATGTAGAACTTGTTGATGCAGGGCGGCACAATCACGACCGGCCGCTCGGCGACCTGCTCGGTGAGCGGCGCGTACTGGATCAACTGGAACAGTTCGTTCTCGAACACCACCGATCCCTTCGATACTGCGACGTTCTTCCCCACTTCGAACGCGTTTTCATCTGTGATCGAGATGCGTCCGCGCTTCAGGTCTTCGAGCAGATTGGCGAAGCCCGTGCGCACGCTTTCGCCCTGCGTTTCGATGGCGGTCTTCATCGCTTCGGGATTGGTCACGGCGAAGTTGGCAGGGCTCATCGAATCGATGAACTGGCGCGCGTAGAAACGCAGCCTGTGCTTCTCCTTTTCGCCGACACCCGCAGCCTCGACCATGTCGTTGAGCAGACGCGAGTTGAGCAAGTATGTCTGCTTGAGCATGCTGTACCAAGGATTCTCGCGCCAGGCATCGGCACTGAAGCGGCGGTCGCCGCGCTCGGGTTCGACGGCGGACGTGGGCTTTTGCCCCATTGCGCTCGTCACCATGCCCATGTACAGCGCCATCTGCTGCTGCCAGTAATGCGCCTGTGCTTCTGCCAGCGCAAGCGCCGGCATACTGGTGGGGGTCGAAGGCACTTCGCCGATCTTGCCAGCTGCGCCGGTGTAGGCTTGCAGCAACGTCTGGCCCGATTTAAAGAAGCCTTGGACGAACTCGTCTGGCATGTTGAACGGTGCGGCCATGCTGCCTCCTGAGAGTTATGATTAAACGTTGCTGCCCGTCCCGCGATGACAATGCACCACTCGCACGACGTGCCAAGGCGCGCCAGCTATTTGCGCTGCAGCATCTGCCTGATCTCTGCCGCGTGTTCATTCGCGCGTTTTGTGAGGCTCGCCGTTGCCTCCAGTTGCGACTTGCGCGCGATTTCAGCCAGATCCTTTGTATCTTCGACTGCCTTCAGCCACGCATTGCGCGCCATCTCAGCGTGTTTCCCAGGGTCCGCCGCACCCGCACGGGTGGCTGCCTGAATGTCCTGCATCGCTTGGGTCAGCATCTCGGTCTGCTTGCGGGCAAACGCCTGCATCGCGTCGTAAGCGGACTTGTTCGCCTCGACGATCGCCTCAATGTCCTTCCTGCGCGACGCGACCAACGCGGACATATCGACGCCCGGCACCTTGAACTGTTCGAGCATCTTCGTCAGATCGCCAAAGGGATTTGTTTGATCAGCCATGACTGTCTTCTCCTCGATTAATCGGCAAACTACATACGGAAGGTAGCTACTTACTTGCCCTCATTCAGGGCGGGCACTCCCCGACGTCGGCATCACGAGCGCATCGTCGCCGCGGCGTGCATAGCATCGCCATTTCTCCAGCCAGAAGCACTCGATCCATTCATGAGCTCAGGTAGCACGGGTATCGCCGCGCGCCAACCGGTCTCGAACTCGCCGGATTAACCGCAAGGACAACGACACCATGAACGAACAGAATGCACTCGCGACAGGGCCGCTTTGCGGTGCTGCCCCGGAGCCGGTGCACGGAGACCAAATCATCGGCATATCTGAGCCGTTTCGAGGAATCCGTACACGCGTGCCCTATCCAGAGCTGTCGTCGCACCACTTCATCGCCCAACGCTGCGCCGATTCGATAGCGTCCGCGTCGGAGGGATAGGCGCCGAGATCGCCCGAGTATTTCACTTCGAAGGCATCTCCGCCCGACTTCACCAGCTTATTTCGGTAATCACAGTCGCGACAAACGAAAAAAGCCCGCTTTCGTCGGTTTAGGCTTCGACCTGATCGAACGAGGAACGTGCCTTGCAGTTTCGGCAAGTCCACATGGCTATCTCCGCCGCCGTTTGCGCCGCATGGGCGGTTGCCCAGGTTCTGAGTGTCGGCGCGGCAATTCAGCGCTCTTGTTCTTTAAGCAGCTTGTTAGCAAGGACGCGCTTCAGGTTAATGTTGCCCTGCGTTCAGCAGCATCCAGACCTGTCGTCGCGGCTCGCCTTTGAGGATACGAGCGAATGCGGCGCCGCATCGAACGCAGGTGTAGTGTTGCTCAACCTGGGCGGCTTTCACTTCGCCGGCTCCCACGAGAGTCAACGTATCGTGCGGATCAACCGTTGAGGGGTGCCCATAAAGGTCTGTGCATGGCTCGCACGGTTGAATCCAGAGTTCCACGTCAGGGCTCCTGCTCCTTCGACTGTTGTGAAAGCTCGCGGAGCTTGGCATTTGTCATTTACCCAACAGAGTAAATCAGGACTCTCGGGAGATGTGCGGGTTTACATCGAACTCGAAAAGCACCTGCGAGATGGCAGTTCCAACGACCGCTCTTGCCTCGATGGTATCGGGTTCCAAACTATATCCGCTCGCAGTCACGCCGTTGCTTCCCTCTGGATAGAGAGACACACGCATCCCAGTTTCATATCCACCGATGCTCGGCAATCGCTTATTCACTTCGGCAATAAACTCTTCTGGCGAAATCACGGGTTTCGACATGGCAGTGGTCTCCTGGATATTTTGCGAGGAATCCTAGCATGAGTGCCGTCATCAGCCCTTGTGGCACATATCGCTATTTGCTGAAGCGCGCAGCCGAGTCGCTATCACCCGTGAAATCGACGGCCTTGCTCGTGATGCTGAATCCGAGCACGGCGGACGCGGCGCTCGACGATCCGACGATCCGACGCTGCCGTGGTTTCGCGAAGCTTTGGGACTGCAATGGCCTCGCCGTGGCGAACCTGTACGCGCTGCGCTCGACCGACCCGGCCGCGCTGTGGGCGCATCACGATCCAGTCGGGCCTGACAACGATGACTACCTATGGGTTTTCGCGCGCGAGTGCGACGACGTCGTGTGCGCGTGGGGATCGAATGCCAAGCCTGAGCGCGCCGTTCGTGTCGCCGGCATCTTGACTGACGCTGGCGCGCGCCTCTGGTGTCTCGGCACAACGAAGGACGGCTCGCCGCGCCATCCGCTATACGTGCGCAGCGATCAGCCGTTGATCGAGTGGCGCCCGTCAGCTATCGCGGCATCCGCAGAGAAGGGAGATAAGGCGTGAGCGAAAACACTGCCCGTTGCACTCGCTCAGCAATCGTAGCTGCCCAAAGCGACAACCAGTGCGTCCGGGTTCGCTTTCCGCCACTTGACAGCCACTTCTCGAATCTTGCCAGCATTGTTCCGAATCACTTGAGTCTCATCATATTCGGTGGATGCAGCAAGAACTCTGATCGCCGTTCTGGCGATCGTCGCCGCGCGGCTCCCATCGCGATCGGAGATGACGAAACTCACATAGTCGCCGCTTGTTTCCGTACTGATTTCCGAAATCTTGAATTCGTTTTTCATACGGGCTTCCGTTGTTGTCGGAAACGAATCCTAGCATTTCATCACTCTGCGAATCACGTCCAGTCAACTCATGACCGAAGCAGCGCAACGAGTAATCGAAACAACGAGAAAACACAGGGTAATCAATGAAGATCGGTCGCTCGTATTACGTGGAGGAAGGGACAAACAACGCAAGGCGACTGCGACGTATTACGGCACGGCGCTCTTCAGTGCACGGCAAGGGGCGGCTCGCGTTGCGTCCCCTCTCCGCTGGCGAGCGACTCATCGAATACAAAGGTGAAGTCACCAGCTGCCGTCGGGCGACTGCTCGCCTGCAATCCGCTGTCGGACATAGGCTTGTTTTTGTGCTGTCTAGCGGACTCGTGATCGACGACAGCCGCGGCGACAACAGCGCGCGCTTTCTGAACCACGCATGCATTTCCAACCGCGAAGCGGTTGAGGTCGGCGATCGTGTGTTCATCCGGCCATTGCCGACATTGGAACAGGCTGTGTTCTGCGTCAGCAATGTGGCGGATTGCTGACGGTGGTGGCATCGAGCATACGACAGCTTCGTCTGTCAGCGAACTCACACTTCGACCCTGACGGGACATTCGACCTTCCAACTCGCATCCGTCGGCTCACAGGCGTGGAACCGCCATTCGAACCAGTACGCTTCGGCATGAGGCGAATTAGCACGTTCGATCCAATGCTGCCCTGCCGATCCGGGAAAGGCAATCGCGCATAGAAGACGGGCAGTGGCCGAATTGCTTCGATATTGAACCATGGTCCAATATCGGCATCCCCACTAGTCGCGTAGACTATCTTTCGAACGAGCGTGGTTGATCTCGCGCCCCTGGACGGGGCGCGTAGAAGAAGTAAAGAACCATGCCTTGCGTGCGGAAGCGCCGATCTTGGAACTCTGACAGACCAGTAGCCGCTTGTGAGGATGCGAGGGTAAGCCCATGAACAAATGTCTTTGGTTTGCGATGGTACCGGCGTTGCTGTTCGCGGAGGCCGCCACGGCTCAATACCCTGTCATGAACATGATCGCTGACGATCTCGTGCAGAAGTACCAGCAAGCGAGTTGCGAGCAACTTTGGCAAGAGAGAATGGCAAAACGAGGCCATCCGAAATCTCAGAGAGAGCAGGAGGCGGTACAGATGCTCCAAAGCGACCCACAGATGCGCGCTGCGTTCATCAACAGGGTGGCCGCACCCGTTGCCAACAAGATGTTCGAGTGCGGCATGCTTCCCTGATAGCTGCAGGGGCGGCACGCTTAAGACCAGAGACGGAGCATTGCAGGGTGGACCATTTCCTCGTCGCCTTGGTTGTGTTTGTGTGCGTATTCGGCAGCGCAGTGCTTGGCGCATATTTGCGCGCCGTGCTGCCGGAACACCACCTTAGCGATGAATCAGCCGGCTTCGTACAACTGGCGACCAGCCTGATCGCTACCATGGCCGCGCTGGTGCCGATGCCAGCGAGGCCGTTGGTTCTTTGTCGCACTGGTCCAAGTTACCCTTGAATGTGCTCCATATGGGAAATGACGGCGTTGAGCGCGAACGAAAGCGTGTTGGACCTTGGTCCAACCAGACAGATGCTCAGAGCCTAGGCAACGTCTCCAGCTTGTAAATCGAATTCGCACAACCTACCCTTTATTTACCTGACGCGGTTAGAAAGCGGCAGCAGCAATTCCACGCGCTCACATGACGTGCTCACTTACAAGCTGTGCGGTCCGCAGCCTGGCAGATTCATTGCCCTGGCGCCGGTTTCTCTCATGCCTTGAGACTCTGATGTCACTGCGCTTCTTGTCTCGATTTGCCAAGGCACACGGCCTACTCGTCGCCGCATTGATTTACTCAGCCTCGGCTGGCGCGACATGCAGTGACACTCGAATTAAAAACATGGCTGAAGAGAAAACGATCGCGGAGATTGCAAAAAGTTGCGAGATGGATAAGGACGAGGTTTACAAAGTTTTAAACGGTAAAGCGAGCAGCATCGCGGCGTCACCGAGCGACGGAGCTAACACAGGCAGTCTTCCACCAGGGACGCCCTTGGAAGAGTGTGGATGCTGGGGAAAATTTGATTCTTCCGTTCGGCAAGCACTGCCAAGATGCCGAAGCGGGTACGCCCAAACTAAGCGTTGCGGCGGCTTTTGCGCGTTTTCGGGATTCTATGAGTCGCAACGCGTATGCACTGAATGAGTCCACGCAACCCGATTTGAAAGAAGTCTGGGAGCTAATACATCAACAAACGGTTGTTGGATTTGGCTATGCGTCTTTGGACTCATTCACGATTCGATGCCATGACGGAGACGCTGCAGTCGCCGTTGCACTTTCTGAACTACTTCAAGCAGCGGGCCAGATACGCGGATCAACTGCTGGCCTCACAGGACTTGACGGATCCGAGCATATCACCTGAAGTGACGACTTCTCGGCGGCGCTAGAGATTGCCGTTGCGGTCAGGCGCACGGGGCGGGCGCCACGGGCGCCGCCGGCGCCGCAACGCCGGACCGCGTCCTGACCATCCCTGATTCTGATGAACGCATCAAGTTTGCGGGGTGGCTCTTTTTCTCTTAACTCAGGCCGGCTAATGGGGGCCGTTGTCTGGGCGGAGCCGACGTTCGAACGTCCGCGTGAAAGCGTGAGCCAACCTCGGTAGATGGCCGACTGTACGCGTTCGGCCGTCTTCCCTGGAAGCCACCGTTCGAAAATACTTGAACTGCACAGGCGGCGGCATTGTGCCCATAAGGGTCGGTTGCGCCCTCTGAGCTCCGCCGTTCTATTTGCCAAACTGCAGCTTTCGAGACGCAGCTGCCGCCAAATTGTGTGCGATGGCCGCCAGTGGATTCTCTTGGACGTCTAGCTTCCGCTTTGCGGTAGCCCGCCCCGCTCGACCAGGATGCTCGACCTGCTCCAAAAGGTTGGAGTATCAGCTTACCTAAGCCAAGGTTTCGATAAGAGCATTAGAGTTTGACAATTGCTTTACATAGACAGCATGGTTACTACACTTCGTTGTTGCGGCGACGATCGGTCCTGCCGTGCTCGTGGTCTCCACTGAGCAATGATGAGAGAGTGTGCACTGTGGTCAGTTGTCGGGCGCCCTGCTGATAGTGGCGCCTTATCTTGCGGAATTGGAGGTCGCAATCATGCAAACTGTTTTAAGACGATATTCCGGAAAGGGCGCGAAAGAATTGTTTGATTTGCTCGAGAAGCATAACGCTGAGGTCGAAGAATGGATGGGTGGTGTCAAAGGCTTGGTAACGTACACGCTCGTACGCAGCGGGGATGGCGGATTCTCCGTGACCGTTTGTCAAGACAAGACAGGTATCGATGAGAGCGTGCAAAGAGCGAAGGAATGGATTACGAAGAATGCGGGGAGTATTGGAGCGGCGGCGCCGGAAGTGACGGAGGGTGCAGTCATTGCTCATTTGAACAAGTCTTAGTTCTTAGACTTACGACGCACGTGCCAGGTGGTGGCATGGACGTGCGTCGCACAAAAGCGTAGACGGTGAGATCAGCAACACGAGATAAATTCCCATAAAGGCCGACATGTTGTCGACATGATCCCAACCACGAAGGTCCGGTGCCTGGTGCGGAGCCGACGCTTGAATGGCCATCTGAGCGTGCGGAGGAACGAACCTAGTTGGCCGGTCCCGCCCCATGTCGAATTTCCTGGTCGACACCGAGCGCCCACTCGAGGCGCCACATAGCGGACATTCGAACCACACGCTTTCATGCACGGGCATTCAAGAACCGGCCGCTGACTGGACTTGCGTCATTCCTCCCGGCGGCGGCTCGCGGTGCTGGTTAGTCAGCATTCGCCTTTTTTCGCGTGGCCCGGCGGACAGTGATCGTGCCCGTGACGGTGGCGATGCTCCTCCCATTCGTCGCGGTCCAAATAGCGGTGTCCGTCCCAGTACCGGCCCCCGTGCCATCCGGGCGACACTACGACCACCGGTGCCGGCGCGACCACGACGGGCGGCGGTACGCCAATATTGATGCCAACGCCAACGTCGACAGCATTCGCAAGTCCTGACGCCCCCATTCCAATATCCGCTAGCGCCGCGGCAATGAAGAGATGTTTCATCTTGTCCCCCGAAAGGGCAGCAACACGTTGCTGGTCGGCCACCTCACACGTAGCCGTCATTGTTCAATCTCACGCAGTGAGCAGCGTTGTCATGTCCGCTTATCACGGTTTGCTCTACTGATAGCGAGCAAAGCAGCACAGAAGAGCATTATTCAACGACACTAGAATGGCCAGAACAGGAAGTGGCGGTGATGTCGCGCGCGGACCGCGCGAGGGGGGCGCGTTTCGGGGCCAAGCTGAGCACGGGGATCGATGACTCGCGCGCGCAGCGCCATGTCGTAAAATGCGCCCACCATCGGCAACGCGCTGTGGGCCCCCTCACCCCAATAGTCGTTGCCGAGCGTCACACGTGCATCGTCGAAACCAACCCACGCGCCAGCGACCAGTTGCGGATGCATCAGGATGAACCAGCTATCGGTGTTGCCCTGCGTCGTGCCCGTCTTGCCGGCTACGTCGGCGCGAATCCCGAAGCGTGTTCGGATGTCCGAGCCGGTGCCCCGGTTGACGACGTCGCGCATCACGTCGACGAGCGTTTGCGCTGCGCTGGCCGGTAGCGCCGCTTCTGGCGATGCGCTCGGGAATTCTGCGAGCACCTTGCCGTTGTGATCTTCGATGCGCGTGACCATGCGCGGTTCGATATAGGCGCCGCGATCTGCGATCGTGCAATACGCCGAGACCATTTCCTTCAGCGTGACCGGGCTCGTGCCCAGCGCGAGCGACGGCACCGCTTCGAGCGGACTTTCGCGCACACCCATCGCGCGCGCAAGCCGCACGACCTTCTCGGGGCCTTCCTTTTGCATAAGCTGAGCGGTGACGCGGTTGCGCGAATACGCGAGTGCGTCGCGCAGCGTCATTGGTCCGCCAGTGGGCGGTTCCGCGTCGGTCGGCCGCCAGATCGCATGTCCGCTTAGGGGAATGGCGACGCTCCGGTCGACGATCGTATCGCTCGGCCGCGCGCCGTCCGCAAAGGCCGCGCCGTAGACGAACGGCTTGAACGTCGAGCCCGGCTGGCGCCGCGCCTGCTGCACATGATCGAACGGCTCGTCGCCGAAATCGCGACTGCCGACCCATGCCTTGATATCTCCGTTGCGTGGATCGATGGCGACAAAGCCCGCCTGGATCTGCGCTTTGCTCCGGCACAGCGCACGGACGAACGTGGGGTCCGTGGCGAGCTTCCTGAGCGCGGCCTGATCCGATTGACCCGCGTCGCGCGCCGCGCGGTAGTCGGGCGTCTGCCGGATGAAGGTCTGGAACAGGTCGTTGCCCGGCCAGCAGCCCGTGCGTTCGTTCCATGCGTCGTTCGCGATCCATTGCAACTGGTTCGTCTGCCAGTTCATCGCCTGCGTCGCCATTGCCTGCAGACGGGAATCGATGGTCGTGCGCACGACGAGCCCGTCGGCATAGATGTTGTAGCCGTTGCGATCGGCCCATCCGATCAGCCACTTGCGCAATTGCGCCGCAAAATGCGGTGCGGGGCCCGGCGACGCGGTCTGGAGCGCGAAATCGACGTTGAGCGGTCGACGCTTCAACCATTCATACTCGCCGGGCTTGAGCTTCCCGTACCTGTTCATCTGCCCGAGCACCGTATTGCGCCGCTGCAATGCACGCTCGGGATTGAGCACCGGGTTGTAGGTGCTGTTGGCCTTCAGCATGCCGACGAGCGTCGCGCTTTCAAGGATGTCGAGCTGAGCAGCCGATTTGCTGAAGTAGGTGCGCGCGGCCATTTCCACGCCGTATGCGTTATACAGGAACGGCACCGTGTTCAGGTACGTCTCGAGGATCTGGTCCTTGCTGTACACGGCTTCGATCTTGAACGCCGTGATGGCTTCCTTGAGCTTGCGCGCGAGGGTCGGCGCGCGGCCGATTTCATCGGGATACAGGTTGCGCGCGAGCTGCTGCGTGATCGTCGAGCCGCCTTGCCGGTCACCAGAGAACGTATGCAGCGCGGCCGACGCGGTGCGCTTCCAGTCGATGCCGTGATGCTCGTAGAAGCGACGGTCTTCCGTCGCGATCAAGGCATCCACCATGTACGGCGAAATCTGCTTGAGCGACACCCATTCGCGATTGACCGGCTTGAAGTCCGCGAGCAGTTTGCCGTCGGCGGACACGATCAACGCTGGCCGGTCGACACGGACTTTGCGGATGTCGCCGATGCCTGGTGTGAAAGGCACAAGCGCGAGCACGTACAGCAGGAACAGCGCTGGCACCGCGCAGAGTGCCAGCGCGATACCGCGTCGCGTCGGATGACTAAGGCCTCGCAGCGCCGCAATGAAGACGAGTCTGGCTTTCGTTCTGCTGGTAGCGGCCAGTGGTTCGATGCGGGCGAGCCACCTTGTGCAATGTTGATGAAACAAGGACAAATATCGGCGATTCACGGTGACGACGCGCAGGCGGAAAAGGCGGGATCGTACCAAACCGCAAGGACGCTTCTGCCGTCAAAACAGGGCTGCCGCCCGCGCCATTAACAGACGATTACATTTGTTTCGAGTGGACGACGTTCGCTGCTGCGGCCCCCGTTTTGCTCTGGCCGTCTGCGTAAGGTCGGGGCGTTGGCGCAGCGGCCATTTGCACTCGATCATGATCCGCTCGCGGCAGGTGACCGCTTACTGAGGCGGATTCAACCGGTCGATGCAACACAATTCAGGTCCGTTGCGCCGGCCGCGCATCGATCTGCCCGACCATGGCGCACGCAATGATGTCGTTCTGGTCGATGACCGTCGACGCGCCCGCCTTCTCGAGCAACATCCTGCGCAAATCGTTCTCACCTGACACCACGATCTGGAGCCCGGGATTGAGCGTGTGCGCGACCAGCGTGATTTCCAGGTTGCTGTTCGGATCGAATCCCGTCACGAACAGCGCACTGGCGGTATCCAGCCTGGCACGTTCGAGTACATCGTCGAACGAACTCTGATCGCCCAAGATGACCATGTATCCCAGTCTGGATGCTTTTTCGGCCCGCTTTACGTCGGTATCCAGCACGAGCACGGTCGCTCCCGCATCTCGCAGACGGGCGGCGACCAACTGGCCAACCGGACCAAACGGACAGACCGCAACATGGGTGCCCAGCGTTTCCAGCTTGTGCTCCATGACCCTGTTCTCCCAGAAGAACATCACGTCGTCGCCCGACAGTATCCCCGTCAGCTGGCGCAACGCGTAGCCGGCAACCACCATCGTTGCAAGAATGGCGACCAGCATGAATATCTTCTGGTCTGGATTGAAGTCCGAAAAGTCGCCCAGGGTCGTGACAAGGTTGACCGCATCCCACAAGGCCGTGAACATCTTCGTGCTCAACGGTGCATCCGAGTGGTCGAGCAGCCCAATCCCCAGCGTCGATCCCAGCAGCACCAGAAACAACAGGCCGATCGCCAGGTGCGCGCGGCGCCGCCATTCCTTGATACGCAGCCCGCCAAGCCGGGGTTCTTCGATCCGGTACATTCCGAGAATTCCTCGAATCCGTTCTTCGAATCGCAGTTCGACCCATTCGGGGAAGCACGCTCGCGCAACATGCTCCCCGCCCGTCCCGCTCTACCGATTACATCATGTCACTCGGTCACGCCAGCGGAATTGGACTTTGGTCCTGCGCGTCGGCGCGTTGCAGGAACAATAGAGCGCATCCCCGCGCGCGTCAACCGCGATCGGATCATTTGTGCCCCGAACCCCTGAAACTGTTAGGATGGCGAACAGTATCAACCTGTTCAACGCCAGTACTCGAATGATGGTAATGACCGTCAAGAATCTCGCTGCCCGTGGACGGCCGTTCGGTCATTGAATTCAACGTTGCCCCAACAGATCCGCGCAAAAATGAGTGGCCGAAATCAAATCGTGCTACTTCCGATCGCCTCCTGCCCCTCTGCCTCGCGTTACAGGTACCACCGATACTCGCGCGCACCGATTTCGTTTCTGAAGTCGAGTTCCTCCTGCCGTTTATTCTCGCAATACACCATGACAAACTCTCTGCCCATTCCTTCGCGCACGGCGGGATCAACCTGCATAGCTGCGACGGCCGATAGCATGTCCTTCGGGAAGTCGATTCCGCTGCCGCGATCCTCGTTCAGTGGCGCGATCGGCTCGATGCCCGCGTCGAGGCCGTGTTCCATACCGCTCAGGATCGCCGCGAGCACGAGGTACGGATTCGCGTCTGCGCTCGCGAGACGATGCTCGATTCGCAGATCGATCGGTTCGGACTCGGGAATCCGGATGCACGCGTCGCGATCTTCGAAGCCCCAGCTCGCACGGCTCGCCGCGTTCACCATCGAGCCGTACCGCCGGTACGCGTTGTGGTTCGGTGCGAACACCGGCATGCAGTGCGGCAGCAGCGCAAGGCAGCCGGCCACGGCGTGACGCAACGGACGCTGGTTATCGAGCGCGAGCAGATTGCGGCCGGCCTCGTCGTAGAGGCTCACGTGCACGTGCATCCCGCTGCCCGGCGTATGCAGATAGGGTTTGCCCATGAAGCTCGCGCGATAGCCGTGTTTCAGCGCGACCCCGCGCGTGCTGCGGCAGAACATCGCCGACCAGTCGGCGGCGCGCATCGCGTCGTCGCTATGGCCAAAGTTGATCTCGAACTGTCCCGGCCCAAGCTCGGCCGTGATCACCGTCGCATCGATCCCTTGCTGGCACGCGACGTCGACCATCTCGTGCAGCACCTCGGAGAAACGGGAGAGCCGTTCAATATGCATGTTCGGCTGGTCGTCGGGATCTCCGCTCAACCGGTCGCATGGATACCTGGGTATCCCGTCTTTGAGTTGTGCGTCAAACAGATAAAACTCGAGCTCGAACGCGACCACGGGCCGTATCCCGCGTCGCCTGAGACGTGTCAGCACGCGCGCGAGTACTTCGCGCGGTTCGAATTCGACTGGTGCGTCGGTGCCGTCGGTCGTGATCAACATCTGGCCGAGTGGCTGCGTTTCCCAGCTCACCGGCTTGAGCGTGCCAGGAATCAGGCGGCGCACCGCGTCCGGATCGCCGTCGTTGAAGCAGTAGTCGCCGATCTTGTAGAGGCCGCCCTGCGTGCCGAGCAGGATGCAGTTCTGCGGCATCTTCAGCAGCGAGCCCGATGCGACCTTTTCGAGCGAGTCGATCGGATAGCGCTTGCCGTAGAAGTGGCCGGGCAGATCGAGGCATATCAGGTCGACGTAGCGGATCTCGGGATGCGCGGCGCGAAACGCGCGAACTTCAGCGACCAGATCGGAAGCGGCGGAATGCATGGTTCTCGTCCTTGTCGTAGGAAAGCGGCAGTGTGTAAAGGCGTTCAGACGAACTCGATGGACGGACTTCCGCGACGCGGCGGTCCATATTTTGAGCGCGGGAAACGATTCGATTCGCGCGGGAGGGCGGACTGACATCGCATGCCCCCGCGCGACCTCAGGTGAAAACCCAGATGATCCGTGTCGGCTGGTCGGTGAGATTCGCGTAGCGGAACCGGGCATGCGCGGGCACCTGGAAAGCATCGTTTGGTCCGAGCGTGACGGGCTCGCCGTTGTCGAGCCAGACCGTGAGCTCACCCTCGAGCACAAAGCCGCCCTGTTCGTCACGGTCGTCGACGGGACGTTCCCCGCTGCTCGCGCCGGGCGCGAGATGGCTGTCGAGCATCGAAAAGCGCGCACGCATGGTCGGCGACACGAGGACGTCGGTGATGCCCTCCGCGTAATACAGCGTGCGGCGTTCTCCGGGACGCGTGACCCACGGCACCGAGCGGGGCTTGCTCAGGCTGTAGAAATAGGTGTGCGGCGTGTCAAGCGCATCGCAGATCGCGGTCAGGTCGGCGACGGTGGGGCGCGACAGCCCGCGCTCGACCTGCGACAGAAAGCCCACTGAGCGTCCCATCCTGTCGGCCAGTTCGCGCAGTGTGACCTTGCGATGCTTGCGCAGATCGCGGATCAGGATTGCGAGGCCTTCTATTTCTTCCTGCTCGTTCATGATCGGTTTCCTGTTCAGACCGTGTCGCGCAAGCGGAACCAGGCCTTGCCGATCGCTTCGAGGGGCGCGGCGAACCGCTCGCCACCTGGAAAGCGCGGGTTGCGGATGCGTTGATACAGAGACAGAAGGTGATCGTTGCCAAGGATCGCATCGGCGACAGCTCGCGCGCCCGCAAGCGTCGGCAGTACACCGTGCCCTGAAAAACCCTGAAGCCAGTAACGCTGCCTGTGGCAGCCGATGTCCGGCGTACGGCGCATGCTGATGTCGAGGTGCCCGCCCCACGCGAACTCGAGCTTCACGCCGCGCAACTGCGGGAATGCGCGTTCAAGTGGCCGCCGCGTGCTTTCCGCGATGTTGGCCGGAATGCCGCCAAGGTACGTGCAGCCGCCGCCGAATAGCAGTCGATTATCGGGGCTTCGCCGGAAGTAGTCGGGCACGAACTGATTGTCGATCACGCAACTGTTGCGCGGCAGCAGCGAATTCGCGAGTTCGGGATCGAGTTGCTCAGTCGCGACCTGATACGTGCCGACGGGAAGCAGGCGCCTCGCAAGTTTAGGGTCCAACCGGTCGATGTACGCATTGCACGCGAGTACGAGCACATCCGCGCGCACTTCGCCGCGCTCGGTACGCGCAACGTACCCTGATGACGTCTCGCGGTAGTCGAGCACACGGCTCTGCTCGAAGATGCGACCGCCCGTGCGCCCGATCGCCAGCGCGAGGCCGAGCGCCAACTTAAGCGGATTCAGGTGACCAGCCTCTGGATCGTAAAGTGCGCCCAGATAGCGCGGGCTGCCGATCCACTCGGGCATCTCATCGCGCGTAATGACGCTCAGGCGATCGTAGCCCCAGCGTTCGGCCGCCTCGTCGCGCGCCTGATTGAGCAACGCGACCCGGCGCGGCCGGACCGCGGCCCACAAGCTGCCCGGACAATAGTCGATGTCGAATCCGTGTCGTGCCGGCAGATCCCGGATTTCCCTGGCGGCCCAGCGCATGGTGTCCCACAGTTCACGTGCGCGCGCGTGACCCAATGAATCTTCGAGCGGTTGCATGTCGCACGACCAGCCGAGCAACGCCTGCCCGCCGTTGCGGCCCGACGCGGCCCATGCGACGCGGCTCGCCTCCAGCACGACGACACGCTTGCCCGCCGACGCAAGCCGCAGCGCCGTATGTAGCCCGCTGAAACCCGCACCAACGACCAGCACATCCGCATCCAGCCGACCGTCCAGCACAGGATGCAGCGGAATCGGGTCGGCCAGGGTACTGGCGTAGTAGCTCGTCACGTGCTGGGCAGACTGCGCAAACATGGGCGTTCTTGTGAAAATTCACGTGTGAAATTTCATGAAAAAATAGCATCGAAATTTCATGATGGCAAGTGTTGAAATTGCCGAGACCGCGCGAAAGCGGGGCTATGCGCCGACATGATGAGTGCGATCGTTGCCCGCGAGCGTTGGATATGCGGGTCCGCGAAGTGCATCAGCGTCTGCACATTGGCATGGCCGTCAGCTATATAGGTGACCACCCGTTGGTGCCTCCGTCTCAAGGCACCATCACGGAGCTCCGGCATACGCAAGCGGTCGTTCAGGACAGCCTGAGCCGGCGCCACAGGCGATTCCCTACGCGGCAATCGTTCCCGACAGCGCCGCCCCGATTCATCCTGAACCGGCACCGCCGCCGCGCGCACAGCGCGAAGAGTTCTTCATCGGCGACCTTCATCTAACGTCGAGATCGCGGAACCAGTTCTCGCTGCCTGTTCAATCAACCAGCGTCGGCTGGCATCCCACACCAACCCATGCCGGACAAGGGTTTCCGGCCGATGAACCCTAACGAAGCGACAATACCCAGCAAATGTCGACAAGGCTCGCTAATTCAACAGGATCGTCCTGGGAACCACCAGCGAACCCGCAGGCTCGGCGCTAAGAACCTCTTGAAGATAGAGATTTCTAACCCCGCAAAAGCGGACATCTGAACTTGGCTGGACAGCGGACATTTGAATCTGGCCTCGACATTTATTCTTTGATGGCGAATGAGTAAACAGATTGATCACGGTCGACTCGATCTCATTGGACGGAAGAAGATGTGACAGCCTGGGTGGTCGCACTAGTACAGCAAGTCGGCCTGCAACAGATCCAACGATCCCGGAAGCCTTTTACGCGACCGCGCGAGTTTTCGGCCCTACTGCCGAAACTGAACTAACGCCCACGCCGTGCGTAGCCCCGTCGGCACTTCGTTCGGGAGTGTCTGAATTTTTGTGTGCAAGGCAGCTAAAAGCCTGCCATCTGGCAGGCTCATCAATTGCATTCTACAAATGATTCCTGGTGAAGCGATCCTCGTAGAGGATCGCGAACTGGTTCATCGCGGCTTTCCAGTCATGCGCAGCACGGCTCCAGTCAGCCGTGATATTGCGCAAGGCCAGCCATAGCAGTTTGGTCGCGGCCTCGTCCGTCGGGAAGTGTCCACGCGTCTTGACGATCTTGCGTAGCCGGGCATTGACGCTTTCGATGGCATTGGTCGTGTAGATCACCTTGCGAACCGCTGGCGGAAACGCGAAGAAGGGGATCACGCGATCCCAGGCCCGACGCCAGGCGGCCACCACCGTCGGGAATTTCTGGCCCCACTCACCCTGTTCGAACGCGTCCAGTTCGGCCTGGGCAGCTTCAGCGCCCGTTGCCGAATAGATCGGTTTGAGGGCAGCAGCCAGCCCCCGCCGGTCTTTCCAGCTCGCGTAGTCCAGCGAGTTGCGGATCAGGTGCACGATGCACGTCTGGAGCGTGGTGGCCGGAAACACCGCGCCCAGTGCTTCAGGCATGCCCTTCAGTCCATCGGTGACCGCGATCAGGATGTCCTGCACGCCACGCACCTTCAGGTCGCTGAATACCTTCATCCAGAACTTCGCGCCTTCCGTGTTCTCGATCCACAGCCCCAGGATGTCCCGTGTGCCGTCCGGCAGGATGCCCAGCGCCAGATAGATCGCCTTGTTGCGCACCATCCCTTCCTCGCGGATCTTGACGCGTAGCGCGTCAAAGAACACTACCGGGTACATCGGCTCGAGCGGGCGCGCCTGCCAGATACTCACCTCGTCCATCACGGCATCGGTCACCGAGCTGATGAATTCCGGCGACACATCGGTACCGTACTGCTCAGCCAGAAACCCCTGGATCTCGCGCACCGTCATGCCACGGGCGTACATCGCGATGATCTTGTCGTCAAAGCCGGTGAAACGTCGCTCGTGCTTCGGAATCAGGATCGGGGCAAAGCTGCCGTCGCGGTCACGCGGAATCTCCAGGCGCAGCGGACCGTCGTCGGTCAGCACCGTCTTGCCGCTCTTGCCGTTGCGCTGGTTGGTCGCGTCTTCGGGCCGCACGGCACCCGCCGGATAACCCAGATGGTGTCCAAGTTCGGCGCCCAGCGCCCGCTCGATCAGCGCCTTCTTGAATGCCGCTGAAGCGGCGTGCACCGCTTCGGCAGTCATGGGTCCCTTCACGAACTGGTCGATCAGTTCCTTCGGAATGGACGGTAACACTGTCGGCGCTTCGGTAGTCGTCTTGGGTTTGCGTGGCATACATGCTCCTTGAGCTACATGTTATGCCTTGAACACAAAATCTATGACAGGCCCCTTCGTTCCGCGCCACTATCGCGCTCGACCTCTCGGAACTCTAAAGAAGCGATACAGGTCGTATGTGGCAGGGACTACCACGTCAGTACCAACCGAAGCTTTGCGCCATCAGTTGCCACTGATCGGCATTATCGCTGCCCGACGGCGCGGAAAGCGTCAGTGTCGCGAGCTTGCCGTCCTTCGAGAAAAGGTAGCGCGCATTCTCCCGACGGATGGCCTCGTTGCTAACCGGGTTGCGTGCCGAACCCGACGCATAGGTAACAACGAAGGCGTTGCCCGATGGCAGCCGCACGATCTTGACATGTGACACGTGCACATCGTTTCCGGACCGCTGAAGTTCGCGCACCTCATGGGACTTCACGTCTTCGAGCGTCAATGGGCGCGTCCGCGAACCGACAGTTACCGAGATCCGGTTGTACCTGTTCGCGAACTCGACGGACTGCAACGTCTCCCGGCGCGCCCATCCTTCGGGGACTTTCAACGAAAACTCTAGTGGCGACCGGTACGTAACAAACACCTGGTTATCCAGAATATCCCCAAACTGATTTTTCTCCGCATCTGCAGACGGCTGCGCCATCTTGACGACCTGGGGTCGCGCCTTGCCATATGACACACCGGCACGAACGACGGCGCGGCATGCTGCGAGCAGTGACACAGCAAAGTTCTTCATCGAGTTCCTCCGTCACAGCGGCGGGGAGGTCGCCATTCGACCGGGCTGTGCCCCGCAGCCCCGTCTGGCCCATTCGACGATCGAAACGAGGTTCATGCTAGACGCGCAAAACTTAACGGATGCTTACCGGCACGACCCGCGTCGCCATCGTGCAGATTCTCACCGCGACGCGCGGCGCACGTGGTCGGCCCAGGCGACGTGCCGAGCGAGCGGGCTGCCATGCAGGTGCCGGGTGCAGATTGTGGTTCAGACAGAAGTCGACTGGCAGACGAGCGTCACGGAGATGATGCGCGGACGCTCGTCGATGACTGCTCTCAAAGGTCCCCCTCGATCGTTATGCCGGCTCTGCGAATCACTCGCAGGTAAGCGGTCGTATCGCCGACGGCAGCGGTGGCCTGCTCCGCAAGCGTCCACATGTGCGCAGACTTTTCCCCGTTCGCCATCATCGCCTCGAGAATGTCCGAATAAGCGAACCCGCGAGCCGCCGCCGCCCCGAGTACGGCATGCAGAACACATCGGGCCGCAGCCTGCGCAGCGGCCGCCGCCAGGGGCGCCCGGTATGCGAGAAAACCTGCCATGAGCAAAAATTCGACGGGACTGATCAGCTGACCGTTTCCGACAGGCACACTGTCGGTGTTATGTCGATCTTGCGTCATACGTCGCCTCCCGCTTTGGAGCATCAAGCGCGGTGAACATGCGGATTCGCGTCCTTAATGCCACCGGCTTCGCACCTGATTCTACTGCGGCCTGATTGCTATGCGCTGCCGTGCGTGCCGTATTTATGTCGAGAAAGATGTCGCATCCCCTGCGAACATAGTCGTTCTGCAAATGCAAAACACTCACGCACATGCATACCTCGTTTCCCTCGCGACAGAGAACAGCGGGCGGACGCAGTTACCCTTGTGTGTGAACGCGCTCGTACCACTGTTGGCGAACTCGACGTCGAATGAATCGCCCGCATTACCACCGAAATATTGGCAAAGATCGGCGACGCGGCGCATCGCCCACTGTGCAACGATATTCTCAACGGCGTGGACGGTCCACGAGCTTCGCGTCATCATCGATCCCGGCCATGCGTTGCGCTGTGATGCGCTGGCGAATGGCGCGAAGCTTATTGAAAGCGGCGCTCACAATTGGATTGGACTTCGCCAGGATATCGACCTGTGATCATGACCCTCGGGGCTTGACGACTTGCCGTTCGATCAGAACAACCGGCATCTGTTTCGGTGAACCTGACATCTGCTTGACATCTCTATGATTGCTGGCTGACAAAGTAGGTTCGCTGTAACACTCGACCCGGGGAAAACCCGCGCTTAGCGATGTCGAGCCGGCAAGTCGTAGTATTCTTGAGCGTCCATCGTTACCCAGTGGCAGCAGCATCCGCCTGGGTAAATCATCAAATTTCGAATATCACCGATGCCCGGCGCGTCCCTGCGAGTGACTGATCTCGCTCAAGCAGAGAATTCTCTTTGAGAGTATCTATGAAAACGTTGTTTCTGCAGGCACCTTCATATGACGGCTTCGATGGTGGAGCGGGCTCACGGTTCCAGACGAAGCGCGAAATTCGATCATTCTGGTATCCAACGTGGCTCGCCCAGCCCGCTGCGCTGGTTAAGGATAGCCGCCTCGTGGATGCTCCCGCAGACGGCCTGTCGCTGGAAACGACCCTTGACATTGCTTTGCAATACGAACTGGTTATCATTCACACGAGTTCTCCGTCGTTCCCGAGTGATGTGCAATTCGCGGAACATCTAAAACGGCGCAAGCCCACGATCCTCATCGGAATGGTCGGTGCGAAGGTAGCCGTCGATCCTCACGGCTCACTTACGGCAAGCGATGCACTTGACTTCGTGTGCCGTGAAGAATTCGACTTCACATGTCGCGACATCGCGCAGGGGCTTCCGTTCGAGTCCATTCTCGGACTCAGCTATCGTCTGCCCGACGGCACAATCAAGCACAACGAAGCCCGCCCGATTCTTGAAGACATGGACCAGCTTCCGTTCGTCGCGCCCGTCTATAAGCGCGACCTGACGACCAGAAATTACTTCAGCGGCTATCTCAAGCATCCGTACGTTTCGCTCTACACGGGGCGAGGCTGCAAATCCAGGTGCACCTTTTGTCTCTGGCCGCATACGGTCGGAGGCCATCGCTACCGCACGCGTTCGGTCGAGAACGTCCTTGAAGAAGTGAAATGGATCAGGGACAACATGCCCGAAATCAAGGAGATCATGTTCGATGACGATACCTTTACCGACCTCGCAGCGAGAGCCGAAGAGATCGCCCGCGGTCTTGGCAAGCTTGGAGTAACGTGGTCGTGCAATGCCAAAGCGAATGTACGTTATTCAACCCTGAAGGTGATGAAAGAGAACGGCTTGCGGCTCCTGCTCGTCGGCTACGAATCCGGCGACGACCAGATCCTCGTGAATGTCAAAAAGGGCCTGCGGACCGATATGGCACGCCAGTTCAGTGACGATTGCCGCAAGCTTGGCATCAAGATCCACGGTACGTTCATTCTTGGTCTCCCCGGTGAGACGCACGAAACGATCAAAAAGACGATCCAGTATGCGAAAGAGATCAACCCCCACACGATCCAGGTGTCACTCGCTGCGCCCTACCCGGGCACAGTCCTTCACAAGCAGGCAGTCGAGAATGGATGGCTTAAAGACACCAAGGTCATCACCCTGATCAATGACGCGGGCACCCAGGCGGCAACGATCGGCTATCCGCACCTGTCGCGCGAGGAGATCTATCTTGGCGTGGAGGAGTTCTACAAGCACTTTTATTTCCGGCCATCGAAGATCTGGGAAATCGTCCGCGAGATGCTGGTGAGTTGGGAAATGATGAAACGGCGTCTTCAGGAAGGCGTGGAGTTCTTCAGATTTCTGAGGACGCGTAAGGCATGAGGCCTCAGACCCCGACCCGCGGTTCTACGTGCCTCGACTTCAGCGCAGCGCGCCCCTCCGCGCCTGACGCCAGCAGGTCGCCTACGCGAAAACGCGGGGCCTGACGGAGCGACGTGCGTCCGCGCTGGTGCCCGTTGCGACTTCACGTTGAATTACGAATCGAAGCTCGCTATGCGGGACACGCGTCGCGTTGGTGCGGCCTCGTCGATTGGCGCCGCCCACTGTTTCCGTTGCGGACAATATAACTGTCAACTAGCGGCCGGAATGCACACGTACGCCTGCAGAAATATTCGCGTAATGCATTCGGACATCCCTTGACTACATCGTGAACGGAGCCGGTTATGTGCCTGCATTGACTCAAATCGTACGTGAATTCGTGCATTCGCCGCGTCGTCCGGCTCAAGCATAGGCCCCTTCCTCAGTCCGCGCCTTCAACACGGCGTGTCGACGGCAAGGCATATTCGGCCACCTGCCATGCAAGCAGGCCCGGCACATAGAACAGCAGATCGCGCACGCGCCGCGCTCCTGCGAGCGCGAGGCACGTCGGCGCGTCGAATCCGAGCAGGCCACCGATCAGCACGAAGCCGCCCTCCTGCACGCCGAGGCCCCCCGGGACCAGGAAGGCGGCGCTGCTGACGAGCTGAATCAGGGCCTCGATCACGAACGCCTGTGCGAAGGTCGCGTCTGCCCCGAGCACGTGCAGCGCGAACCAGATCTCCAGCGCATACCCCGCGCATTGCAGCGTCTGCCAGATGAGCAGATAGCGGACGACAATGCCCGTCTGCCGCCAGATCAGTTTGATGGACTGATCGATGCGTGCGGACCTGCCCACCAGGTCGACCACCTTGCCGCTCGTGATCCGGTTGAGGGTCCGTGCCGCACGCTCGAACGGCCGTGCGTGATGGACGAGCGCGAACAGCACCAGCGCCGGGGCGAGCGCCGCAATGGCCCAGGCGAGGCGGCCTGCGAAGCGCGCCACATCGGAAGACGAATGCTCGAGCACATAGCCCGCGGCGACCAAAGCAAAGAGGAGCTGGCTGATCAGCGTGAGCTGCATGTCGACGACGAGGCCCGCCGCCGCGGTTGCCGGGCGCATAGCCGCGCGCCCGAGCAGCCGGAACGAAACGATTTCGCCTCCGATGCGCGCGACGGGCAAAAGACCATTGATTGACTCGCGGATCCACACGAGCCTGAGCATTGCCGGGAATGACGGCCGCTCACGGACGCGGATCAGGGTGCGCCAGTCCCATGCATTCGCGCACATCGGCAGGATATGCAGCAAGGCTGCCAGCACGAGGCCCATGCCCGCGCCTCTCAGCAGTTGCAGCACGGCGGCAGGATGATCGTGCCACACGAGCCATAGCGCGAACGCGAGACCGCATAAGGCGGCAACACTTCCAAGGTATTTCATCTGCGGGTGCTCTCTGTTTCATGCGCCCGCGTCACTGCGGCTTCGCATATCTGCCGTAAAGCTCACTCCAGAACGCCGCAGAATCTGGAATGAAACGTGCTCCCCGCCGATACGGGCAACCGGCAGCATGCAGTTCACCGACTCGCGTATTCGGACCAGTTTCAACATCGACAGCAACGTTGGGCGGTTTGCACCACGTATCAGTGTTTGCCAGTCGCGCGCGTTGGCCAGCATTGGCAGAATGTGGGCGAACCCCGCGAGAAGCAATCCCGAGCCTGCGTCCCGCAACAGGAGGAGCACTTCTTCCGGGTGGCTGCCCCAAAGGATCACTAGCGCGAAAATCATTCCCGCAAACGCTGTCTGCTGATATGCCTGATCATCGAGATGGATCACGAGATAGGGTTGATTCTTTGGCGGATCGATTGGCGGGTGTGATTTTCAGCAACCCACGGCGGTCAACATTGAAACTCACGCCTCGCCATACAACTCGTGACGACAGAAAGCTTGCGCAAAGTATGGCGAAAGCAATGAGATCCCACAATGGCAAGAGCCAAAAATCGCGAACCGGCCGCCTCAGCGTGGTATCGATGCGGATCTGCAATAACACTCTCGCGCACAAGGCAGCGATAAGCAACCACACTGACCACATCGACGCCCCCGCGAGCAATAGCGCGAATACCGACAGTGCGACGGGATAGCTCAGCGCCGAACCGAAGTGGCCGAGTGGATCGATCCGCCGGATTGTCCTGCTCCAGCGCAACTCATGTTCGATAAGACGAGAAGCCGTGGATTCCGTGCACGCATGTCCGATCACGAATCCCGGGATGACCACCTTTTGTCCTGTCGCGCGCACAGCACACCCAATGGCGTGATCTTCCGCAAGAAAATTGGAAAACTGACGAAGCCCGCCAATCTCATCCAGAGTTTTACGACGCAGCGCGATTGTCTGCCCGAAACACGGCTTGGCCAGGCCAAGCGCGAGACCCATCGCGACACCGGGCAAGAACTGATAGTCGATGGCTCTCGCTGAAAACCTCGGCCAAAAGCCTGGATCGGGTACGCCGACGTATGCGCATGTCACAAGACCCACGCGCTCCGCCTGCAGTTCGTCCATTATTCTGCGAAGGTAATCTCGCCCCACCGACACGTCACTGTCTGCAAAAACGAAGAACTCATGAACCGCTGAAGGAAGCATGTTAAGCAGGTTGCTCACTTTCCGGTTCGAACCGTGCAACTTGCTATCGGCGACAACCGTGATATGTGCGCCCGGGTGCAGACGCCGAAGTTCCTCGACTACCTCCAATGCGGGGTCATCCGGATCATGAACTCCAAAGAGGTATTGCACCGCCCCCGGATAAACCTGTTCGCAGAAGCTCACCAGATTAGGTAGCAACGCTGTTTCCATACCACGTAGAGGCTTGATCACCGTCACAGGCGGATAGCTGGGTGCCTTGATAGTGTTCCGCGCAAAAAACGAACCCACCAGCGCAATGGCCGTGACGGTGTAGGCGATTCCGAATGACGCGCAGGCACCGCAAAAATATGCAAGCGCATGTAGTGCCATTCCGACAGGCAGCAAGGTTGCAGTCGAAAACAAGGCACTCGTCGCCATTGGCGGTGGCCAGTGTGAGAATCAATGGATCGGTCGACCGTCGGCAGTAACCAAGCCGCACGGCACGCCCGAGATGCGAAAGTACGGCTTCATCACCTACCGCTCAGCACGGCGGCGGAAACACATTCATCGCGATGCTGCCGAGGTGACGGGGGTGTGTCTGATGCGTGTCAGTGTTCTCCTGTCAGGGTGGTAACGCGAGAACTCGTTTTTTGCGCCTCGACAGCGATCGTAACGGGCTTATCTGAAGGGAACATTAAGGCCGACACCCACAATATTTCCGATGCTTACGTAGCGTGGAGATGGGCGCGTTCTCGTACGCAATTAGAGTGAAATTGAAAGGTCTCCAAAAGCAGATCGTGCTTCGGTGCCCGGCCCCGTTTCTCTGCGTTTCGTCTGACTACGGGTATATCGCTCGGCGACTCCCATTCGGCATGCATCATGTCAAGGGACCGTCCTGCGACGTTAAAAGTTATTCAATGCCTGCCCTCATTAAAACTGGTGTGAGCGTGCTGCGGCGCCTGTGAGCAGGCGTCGAATAAGCCTCGAGGGAGGAAACCGCGGAGCGGTCCCATGCGGTTGGAGTCCTGGGTGGCTATGGTGGTTGATCGGCGGGGGCTAAGAAGTGTTGGGCGTGACGCGGTTAATCGATACTCCCACGCAAGTCGTCAATCATTGCGTGCGTTCGCAGCCCGGCGTTGATAGCGATGCGGGCGATAGCGAAGTAGTTCGCTTTGGAGCATGCCCCATTGTGCAAATCTCATTTGCGCAATGAGGTGGTTCTACCGCTCGGTTGTCGTGTGGCACGCTGTATTCAGTCACGGCAGACCCGGCTAGCATCCCCCACAAACCGGAGTATGAGTTGTTTAATTTCTTTGACATAGACAAGATCATCGACCAATTTCCGGACGAGGCCGATAGCACGATCGTCGACGTCTACCTGACCGATGAGCTTTCTGCTAGCTCACGACTCTTTCGTGTTTATTACCCGATTCCTCGCCACTACCACGAGACGTGCGAAGAACATCTCTACCTCCTGACCGGGAAGGTTGCCTTCTCGATCGAGGACGAGGCGCCTCGCATCCTCGCTGCGGGCCAGCTGGTGACCTTTGAGCGGAACACCATACACGCGATCACTGAAATACTCGACTCGCCAGCGGTCTTCTTTACCGTTGACGCTCCTCGTCGTGTGCCGACCGATGTCGTGTATGTGAATCCGGACGACGCGAAAATCCGGCCTTTCGTGACCCACCTGAAAACTTCCTGAAGGAATGAGCCCATCCAGCTCATCATGCGCGGGCATCGCCCCTTCTAGGCACGCCGTTGCAGATGGTGTCACCGGGTGAACGGATCGAATGTGGCTGGCACCATTACCGCGTCGACGTTTCGTAAATCTGTCAAGGCCCGCTGAGCCCCACGCGCCCGCGCATCCCCACCTTTCGTTACACGCCTTCGACAAGAACGGCGCGATAGCGTGCGCCCTTGAACCGGTGCTGTGCGACTTCCTGATACGCCGGGCCGTCGTACCACGCACGCGCGGCCGCAGTCGACGGAAACTCCACGATCACGACGCCCTCAGGCGCTTCGCCCTCAAGAACCTGTTGAGGTCCGTAGGCAGCGAGAATCTTGACAGGATGACCTTTGAAGGTCTCGCCCACCTTGCTTTGATAGATGTCGAGTTCACCCTGATCCTGCGTGCTTTCCTTCGTGAAGACAATATAAGTCGCCATGACGTACGCTCCTGCGGTGGTGTGAAGGTGCACACGATGATGCCATAAAACCGCATCGGGCCTCGATATGCAACGTCGGTGCAGATGTCGAGCCGACACCTGGGCAAGAGAATCACCCGATCCCGTCGCCACATCAAATCCAGAACGAATGTGATGCTCGGCTTCAAACGGTTCAGGAGCGCCGCGGCCACGATTTCAGGCATCAAGTTGACGCATCGCATTCACAAAGGCAAGTTCGATCTCGCGGAGCTCCGCCTCAAGGATGCCGCGGCGCGCGCTGCATGGAATGCGGCCTCGTCCGATCGATAAGGTATCCTGCCTATATGGAAATTACCAACCGGCTTACCTATTTGCATCGGAACCGTCTTCACATGCCAGGCGCGGTACTGCAGGGACAAGCTTGGTATCGATCCGGAACGCTACAACGTCAATGACGTCGACATACGCGAAGCGACTGGCTCATCGAGCTCGGACCGGGCGCCGGCGTCGCGTGCTGCACGCCGGGAGGGTTGACGCGTATCGCGGGCGGCTGCACGGCGGCTCATCTGACGGACTACTTTGGCGATTGAAGGTGCGTCATGGCGGTAGCGGCTTACGATCGCGAGGGCAATGCGCGCCACGGCGATGCTCATCCGCCGAACGGCTTGACGATACCGTCCAGTCGATAGAGCTCAAGCTTGCGGTAAAGCGTGCTGCGCGACACACCGAGTGCCCGGGCGGCCTGCGCAAGATTTCCGCCCGCGCTGCGCACGGCGCGGGCGATGGCCAGACGCTCAGTGTCCTCCAGACTTGTCGACTGATCGGGCAATGGCGGCACAACGCTGACGGTCGCCGTTTCGTCGAGTAGCTCAGCAGGTAACTCGTCGAGCGATACCACTTCCTCGTTGGACGTCAACAACAGATTCTCGATCACATTGCGTATCTCTCTCACGTTGCCCGGCCAGGAATAGGCACGCAGCACCGCCATGATCTCGGCACTCAATCGCCGCTCGGCAACGCCGTGGCGCTGAGCAAGACGCCGGTTGAAATGCTCGACGAGCAGATCGATATCGATGTCCCGCTCGCGCAGCGGCGGAATGCGCAGGCGCGTAACGCTGATACGGTAATAGAGATCGCGGCGGAAGTGGCCCGACTCGACCTCTTCGCGCAGATTACGATTGGTCATCGCCAGCAGGCGCACGTCGACGTGTCGCGGCTGCGTGTCCCCCAGCCGATAAATGACGCCCTCTTCGAGCGCGCGCAACAGGACCGGTTGTAGTTCGAGCGGCATCTCACCAATTTCGTCGAGGCATAGTGTGCCTCCATGAGCCAGTTCAAACCGGCCAGGGCGCCCCTCTGCAGTGGCGCCGGTAAAAGCGCCGCGCACGTGACCGAACAGTTCGCTGGCGATCAGTTCTTTCGATGCGGCTCCGCAGTTGTAAGCGACGAAAGGTCCGCCCCCCCCTTCTTCGCCATGTATCGCGCGCGCGAACAGCTCTTTGCCGACGCCGGTTTCCCCCTCGATCAGGACGGGCACCCGTCTGCGTGCAAGCTGCCGCCCACGCTTGACGGCGGCCTGCATCGCTGTACTTTGCCCCTGGATCTGTGCGAAGCAGCTGCGCTGCGGATCGGCCTCGCCACTTCGCTCGGCAATCCGTGCGCTGACGGACCGCGCCCGCGCGGGAACCACCAGCATCGCGCCGATCGTGCTGCCATCCACGACGACCGGGTTGAACCATTCGCTACGCAACCCTTCGGGCAAGTGCCGCGCCCAGTCTTCCACCGCGGAGCTCTCATCCATACCGGGGAAGCGCTCTCCGATGCCGACCGGCAATGACACGCGGCCAGTCGTATGCACGAGCCGACCTGCGCGATCGATCGCGATCATCCCGGTTGCGTCGGATGACGACAAACGCTGCAGGCAGAAGGCCAGCAGCCGCATATGTTCGCATGCCGCCTGCTCGGCCAGCACCATTTCGATTTGGCGCGCTGCCGTCACCGCCAGGGTGAGGTTATTGATGTGATAAGTGGTAGGCGGTCCGGAAATGTCGAGCACACCCATAATCGCGCCCGTTCCCGGTTCGCAGATGGGCGCCGCTGCGCAACTCCACGACTTGATGCCTTCACAGAAGTGTTCCGAACCATGGATGTAAGTCGGCTGACGGGTGGCGAGCGCGGTGCCGATGCCGTTGGTCCCGGCCTGGCCCTCACGCCAGTCGCCGCCAACTGTTAAATGGATTTTCTCGCCAGCTGCCAGTGTACGCAGATCGCCTGCAGCCTTGAGGATGACACCGTCCTGATTGGTCAGCAGCAGCATCGAATGCGAATCGGCGAAAAGATCCGCGGTCACGGTGAAAAGACGTTCGGAGGCCGCCAACAACTCACGATGGCGCCAGGACAACGCCGCGAGTGCGTCGCCATGTACCGCGAATGGTGCGGATCCCGCTGTGGGGCTGACTCCTGATCGCAAACTGCGTTGCCAGGAGTCGATCAGAGCCGAGGGAGCGGACGTCGACGCCTCGCCCGCCAGAAAACGCTCCCATGCAAGCATCGTGACCCTGTCGGAGTGACGGGCGTTCGCACGCTGCGCGTTGGCTACTATGCTGCGCATAGTAGCGTGGTCGCCTAGACCCGACATGCCATGCTGGTGTCTCGCCACAACTCTCCTCCTATGCGGTCAGACAGCGAAGAAGCGGCTCTAGGGCAGCCTTCGACGTGCCTCGCAGGAATGTCGCGCCTTAGGTTTTTCGGTGTTGGATAAAGCAACCCGGCATCGCGATCGCTGAACAGTATAGGCCTACATCTTCATCCAGTCAGTTCGCGAAAACCCGCCGGGCATCGCTGCCTCAAGATTTTGCTGTCTGTTTGCCTGCCGACAGAGCCACGTCCAATATCAATCTCTTTATAGTTGCGTTAGTTGGCGGTGCATCAATGTGGCAGCCCGGCAATGTCGACGCCGAACGTCTGCAGCACCAGTATCACGTTGAACGACAGGACCGCGAGCGCCGCCAGCGTCGCAAGCACGGCCACGCACTTGCGATTCCTGTACCTGCCCATCACATCCTCGCGGCATGTCAACCAGACCAACGCTGCCATCGGCAGCGGCAACGCAAGACTCAGCACAACCTGACTGATGACGAGCGCATGGGTCGCATTGGTGCCAAGCGCAACGACGACGAGACTCGGCACCATGGTCACGGCTCTGCGCAGCCACAAGGGAATTCGAAAACCGACGAATCCTTGCATGATCATCTGGCCCGCCATCGTGCCGACTACCGAACTCGAGATGCCCGACGCAATCAGCGATAAAAGGAATATGCACGCCGCCCCAAAGCCTAATAGCGGCGCCAGCGTGTGATACGCGCTCTCGATCTCCGCAACGTCCGGATGCCCATCGTGAAATGCACCCGCTGCCATGATGACCATCGCCATGTTGATCAGGCCGGCAATGGTTAATGCGATAACGACCTCGATGTTCGAAAATTTCAGCAGTCTTGTGCGCTCTAGCTCGGTCCTGACGGAAGCACGATGTTGCGTCAGCCCCGAATGCAAAAAGAGCGCGTGCGGCATCACGGTCGCACCTACGATGCCGACGGAAATCATCAGCGCATCCGCGTCGGGCACCTGGACGGAGAACATATTCGCGAAAGCATCCGGCCAGCCAACCGGTGTAATGAACAGTTCGGCAAGATAGGACAAGCCAATGATCCCGACCAGCGCGCCGATTACCAGTTCGAGCGGTCGAAAACCGGCGTTCTCGAACAGCAGAAGACCATACGTCACGACCGCCGTGACCATCATGCCGGCAAGCAACGGCATGTGAAACAGCAACGACAGCCCGATTGCGCCACCGAGAAACTCGGCAAGATCGGTTGCCATCGCGGCGATTTCGCTTACGCCCCACATCAGAAGCACAACCGGTTTCGGGAACCGCTCACGACACAGTTCTGCAAGGTTTCGCCCGGTGACGATTCCGAGTTTCGCCGATAACGACTGAAACAGCATGGCGATAAGGTTCGCCAGCAGTACGACCCACAGCAACGCATATCCGTAGCGGGCGCCCGCGCGAATGTTCGTCGCAAAGTTGCCCGGGTCCATATATGCAACGGAGACCACGACGGCCGGTCCCGCGAACGGCAGAAGCATCCGCGCACCGCGGCGGCGGCCGTCCAATATTTCTCTTACCGCAAGCGTCGTGCGTCCGGTTAGGGTCGTCGGTTCGACTACGCCGCGCACGCGATCGTCCAAGGTCGTCGCTCCTTGCTCGTCAAAGTCATAGGCGTGCCCCGTTCAGCAGGCAGGCATGGCGTTCACGCGATCGCGCTTCGGATTGCGTCGACGAGGCTGCGCAACAGCGGAGTGCTCGCTGCGCTCACATCGGTCATCAGAAGAACCGCGCCGCAAAGCGTAATTGACCAGCCCAATGTGAGCTTGAGCAGGCGGGGCGCTGACATCGCGCCCGCGCGGCGTACCGTCGGCGCCCGTGTGTTGTCGTGTGAGGCCAGTTTCATAGCCATTGCTGTCTCCTTCCATGGGTGGCCGCCCGATCCACGCCGGGCGCGCCCTTTCTTTAGCCGGTCTTCGACGCGAAGACCGGTTACCGTGCGACTACTTGCGGCCGAGCAATTCGGCCCCCGCGCCTAGCGCCGGCCCCGCAGTAGGATCGATCGTGTCCGGCTTTTTCGCAATCAGCGTCTGCGTGGTGAGGATGAGTCCGGCGACCGAGGCCGCGTTGCGCACCGCGCTGTAACTGACCTTCACAGGATCGATGATGCCGGCCGCCTTCAGGTCGACGAACGAACCCGTGCGCGCATCGAGGCCCATGTCGGGTTTCACTCGCACCGCTTCGCCGACGATCGCCGTTCCGTCAAGGCCGCAATTCGTCGCGATGTGATACAGCGGTTTCGCGAGCACGCGTTGCAGCAACCTCACGCCCTGCTGCCTGCTGCCATGCGTCCGTGCAATGACGCCTTCGAGTTCGGAGGACACCCGCAGCAGCGCCATCCCGCCTCCCGGCACGACGCCCTCGGCGATCGCCGCGCGCGCCGCGTTGATCGCATCTTCGATCAGATGAAGGCGGCGCTTCTGTTCGACGGGCGTTGCTCCGCCCGCCAGAATGAGCGCAGTGCCACCCGATAGCTTGGCGAGGCGCACCTGAAACTTGTCCCGCTCCACATTCTCGGGGGCCATCTCATACTGGCGCGCCACCTGCTGGCGACGCGCGGCGACGGCGCCCGGATCGCCGCCGCCGGCTGAGATGATGGTCTGGTTCGACGATATGCGGACCTGCCGCGCGCTGCCGAGATCGCGCAATTCCGTGGCTTCGAGCCTGCCACCCAGATCCCGCGCGATCACCCGTCCGCCCGTGACGATGGCGATATCCTCGAGCATCGCTTTGCGCCAATGCCCGTACTCCGGCGGATGGATCGCCGCGACGGGACCGCCGCCCTTGTCCCGCCACGCGAGCAAGGTCATGACGCAAGCGGGCGCGACCTCTTCTGCGATGATCAGCAACGGGCGCTTGCTCTGCGAAGCGAGCGCCTGAAGCGCCGCCACTTCTTCCAGCGACTGCAGCCGCTGGTCGGTCATCAGAATGAGTGGGTTATCGAGCACCACCTGCATTCTTTCGATGTCCGTGACCATGTGATGGGAAAGGTAGCCGCGATCGAATGCCATCCCGTCGACGACTTCCAGACGCGTTTCGACGGTGGTGCCGTACTCGACGTCGACGATGCCATCGGGGCCCACGCGCTCCAGCGCTTCGGCAACCATCTTGCCGGTGACTTCGTCATTAGCTGCGACCACGGCAACCGCGCATACCTCTTCAGTGCCGTGCAGCGGCGTCGCGGCGCGCTTGAGCGCCGCAATCACCTCGTCCACCGCGATCTCCAGGCCCTGCACCAGTTCAACGGGGTTGGCGCCCTCGGCAAGGCACGCCAGCCCGTCCTGGACCAATGCGTCGGCTAGCACGGTGGCCGTGGTCGTGCCGTCGCCGGCAACCTCGTTGGTTTGTTTCGACACTTCGCGCACCACCTGCGCACCGATATTCTCGAATGGGTCTTCCAGTTCGATTTCGTTGGCGATGCTCACCCCGTCGCGCGAGATGATCGGCGAGCCGATCGGCCGGTCGATGATGGCGTTCATCCCGCGAGGGCCGAGCGTACCCCGCACCGCCTTGGCCAGCTTCGCGACTCCGCGGCCCAGCGCCAAACGAGCCTCGTCGTCATGCAGCATGATGTTCGGCATGATCCTGCTCCTCCTGTCCCAGTTATTCTGGATCGCTCTCTATTTCAAATGGACCCGGCTGTCTTCCCGGTCGTCTGTGCAAACCCGTCGTCGCGCTTCAAGTCGCCGGCACGAACGAAGCGCACCGGTTTGATGTCACCCTGCGGCGCGCCTGCGTCTCCGTAACGCGCCGCCAGCAAACCCCGGCACAATGCGCCGTTGAATTCCGCGTTGACGCCGATCCGCCGCAGCGCACGCAGGTAGCCGGGCAGCACGTCGGCATCGAGCGATGCGCCGCTGCTGTCGACAAAGGCCAGTTCGTTGGCCCGCGCCACATCGCTGGCGTGGCGCGCGACGACAAAGCGCCGCTCCAGATAGCGGTCGAGGAGCCGCGGACTGGCGAGATGGTCCGGCAGTTCAGCGAGTTCCGCGACCTTCATGCGCACCGCCACTGCAGGTTCAAGGCCGTGTTCGAGCAGCGACGTCAGCAGGGCTTCCTGCCGCCGCTGAAAGGCCTTGATCAGGAACGTCCGGCGGACTTCTTCAAGTTCGCCGCTGGCCTCATCGCCAAAGGTGTGCTGAAACGACAGGCCCGCCGCCACGCCACGGTTGATTGCGTCGGCGTACATATGCTCGCCCAGCCCAACCGTGACCTTCGTCACCCACGGCAAGCCTGCTACGGCGCGGCGCATGTCGTCGGCCATCAGGTACGCGAAGTTGGCGGCGCACCAGTAAGTCGGCAGCCGGAAGCCGATCTGTACGCCTCCGCCCGCATCCACGTCGACACGCGTCACAAAACCCAGCTCGGTCACCGGTTCGTCCAGTTCGGGATCGGTGACCGACTGGAGCTGGGCCCACACTTGTGCTGACCGATCGGCGGCGGGCCTTGAGGCGATGATGCTCATACGCCGACCGGCACCGGCTGCCGGGTCTCAACGAGCACCTTCTTCTGCGCGTCGACGTCGATGCCGTACAGCCGCGCCGCATTGAGCCCGAGGATCTTCTTCTTGGCCGCAAGCGACAGTTGAACGCCCGTTTCCTTGCTCACGCTTTCCGGCAACTCGAACGCCATGAATTTCTCGATCAGCCATTTGGGCGACCAGATACCGTAGTCGCTGCCGTACAGGATCTTGTCCTCGCCGATCCAGAACAGCAGTTCCGAGATCACATGCGCGAAGTACTCGGGACGGGTGTGAATGAACGGCAACACCACCGCGAGACCACCGTAGACGTTGGTTTCCTGCGTCGCGATCCAGCAGAAATCGTCAAGACGCGGCAGGCCGCAATGTTCGACAATGAAGTTCAGGTTCTGGAAGCTGGTGGCCGCGTCGTCGACATCGGCAACGTCAAACGCGTCGCGGTTCAGCGGCAGGATAGTCGGGCCCTTGTGGACGTGGATGTTGCGGATGCCCAGCTTCTCGCAGCGTTCGAGGTATCGCTGCACGCCTGGGTCCGACAGCTTGTAGCCCTTGCTGTCGCCGCGCCATTCGGCCGTATAGAGCTTGACCCCCTGGATCTTGTAGAGTTCGGAAAGCTCATCCAGGCGATCGAGACCCGCCTCGCCGTCGCGCGGATCGAATGCGCCATTGACGATGAACCGGTGCGGGTACTTCTTCTTCAGCACATAGTTGCTTTCGGTCGTATTGAAACCGTTCTTGTAGAAGTCGATCAGATAGGTCGGCTGACAGATCGCCATATCGTCATAACCCGTGACGAACAGGTCTTCATACATGGCTTCCTCGCCGTACTTGTCGAACTTGTCCTTGGGCCACAAGTATTCCTTCGGGCTCAGGTTCGAGTGATACGCATAGAAGCAATCGATGAACTGCTGGCCATGTACGTTTTTCACGTTGGCCTTGCTGCCGTCCCATAGGTGGACGTGTCCGTCGATGATGAAAATCTCTTCACCGTCTGTGGTTCGATACATGGCTATTGTCTCCGTGGTTGTGTGCGCGGCCTTCCGCATATGCAGGCGCCGGCCGCGATTCGAGGTGGCACGGCGTGCTCATTCGTAGGCCATCGCGTCGTCCATATTGCCGAACAGGACGACCGTCTCGTCATCGATCATCACCATTCGCCCGTAGTGGGTCGAAGTGGATATCTCAAACAGATGCGGGGTCATTTCGCGACCTAGCGCTTCGCTGATCTCACCCATCTTGAATTCGATCTTGCCCTGCCCATCGATGCGAATCATCGCGGGCAGATAAGTCACCGTGATGCCCGGCTTGTGGCCCATCAGTTCGGCGATCGCACGCGCCTCGACGCTGTCGTTCATCGTGACGCCGCATTGATGGGAAATCGTCTGCTCGAAGCGAACGTCCTTCATCGACTTGAAGATATTGTCGGTATGCACTGACATTGCGTACTCCTCTTGCGGTTAGGTCGTATGGGCAGGAAACCGCTCAGGCCTGAATTGCCAATGGAAAGTGGATGCCGATTTCTCTGGCGATCATCTCGGCCCGCTCGATCGAGTTGCTCAGACAATCGTTGAACTGCGCCGTTTTGACATGCGGGATCGACCAGATCGGCTGAAGCTGCTTCGCTGCGGAAGAGGCCAGCGCGCCGTGCTTTTCGAGCCATTCGCCGAACAGCTTGCGGTTGCTTTCGCCGTGCTTCGGATCGTTGGCAAGCATATGGAACAGTTCAACAGCGTTGGCCAGATTTCGCTCGTAGTCGCCCTCTGCTGCGGACACCACCGTGGGTGTCAGGAAGTCGTTCTGCGCAGCGGCCACCTGCATGATGAAACCGCTACGAAACAGATCGGCAACCAGCGGCTCGAATACGACGTTCACTGCAAAGTACTTTTCGAGGAAGTCAGTCGCGCCGCCGATAGCCTCGACCGCCCGCCGCGTTTCCTGCCAGATCGGATCGGTCAGCCAATGCACCTTGCCGGCGTCGAGATCCACGTTTGGCAGGTCCAGTGCGATCTCGCCGAGGTAGAGGGTCAAGTCCTGAGCGAACCGCAGCTTGTACGATGCGTTCGTCAGAATCGCGCTGTTGATCATCTGCGTGTAGCCGTAGCGCTGCGCATGCATGGTTGAGGTGCCCAGACCGAACTCCGCATGCTTGTATGCGCCCAGATGCTGCTCCAGCACCTTGACCCAGGTCTTGTCGAAACGCTTCACCGCACCCGATCGCCGGGCGTTGTTGACGGCGGTTGTGATCATTCCGACGATCGTCGACTGCCGCTGATAGTGCGTACGTTCCCACTCTTCGTCGACTGCGCGGAACTTGTGCCAGTCGGTACATTGCGCTGCCGTCCACGTTTCCGAGTAGGTCGGTGTGCCATCCGCGAACGCGAGGATCCAGTCCTGAAGCAGATAGCGCTTCGGATCGGGCTGAACATCGACGGTCATGTCCTCGTAGTGGGTCGCCTTGCGCCCCTTCGGCTCGAAGTAGTTGTACTTGCGGCTCTCCCAGCCGGCAAACTGGGCCGCACCAGCGGCGCCTGACTTCACCGGTGCTGATTGCTCTGGCAACGTGCTCATGTTGGTCCTCCTTCGTCCTTCAGTTATCGGAACTTCGATTGGGGGCGCCGGCAACGCGCCACTCAGCGAATGGCCTGGGTGAACTTGTCGAAATAGAGCCGCTCGGGCGAGACACCCGCCATCTGCAGGACCGGTATCACCGCATCGATCATCGGCGGCGGTCCGCAGGTGTACGCGTCGATCTCCCCTTCAAGCGATTCCTCACGCAATGTGCGGCCTAGCACCTCGTGGATGAAACCCGTCTCGCCGGTCCAGTCGTCGCCCGGCTCAGCGTCCGACAGTGCCGGAATAAAGCGGAAGTCGGGCAGCCGATTTTCGAGTTCCGCGAACTCGTCCAGATAGAACAGGTCGCGACGACTTCGCGCGCCGTAGAAAAAACGGATCGCCCGTTGCTCGCCGCTTTCCAGGTGATCGTTGAGGATCGACCACAGCGGGGACATCCCTGACCCTCCCCCGACCAGCACCATCGGTCCCGGCTGGTCTTCACGCCGAAAACAGGTGCCGTATGGTCCCTTGGCCACCAGCCTGTCGCCGGCCTTCAGGCCGCCGTCCAATTGCGACGAGAACGCGCCGTTCGGGTACTTCCTGATGATGAATTCGACTTTCCTCTCACCGTTCGGTGTGCTGGCCATCGAGAAAGACCGCGTAATACCGGGGCCCGGAAGCGTCAGGTCCACATATTGCCCAGCCCAGAAGCGCAGTGGCCGTGACAGATCCACTTCCAGCAACCGGATGTCGTGCGTCAGCGCGGTGATCCTCGTCAGCGTCGCGTCGAATTCGCCGACCGCTATCGAACGGCGCATCAGGTCTTCATCGTAGTTGAGCAGTTCGACCGTCAGATCGCTGTAGGCGAGTGTCCGGCACAACAGAATGTGATTGGTCTCGCGCTCATAATCAGGCAACGCGAATGTCGAGTACTTCTTCATCTCGACATCGCCTTCGACCAGCAGCGACTTGCAACTGCTGCACTGCCCCTCCTTGCAGCCATGCATCACCGAGATGCCCTGACGGAAAGCCGCATCGAGCACCGTCTCACCTTCCGCGACCGTCATTTCGACGCCGACCGGTTCGAACCGCACGGTATGAAATACCTTGTCGTCGCCCGCATCCGGCATGTCGATCCCCTTCTCTTGCGTGTCGCTCATCGTGCGCTCCTGACACGCCCGAAACAGGCGCATCACCTGTTCCGGACGACGTCGCTGAGTCAGTTCACCGGGTTGATCCTGAACCCGGCGCGATAGTCGGCAATGTGCTTCTCACGCTGTTCCGGTGTCATGCCACGCAGCAGAACAATCGGGCTCTGGATCGTGTGTCCCTTGACGTGGTCCAGCGTCCACATGTTCTTGTCGTCGAACCGCAGATGCGGCTGTGGCACCAACGTCTTGCCGTCGCTGCGCACGAAACCGAGATCCTTGATGCAATCGGCGAGATCCCAGCCGTGGTAGCACTCTTCCCACTCGCGGCGTCCGCTGAAGCGTCCCATCGCGGGCGTCGGACGCCCCTCGTATTCGGATGCGAACGCGACCTTGTGGGTCCAGCGGCACAACTCGGAGCAGTAGGTGTACAGCTGACCGTCCACTTCATCGACGACGAAGTCTTCGCGAATCAGACATGGCACGAGGCAACTCCAGCAGCGATGCGGATACACATAGCCGTTCTCCTGGTCGAACAGCATGTTGGTCTCGCCGGGCACGCTCTTCTTTGCATACCACTTCCAGAAGTCGCCGAATTCCGCGTACCAGCCGGGGTACTTGTGCTCGAACCACTCGAAGTCCTTTTCGGTTTGCGCTTCGATACGCCAGAAGTTGACCGGCCAGCCGACGGCGAAGAACTGCGCGACCTTGTGGACATAGTTCTGCTTGACGATGCGATCCCAGGCAGCGGCGACATCGTCGTGATGGATCTTGATGCCGTACTTTTCCAGAGGAAGCATGTAGGTGCGGTAGTAATCCTCGTAGATCCACCGGTGCCACAACTCGGCGTACGATTCCTTGTTTTTGTCGCGATCCGCGGTGCCGTATTCGATGAACGTGCCGATTGCCGCATCGACGATCGCGTGGTTTTGCCAGAAGGCATAGCGAAGGTCGCGCTCCAGCAACAGGTGATTGTCCGGGTCGTTGATGATCGACATCACCAGGGAATGGCCGTTGCCGATATGCCGACTCTCGTCTGACTGCACCGACAGAAAGACCGTCGGCAAAGCATAGTCGCCGTTGCGCGCGGCTTCCGAAGGCATCGCCACGAACAGCGTGTTGGTAAAGGCCGTCTCCGCAACAACCTGCAGAAACACGTTGGCTGCCGTCACCGCATCACCCGTCAGGAAACCTTCCGCAAACTGACGGCCGATGGTGGTCGCATAGCACTTGCCGAATGCCGCTTCCGTAATATCGAACCCGGCGGGATCGATATAGTTTTCCATGTACCACTTCTTCAGATTCATCTGGATCGTCGAATGGCGGAATTCGTCGACCATCTGCATCGTGAAGCCGGTACGCAACTCTTCACCCGGCGCGAGCCGGCCGAGCATTGCCATCGAACGCGCCGCCGAAATTTCCGGGAAAGGGATGATCGCCAGAAACAGCTTCATCCACTCGACCCAGCGCGGCTGGACGTTGCGAAACATGTCGCCGCGCAACGCCGCGTCGAGCGCGCCATAGACGCGGTTATCCTTTTCCTCCTGCATCGGGAAGTACGAGCGCAGCACCTGTTTCATCGGGTCGCGCGGCGCCTTGCTGATCTTGTAGTCCGTCGGGAAGGTCATCGCTTCCTGGACATAACTGGGCGTCCAGCCGAGATCGGCGACGCGGCGGGCAGCCTCACCGATACTGATTCCACGCTGGGACGTGATCTTGTTGAGCGTTAATCCATCAGACATTGGGCTCTCCTGGTTCCACTTCACGATTACCGTCGAACGGCGATACTTCGGGCAGGGCCGCTTAGCGCAAGGCCACTAAAGGCAGTGGTCGGCTGATGCAGCGGCCGCAGTCAATTACACGAAAACGTGGCCGCAGCCGCTGGCGAAAATTGGCGGGAGCAATGTTGAAAGCACGAGTGTCCAGATCCGTTCTTCATGAACGTGCCTCCTGTCGTTTTCATTTCGCGCTTCGGGACGTCAACGCTTTCCTGTCGACATCAGCCCTAAGAGCGATAAGCGTGCCATGTCGTTGCGCATCGTGATTGACAAGGCTCGGCGGCCTGAAGAAGCTTTAAGCGATCCCCTGCGAGGCTTCTCTGTCGTGTTATGCGACATTCGTGTTCGCCAGACCTGTCCGATGTTGGGACGCTTCCAATTCGTCGCGGCGCCTGCTTCCCCTTCTACGCATCGCCGGCTTAATGCGCAGGCCGCGATGTCTTTAAACCTGAATCTGATCGTCGCGCACCATCGGCTTCATTAGCGGTCCGCTGAAGAACAGATACGTAATCCTTATTACATTCAGGACGCCGTGTTTCAACCAGACGAATCTGCTAGATGCCGGTGTACGACTCCATGCGTCAGAGTACGCCTGCAACGTGCTCAGACACAAAGCAGCTACGGGGCAACGCCTCGCCGGCTTTCTCCCTGATAGTTCATGCCGGGAGAAGTGTCGGCAGGTTGCCTGCCCTCGGCGACGAAGCGTGCAGCGAGAACCAGTGCGCCCATCGCGAAGTCCTTGCCGTAGGCCGCAATCATCGCGTCGGCGAGCGCGCCCAACCGCTCGAAAAACAGATCCTTGGACGGGTGTGGGTCGTTCATCGTCGTCTCCTTCGTTGTATGTGGTGGCTCTCGCTGCGCGTTTACGCCGCACTGCGGAAGCGGAACAACACATCCGGCAAGAACACCAGAGCGAGTTCGCCCTCCTCCGTACCGAGCGCGAGGCGTTCTCCATCGGGCGACCAGGCGATCGCGCTAACAGGACCGCCACCGGGATTCCTGATGAAGAGCGCATCATTGCTGCCCGGTTGACATAGCAGCACCGCACCGTTGTGATAACCCACCGCGATCAGCGGATGCGCGGGGTGACAGGCAACCTGGCTGACGGGCGTCTTGCCCGCCATGCCGCACTCATGCGGCTGTCCGTCGCGGCCGGGCGGATCGAAGCGCCAGCAGACGGCACGCAATCCGCCGCTTGTGGCGAGAAAGCGACCGTCCGCGGAAAACGACAGTGAGCGCGGTTGCCCAGGATAGCCACCCATTTCGATGTCGCCGCCGTCGGAGAGACGCCAGCCGTGCAGCGCGTTCTCCTCCATGCCGCTCACCAGATAGCGGCTGTCCGGGCTCCACGCGACGGTGCGGTGATAACCGGGCCACGTCAGACGGCAGTGTTCATGCGTGTCAGCGGACCATAGCGTGACTCCGCCATGATGGGAGATGGCCAACTGCGCGCCGTCCGTATCGAAGGCAAGCGCGGTCGCCGAACCGGGCAACGTCAGCACGTCCGGCTTCGTCCCAGACAAGTGGACGCGGCGGCCGGTTGCATAGGCATAGCCTCCGGCTGAACGGGTCGTCACGAGGTCGATCCATTCGCCGCCCGTATCCACGAGTACTTCGCTGGCGCCATCGGCGGCGAGGTGGACAAGCCGGCCGTCGTCGCCACCGCTGAGAAAGCCACCTGCGCAATTGGCGGCCAGCGCGAGACAGGTGCCGTCGTGCACGCTGAAACGTCTCAGCGGTGCGGGTGGCGCTAGCGCTTGCGTGAACTCGACGCCGCCGTGCTCGCGCGGCTTGAGTCGCGGGCCACCGTCCCACGTGCCGGCAGCGAGCGCCAGCGTGCCGTCGCCCAGTGCGAATCCGGCGTATTGGCCCGCGGCGTCCCAAACAGCCGCCACCACAGGGGCCTCTGTTATCCAGCGCGCCCCAAGCAGTTCGATCAGAGTCGGCGGTGCGTTCATGAGTCGATCTCGCAGTATCGGATGCTCTCGCGCAGGTCGCGCCGGTCGAGGTTTCGACCGATGAACACCAAACGGCTGTCACGATGTTCGTCGGCTCGCCATGGCCGGTCGAAATCGGTGTCCATCGTCATGTGCACCCCCTGAAACACGAAGCGGCGCTCCGATCCCGCGAGGTCGACAATACCTTTCGCCCGCAACAGATCCCGGCCTTGTTCGACCACCAGCTGCCGCAGCCACGAGAGGAAGCGCGTGCGCTCGAGAGATGTATCGACGCGCAGCGACACGCTGTCTATCCCGTGACTGTGCCGTCCCAGATCGACAGCCGCACGCGGATTGACTGGAACATAGCGCCAGCTGCGCTCGCCGCGCGCAAACTCGCTGCCTCCAGGTTGGGGTGCGGCCAGATGCAGACGCTTGAGATCGAACGCACCGCGATCGAGCAGCGTCGAAAGCGCAACCGCGCACCTGACGCCCTGCAGCATCTCGGCAGTCGGGTTGATGCGGTGGATGGCCTCCTTCACCGACGCGAGCTCCGCTGTGCCGACAAGGTCGGCCTTATTGAGCAGCACGACGTCAGCTTGTGCGAGTTGCTCCGCTGCCTCCCGACTATCGGCCAGATGCATATGTAGATGACAGGCATCCGCGACGCAAATCACGCTGTCGAGCCGGGTGTGTTGACGGATGAGGTCGTCGACGAAGAACGTCTGAACGACGGGCGCGGGGTCCGCGAGGCCGGACATTTCAATCAGGATCCCGTCGAAACCGCTCTTGCGCCTGATCAGCCCCGACACCACGCGGATCAGATCACCACGCACCTTGCAACAGACGCAACCGTTGTTCAGTTCGACGACCTCGTCTTCAGCGCCCACGACCAGGCCGCCATCGATACCGATCGCGCCGTACTCGTTGACAATCACCGCATAGCGCCGGCCATGCTGCTCGCGCAGAATGCGATTGAGAAGCGTGGTCTTGCCGGCGCCGAGAAACCCGGTGAGAACCGTAATCGGGATCCGGTTCATTGCCAGTCCCGCCCGTTCGCACGCGGCACCGTCGCGTCGAAATCGGCCAGTTCGCTCTCGAGCCGGCCACGCTCGGATTCGATCGCCTGCAAGCTGTGCTCGGCATCGCGCAGTCGCTCCCGTAATTGCGCGATATCGTGCGTTTCATCGGGCGACGCGCCTTCGCGCTTCCCGGATTCCAGCGCACACGCCAGTTCGATCTCCGCGCCCGCGCGACGGCTCTCGCCGCGCAAGTGTCGGGAGTTGACGTCGGTCAATGCGATGACCAGACGCACGCGCTCGAAAAATAGGGGTGTTATGTTTCTCTGTGATATCACGGCCGTTCCCCTTAAGACCTATCCGCTACGGAATCAGCACAGCCCTGCCCTTCACCTTGCCATGGTGCAGGTCTTTGAGCGCCTGGTTCGCCTCACTCAGACGGTATTCGCGGGTGGCCAGATGGACGAGTCCACGATCGGCGAGCGCCATCAACTCGACGAGTTCGGCGTAGGTGCCGACCAGGTTGCCAACAATGGTCTTCTCGCTGGTGATCATGTCGATCGTCGGCAACTCGATCTTCCCGCCATAGCCGACGATGTAGTAGAACCCGGCGTTGCGGGTCATCGCGAGGCCCTTGGCAATCGCATCGCCTTCGCCGACGAAGTCGATGACCGCCTCTGCGCCGTTGCCGCCCGTCAACTCCAGAACGCTCGCCACCTCGTGGCCGTCGGCCTTGATCGTGTGGTGCGCACCGCATTCCTTCGCAAGTTGCAGCGCGACGTCGGAGCGGTCGACCACAATGATTTCGGCCGCGCACAAAGCCTTCAACACCTGGATGCCGATGTGCCCCAGACCGCCGGCGCCGATCACCACTGAGAACTGACCCGGCAGCAGATGACGCGATGCCTTTTTGGCAGCGCGATACGCAGTCAGCCCGGCGTCGGTGTAAGGCGCGACGTCCTTCGGCGCAAGCGATTTCGGCAACCTGATCAGTGAGCGTTCGCCCGTCAACAGGTACTGTGCGTAGCCGCCGTTGGCGTTGATGCCGGGAAACCGGCTGTCGGTCGCATGCATATCGTCGCCGCGCCGACATGCGAGACAATGCCCGCTTGTCACCAGCGGATGGCAGATCACCGCATCGCCAACCTTCACGCTCTCGACACCGCTTCCCACCGCTTCGACCCAGCCGGCATTCTCATGCCCCATGATATAGGGCAGCGCCACGTCCACCTTGCTGCGCCAGATACCCTCCACTACGTGGAGATCAGTTCGGCAAACACCAGCGCCACCGATACGCACGATAACGTCCGTAGTTCGTTCGATCTTCGGATCGGCGACATCTTCGTAGCGCACGAACTCGTCGCGGCTCAACGACTCGTCGTACTGATGCAGGACAGCAGCTTTCACGATGTATCTCCTCCAGGCAGGCGTTGAACGGGCGACCTGCGGACCATTGGGATCGCCTCTTCGTGAGTCAGGATTGTCATCACGATGTATCTCGATCTTTGCGAAGACGCGAGCCCCGACTGCGGCGCACAGAAGATCCGACGCAATCACGACACCGTCAGCCCATCCTTCCGGGAGATGAAATGACGCCCACTTACTGTCGGCGACCCCGTGCAGACGGACAGTGCGTACATGTCAATCCATGCTGGAGCGAAAGCAGCACCCATTCGTTTCCGCCCCGACTGCCTGCACTCGACAAGCAAGGTTCGAGTTTCAGCGTTGGGTGGAAATAACTGCCGGACTCTCGTTCCCTACAACTCTTGCGATCTTTCTCGAGTCGGTCATCATGCAACGTCTGTGCCAATGACGACGCAATCGCCACATGCGGCGCCATTGACATGAAGCGCAAGGGAAACCACACGTGGATGACAAACGTGACTCTGCAACGCCGCTGACCAATGTCGCAAAATCGGACGCCTGGAAGACCCCAGAGCGCCGCATGTGTTTTAAATTGGGACGTTGCGCATCCCAAGTCTCTGACGTGATGGAATAGAACCGCGCGCGCAAGATAGTTGCATACGCTTCTATGTCTCGTCGGCCGGAGCGGCAGCGCGCTCTTACGGGCCGGACAATCTACGTGACCAACGAAGTCAATCGGATAGCAGAACCGCTTTTGTGCTCCGATACGATCGACTATTTGCTGACACGGAACCTTCGGCTTCTGTTGCGCAATTGTTGTCGAGCGGCGGCGAGCGCCTAACGCTCAAAGCGTAAGACTCCAGAAACGGGCACTCGCCAACGTGGCTTAGGTCGTTGACAATCGGCTTGCTCCTGCGTTTGGATAAAGCATCACACTTGCAGCAACCCTCAATGTCGAGGAACGTTAATGCCTTCAGAAATAGACGCTCTTGCCCAAATGCTTGATCAGGCGGAAGCACTGCTTCGCTCCTACGGACAGGTTCGATGCGCGGAATGGTTGACCAAGGACGCGAGGCTGATTCGCTCTTTGGATGGCTATGGACTCGAACATTTGCTTTCCGCATACGGAGGAATGGGGAGCCTGAACGACGTCGTTTTGCAGCGAAGTAATGGTGGCGCCGGAGTGCTGCTCGACGTGTGCGACAAGGGGCTTTTCGATAAGCTTCGTAGCGAAATTTACGATCTTGCGAGGGGACTGAGAACGGGAAAATCGAAATGACTCAGCGCTACAGCTCGGAAACCTTGCAATGAACGGCGAGGCTCATCCGAGAGCGCTCTAACATGTCGGCTGCCCGCTCGGAGCAATTGGCTGCCGAAGCGCTGAACGGGATCGACGCACACGGTCTCGATCCTGACGATTGGAATACTGTTGCGGCCACTGTTGATGTCGTCGTTCGAACCTGGATTTCTGGCGATGCTGGTCAATAGGCAATTCATTACCGAAAGACGATGAATTCGACAGCGCGGATTAAGTCCTCAACTCGGCCAAGTTCCGTATTGGGAATCTCCGCATGACAATCTGCTCGCACTGTTCGTAAAGCATCGCGAAGCGCACCCCAATCGTCCGTTAGGCCACTTGTCAGTGGCCATGCGGAGAGCAGATGTCGCAAAGGGCGAACGGCACGACGTTCGCACCACGCATCAAATAGCTCGGAGCATCCTGCGTTGATCTCTTCTGGGGACATGGATCGGTCGGTAAGCAATCACTTTTGTTGATTATGCTGGCAATGATGCAATATTTGAATGGCCGCTGCTGGACAAGACGAAGCTCCCTTATCGGTCGACTTCCGACAACCCTACGCGACAAATCGCGGCGACGGCAGGCTACATCTCATAGCGCCACGTCGCCAACCTCGCGACGCAATTGTCGTGTATTCCGCGAACAATCGGAGACTGATAATCCAGTCGCCCCCCCGTCGGTGAATAGCATTGCTAGTTCGCCAGCGTCCTGCAGCAGTTCGATAGCCCAAACGGTCGTTGCGAGTTCTACGGACACACGGCATAGCCGTATGCTTTCAAACCAATCAAGCGAGACGCGTTTGGCAGACAACCAGACCTCCGCGTCATTTTCAACGGCTCACTTCATCGCATCGATCCGACGCTCCGCGTCGAAACGCGCCTCTTCGATCGCCTGCTCTGGGGTTGCCGCTGGCGTTTCAGGGTTTTTCCAGTAGATGGGCGGCTTCGTCAACGTGTATGCCCAGTCCCACCTTCCGTCCTTTTGTTGCGTCACATAAACGCTATAGGTGACTTCTTTGTACGAGAAATTGTTGCTGGTCATGACAGTCTCGCCACGGGTTTTGGATAAATCCTAGCATGACTGCCTATTACAACGAGATCGACCCATACGCCGCGCCGTGGCTGCGCAACCTGATAAAGAGCACCAGCATATGAGCGATCCATACGTCATCGACGGAGCCACGCAGATTTGATTCAGTTGCGGCCGCACGAGCGGCTACATGCTGCATCAGATCCTCGAAGCGAACGGCGGCCTGCCCGATGACTGCATCGTTTCGTACCAGAACACTGGCAAGGAGCGCGAAGAAACGATCGATCGCCCTCCGCGGAGCTGCAGCACGAAGCAGCGTTCTACGCGAAACAGATTCCGCTCGACCTCCAACAAACGGAAGGCGACGAAGCACTGGTCGACCACATGTGCGGCGACCGATCTAACCGCAAGGACAACGACAGCATGAACGAACAGAAAGTACTGGCGCGAGGCCGTTTCGCGGCGCTTTTCCGAAGCCGGCTCACGGAGACCGAATCATCGGCAAATCTGAGCCGTTTCGAGGAATCCGTACCCGTGCCCTATCCGGAGTTGTTGTCGCACCACTGCATCGCCCAACGCTGCGCCGCTTCGATCGCGTCCGCGTCGGAGGGATAGTCACCGAGGTCGCCCGAATATTTCACTTCGACGGAGTCTCCGGTCGCCGAGGCGCGCCGGTAGATCTTTGCTCGAGCGTAGTAACGGCCGCCTTCATCAAGAGGCGACGCGTTGATGTGAAACTCCCTATAGTCGAATTGCATGGCCGCCTCCGAAAAGTTGCTCTACTTGTCGTCGCGCTGGATAAGCTGCGGCCGGCCCGCCGCATCTGGACCCATGTTCACCAGGTTATTTCGGTAGTCACAGTCGCGACAAATAAAAAAGAATCCGCTTTCGTCGATTTGGGCTTCGACCTGATTGAACGAGAAGCGCGCATTGCAGTTTCGGCAAGTCCACATGGCTATCTCCGCCGCCGTTTGCGCCGCTTGGGTGGTTGCCTCCGAGGGTCGGCGCGGCAATTCAGGACTCTTGTTCTTTAAGCAGCTTGTTAGCAAGGGCGCGCGCTCCAGCTCAATGTTGCCCCGCGTTCAGCAGCACCCAGACTTGTTTTCGCGGCTCGCCTTTGAGGATACGCGCAAATGCGGCGCCGCATCGCGTGCAGGTGTAGTGCTGCGCGACCTGGGCGTCTTTCACTGCCCCGGCTCCGACCAGAGTCAACGTGTCGTGAGGACGGACGTCGCGGCAGCGACCGCTATTGAGGCGCCAGTTCTCCAAACCAGTACGATGCGGTGACACCACCGTCCATCAGAACGTCGCTGCCAGTGATGAAAGCGCCTTCGCGCCCCATCAGCAGCGCCGCGACATTTCCAACCTCGTCCGGCGTGCCAGCACGTTTCGCCGGGCAGCCGTCGATCATGCGTTGATAGCCTGCGCCGCGTGGACCAGACAATTCGTCTTTCGCCAGCGGAGTCATGATGATGCCGGGACTAATCGTATTGACCCGCGCGCCGCGCTTGCCCCAACGAACAGCCTCGAACATCACGCGTAGAGAGTTTGCCCGCTTGGATAGCTGATAGGCATGGAGAGAATCCTTCACCTGATCGAGCCGAAGTAGCTTCAGATTGAGAAGGTCTTCAACGGGCGTCGTCGCCAGGGCGTTGTTCTGTTCCGTCGTCAGCGGACGGCAGACGATGCCCGGATTGCGATGCGATGTCAACAGAGCCAGAATGATAACGCCAGCAAAACGTTTCATATTTCGTGGGTGGATATTACGGACGAGCGAGAGCGGCCAGCAACTCGGCGAGGTTTCCTTGCCCTGCAGAGTCTTCGAGCAGACCAAGGTAGACGCGGTTGTATAGTTGGTCTTGACGGGGGACAGGAAGATCGAAGCGAGTACGGACGATGGCCTGCGCAGCATGATGCGCGGCGCTTGCAATCTGTTGAGCGGTCTCTTTGTCCATGTCTGCGCTAACGGCGCAGCAGGACAAAACTTGAAGTGTGAATTGGACAATTTGCGGGCGTCCGACTTTTTAACCGGAAATGGCGCACCCAGGAAGAAAGGCCCGAGAATCGGCGGGCCGAATGCTGCGAGCTATCTCGCAGCATAAAGGAACGCCAACCCTCTTGGGTTGGCGTTTTGCTTGGGGTATTGCTGGTATCAGAACTGGTTCATGGTGTTGTCTTTGCCTGCTGCCTTCAGGGCTGCTTCGCCGCTGAAATACTCCTTGTGGTCGTCGCCGATATCCGAGCCGGACATGTTCTGATGCTTGACGCAGGCGATGCCCTGACGGATCTCTTTACGCTGCACACCGGCCACATAACCCAGCATGCCCTGGTCGCCGAAATATTCCTTGGCCAGGTTGTCGGTCGACAGTGCGGCGGTGTGGTACGTCGGCAGCGTAATCAGGTGGTGGAAGATACCGGCTTCGCGCGACGCGTCGGCCTGGAAGGTCCGGATCTTTTCGTCGGAGAGCTTCGCCAATTCGGTCTGGTCGTATTCCACGCTCATCAACTGGGCGCGATCGTATGCCGATACATCCTTGCCCGCGGCCTTCATCGCGTCATACGTCTGCTGACGGAAATTCAGGGTCCAGTTGAACGAAGGGCTGTTGTTGTACACCAGCTTGGCGTTCGGGATGACCTTGCGAATCTCGCTGACCATGCCGCCGATCTGGGCGATGTGCGGCTTTTCGGTTTCGATCCACAGCAGGTCAGCGCCGTTTTGCAGCGCGGTGATGCAATCCAGTACGCAGCGTGCTTCGCCCGTGCCGGCGCGGAACTGGAACAGGTTGCTAGGCAGGCGCTTGGGACGCAGCAGCTTGCCGTCACGCTTGATGATGACGTCGCCATTGCCCAGTTCGTCGGCCGACAACTCTTCGCAATCGAGGAAGGAATTGTATTGGTCGCCCAGGTCGCCCGGCGTGCTGGTCACGGCGATCTGCTTGGTCAGGCCGGCGCCCAGAGAGTCGGTACGGGCCACGATGATGCCGTCGTCCACGCCCAGCTCCAGGAAGGCGTAGCGGATGGCGCGAATCTTGGCAAGGAAGTCCTCGTGAGGCACGGTGACTTTGCCATCCTGGTGGCCGCACTGCTTCTCGTCGGACACCTGGTTTTCGATCTGAATGCAGCATGCGCCCGCTTCGATGAACTGCTTGGCCAGCAGATAGGTTGCTTCCGCGTTGCCGAAACCCGCGTCGATGTCAGCGATGATGGGCACGACATGGGTGACGTGGTTGTCGATTTTTTCCTGGATCGCGGCCTTGGCAGAGCCTTCAGCAGCATCCAGCTGGCGGAACAGGCCGCCCAATTCACGGGCGTCGGCCTGGCGCAGGAAGGTGTACAGCTCGCGGATGAGCGCGCTGACGGAGGTTTTTTCGTGCATCGACTGGTCCGGCAGCGGGCCGAACTCGGAGCGCAGCGCGGCCACCATCCAGCCGGACAGGTAAAGGTAGCGGCGCTCGGTGCTGTTGAAGTGTTTCTTGATCGAGATCATCTTCTGCTGGCCGATGAAGCCATGCCAGCAGCCCAGCGACTGGGTGTACTTCGACGGGTCGGCATCGTAGGCGGCCATGTCGGCGCGCATGATTCTGGCGGTGTACCTGGCGATGTCCAGGCCCGTCTTGAATTTGTTTTGAGCACGCATGCGCGCGGCATACTCGGGGTTGATGGCATTCCAGGCGCTGCCGTGATTCTCTTTCAAACCAGCAACTGCCTTGATGTCGTCTTGATATTGGGCCATGTGTATCTCCTAAGAGCAAAGCGCGTTTGTCTAAATCGTTCAGCTTGTCGCTACGTCTTTCGAAGCGAGCTGCATGACTAGATAGTAGCGCCGTCTGGGCAGAGTCTTATATAAGACATAAGACATAATTTACTATTATATTTCAAGGAGATACGCTCCAAATTTTGCGATGTAAAACATGTTTTCAAGCGGCAAAATGATGATCGCGCGGAAACTCGATGTAAATCCCGCAATGTGAAACGCACTTTCGCTGCCGGAGACGGGACAGCCACCGATGTCTTGACCAATGATCGCTAGCGGGATGATTTTGCAGACGTCTGTTTTCGAAGAGCCGATCCGACGCGCGATCACACGCGCTGCAGAAGCCGCCAGCTTTAACCGTGCGCGGAGGTCGCTCAGCTGAGCCATTCGTGTCAATGATCCCCAAAGCTGTGTTGAATGTTCCAAACTGCCCGATCCGGCTAGGTCGACTGGCCGACTCGCTTCACCAGCAGCCGCACTGTGATCAGTCCATTGCCCGTCTGGGGATCAATGGGCATCTACGACCTGTACAAGCCGTTCCGCAATCAGCTGAGACCGCTCGCGCTGCGCTTATCCCTCGAGCGCATCTGGGCCTGTCAGCGCTTGGCTGATGTCTCAGGCGTAGTGAAAATTTCGGTTCGCCAAGGGCAATGGTTCGAACTCTATGTCTGGGAGCTTCAGCTGCTGTGCCGCGAAATCCTGCTGCACGCCGACAGCCGCGACGACACTTTGTTCAGCGTCGACGGCCTCCTCGAACTGGTGAACCATGTCCGGCGAATCGACCAGGGCATCTCCGAGCGCAGTGTCACCTCGAGCGAAAGTGCGATGAGCGCTCTTCATCCGCTGATCCACTAACAGGTGCGCTGGCAGCATGTCAATCATGGAGCCGCGATCTTTCGCGCGTAGCACGTGCGCCCGAGAAGATCTGAGGCCGTCAATCCGTGATAACTGTCTCCTTATCACGGCAATCACGCTTGCGATGATCGGTGATCGGACCGGTGTCGACCCATCCCAGCCGTTCGTTGCTGCACATGACCGATGGCTGTTAGCGGAGTGGAACGGTCATTCCGCGCCGGCACTCGCCGACAAGTCATCGGCCTTTGCAGACATTGGGGAGGTCTGGGTTCTATGTCAGCAACGTGGCAGGTTGTTGACGCTGGCGGCACCGAGCAGCCGGACGGCAGCTTCCCGCATCAGAGAATTCACGCTCTCGACCCTGACCCGTCACCCTGGCTCCGTGCGCCGCAATGACAGCTTCCGGGGCGCAACGGACACTCTCCTCTCCGAGTTGGTCGGCAAGTTGTCGGCCAAACCCGCCGTTGGCACGAGCATCGGCCAACGGCTGCTGTGATCAGCATTGCCGACGTCGGCCCCGCGACAAGTTCGAACGGCGGCTTGGTTCCCGTTGGGAGGTCAGCAGACGACCCTCTCCGGCCGCTCGAGCCCGCGAAAGGGAATTGGCGGCTTCCAAGGTAAAAGCGTAGATTGTCAATTATGACTGCCCCCCGTGCGACAACTATCATGGCCGGTCCGTGATTAGCCACATTAAGGTTGCCCGCAGCACACGGAGCCTCTTGGTGGACCTGCCGGCTCGTCACTTCAGGTCCGAGTTCGGGAAAATATGTGACCCCGTTTCCCGTTTCTGCTCACCCTGAGATTAGGAGAAGGCATGCGTATCCACTTTCAGAGCACATCGATCCCGACACGGGCCGCCGATCGGCTCAAATACCGCCTTTCGCTAAAGGAATCCCAGGCGCGACAGGTGACCTCCGAGGTCTTCGGCTATAAAGACTGGGCCGACCTCCACAGCAAGCTGGGCACCAAAGCAGCCTCCGCGCTCGATGAGGCATGTGACGGCGCGACAGTAACCGAGAGGCGCGTATATCAGGCGTCGCAATTGGCCGCATCGTTAGTTGATCTTCACGGTGAATCCGCGGACGACTTTGTCCGATGGTGGCGACCATCGGCCGCGCATGCGCAAGAAGAGTGCGGGGACCGGCCACAAACGCCGTTCGCAGGCTCAAAGGATGATCTGAATTTCCAAGACGCGCTGAGCACGCTGGCACACGCCGCCCACGATCCCGTTGGCCACTTCGAACTAGCGCTCATCGCTGGCATACACGGAACGAAAAACGAGAGCTCGTTGAGGTTTGTAGAATCGCTTGCTGATGAGTTGCTAAGCGGCAACCGAACCCGAGAGCCGGAAGTGGCCCGTCACCTCCTCGAGGCTTTGGCGGCGCGAGGGCTGCCCCGGTCAATACTTAACCTCGCGACGAGTTTGACGCTTGGCGACGGTGGCCCAAAAGACGAAAACAGAGCCGCTGATTTGCTCAAGCAGCTGGCTGAATCTGCTTCAACTCCCGATGAGCTGAAGCGGATTGCCGAATCGCGCCTAGCAGGCCGTTGAAATACCCATCGATCGGATTCAGGCCGATCTCGCAGATGACATGAATTCGCGCAACGACACCGAGATTTTGTTGCGTGGCGCCGGATTCAGCGCTGGCATCCGTCCGGCGAGCGCATTTCCCGACCGATTTCTTGCATTACGCGCCCTCTGGACGCGCAAATCCCAACGCTCGCAGTCGCGTCAGGTTGTAGGCTGCCATCGTCAGTGTGAGCAACTGATCGACTTTCTCCAGCCCCCGCACCATCACCTGTCGAATTGGCACGATCTGCTTACCCCAGCCGAAGCACTGTTCAATGCATTTCCGTTTGCGCTGGCTCAGCGCATAGCCGGGGTGTCGCGTTGTCCGGCCGTCGATGGCACTTCCGCCCGTTCGCTTCGTATTACGTGCGACGTGCGGCGTCACATTGTATTCACGGCAAGCCTTCACAAATCCACGTGTGTCGTACGCCTTGTCCGCACCCACCGTAATCCGCACGCCCGAACCCGATACATCCCGTAGCATGTCCGCCGCCACTTCGCGTTCCGCCCGGCCATTCGCTTCGCTAGCCTGAACGTTCACCACCAACCCATGCCGGTTGTCCGTCAGCACATGGCCCAGATAACTCGGCAAGGCTGGCGCGGCATGGCTCTTGCGATAGAGCCGACTTTCTCCGTCACTCTTCGACTCATGCGTTTCGTTGCTGCGCGATTCGCCATGCCAGTTGCCCGGCGGGCGATCATCGTCCCCGCCATCCTTCCGGCGGATGCTCTTGTGGCTGGCCCACGCATGAATCATGGTGCCGTCGACGCTGAAATGCTCGCCCGACAGCAAGCCGCGTTTATGTGCCGTTTCCACTGTCGCGTTGAACAGGTCGGTCACCGCATCGAATTCGATCAGCCGATCCCGGTTCTTGCTGAACACCGAGTGATTCCACACCGCTTCCTCAATCGACAGGCCGACGAACCAGCGAAACAGCACGTTGTACGAAATCTGCTCGACCAGTTGTCGCTCACTGCGGATGCTGTACAGCACTTGAAGCAGCATTGCCCGCATCAGTTTCTCCGGCGCAATGCTCGGACGGCCGCCTTTGATGTCCGCTTCGTACATGGCCGAGAACTTCGTATCCATCTTCGACAGCGCCTCGTTCATCCACGTCCGGATCGGGCGCAGCGGATGAGTCTGCGGTACGAACTCCTCCAGTCTCACGGTGCTGAACAGGGATTCGTTGTAGCTGTCGGTGCCTCGCATGCGCTCTTCGTGTCTCTGGATCGGATGGCTATATCGTGACGGATCGGCGGGGGTATTTAAACGGCCTGCTAAGGCGCTTGCTCCGTTCGGCGCTCGACCTCGGTGTAGCCCTGCATGGCCAGACACGGTAGCTTCCATGTTCGTTTGGTGCCTTGCTCGAGCACCGTGGCCTGGGTGTCACGCATCGCGATGATCTTGCCGCGACGCATCTGACCGTCGCGGCCTCTTCGAGTAGGTTAGAGCGTCGCACGCAGATCGCGCACGCTCCGTCCAAGCTTGCGACGAAGTAGCCCTCGCAGAGTCACACCGTCGGCGTAGCCCACTTGCTCGGCCACACGATCGACGCTTTCGTGACTCGTCTGGAGCAGATGCACCGCGTGCTCGACGCGTAAGTCCTGGAAGAACCCGAGGGGCGTCTTGCCGAGCGTGCTCTGCAGGCGCCGCGCCAGGGTGCGCTCGCTCGTTCCGACCGCAGCCGCAGCGTCGGCGAGATTAAAGCCCTTCGAAAGATTGCGACGCGCCCATCCCTCGAAGCGCTCGACCAAAGGGTCGGCGTGCGCTAGGTGATCGGGGATGGCGTAGGCGGCCTGCGATGCGCGCGAATCGACCAGCAGGTAGCGAGCCGTGAGCGCTGCAAGTGCGGGGCTTCGACGCCGCACGAGCCCAAGCGCCAAGTCGACGTGTGCCAGGGCTGCTCCGGCTGTGACGAACGGCGCTGAGACGATGAGCATGCGTGAGTCGTCAAGCGACACCTGCGGATAGCGACGGCGAAACAGCGGCGCGAGCCACCACGATGTTGTTGCCGTGTGTCCGTTCAGAAGTCCCGTCTCTGCGAGCAGTAAGGTCGCCGTGCAGGCGGCGCCGATCCACACCTCGTCGTTGGACTTGGCGACCATCGCTGCCTTGATGTCACGTAGCTCTGGCTGCTCGAGTGCGGCCTCAATAGCATCAGGCGTCACCGGTCCAAGGGCAGGCGTGACGATCGCGTCCGGCCGAGACTGCCGGTCGATGGACTGCACTGGAACGATGAGTCCATTGGCGGTTCGAACGCGTCGTCGGACGCCAACCACCGTGACGTTCAGAGGCGCAGGTGCAGGGTCCAGCATTGGGGCGAGCTGGTTTGCGTAATTCAACGTGTCCACGATTGCCGAGAGCCCGAAGTCCGCGACGCCGTTGATAGCAATAACATGAATGTCCATGGCAGGAATTATATCCAAAAAGGCAAATTTGCCACTTATTGTGAGCGACCATGCTCTCTAAAGTACAGGCTTCTTACACACATTCCCGCATACGGGACGAAAGGAAAATCATGATCAAGCTCGCAATCCTCGCGACGATGGAAGCCAAGCCGGGTAAGGAAGAGGCCGTCGCCGAATTCCTGGCTGGCGCTAAGGGGCTCGTGGAAAAGGAGGCGTTCACCGTCACCTGGTTCGCGATCCGCACCGGCAAGTCGACGTTCGCCATCTTCGACGCGTTCGACAACGAAGCCGGCCGCAATGGTCACCTGACCGGTCAAGCCGCCGCGGCTCTGATGGCTTCCGCCAAGGATCTCTTCGTTCGCGATCCGGTCATCGAAAAGGCGGATCTGCTCGCCTTCAAGCTGCCCGCGTAATGGGCATGGCAGGAACCATATCAAAAAAGGCAAACTTGCCACTTATTGTGAGCCACCAAGCTCTCTAAAGTACAAGCTTCTTACACACATTCCCGCATACGGGACGAAAGGAAAATCATGATCAAGCTCGCAATCCTCGCGACGATGGAAGCCAAGCCGGGTAAGGAAGAGGCCGTCGCCGAATTCCTGGCTGGCGCTAAGGGGCTCGTGGAAAAGGAGGCGTTCACCGTCACCTGGTTCGCGATCCGCACCGGCAAGTCGACGTTCGCCATCTTCGACGCGTTCGACAACGAAGCCGGCCGCAATGGTCACCTGACCGGTCAAGCCGCCGCGGCTCTGATGGCTTCCGCCAAGGATCTCTTCGTTCGCGATCCGGTCATCGAAAAGGCGGATCTGCTCGCCTTCAAGCTGCCCGCGTAATGAGCATGGCAGCGTGACGGAAACGACAATAGTGCCGATGAAGCATGCCGCCTAGAGTTTAGCTCACTGGAACGCGCCTTTTCTGGCGCGAAAGCCGGTGATGGTTCCCTCGACCAGGCAGTGTGTGCCTCGTTGAGCGATTTCACTTAAAACAGAGGTAAATTATGAGTGCTTATCTGATCTTCGTCGTGCACAGTGCTCACGACAAAGCATTGCTCCAGAAATATCGCGATGAAGCGATCCCGGTCGTTAAGAGTCAGGGCGTGAAATTCTTTGCCGGGCCCGTCATCAGCGCCGCGCTGGAAAATGGCCCCGTGGACTCCAGCGTTGTCCTCGAGTTTCCGACCGTCGAAGATGCGCAAGCTTGGTACAAATCCCCTGAGTACGCACCCCTCAAGGCAATGCGTCAGGCCGCGGCCACGAGCACCACATTCATCGTGGAGTCGTGGCCCGAGGGGCTCTAACTTCCAAGTCCCTCCGACACGGCGGTCGTCATGCCCCAGCTCGAGGGTTAGTTGATCGGCAGCATCGCTACGGCGCTCGTATGTGGGGCGCCGTAGCGCACCTGTCGGCGAACCGGAGCGGCCGCCCACGGACTCCGGTTAGGGGCGTAGAAAGTCTCGGGTGTCGTCTGCGCCGGCGGCCAGCCAGTCGCCATAAGCGCCGGCAGGCAGAATCACGACCATGCGCTTTTCTTCGCCAGGGCGGTGATAGTTTTGAAAAAGAGAGCGCTGATCTGCATTAATCGTCAGCATTGTGTAGCTCTCATGCCACTGGCCCGCGGTATCTCTGTATCTGTCCCACAGACCTGCGATGCCCAGCGGCACGCCGTCTACGTGGGAAAAGCGTGTAGCCACGGCACGTCCGCTGCGCCAGTCCGGCTCATACACGGCCTCGACCGGAATGATGCATGCTGCCCGTGGCGCCAAGCATTGCCGAAAGTGAACGACTTTGCGGCCGTCTCAGATCGAGCATTGAACGTGGAGAGCTTTTCAGCTTTGGCCAAACCGTCAGCGCCTGTGCGTGAGCTGATTAACAGGCCGTTGAAATACCCATCGATCGGATTCAGGCCGATCGATGGGTATTTCAACGGCCTGCTAGGCAACGCCTAAGCATCAAGCATCCCGCGGGAACCCAGTACGTCACATGATCGTCGCAGACGTGAGCGTTCATCGTCGCGGACTGGAGTGGCCGTTTTTGGTGCGGAGCAGACCTCTGAGCGTCCGAGCAACGGTAGGAGCGAATGGCTCTTCGTGGCCGACTGTACTCATTCACAGAAGTCGCCGTAGAGCTGCCGTTGAAATCTTCAACGGCAGCTCTACGGCACCTTCATTGCACTGGACAACCTGTCCGTTCAATGATCAGCGAAACATGCCGTTGGAGCGGCTGGAATACTAGCGGAAGCTGACGGATGAACTACGTAGACAATTCGGCTCGCCGAGCCGCCAGCGGCCGCCATATTCGTTTCCGAAACAAGCCTAACAGCAAGACCAATAAGCCGCGCGCAGCCCTTGATTCATCTTCCGCGCGAATGATTCTTGTGAAAACGGCTCGTGAGCAAGGCGGTGCTTCCGTCGTCTACAGCCCACAGGCTGCTCACCCGTGCAGGGGCACCCGCTTGCAGAAAGCCGGCTGGTAAACCCAGATATTCATCCGGCAACGCGCTCACGTCGGTAATTCGTAAGCGACCGGCAATCCCGTCTTGACGCGGCGGCAAGACCTCGCTGCCACTGCTCGTGGTCCATTGCAGGACGGCGAGCGGAGCCGATAGATTCCCAGCATGTTCACTTTTCGTCCGCGATGGAAGGAAGGGCCTGGGAAAGCAATTGAACGCGAAGTTGCCGGTCTCCACTATCCGGGGCCGGTGGAACTCAGAACAGACCGGCCCGCTGCTGGCGCCGGCCGCCGCCCTGGCCCTGCGCCAGCTTGCGCGCCTGCTCGATCTTGCGTGCGGTCTGAGTGAGCTCCGTGGTCGCCTTCATGTTCAATTCGAAGATGAACTTGCCCTTGTCGATGTCGGCGAAATCGATCATGACGATGTTGGGCATGAAGACCTTCAGCGCGACACCGTTCGTGTAGTCGGTCGACGAGACGTAGGTCGGCAGCCGCGATTCGATCGCCTCGCCGAAGCCGGCCATCCACAGCTCGGTGAGCGCGGTCGGACGGTTGTCCGGCCCCCACATGGTCGAGTTACGCTCCCGGATGCTCCGCTTCAGGCCGGTGGTCGTCCAGTACATCATCCCCATCACCTCGGGGTCGGAGTTGAGGGCGCCGATCTGCATCAGCCCACTCTGCTTCTCGATGTTGGACGCGATCTTGCCCATGTCGCTGTCGCCGTTGAGCGCGTTCGTGCCGCCCTTGCCGACGTATTGCAGGCCGTCGTAGCTGCTGTTATAGCCGGTGCCGTCCGCGAGGCGCTTGCAGCCCCAGATCCCGGTCGACGAAAGGTAGCCCTGGCCGGCGACTTCGTCGATGCCCTTCTGGGTGAAGAGCACGACGACGTGCTTCTTCAGCTGGTCGAGCGTCTTCTCGTTGAGGCTGCCCGTGCCCGTGAAGAGAGCGGCGCCGAGCTCCCGCACGCAGATCTCCGCGATGATGGCCCAGTTCGTGCATTTGTCGAACTTCAGGAGCAGGAATTCGCTGGTGTTGTATTTCACGAAATCCTTCGCCTGTTGCAGCATGTCCACGAGCCGCATGCCGAACGCGCCGTCCAGCGGCAGCTTGGTGGTGGTGACGTCAACCTTCCTGCCGCCCAGGTCGAAGACGGTCTTGTCCTTCTTATCCTTCTGGTGCATCAGCTTCGGGTCGGCATGGAAGGCCTTCAGCATCACCGGCGAGGAGGACAGAGTCGAACTCTTGGTTGCCGCGATCCGCAGGTCGAATAGGCGCACGCCGGCCTTAGCCTGCTCGAAGATTTCGAGGTCCTGGGTCTGGACGTTGGCGTCGCCGCCCGTGATGCCCGCGTCGTGGCTGCCGGCGAAGACGATGTCGCAGAGCCGCTTGCCGCCGCCCAACGTGTGGTAATTGATCATGGCCGTCGTACCTCCGATAGAGAGAGTGCGCATTCCACGCAAACCGAACGCTCATTCCATGTGTAAGCGACCGTGCAATCCACAGTTATCCGAACGCGCATTCCACGCGTGAGCGAACGTCGGACGTGGCGATGCGGGTCTGAGCGTTTTTACTCCGACACTTCCTTGCTGGTCAAATCATTTCGGCGTTAGCTTGCCTCGGATTCACTGCCAAGATATTCGAGGACCTGCATTGCGAGATCGCCATGAGAGTCCGCTGAGTTTCGCACAAGAGGCTGGAACAAAATACCGCGAAAAGTGGGAACAAAATCGTGCACCAGCAACGTCACCACCACTGGTACGAAAGACCAGATGGCCGTTGCACTTTTGGAAGCAGTCATTGATACGGCGCTTGGTCTAGCGGCCGCTAAGGTTCGGTTTGGTCTGTTCGCCGTCGGCCCGGGGGCGGCGATTTCAGCCCGGTCGCTGCCCGATGATTGCAACTGCCCGGCTCCCCCCGAGTCGGGTGGTAGCCAAAGGCGTCACTGAGCGAAGTGGCGGCTCTCCGGTTGCAGCAGTATCGCTTTGATAACGTAACGGATCTGCACGCCGCTCGGTGGTCGGCACACTACGGTCTGCCCACATCGTGCACCCAAAAGTGAAATGCCGGCAGGCGACAGCACCGACAGATGTCCCATCCGATAGTCCGCCTTGTCGGGATAAACCAGCGTCCAGCGATGTGTGTCGGCACCGTCGAGTACCGCGCATTCAATCATCGTGTTCATCGTAACGACGTCAGGCGGTATCTGCTCGGGGGCGACAAGTAGAGCGGTGGCCTCAATCGTCTCCACCATCGCTCGCTGCTGCGATGTCGCCGTCGGCAGATTGATGCACGCTTTCAGTTGAGCCAGATCGCTTTCGGACACGATGCGCTCATTTTCCGCAAGCGTCTTCATATCAGTGAGAGAACAGGTTTGGGGGAACAGCACGATTGCCTCCGGCAAGAATAAAGATTGCAGATGTCTGAGCATCGACTGTCATCCCATATCTCCAGCCAGGACTCATCTTGAAAGATCAGCCGTGTGGCCGTGCCCGATCGATGCACGCGGCGCACGACATCCCGGTTCACGAACGCGCCAGGACGCTCATCTGAAAAGACCACCTGCATCAGTGGAGCCAGGCGCCGGGTGACCTCGGCAAAGCTCGCGTACGTCGAAGGCTTCGCGGCACCGAGCCAGTAGAGTAGTGCTGCTGTCGGGTTGCCTGCGTCCCGCAGCACAAAGCGAAGCGGCCGCGCGACCGACAGTGAGGTGAACGTTTGCATGAGGACTACTCCCCGCTTCCGCGAGCGGTGTCAGGTCTGCCGTCCATGATGTCGGTACCCATGGCTCGCTCCACCACTTTTTGCAGTCGGTGATCGACCCATATCCTTCCCCATCGTGTCGCATACCCTAGCGCCTCCGCCGCCGTGTAGAAATAGTCCAGGGCGCGAAATTTACATGATGAGGAGTCCGACTGTTCAATAACAAGGTCGGCGGCGTATAGATCGGTGTTCGCACGCCGCGCATGGACTGAAAGGCGGTAGCCCTTATATGTCGAGCAGTAACCCAATGGGGCGATGTGTCGCGCCTGCGGCGCAGGCCCCTGCATATCTGCAGGCCGATTTGCGAACTCGATCGCGAGTGTCTTCCCGGCTTGAACAGCCTGCAATGGATGCTTCGCTTGCATTCTCATGGCTTTCCCAGTTTTCCAGCACGTGGTTAGCCCCGCCGCAATCGCAGCGCGGCAGCAGGCCGCGTTAGCAGCGTGACGGGAGGCTGTTGGACGCGACACACGACTGCGCGCTACTTGCCTCGCCTGCCAGGAAAGGCGCGAAGCAATGGCGTCGTGTACCGTCAGGTCTGGTAGGAGGCCCGGCTCTTCGCTCTTATTCGAAGCGCCGGGCGAAGGTAAGTGCTGACTTGTCCGCGGGAAGAACGCGGCTCCGTGTGCGTTTCACAGTCCCCGGGTCTCGTTGCCCGCACGTCTCCTCTTCGGCTAGGCCCCGAGAACGGAAACACACCAGGACAGGAAGACTCAGGAAGAAATGCACTGTTATGGCCTCAATAGGATCGCTCGTAAGCGACCGAGGATGTAGACAGCCTCATTAAAACCCGACTGTCAGGAGTTTGCAAGCTTTGATTCGACTGCTCAATCACCGCTCAGCGTATCCGGCGGCGAATTTCGTTTGCGCGCTTCATCTTCTCTGCCAGATCAGCTTGCAACGATTCGGCCTTGAACGACAGTTGTGGAAACAAAGTTTGCACAACAGTTCTCCATCAATAAGTCACTGAGCCGCCTCGGACCCTATTGTTGCGGCTACGACAGGCCGAGAGGCTGAACGGATCGATCCGAGTCGGGCGCATGAGGCACAGTTCGGCCAGGAAGGGACGGTCGAGGGCCTGCTCGAGATCGTCGACAATCCGACATTCTTGGATCAATAGGTAATGGAAAAATGCGGGTTATCGTTGCGCTGGTTGCTTTCCTGACCAGCGGCCTTGCCTGGGCCGGCTACGACGTGCACATAACCCGGAAGGCTTTCTGGGGGGATACGTCGGGCACGAGAATCACACTCGATCAATGGAAGCGTACGTCCAAACCGACCCGCAAGTGGCGAATGATCCTGCGAACGGACCGGCGCTTTTGACGTAGAAAAATGGTTCAGGCCACACGCCATTTCATATCGCAATGCAACGAACCCGCCTGCAATCAAACCCTTACAGGCCTTCCACTACAAGTTGTCCACAGCTTCATCCACTTTTTCTGTGCACAACTTTCATCGAAGTGTCATGTGATAGGGAAAAATCCGGGCGAAACAGCTAGCTGCCAGCATGAAGTCAATGGAGATAACCTGGAAAGCCCGGCTCACGGCGGATCCCGGCCACAACGGCCGACACCGCATTCAAGATCTTCTTGATCTCAGTGGCGAATCCAGCTCCAGCCCTGCGCCACGAAAAAGCGAACACGCCAGTGCCGGGCGGTCCAGACATCCGGCTCGCAAAGGGCCGAATTGCGGGCGGAGTCCAGTGTTTTTCGAAGCTTCGCTTCGCCGAATTGAGGCCTAAGCTTTGGCTCAATTTCTGCACCGAAACAACGAAAAAACAGCGATGTCCAAACGACTTCACCGGGTGTCTCGCACGGTCGGTTTTGCCCTTGCCGCCGCGACATTCGTCATGTCTGGCACGGTGCTAGCCAGACATCCCACCCGGCTCTCCCCGTTTTCCGCCGACGATCAGATTTTCATCAAGTTGCATGATGCCGCCCGCGACAACGATCCCGCGCGTGCCGCGCAACTGGCGAGCCTGATCCAGAATTTTCCGGCGCCGGCTTATCTCAGCTATTACCAGATCAAGCCGCGTCTGTTCAACGGCGCAGGGCATGCGAATCTCGACGCGCCGGACGCACCGGTGCTGTCGTTTTTGCAACGCTACGACGGACAGGCGATTGCCGACCGTCTGCGCAACGACTACCTGCGCGTGCTAGGCGCACGCCACGACTGGCACGATTTCGATTCGCAATATTCACAGTTCGTCCTGGACGACGACACGCAGGTGAAGTGCTATGCGCTCGAGTCGCGCGCCGCGCGGGGTGTGAACGTGGCCGACGCGGCGCGCGCGCTGCTCGTCGAGCCGAAGTGGTACGGCGACGGCTGCGTCGATCTGATCGCCGCGCTCGACCGTAACCAGCAGTTCACTTCGGAGGATGTCTGGCAGCAGATTCGCCAGGCCTATGAACAGGGCGCGACGACGACCGGCCGCAGACTGGTCGATGCACTGGGCGCGGCGCGCCCGGATCCGCTGCTCCTCGAGCAGGCGACGAACCAGCCGCGTCTGCTGCTCGCGAAAGGCGTCCAGCTTGACGCAGCGTCCCATCAAATCGCGCTGCTCGCCCTCACGCAGGTGGCGGCCAGCGATCCGGCGGCGGCCGCGGCCACCTTCACCGCGATCGCACCGGCGCTTACCCTGGCGGAACGCGGTATCGGCTGGGGCACGATTGCCTATCAGGCGGCGACCCGGCAGTTGCCAGGCGCGGTGGACTGGTACCGGCTGTCGGCGAACGCGCTCCTGTCGAGTCAGGCCTACGAGTGGCGCACGCGCAGCGCGCTGCTGGCCGGAGACTGGACGATGGTGCGCTGGTCGATCGAGCAGATGCCGGCCGCGCTGCGCGCGCAACCCGCGTGGGTCTACTGGTACGCGCGCGCGTTGAAGGAAAGCGGGGATGCGGCCGATGCCGCGGCGGCCAACCAGGCATTCGGGAAGATCTCGGGAACCTACACCTTCTATGGCCAGCTGGCATCCGAAGCGCTCGGCCAGAAGATCGTGGCGCCACCACAGACCAAAGTGACCGACGAGGAAGTTGAGAAGGCCGGCCAGACACCGGGCTTCGAGCTGGCAAGACGCTTTTATGCGCTGCAACTGCGCACGGAAGGCAACCGTGAGTGGAACTGGCGGCTGCGCGGCATGACCGACCGGCAACTGCTCGCAGTCGCCGAGTACGCACGCCGCATCGAGCTCTATGACCGGGCTGTGAGCACCGCCGACAGGACGCAGACCGAGCATGATTTTTCGCTGCGCTACCTGGCGCCGTTCCGCACGATTGTCGAGCGCGATGCGCAGTCCACCGGGTTCGGTGTCGAATGGGCGTATGGCCTGATTCGCCAGGAGTCGCGCTTCATCATCAATGCGCGCTCGGACGTTGGCGCAGGCGGCCTGATGCAGGTGATGCCGAACACCGCGGAGATGGTCGCGAGGAAGATCGGGCTCGGTACGATCTCGCGGGCGAGGATGAATGACATCGACACGAACATCCTGCTCGGCACGTATTATCTGTCGATGATTTACAACCAGCTTGACCGTTCTGCCGTGCTCGCGACCGCCGGCTACAATGCCGGCCCTGGGCGCCCGCGTAAGTGGCAGGCCAACCTGCCACGTCCGGTGGAAGGCGCGATTTTCGCGGAGACGATTCCGTTCAACGAAACCCGCGACTACGTCAAGAATGTGTTGTCGAACACGGTCTACTACGCGGCGCTGTTTGATGGCCGCCCGCAATCGCTGACGGAGCGCCTTGGCCATATCGAGCCCCGATGACATCGTGCGCAACACTGCCGCGCTGACCGCACGTGCGCGGTGGTTGCGGCTACATACGCGACACTGAACAACGATCCATCTATCTCTTGATTGCCTTTCAACGGGGAACCGAGAAAGTGAAGTTGAATTCCGCGAGCCGCGACGTTGCGATACGGTATAGCCAGCGGTCTTTATATCAAGTGGCCGCATCCGACTCGCCACGCCCACCCTCCCCGGCGTCACCCGCAATGCCCGCTGGTCGGCCTTATGTAAAGCTTCCCATAAGGCCGAATCCCGGCCGCCCCTCGGAAAGACGGTAGGCTGGCGCACAGACTATCCGCCCGAGCCAACAGAGAATGGCCTTGACGGGGGCGTGCTTACATCCGCGTCTGGAGATCCCTGAGGTTCGTGGCCACGAAAGGAAAAATCATGAACCGTCGACTGATTGCCGCTGCTGTCTTTGTCATCCCGTCGGTGTCGCAAGCATTCCAGCCAATCCCTGTTCCCGAATGTCACGCGGCAGGCCGGGATGCTCCCGCTCAGGAGACGATAGACGCCGCAAAGTGTCGGGCTCGATGGCTGATTGCGGGGGCGTATAACCGAACGGAAGGCAATGCGATGAATGCCGTTTCAGAGTGCGCGGGCACATTCGACGAGGTTCTCAACCATCGTTTGACAGAGGGGGTGTCCCACGACGAACTGGTCGTGATGTGCGTCGACACTGCCATGCACATGGGCATCATAAAACCCGAGCAGTGAAGCAGATACCACCGCCCGGCGAGGTCGGTCAAATGCTGGATAAGCGTGACCAACGCTGCGAGAACATCGCCATCAAAGAGGCCCAGACACGGGAAATGGGTCGAAACCCCGGGTCATCCGGCAGTGGAGGGTCCGTCTCAGCACAAGTGTTGCCCAGCTCAGTTGCCCATCGACCGAAACAATGAGCCCACGTTGAAAACGAAATGAACCATCCCGCGAAACCGATTGATCCATTTCACGACGTCGATTTGAAAGAAGGCAAGTTCAACAAGACCACTGCCGCCGACGTCCGCAATGCCTTCAGAAATTTCAAAAATCACGGTCCATCTCGACACCTGTGCGTGTTTTTTCATGGCGGTCTCGTATCGGAAGCTGATGGCCTCAACGTCGCCAATCAGTTGATCGCTAACTACACGAGCAGTGACGCATACCCGTTCTTCTTCATCTGGCAGTCCGATCTCGTTACTACAATCAAAGCGATGCTCGAGACCTACAGCGACGATCCCGGTTTCGTGAACGCCGTTAGTCGCACCGTAAAGACGGTAGCCCTGAAGGTCACCGTCGCGCTCGACACTGATCGGTCGCTCAAGAATCGCAGGCCTTCGACCAAGGCTCGCGAGCGGGTGCCGATGACGCTCAAGGAGTCGGCTGCGTTCGCCAGGCCTTTCGATACCGCGTGGGAAAGACGCGCGGGCGCCCAACTCGCCTGCTCAAGTAGCGAACTGGATCAATTCGCACAATGGTTGGCGGAAGAAGGAAAGTCAGTCCAGCACAAGCGGCCGTTATTTCCCGTCAAGCGTCTTGGTGGCCCGCAAAATCCTCTTGCGAGGATCATTCGACGGCTCAATTCTGGACACGGTCACGGCCTGTACACGACGGTTGTCGAAGAACTCTTCGTTGCAGCGGGAGTCGCTGATGAGCTTGGCGCCCCGATCTGGGGGGAGATGAAGCGATTCATCGACAGTTCTTTCTCGAATGACGTCGAGGCTGGCGGAACCACATTTCTAAACCACCTATGCAAGGCGTGGGACGATAATCCGAAGCTGCGCGTTACTCTGATTGGTCACAGTGCTGGCGCGATATACGTGCAGAGATTCATTGAGGCGCTCGATGCGCGACTCGCGGCATCATCACCGCGACAAGTGCAAGTGATCCTTCTCGCTGCGGCCATTACATTCGAACGAATGAAGGCCGGATTACCGGCACTTCACAGACGAGTGAGTGGGCTTCGACTCTTCGGACTCGACAGCAAGACGGAGGGATCGTATTGGGAAGTGCCGCCGATCTACAACAAGTCGCTACTCTATATAGTCTCATCGCTCTGTGAGACGGACCCGAATGCGGATAAGCCACTAGTCGGAATGCAGCGATACTGGAGTGGGACTGCGCCCTACACGGACTCGGATATCCGGGATGTGCTCGAATTCGTACGCGTAAGAAAAGTCTGGTCGCCCACAAGCTCCAACGCGAAGCCAGGCTATCAGTCAGGGGCTAAAAAACACGCGGGGTTTCCCCTTGACAGTGAAACCAACAGCAGCATCTGCTTCATTTTGAAGAACGGTTTCTGATCGCTGCCGGAGCATGGAACCGCGCATATCCGCATGGCGCTGTTATCGCCCTTGACAGAAAACTTATGCGCTATGCCAGTACACCAAGCAAGCGGCTCCGTGTAAATGGAAGTACGCTGCCCCCAAGCGCCGGATCGATACGGTGCGACTCATCCAATTCAATGCCAGTTGCACTTTCTGACAGGCCTTATCGGCTTCGTCAGCGCCATTTATCTTCGTCACTTTCATTTTCGAACGCTCGTGGCCGGCCTCGGCGTGACCTGCGAGTTTCACCTGCGCGCCGCGGAAACGGCCCGGGGTCCCTTCGGTCGCCGCGCATGGCGCCGCTCTCCAGATGGTCCGCCTGCACGGTCCTTTTGCCTGGGAAATTCCGGAGAGCTTGCTCCGTCGGCGTCGTCGCTGCGGACGACCTCTCCCATGCCGCGTGGAGAACAGTGCGACCTGACCGAAGCAAAAGGCACTGACAAGCCCCCGCTTGCAAGCGCTTCGGCTTTGGCGAACCGCTACTGCGCATTCTGCAAATCCGCAATCGTCGCGGCCAGGAAGCGCGCCGCCTCGCCGCCAGTGACGACGCGGTGATCGAACGTCAGGCTGAGCGGCAAGATCCTGTGCACGGCAGGTACGCCGTCTGCCGCCACGACCTGCTCATGGATGCGCCCCGCGCCGAGTATCGCGACCGTCGGCGGCACGACAATGGGGGCTGCGTATTTCCCCGCGATCATCCCGAAGTTCGACAGCGTGATCGTGTTGCCGCGCATTTCCTCCGGTGGAATCTTGCGCGCGCGGATGTCGGCGCGCATCCGGTCGAGACCGCCGCGCAGATCCGCTGCATCGCGATGCGCCACGTTGCGCAACACCGGGACGAAGAGCCCGTCTGGCAGATCGACGGCGATGCCGAGATCGATCTTCTCCGGCACGTGGCGCCGCCCCGTATGTCCGTCGAACCACGCGTTCAGTCCCGGCTCCGCGCGGCAGCCCGCGACCAGCGCGCGTATCAGCCGGATCGTAACGTCGGCGTGCGGCGGCCATGCGTGGATGTCGGCATCGTCGATCACGGTGGCCGCGGCGACTTCGTTCTGCGCGCGTGCCATGTTCTGTGCCATCGCGCGCCGCACCCCGCGCAGCACTTCAGGCGGCCCGAGCTCGCCGAGTATCTTCGCGACGCGCTGCACGTCCGCCGCCGTGATGACGCCTTCCGTTCCCGATGGCGTCACCATCGACAGATCTACGTCCAGCTTTCTCGCAAGCGCCCGCGCCGCCGGAATCGCCTTGATCACGCCACCCGCGCCCACGCCCGTGCCGAGCGCCGCGGGCGTTTCGTGCACGACGTGCTGGCCGACTTCCATATGGCCGACCACGGTGCCCGCGTCGGCATCGCCGCCCTCGCCTTCGAACGCGACGAGCGGCGCGCCCAGATGCACGATGTCACCCGTCTGGCCGAACAGCTTCGCGATGCGGCCGGATTGCGGCGACGGAATGTCGACGATCGCCTTCGCCGTTTCGACCGACAGCAGCGGTTGATCCGCACTCACCTCGTCGCCGCTCTTGACGTGCCACGCGACGATCTCCGCTTCCTGCAAGCCCTCGCCGAGGTCGGGCAGTTTGAAGATTTTCATGGCTTCACGACGCCTCCAGAGCTTGCCTGACCGCAGCGACGATGCGCGCGGCGCTGGGCATGTATTGATTCTCGAGCCGGTACAGCGGCACGACGACGTCGTAGCCCGTCACGCGCTGCACGGGCGCTAGCAGCGAGTAAAGCCCGCGCTCGGCGATGTTGGCGGCGATCTCCGCTCCGACGCCGCCCGTGCGCGAGCCTTCGTGCACGATCACACAGCGGCCCGTCTTCCCCACCGACGCGAGTATCGTGTTCATGTCGATCGGCTTGAGCGTCGCCACGTCAATCACTTCGGCCATCACGCCGTCCTGCGCCAGCAGATCGGCAGCCGCCTGAGCATCCTGCACCGCGCCGCCCCAGCTCACCAGTGTTACGTCGGAGCCGTCGCGCAACGTGAAGCAGGTGTCGAGCGGCAACGCTTCGCCGTTGTCATCCACCGTCTGCCGGAACAGACGATACAGGCGCGTCGGCTCGAAGAAGATCACCGGGTCGGGGTCGCGAATCGCGGCAAGCAGCAGACCGTAAGCGCGCGCGGGCGACGACGGCGTGACGACGCGCAGGCCGGGAATGTGCGCGAACAGCGCCTCGGGACTTTCGGAATGATGCTCCGGCGCGTGTATGCCTGCGCCGCACGGCGCGCGGATCACGAGCGGGCATGAAAGGCGTCCGCGCGTGCGGTGCCTCAGACGCGACGCGTGGTTGAGCACGTGATCGATCGTCGGATACAGGAAGCCGCTGAACTGGATCTCGGCGACGGGTTTCAGGCCCATTGCCGCCATGCCGATTGCCGCGCCCGCAATCGCCGTTTCTGCAAGCGGCGTATCGATTACGCGTTGCGTGCCGAAGCGCGCCTGCAATCCGGCCGTCGCGCGAAACACGCCGCCGTTCACGCCAATGTCTTCGCCGAGCAGCACGACGGCGGGATCGTGCTCGAGTTCGTAGGCCATCGCCTGATTGAGCGCGTCCACCATGTTGAGATCAGCCATGGCCGTTCTCCTGATGGTTCGCCGCAGCGGGCGCGAAGCGCTGCGCGTTCTCCCGTTGCTCGCGCAGCGCGTGCGGCAGCGTTTCGTACAGGTGATCGAACATCGCGGTAATCTCGGGCGGCGCAACGGCGAGATAGGCTTCGACCGCCTGTTCGACCTGCTCATGACATGTCTTGCCGAGCTGCTCGTCCTGAGCCTTGTCCCAGACGTTCATACGCATCAGATACGTGCGCAGACGCAGCAGCGGTTCGTACTCCCACTGCTTGCGGATCAGTTCGGAATCGCGATAGCGGGTTGCATCGTCGGCTGTCGTGTGGTCGCCCAGGCGATAGCTGAGCGCCTCGACCAGCGTCGGGCCGTCGCCGCGCCGCGCTTTCGCCAGTGCCGCATGCATCACCTGATGCACAGCGATCACGTCATTGCCGTCGACCTGCAGCCCGTCGATGCCCGCAGCAATCGCTTTCTGCGCGAGCGTCTGCGCCGCGCTCTGCGTGCTGCGCGGTACCGAGATCGCCCACTGGTTGTTATTGATGACGAGTACGAGCGGTGCCTGCCAGACACCCGCCATGTTCATCGCCTCGTAGAAGTCGCCCTTCGATGTGCTGCCGTCCCCGAAGATCGCAACGGCGACGCGCGGCTCGCCGCGCAGTCTGAACGCGTAGGCCGCGCCAGCGGCATGACACACCTGTGTGCCGATCGGCACGCAATTCGGAAAATCGTGGCGCGGCACGGCGAAATCGCTGCCGCGCTCGTCGCCGCCCCAATACAGCAAGCTTTCCGTCATCGTGACGCCGCGCAGCAATTGCGCCGCGTGATCGCGATACGAAGGAAACAGGACGTCGTCGGCCCGCATCGCACTGGCGACGCCCACGCCGATCGCCTCCTGTCCCACCGACGACGCAAACGTACCGAGCTTGCCAGTACGTTGCAGTGCAACCGCTTTGGTGTCGAACGCGCGGGTGAGGACCATCGCGCGATAGAGGGGAATCAGCGCCGCCGGGTCCCGCGCGAAGGCGGGCAATGACTGGACGGGGACGCCGTCGGGGCCGAGGTATTGCGTGTACCCGATGTGGAAACTGGCAGCCGTGGTCATGACCGCCTCCTTGTTCTTTCTGATATCGAATGCGTGCGGGAGTTCGCACGCGACGCGCAAATGCTGGCGCTCAAACCTGATCAGCAAACTCTATGATTGGACATGGGAAACGCGCAGATGGTGCTGCTTTCGGTGTTGACGTTTACACGGGGTAAACACGAAGCGTGCGGCCGCGTTGTCCCGATGCAATACAGAAGCCGACGAGCGCAGCACAATGCGTTTATATTCTGCGCTCGCGGCGTCAACAGACGTTGAGAGATTTCGTGGGTCATCGGGCTCAGGAAGGCTCAAACTGCAGATAACTCCAGATCTGAGCGCCAGGCTAAAAGGGAGTTCGAAGTTGCGCGGCCTGTTCTGGCAGACTCGCCTGGAACAGCTAGGCGAAATCCACTATCGTGTCAGTTGACGTGTATTGCACACGCGCGCGATCGTCGGGCGAGATGTGTCGCCCGACGATCGCAGGAACGAAGGGGTCCCTCGGAGGAGGGCACTGGCTGCGCTGCTGGCTTGTTAGCGTCGACGGACTGCACGCTCGATGCGTTCACGGTCGGTCGATCACGAATGGAGGTGTCTCATGGACACTAAGGGTCTGCTCGTCAGGTTGGAAGTCAAAACCGGCAAGGACGACGCCATGGCGGAAGACGTCCTGCGCTCGGCTCTCGCGATGGGGCGGGCGGAAGCCGCAACGACCACGTGGTTCGCGATCAGATTCGGGCGATCGGAGTACGGCATCTTCGACGTGTTCCCAGACGATGCCGGCCGCGAGGAGCATCTGTCGGGGCCAGTTACACAAGCACTGCTGGATGCCGGCGGCAGCGTTTTTGCCGGGGCGCCGCTGATTCAGGAGTTCGACGTCCTGGCCGACAAGCCGCCTGCAACAACATCGGGCGAGTCCGTCACGAAGGCACTGCTCATCACGTTCAAGGCAAAGGCTGGCCATGAGACACAGGTTGCTCAGTTCCTTCGCGACGCACAAGCGCTCGTGGAGCAGGAACCCAAGACTGTTGCCTGGTTTGCCATCCGTCTCGACGACGGTCACTTCGGCATCTTTGACGTCTTCCCCGACAACGGGGCACGGTTTGCGCACTTGACGGGTCATGTTCCTCGGGAACTCGCCAAGCATTCGCTGTCATTGCTGGGCAGCGTGCCGGACGTCGGAATGCTCGACGTGGTCGACACAAAATGGGCCGACCGGTCTACGAGATTGCGCTGAACGTTCAAGCGACGGCGAATGAGACCTGACAGGGGAGGTTCCCCACCGGTCGGAATCGGCCTGCGTGTCGTATCGTCAGTGATTGCACAAACAGCCTTATGGCGAGTCGCGTGGCGGTACCCGTCCCCTGAGAGTTTTCAGGCTATGATCGTCCGTATTCCGCGACCCCAAACAGACCTTCAGACTACCCGAAAGCGCCGGTTCAACGAAGATGGTCAAAGCCGGTTCTGAACGCGATTTTTCCCGAGGGGCTTCCAATGTGATTTCACCCGTTTGTGCGGGTGACCGGCACGCGGTAGCCAGCGTCGATCAGGGTGTGGCCGATCCCTGAGCCCAGACGCCGGGTGGTTTTGCGACGCTGCTTGCTGGATCCAGTCCTGAGAATGAATGTAGGGCCGCACGTACCGCTGTGACGCGTTGCTTCTGCCTCAAATCTCGCGTGAGTAAAACATTTAATTGTGGGTGCCACTCATTTCACCATCCACCGTCACAGCTTCATTGGTGGGGCTTTAGCGACGAGACTCAGGATCGTCAGACCGGATCGTAACAGTCGCATTGTGCTATCCGCTCCGCGGGTGCATGCTAGGTTTGGCCTGTGTGGGGTAGTACGCACATGACGGAACGCCTTCGCGATGCCACCCGTTGGCGTCGCGTTACAGAACACATCGAGCCTTGTCCATGATCACCCTAACCTGTTCCGAACTCAGGCTGTTACAACAGAGGCTCTGCGAGCGCCGTCGTGAACTGCTGGCGACGCTGCACGGCGAATACGGTGATCTCGCTGGAGCACGGCCGCCCGAAGAGCTGGGCCCCGAGTCGCATCCCGACGAGACCGCATCACGCAAAGCGACCGATCAGTTGCGCACCGCGCTCGCGCAGCACGATTTCGACGAACTGCAGCAGATCGACGCGGCGCTGGCACGCATCGCCGCCGGCCGTTACGGGGCATGCGTTGATTGCGGCGACCCGATCGGTTATGAACGCCTTGTCGCCGCGCCCTACACGGCCCGCTGCGTTTCATGCCAGACGGTGTTCGAACAACACCGCGCCACCCGTCAATAGGAAACCAATCAGGTATAAAACGTCTTCTTGTCGCGATAGACGCAATAGCCCGTCGCACCCATCTATGCGTGCGCGCGAAAATTCGTAAGATCTAAATCGGTCCAGGTCTTTTGTATTGGCGTTCAATCTCCAGGCCTGGTGCAACCTGGCATAGCCCGCGTGCACAGCCAATTCATTGGCATCCGGAAACCCCGTCGGTGTGGGCACCGCTGGCAGCGGCGAGGTGAGGCGGATTTTCACTCATACGGATATCGGAATTCGGGCTCCCGATGGACAGTGAAGTATTGCCAAAGTCACCTTTGTGCACCGCGGACGTTCAAGCACTCAAAAGCAAGACGTAACCAAACGCTCGATCCGCCCGCGCTACGCACCCGGAACGCCGACTTCGGAATGCGGCTCGGAGGCAGATTCCGCCGTCGTTCCTGCTGACGGAGCCGCCTCTGAAGTCGTACGCACCCGGTAAAAGCGCTCCACGGGAAGAACCGCGACGATCCCATCGTCCCTTGAGGCGCCGTGTGCGGCGATGATGCGTACACTGGCTATTAATGGCGTTTGCACCTTCGTAGTACCAGAGAAATTACCACTGCGCTCCCAACTGAGACTGACCGGTAGGCACGTCGCCAGACCCACACGCGACGACGCCGTTACCGGGAGAATTGCTCTACTGCTGATTGGCCCATTTCGGAGCGGTCGACTTCATGCGCGCCCGATTGCGCTCAATCGTCGCCTGACTTGGCGGATAGTCGGCGTGACCAGCCGGGACGAGCCCTTCGCGTCTAGCCTGAATCAGCTCCTGCACCACCTGCTCTCGGGTTTTTCCTTGTTGCTGTGGTTGGATGGCCGGAGTCGTCGCATCGGACGTCGGCTGACTGGCGCTGCTCGCGGACGGTAACGTGGTCGAAGCGGTAGATTCGGGGTAGTCGTGGTCTGCATCGGCAAATGCCAACGTGGCGAGCGTTGCAGCGATGAGCGCGGCGACGATAGTTTTGAGCTTCATATACTCCTCCAGAGCGATGTGAAATCGATAAGAGTCGATTCCGAACGGTTTCCATTCTGGAGAGTGAGGTCTGAACGAGCCGTGACACGAAAATGACTTTTTAGTCATACGAACTAAATGCTCAACGCATCATCCACGTCGGACGCAGCTCTGGCCTCGCGAACACGCATTCCGGTTACGACCCAGCAGAAAAAAAGGACCCAACGTGCTGTCGGGTCCCGAAAAAGATGGCCTTTACCTGAAATCAATCGAGGCAGGACGCAGCCCATATTGACCCTGCGGCGGTGACCATCTGCGTGGACGTGAGAAACAAACGGTACCGAAATCGACTACGAAGTACCAGGTAGTGGGCTGGAGACGAGTACCGCAGCGGCGACCAGTACCCCAGCCAATACCGCAGATTCGATATGCAACACTGCGACAAAGCGTTTTAGAGGCTTCACTGGTGGCGTCGACGAGGCACTCTTCAATGATGCGAGCAGCTTGGGCATCTCGAAGAAACGGTTGTGTCCTCCGAGGGCTGCAGCCACGAACACCAAGGCAAGTTTCAACAACAGAATCTGTCCGTAGCCCGATTCGAGAAGGTCGCCTGGCGACCTGACACCGCGCCAGCCGTTATAGGCGCCCGTAGCAAAAAGAATGACCAGCGCAAGCGTTGCGGCATCCGACAAGGACTGGATATACGCCGCGTTGTTGACATGCTCGCTGCCCGGAGCGTCGAAAAAACGCGGCGCAACAACATGTGTCGTGACCAGCACAAGTCCCACCCATGCGCTGATGGCGAGCAGATGGATCCAGTCCACCCATACGGGCAAGCTGAACAGGCCCGCATCGACCGGATGTCCTCCGTTGCTTCGTGCAAGGGCGACACCCGCCAGAGCCAAGCCGATGCCCAGCGGAAATCGAATCGACTTGCCTGTCTGGGTAAGCGAAAGAATAACTACGCATAGCATCAGTCCCGCGCCGACTAACCACGCATGACCAAAGCCAGTCTCCACGAGCATCGAGCGGACTGCAGGTCCCGCCTCCAGAAGCGTCGACTCACTCATCAACGCACAATGAATCCAGAAAGCAAACGCGCTGGACACCAGCACGCCGACCGACGCGATACGTAGCGCGCTAACCATCCGCCGACTGATTCCCTCCTGCCACGGTGAGTTTCGACGCGCGAGCCATCGGTCGCCAAGCAGTACGCCAACGACAACCGCAAAGCTGAGGTTCTGCAGGGCAACGAACGCGAGCCGCAGGATGCCAAGGAGACCGTCGTTCATCACTTCACCTGGAAGGTGTACGTGCCCTTGGTCTTGTGGGCGTCATGCGTCATCACGGCCCACTGTACCGAGTAAGAGCCGGACGAAATTTTCGGGAGTGCGACCGTCAGCACGCGCGGATTGGAAGCGTCGACTTTGGCCTTTTCCCTGGTCACGGCGGCGCCGTTTGCATCGGACACTTTCACCGTGCTGAAAGTGGATTCGAGGTCTTCATTAAAGGTAAGCCGCAATGCATCAGGTGCCGCATCGAGGGCGCTACCAGCCGCGGGGACTGCATTCTCGAGCTTGCCGTGTGCGAACGCGGCAGCCGGCACCAGTGCGATGGCCGCTGCCGCAGCCAGCCGCGTGAGCTGCTTGCGATTGAACGTTTTCATGTCGTTGCGCATCCTGAATAGTGAAAGTGGGTGTTACCTGCGTTTGAGGGCAGCACCCCGTAAAAGCATTAATTCTTCTGCAGCTTCGTCACCGTCAATGCGCCGTCCACCTCTTCGGCCACGAAATCAATCTTGTCGCCGACCTTGACCTGCGAAATCATCGCCGGGTTCTTGACCTTGAAGACCATCGTCATGGCGTCCATGCCCAGGTTTTCCAGGGGGCCATGCTTGATGGTCAGCTTTCCGGAGGCTGCGTCGACTTTCTTGATTTCCCCATGCGACATGCCTGCTTTCGCCTCGCCGGCTTGCCTGGCGTCACTGCCACCCATGTCCATGTTGCCCATCTCGCCAGCCGCATAGGTCGATGCCGAAATTGCCAGGACGCAGCCAACCACAATCGATGCAAACACGTTCGTCATCACTCTTTCTCCTGCATTGAAATAAAAAGTTAAGCCGGACTTCAAAGTCCGACGAGACAGAAAATCAGCCGTCCGGCAACTCGCCGGTGTATTCGTACGCAACAGTGCCTTTGGGGTGTTTGAACCAGCCTGGGTCGCGGTAGTCCTTGCGCCCCAGTCCCTCGCGAACCTTCACGACGGTGAACATGCCCCCCATTTCCAGCGGGCCGAACGGACCGGTGCCGGTCATCATCGGCAGCGTGTTATCAGGCAAGGGCATTTCCATCTCGCCCATCGCGCCGCCCGTGCTGCCCATTGCCATGTAGTCGGGCACGAGTTTGTTGATACGTTTTGCGAGGTCTTTCTGCTGCACGCCAATCAGGTTGGGTACGGAGTGCCCCATCGCATTCATCGTGTGGTGGGACTTGTGGCAATGGAACGCCCAGTCGCCGGGCCGGTTCGCCGTAAATTCGATGGCACGCATCTGGCCGACGGCGACATCGGCGGTAACTTCGGGCCAGCGCGCAGACGGCGGAATCCATCCGCCGTCTGTGCCCGCGACCTCGAAGTGATAGCCGTGCAGATGGATGGGGTGATTGGTCATCGTCAGATTGCCGAACCGGATACGCACGCGGTCCCCGGCACGTACCGGCAACGGGTCGATGCCCGGAAAGACCCGCGAATTCCAGGTCCACATGTTGAAGTCGGTCATCTCGTTGACGCGCGGCGTGAAGCTGCCCGGGTCGATGTCATACGCGGACATGATGAATACGAAGTCACGGTCGACCTGCATGACGCTGGGGTCTTTCGGATGAACGATGAAAGTCCCCATCATCCCCATCGCCATCTGGACCATCTCGTCCGCGTGCGGGTGATACATGAAGGTGCCGTGCTTCTCGAGCTCGAATTCATAGACAAACGTCTTGCCCGGAGGGATGTGCGGCTGCGTGAGGCCACCCACGCCATCCATGCCCGACGGCAACAGCATTCCGTGCCAGTGAACGGTGGTGTGCTCCGGCAGCTTGTTGGTCACGAAAATGCGGACCTTGTCGCCTTCCACTGCTTCGATGGTGGGGCCGGGAGCCTGGCCGTTGTAGCCCCACAGATTCGCATTCATGCCCGGCGCCATTTCGCGCACCACAGGCTCAGCAATCAGGTGGAATTCCTTCCAGCCGTTTTTCATGCGCCACGGCAGCGACCAGCCGTTCAGCGTGGCAACAGGCGTATACGGACGGCCATTGAGAGGTGTGAGCGGCGGCTGCATGGTGGCTTTCGCCATCGTATGCGCCTCTGGCAGCGACGCAGCACCGGCCTTGCTCACCAATGCTGCTCCGAGCAGTGCGGCCCCCGAGCCGCCAAGAAAACTTCGACGTGACACCATTTCATTTACCTTCAGAATCTGTAGGCGACGCCGGTTGCGTCGTGGGTGCTGACGGCGCCGGGGCCATCGCGAGCGGTGGAAGACGGCCACCGACTGCCTGCTGCAGGTCGGTCTCCGCGAGCCAGTAGTCCTTCAACGCGTCGATATAGCTGTTAACCGCGCCGACCTGGTCACGCGAATCGGACAGCAGTTCGAACACGCTCGCGAGCATGCCGTTGTAGCGAAGCAGCAGCTCATCCGAAATGGTTTTCCGGATTGGCACGACTTCGTCGCGATAGTGCTTTGCGACGTCGTAGTCAGTCACGTAGGCCGAATACGACTCCCGCACTTCCGACCGAGCGTTAATCGCGATCTCGGCGACGCGGTTGACCGACTGCATGTAAATCGCTTCGGCGCGCGCAACCTTCGCGCCGCCCCAGTTGAAGACAGGAATCTCGACGCTGATTTCGTAGCCCTGCTCATGGCCGTCGGAGGTCGTGAAATTGTTCTGATATCCGACGTCAAGCGCGTTGATAAAACGCGTCGCCTTGCTGAGACCCAACGAGCTCGCGACACTCTGCGTCTGCAGCTTCGCCGCCTGGATGTCCAGCCGGTTCTGCATCGCGAAGCTCTCGAGGTCGTTCAGTTCGGGACGGTTCTTGGGCAGGTCTGGCAGGCGTTCTGGAAGCGTGTACTGAGTCCCGGCACCCCACAGGCCCATCGTGCGCGTAAGCTTTTCCCGTGCGGACACAGACTGCTGTCGCGTTCTTGCGAGTTGCGCCACCGCGTCTGCGTAAAACGCCTGCTCGCGAGCGTAGTCGAGCTTGCTGAAGTTGCCGGCCTGTTGCATCCGCAACGCCAGTTCGGCACCAGCTTCCGCCGAATCCTTCACCTGCGCGGCATATGCCGCAGCCTGCTCGGCGGCCACCGCGTTGACATAGGCCCGTCGTGCGTCGGCGGCTACCTTGAGCATCGCATCTGCCGCCAGAAGCTTGGTCTGCTCAAAGCGGCGGCTCTCGATGCGCGTCGCCAGCGGCAGTGTGAGCGCGTTCAACAGTCCGAGCGTGAACGTGCGGTTGATGCTCAGGTCGTTGCCCCCGTGAGTGCGGCTAAAACTGAAGCCGGGGTTCGGGAGCCGTCCTGCCTGAACCAGGTCCGCCTCGGAAATACCGAGCTCTCCGTACGAGGCCTGCAGGCCCCGGTTGTTCAGCAGCGCAATCTGGACTGCGTCATCCATGCCCAAAGGCCTGGAAAGGAGTTCCTGCGTTCGCTTCACGACGGCGTCCCGGTCTTGGTCTGTCTTCACCAGTACGGCGTCTTTCCCGAGGCGCTCGGAAGCGGTCGTCGAAACGGTATTGAAGCCGCCGTCCTTCGAAAACGTCGTGCAGCCGGCGAGAAACACCAGCGCGCTGGCAACAGCAAGGACGCGGCTACTCGAAAAGAAATGCCGCGTCATTTCGCCGGTTCCTCGTGTCTGGAGCTGTGTTCGCTATTTTTTGCGTCTGAGCTGTTGGCGGCCTGCATGTTGCCGTGGCCTATCCCTTTCATCCCCGATGAACTCGTCACGGAACGATTGAGCTCCTGCCAGGTGGGTGCTTTCTGGTCCCGGTATGGCTGGTAGTCCGCGAACGCGGACGGCACGCTGACCGTCGGAACCGATGCGGCAGCGTCGGCCGGGTCAGGAAGTGTGGTGATGGCTTGCACGAGCGCCGGCAACAATGCCGCCGCGCTGAGCAGCGCCGCGATAAACATTCGCATGGATTTTTCTCGTCGTAAGTCACCTGGATGGCCGACGCGCGACCATCAGGGCGAAATTGCGCATCGCAGCCTGAGGCCGCGACAAAGGACTAGACGAGAAAGGTTCGGGGAGGTCGTTCGATGCCGCTAGTCAGAAACGACACGACGTCGGCCGCGGGAGGAAGCGGAACCGCCAAGTGAGCTATGACGGTGGGCGTTGCCACTGTCGGGACGGCAGGTAACGCAATACCGAAGCAACAGGATGCGCACGTCGCGCAAGAATGCGCATGATGTGCGCCTCCATGCTGATGGCTGTGATGAGGTCTATCAGCCATCGCCATACTGCGCATATCATGCCCGTTAATCGATTCAGCCTCATGTGCGTGTTGCGCGAACGTCATTTCACCCACGAAATGCGATGACTCGCATTTCATGAAGTTGGCCGCGAACGACTGAACCGGAAGGTTCATTATCAGCAGCACAATGACGAAAAATTTGCGCCAATACGACATGGTTGCGAAGTCTAGCAGGCAGATTAAGAAGGCTGTAAGGTCAGGAATGCGTCATTGCGTACCCGCGCCCTCTTGGGGCGCAGCGGCTCGCCGTGTACACGCCTCGAACCTTATCGTCGAGTACGTGACGAAGGGGTGGCCGGGACATGACCAATTTTTCATGTTGGCCGAAGATGAAAGAATTGTCATTTTCCCGTCATTTTCGATACACCTTCCCGGCACTACGCTGAGTACACTGATTTGATGCTCATTACTGGCGACGCCTCCCAAAGCCGCCCCCTCCCATGCGGATACTGATAGTCGAAGACGAGCCGAAAATGGCTTCCTACCTGCACAAGGGACTGACGGAGGCCAGCTACACGGTCGACATCGCCGATAACGGCAAAGACGGCCTCTTTCTTGCACTACACGAAAACTTCGACCTGGTCGTCCTCGACGTGATGCTTCCGGAACTTGGCGGTTTCGAAGTACTTAAGCGCCTCAGGGCGCAGAAGCAAACCCCGGTGCTGCTCCTGACAGCTAGAGACACCGTCGAAGACAAGGTAGAAGGTCTCGAGCTTGGCGCCGACGACTACCTGTCAAAACCCTTCGCCTATGCGGAGTTTCTGGCGCGCATTCGCTCGCTGCTGCGGCGCGCCCCCCGCGGGGTTCGGGACGTGCTGGTGATTGCCGACCTCGAGGTCGACCTCATCAAGCGAAGGGTTCGGCGAGGCGACACCCGCATCGACCTTACCGCTCAGGAGTTTGCGCTGCTTCAGTTGCTGGCGGAGCGGCAAGGCGAGGTCCTGACTCGCACCTTCATCACGTCGCAAATCTGGGATATGAACTTCGACAGCGACACGAATGTTGTCGACGTTGCCGTCAAGCGCGTGCGCGCGAAGATTGATAACTCGTTTGATAAAAAACTGCTGCACACGGTCCGAGGCATGGGGTACGTGCTCGAGGACCGCTCGTGACAACCGGTACGTCCTCGTATTCCCTGCTCAAACGATTGACCCTGGCGTTCTCAACGGTCGCCATCCTGGTCTTCGCGCTGACAGGCGCATTCCTGTACCACGCGCTGTCGACCGAGTTGCAGCGACGCGATGACATCGAAATCAGCGGCAAGCTCAGCCAGTTTCTCCAACTGGCACGAGATGCCCGTTCGGCGCAGGCCGTGCGCAATAATCCCTCCGTGTTCCACGAGGTGCTGCTTTCCCACCCCGGCGTCTATCTCGCCATATTCGACCGGCAAGGCGCCGTGCTGCTTCAGCATTCGGACAGGTCGTCCGTCGACCTGACGGCTACGCCAGTTGCCCACCGTCCGAACGCACCGTATGCCTGTGAGCCGCCAGGCATTGGTCCATCCCGCTGTGTCTTTGCAGATGAAACGTTGCCGTCTGGTGATTCGGTTCGGGTATTGCTCGTTCGCACGGCGGCCGACCGCCAGTCATTGCTGGAAGGTTATCGTATAGATATCTGGCTTGCGGTGGCCGTCGGCGCGGCACTCGTCGGCGCGTTGGGCTACGCGGTCGCCCGGCGCGGGTTTTCGCCGGTTAGAAGTATTGGGCGTCAAACTTCACGGATTGAAGCTCACAATCTGAGCGAACGGCTCGATATCGAGGGCGGCCCAATCGAGCTTCAGGATATCGCGTTCTCGGTCAATCGCATGCTCGACCGGCTTGAGCGCGCGTTCGTCCGTCTTTCGCAGTTTTCGTCCGACCTTGCGCATGACATGCGCACGCCTCTCGCCAACGTTATCAGCTCATCGCAGGTCACGCTGTCACGTACCCGAACCACCGACGAGTACGAAGCGCTCATTGACTCCAATATCGAAGAGTGTGAGCGACTTCAGCGAATGATTGAAAGCATGCTGTTCCTCGCACGTACAGACAGCGCGCAACAACTCGTCAAGTTCGCAGAGTTTGACGCGCAAAGCGAATTGCGCCGGCTCGCGTCCTACTTTCAGGGTCTTGCCGAAGAAGCGGGCGTGCAAATCGCTGTAGAAGGGAACGCCCGGATATCTGCGGATGGGACTCTGTTCAGGCGTGCCGTAAGCAATCTGATTTCAAACGCACTCGACCATGCCTTCGCTGGGTCGTCCGTTGAACTGTCGTCGTTCGATTCGCCGGAGTATGCCGTTGTCGAAGTGACGAACCAGGGACACGCAATTGCGCCGGAACATGTCGACCGGATTTTCGAACGTTTCTATCGAGTCGACGCGTCACGGCACGGTTCGGCCCGAAATGCGGGTCTCGGCCTTGCTATCGTGAAATCCATCATGGAACTGCACCGTGGGAAAGTCGACGTTGCGAGCTATGGCGAACGGACGACTTTCACCTTGTATTTTCCGCGTTCGGTCCCGGTCTAGGCGGTTCGAACGCGAATCAGCAGCAGGCGCGTCACGCAGGCACTTGATCTTCCTGCCATGGGTTCATGCTAAAGGTTCTGGTTTGCTACTGGAGGCGAAAATGGAATTCGAGGTTAAGGATATGTCATGCGACGGGTGCGCCAACTCGATTACGCGCGCCGTCACCAACGTCGACCCGGCAGCGAAGCTCGACATCGATGTCACTACCAAAATCATGAAAATCGATTCAGCGATGCCGCCAGAACGTCAGGCCGCTGTGGTTGTGGAAGCGGGATTTCACCCGACAGTCAACGCGTAACCACATCGTCCGGTTCTGTCGCAACAACGCTGTCTGATAAGTTGATGCAGTGAAAACCGATGCGACTAGTACAACATCCCGCAATTACTTTTAATAATTGATTGCATGGTTTATCCTGGCGGTATGAGTCGAGGACGCCATGCAACGCCAGTGAAGCTGGCCAGGAAGGAAAGACAGGAGCTGCAGTCGCTGATCCGACGCACGACGGCTGCACAACGCGATGTGACACGGGCACGCATCGCGTTAATGGCTCACGAGGGCTACACGAGCGCGGCGATCTCACAGGAATTGGGCGTGTCCGTGCAGACCGTCAGCCAGTGGCGCCAGCGCATTGCGCGGCAAGGCGCGCAGGGGATTCGGGAGGCAGAGCGCAGTGGTCGTCCGCCGCGCATCACGCAGGAGACGCGGCTGCAGCTGATCGCACTGGCGTGTGAAGTGCAGGAAGCGCAAGGTCGGGCCACGCCGACGCTCGATGAGATTGTGACGCGTGCAGTCGAGCGAGGGATCGTCGAACAGATCAGTCGCAGCCATGTGCAGCGCATCCTGCAGGCTGGCGACGTTCGCCCGCATCGGGTGCAACAGTGGCTGCATAGTCCGGATCCGGCGTTTCGCGAGAAGGTCAACGTGATCTGCAAGCTGTACCGCAAGGCGCCGAAGAATGCGGTGGTACTGAGTATTGACGAGAAGACCGGCATCCAGGCCATCGAGCGCAAGCATCCAGGGCGCGCCCCGGCAGCCGGACGGTTGCGCCGCCGGGAATTTGAATATATCCGTCACGGTACTCAGTCTCTGATTGCCGCGCTGGATGTTCATACCGGACGGGTACTGGGAAGCTGCCGCGACCGGCGGACCCAGGGCGACCTGGTGACTTTCATGGACAGTGTGGCAGCCGCGTATCCGGGCAAGCAGGTGCATGTGATCTGGGATAATCTGAACACGCATCGCGCCCAAGCCGTATGGCAGGCATTCAATGCGCGGCACGATGGACGGTTTCATTTCCATTTCACCCCTTTGCACGCGAGCTGGGTGAACCAGATCGAACTGTGGTTTGGGCTCTATACGCGCCGTGTGCTGCGTCACGCCAGCCACACCAGCACGGTGCATCTTCGCGAGCGTACAGAGCAGTTCATCCGCGAGCGCAACCAGACGGCACGTCCCTTCAGATGGACTTTCCGCGGCTATCCGTTGCAAACTGGCGCATCCTGAACCGGAGCGGTCATGCCTGCCTTACCCGCGAAACATCATGCAAGCGAACTGCAGCGTCAACTGCGCGAATTGTTGGGCCACGACCAGGTGGTCACGCAGGCTTACGGGCGTCATCTGCTGATCAAACGCCTGGACAATCAGGAGCCGACTGTTGTGGCACGCCTAAGTGAACTCAGCCGCAATCTTTATGGTGCGGCCTTTCGTAGCCATAGCGGGCGATGGGAACCTCTGCCTGGCTCAGGTTCGCTCGCCGAAATGGCCCAACTGGTTGTCACGCTCCTGCAGCCTTATTTGCAGCCAGACAATTATTAAACCTATTTGAGGGATGTTGTACTAGAGCGATGAACGATGGTGTGACTTCGGCGATCAGGCAAGTGCCCAAGCGGCTGCACTATCCGCTGGACGTGATGCTGCTGTGCGTGCGCTGGTATGTCGCCTATCCGCTGAGCCTGCGCGATCTTGAGGAGATGATGTCCGAACGGGGCCTGGCGGTGGATCACTCGACGGTTCACCGGTGGGCGCTTAAGCTCTTGCCCATACTGGAAAAGCTCTTTCGGCAGCGCAAGCGCCCGGTTGGCCGCAGCTGGAGGGTGGACGAGACCTACATCAAGGTTAACGGCCGGTGGACATACCTGTACCGGGCAGTCGACAAGGACGGCGACACCGTTGACTTCCTACTGCGGGCGCACCGGGACAAGGCTGCGGCCCGGCGTTACCTTGAGAAAGCGATCCGGTACAACGGCGAGCCCGGGACAGTGACGATCGACAGAAGCGGAGCGAACTTGGCGGCACTGGACAACATCAACTCCAGGCGCGAGCAGCAGATCAAGATCCGTCAGGTGAAGTACCTCAACAATATTGTGGAGCAGGATCATCGCGCGATCAAACGCCGCACGCGGCCAATGATTGGATTGAAGAAGTTCTGATGTGCGCGCATCCTGCTCGGCGGCATTGAGTTGATGCACATGATCGCCAAAGGGCAGATGAAGGCCGATGGCAGGAACAAGACATCTGCAGAGCAGTTTTACTCGCTGGTTAGATAAGGATTGCTACTTGTTTCAGGAAAAGTCCGTCTAGACCTACCTAACGCGACAGAACCCTTGCGCGCGCACTACGGTCTGGGATCGACGCCAGCATGTCGACCTTCTTCTTGAAATCATTCCGGCGGGGATAAGAGCGTGAGATGCGAAGCCACTACGTGAAAAAAAGCCGCGTTTTGCTGTAACCCGCTCTCGCCCTATCCCGATCTATCAGATAGCCAGCCTGAATCGGCGGCAGCACGATGAGAACCTTGCCGGTTGCATCGAAATGCCACGCCGATCAGGCGGCGCATCGGCGACACGGCCTGGTGAATGATGCCACATTCAGACGGCTCGCATTTCCGCTCCCCCGCGTCGCGCCGTACATCAACTCTTCAGAGGATTCAACATGCGAGTTCGCAAAGTGATGGCCACATGGGCAATGAGCGGACGAGCAACAAAGCGACGGATCGCGCGGGCTTGAAGTTTGCGGATTGTACCCCCTTCGCAGGTATGGGCGGCGTCCCCCACTACCCGGAGCCCGACGGTTGCAGAGCGAAGAGACATCCGTTTTCAATGAACTGGGAATATTCAGACGCTCCGATGTGTTGACACAGGTGAATCGCAAACAACACACACCGCCAAATTTCTCTCCCGGATGTGAGACGGCAACCGGAGTTTCTTCCTGCGGAACCATCGAATGGATCATCTGCTTTCGATTAGGGCGTTCGTCGCCGTCATCAAGTTTCAGAGCTTCACGACAGCTGCGAAACATTTGGGGATGTCGCCCGCTACGTTATCCCGTGCGATCACGAGCCTGGAGTCGCATACAAGCACCAGATTGGTCAATCGGTCAACACGCCACGTCTCGCTCGCAGACGACGCCCGAGCGTACTTCGCTTCATGCGCGGAGATTCTGGACCGGCTCGATCGCGAGGAGTTACGGCTTGCAGAGCAGCGCAACACCCAAAAGGGCGTACTTCGACTCGCCGCCCATCCATTCGCGGTCGAGACTGGTCTGTCACAGCTCATTGATGAATATCTGTTGGCGACGCCCGACATACGCGTTGCGGTAACGACAACCGGCGAGCCTTTGCGCCTCGAACACGGTAACTATGATGCGGCAATTTATCCCGCTTTTCTGGTTCAGGACGCAGCTGCAATTTGCCGTCCGCTCGTTCGTTCCAGTTCAGTGCTCGTAGCAACACGCGCGTATCTCGATGCAGGTCCACCCGTACCATCATCGCTCGATCTTACGGGTCATACATTCATCAATACGCGAGCAAGCAAATGGGATCCCGAATGCGGTTCGGTTAAAGTAGCAGGGATTTCGCTCCCGCACAACGCACGGCTTCACGCCGTGATGGATGAATGCATCGCCGTGCAGCTTGCGTTAAACGGTTATGGCATCGCACTTTTGCCCACGTGCATCGCTCAACGGTATATGAAGAGCGGACGTTTAGTGCGTGTGCTGCCCGAGTACGAGTTGACCGATCCCGTGGCCGAGCTCGATATCGCATTTGTACATCGTCGTACTTTGCCCAGGCGGGTGAGGGACTTCGTGGATCACTGCGTTTCCTTTTTTCGGGAATCTGAGCAGCCAGACCGACGAGTATCGCCTCGCTCACGCAAAATCGTGCTAACTGGTTTGAGAGACGCCAACGCCGAGGATGCGGCGATTCTGGAACACGCGTCCCGATGACGACCTCAAACACTCTCACCATCGTTTTAAGGGCGACAATTAGCCTTGGGACGACGCAGGAGCTAGCTCGGATTGGTCGCGTCCGTTGCGCCTCCGCATTTCCGCTCTTTAACGGAACCGCCTGCAACGTGTAGCCCTCACCGCCCTTCCCGTCCGAATAGCGCGTTCATTGAATTGCGGACGTCAAAACCTGATTTGCTCGCGGTGCGCGGCACCCCGGACATGATGAACACGTTCGGCAGTGTCCCCAGCACGATGCCGCAGTGGCGCTTCTGGTGCCACACTTTGCACGATCGCGCGGCAAGAAACAGCTCACCTTCTTCCCATCCCGATATAGACTGAAACTGGACCTGCTGCCGGGTTGTCCCAATTGAGAGCCCGGTGCTGCGCAGGCTTGCGCGATTCATCCTCATTGGAGGCGCACATGTCGACTGCAATCATCACAACACAGAATGACGGCCCGTACCACATCACAGGTGACTTCCAGATTACCACCCAGAGCGGGCAACCAATCGCCGCGGGCAAGAACGAAGTCTGGCTATGCCGGTGCGGTCAGTCGAGCCACAAGCCACTGTGCGACGGCTCACACAAGAAAGTTAGGTTCTCGAGCAATCTCGACGAAGAGTCGCAAAAAGGGCAAAAACCTTGATGCGGTGATTGTACTTCTCATGCAGAATCTAGCGGTCGCGGAGCCGCGAGCCGCCGCCCGCAGCAAGGGTTCGCGGTTCAGCGAACATTGCACGATGGCGAGCCGCGCGAGTCATTGATGTATTGGCTATTTTCCGTAGAAACCGCCAGAATTTACTGAGATGGACCCGACGCCCCCTTCGGGGACACTGACGATCCCGAAATCTGACGTGTGGATGCCCATCATGGAAATCGACATCCTCGGCAGCGTAAACCTATCGCGGAAAGCCGCCCTTAATCGCATCGCGTGCTCTGCGCTCGCAATCCCGGATCGCACCCTCTTCGTTGCGGAAGAGTCGCCCGAATCCTGCCACGATCCTACGGCCAACCCGACGTCGAATTCAGGAGGCGCCGTCTGTCGGGCGAGCGCCGGAGCCTGACAAAATAAAGCAAAGAACCGGGTCAGCACCACGTCGAACCGCTCGTCAGGCAGATTGCACGAGTCAGCGGCGCGACTGCATTCCTTCGCGCAACGCCACCAGGCCAAGCGCTAGCATCTCCGCCGCAAGCGGCAACTGCGCTCCGGTGCATTCTGCGATCGCCGAGATGCGCCCGCCATATGCTCCTGCCGCTTTCGAAACAGTGAGCAGAACTTCGCGCGGAACCGCTAGTCTCGGGCCGCTTGCAGTTTCGCTTCCATCCAAAAGAGATACGACTCGGGCAGGTCGTTCAGCCTTCGAAAGCAGTCGAGAGATGCTGCCATCATATCTTCGCCAGTGGTGCACCGATCGAAGATCCACTGTGCTTCAGCTTCGACATCGTCGTGATCGCGCTGAAGCAATTCGAGCAGCAGATCTGTCCTGCCTTCGAAGTTCGAATAGAACGCGCCGCGCGAGTATCCGGCTGTGGCCGCGATATCTTCGACGCTCGCCGCAATGAAACCCTTCGTCGAAAAGATATCGCGCGCTGCATTCAGCAGACGTTCGCTCGTCTGCTCCTTGCTTTGCTCTCTGGTCAGACGCTTCGGTTTCACTGGCGGAAGATCTCGTTGGAATGTGCGGCGCGCAATATGCTATGCCGCCTTCATCATGTGCTCCACCACCTTCTTCGCATCGCCGAACACCATCATCGTCTTGTCCATGTAAAACAGTTCGTTGTCGAGACCGGCATAACCCGGCGCCGTCGACGCAGGACATCGTACAGCTCGTCGGTGCGCCGACAGGCTGTTGCTCAATGACGTCGCGAACGTATTACCCGCTACCCCCGCCTTCAGTTTTTGTCACCCTCTCATGGCCTGACGTACATTGCCCCTGGCCGCCGCCAGGCGCACCTTCGCCGCCTCCGCATCAATGCCACATTTGAGCGCCACAATCGCCACCTTTACCTGATATCCGCATAAGACAAGCGTATGGCGGGCAATTTCCTCCGATACGCCCGTCGCGTGCATGGTCAGGCTGATGGCCCGGTGCACCAGCTTTGCATTGACCGGGCGCAGGTCGACCATAAGGTTTCCATATACCTTGTTCAATCCCACCATCAAGGCACTCGAGAAACTGTTCAAGGCAATCTTCTGCGCCGTCCCGGCCTTCAGACGCGTACTACCCGAAATGATTTCCGCCCCGGTCACAAGCGCAATGCCGATTTGTGCGGCAGTCAGCACCGGGGCGTTCGGGTTATTTGCGAATCCGATCGTGAGTGAACCGCTGGCCCGTGCCGCACGCAGCGCTCCCAGCACGTAAGGGGTACAACCCGACGCCGCAATTGCGAGCACCACGTCGTTGGCTACCGGCCGCACAGCCAGCAGATCCGCCTCGCCTTGCTGATCGTTGTCCTCGGCGCCCTCCACTGCATCGGCAAGTGCGTCGGCACCGCCAGCCACCAGAGCAATCGCGCGGGACCGAGGCCACGAGAAGGTTGGATACAGTTCTACCGCATCAAGCAGTCCAAGACGCCCTGAGGTGCCGGCACCCACGTAGATGAGACGGCCTCCTGCCGCAATTCGGGGGATCGATTCACGTACCGCTTCGGCCAACCGTAGGCGGACAGCCCAGACCGCCTGAGCGGCGTTAAGCTGATCCTCAACCAGAACCTCGACCAGCCGATCGACAGGGTACAGGTCAAGGTCGGGATGCTGCGGGTGCGGATTTTCTGTACTGTTTTGCATCGCGATTCATTCCGGGCGAAAATGCGGTCGCCAAAGACGGAGTTGTCCACATAACCACGGGTCACCCATTCATTACACCCTTTCCTAGATTAATCCGATTCAACAACTCCCAAAAGGCTTGTTTGCGCAGCATCCTTCGCGCCTCGTAAAGGGCTGGTTTTTGTGATGTTTATCTCCGATTCCATCTATCCGTGCAACAACCGTCTGCGGTCCGCCGCACGCTTTCTCTTAGGAATACCTGCGTTTTTGCCCAATTAACGAGAACTCGGGGGACGAGCAGGTAACGATCGTGGCGCAAACGCTGCACTACTATTCAACCCATCATCATTATTGGTGCGGCGAGATGCGCTGATGCCTTCAATCCGTGATAACTGCCTCCTTGAACTAACCCGCTGACGCGGGAGACGGCGGTCGGCCAGGGGCATCGGCTCCGGGACCGTCAACGATGAACCCCGCATGCGCGTCTTTCGCGATCCGTGGCTCACGCAGTCGTTTCCCTCCATAACCGCTTCGAAGTGACTCCGCCCGCCATCTCCATTTTGACTGATCTGAACAGTATATTCACGCGACGTGATCCGGGATTGTGTTCACGATCATTGAATACAGATGGTCGAGATCACCCTCGAGTTCGCTGCTGTCGAACGGGTCGCGATTGGCGCCAAACGCTTCATCCAGTTCTATCCAATCCGCAGTGGTAAGGCATCGCAGCGCAGCGGGCAAAACCACTTCCTCTTCCAGCCGCCTGTGGTTACCGTAAAACGCTGCGTATTCCTCGACCATCTTCCGCAATGCAGGAACCTCTGAATCACCGGCCACCTCATATCGCACCAGGGCACGTTCAAGATTTCGCACCCGCGCTTCACCCTGTACATGCTGCGCCTCCAGTTCGTCGATGACATCGTCCAGTTCATTCGTGCGCAATCGCAAGCGCATGAATAAATATTTGTCTTCCTTAGGGTGATGGACCTGTTCCGGATATTCCCGAATGTAGTAAAGCATGGCCCGCAACACCATAGGTCCGGGCGCATGCGCACTCGCGTCCAAGGAGTCCACAAACCGCGTCATCCCGTTGACCACTGTCGAGAGCTGCTGATGCTCGTGGATGATCGTCTGTACCGCCCTTCGCGCTAATGGTTGTTGCATGTCATTCTCCGCCTATAGGCCGTAGCAAATGGGTACCATTTGCTGCGTCATTTCCACTAACCCGGGCATAAACTAGCGCATCCGTCCGACTGATCTGAGTATTGAGCGGCCTTGTGGAGTCAAACGCACATGTGCGTATCCTGAGGCCAGCTTTTCTAGCGAAACAAGCTGACGCTCGCACAAGGCACCCAGATCCTCAAGATCCAGATTGTTCGAATTCTGGTTAGTCTCAAGCAGCATGAGCGCTGCGATCTCATGTGGGCTGAGCATTGTCGTCTCCGTTCATCAGAGTCCCCGCGCTTCGGGTCACGTTTCAAGAATAGATGCTCACCAAAGGTTGTCGACGCGCATTTTGTCGCATGCTGCTGGACTTCAAGTCGAAAAGCGCAATAGATGTCTTCGGGAAGACAACTGACGAATGCGATCTCCCCGCCTTCGCCGTTACGGCAGCACCTGCAGCGCGAAGTCGCAAGCAAGCACCGTAGCCGACAACAAGAGACCAAGTGCGATATTGGGAACGCGGCGCCCGAGGTCGGGGTGTCCGCCTCCCACGCTAAGAAGAGAAAACAAGATTCGATGACGATCTGCATTGCAAACAGCACGAGCATCAATGTGAACTCATAGCCCATCTCCTCTTGCTGCCGATTTTGTTTGGCTTGCTGGTCGACTTCTTCAGGGTCCGCTCGACGTGTTTCATGTTTCCTTACGGCATCGTCTGGGTCTCGCTGGTCCTGATTTATCTGTCGGAAGTCAGGCGAACGTCCGTCGCCGGACGAGCAACCGGTTAGCTTTCGTCCCTCTCCGGACCCATCTGAGCAGGTGAGTCGGACCCGCCTGGCTTACGAACCAATGTGCACCAGTTGGACGAGGGATGCCTGTTGCGGGAACGTCGAATCGAGCCTGCCCAGGCGGATTTCCCGCCTCTCGCTCCAATAGGCGGAAACAATATTCCATCTGCTTGAGCGAGTGTTCTGCGCCGCTCGATCTGCACCGGTATTCGCAAGACCGTCGATAAGTGTCCGCTGCTGGAACAGATGGTCACGAAATAAACGGACCGACGCCCGCGTTGCGACTTCAAAGTCCACCTGTCATTCGTGTTCATCAATCTTTCTAGTGCAACCACCTGATCAGGACGTCCTTGGCAATGGCCGTAACTAACCTATGAGCGGACTTCTATGGCGTAAAGCCTAATGTCCGTACATGGCCGGACTGAGACCCGGCCGCTTCGCGCTCACGTGCACGCACGGCCGCGCAGCCTGTCGTGTTGAAGCATAGAACAAAGCAGTTCCCGGTCCGGCACCCGCCCTTCAGGCCCTCTGTAGTATGTCGATTGCCTGTTCGGCATCATCTAACGAGTCGACCGCGATATAAGCAATGAACTGTGTGCCAAGTACAGCGGCGGAAACGCCGCGGAGGTTGATCCCCCCATCTGCCAACATCCGGGTCAACTGTGCGATGATCCCCAGTTGGTCCAGGCCCATTACACGGACGGAGTGAAGGCTCGGGGTAACGTTGAAGCCCACCTGTGTCGCGGCACGGATCTCCTGTTCCCCCTGCAGCGGTGCGACAAACACGACCCCCTTGCCCGATGCTTCCGGCGCGCGACGTGCGACGACGAACTGCAAGTCTGCGCCAGCATCCCGCAAAGCGCTTAATACCTGCGCCAGCCCGCCCGGTTTGTCCTCGATGGTAGCAGCCCAAACATCGACGCGTTCTACGCTCAGTTCCATGACAGTTCCTCCCGCCTGATGCATCTCCCAATAAAAATCTACGTCACCAACGGCACGCGAGCAAGGTCGGCAGCGTAAGCGACACACGGGAATACCGGAACCCCGGACCGGAACCATGAAGTTTCACGCTATGCAACGCCGGCACTGTGCGCCCGAGAAACACCCGTTTCGGTTTGTCGTCATGCGACGCTTCTTCCGGCAATCGGCCGATATTGTCGCGCGCTGACCATCCCGGTAGCAGACGAGAATCTGCGGCGTGCCAGTTCGCAAGGGATGCGGTACATCATGCAACGCTCGCGCGGGGGCGGAACCAACGATTGTGTGGGGCCACCCATGCCATTCTTCTCTCGCGTAACTTCGATCTGCCTGCAGAGTGACAAGGTCGAACGGGCTCGTCAGATCAGTCAGGCGTTCGCCGCACAATGGGCCAACTTCATCCAACTGTCGCATCTCGATCCACTTCGGCCTTTTGGACTGCGAACGTCCGAAGCTCGGCCGATCTGTGACACTTGAAAGGCCATTCATCGCCGTTTATTTCCATATGGTCCATACACTCGCCGTTGAGCCGGCGTGCGTCCGCCGAACGGCGCATCGCGGGGTAGCGCGCTGAGTAATGTGCAGAAGAAAGTCTGTGGGCAGGAAGGGCCCGAGCAACTGGTGCCCTGCTGAGCGCCAGCAAACCAGTCAGAATGATCGGGCATGCGCTACGCGACCCATATGCGCCGCCGCATGCGACCAAAGGTCAATATCGGTATTCCCAGCCAACCTGTACCCTACTTCCTGGACGTGGGGTATCGTGCATTCGCGGACGACGCGCACCAGGAAATCAGGAGCCACGTCGTCACTCGCGGAAAACGATGATCCCTGACCGGCCCGGCTGGCGAGCGTCCGGCCCGGCGACAGAACACCGGGCACCAGGGCAGTGGCAGGAGAAAATCAGGCCGCGAGGCATGCCGGACTGCTCCTTGCCAGCGGACCCGGAGGATTGAACGGTGAACGACCTCGTCATCGCCTTGATCGTGTTTGCCTGTGTATTCGGCAGTGCAATGCTTGGATTGTTTCTGCGCGCCATGCTGCCGGAGCACCACCTTAGCGAGGAATCAATCGGTGTCGTCAAGCTGGCAACTGGCCTGATCGGCACGATTGCCGCGTTAGTGCTTGGCCTGCTGATCTCGTCGGCGAAGAGTTCATTCGATACGGTGAACAGCGAGCTTGTGCGCAATGCTGCCAGCATCATTCTCCTCGATCGCGTACTGGCCAAATATGGAACGGAAACGCAGGAAGTCCGTGGCTTGATCAAGCAGAGCTACGGCAGATCGATCCAGATACTCGCTTCCCGCGATCCTGCGGAGCTTGCAAGACTTCGTGGCTCCGAGGTACTTAAACAGATGGAAAGCCTTCAGCGCAAGCTGGAGGAACTTTCGCCGCGCACCGAGGCACAGCGTCAGCTGCAGGCGAGTGCCATCCAGATTGCCGCTGAAGTGCTGGCTGTGCGCCGGCTGGCCTTGCTGCAATCGGCGGGCTCAGTCCCCATAACGCTTCTGATAATCCTGGTGTTGTGGCTGTCCATTATCTTTGGCGCGTTCGGCACGTTCGCTTCACCCAACGGGTTCGTCATTGCAGCGTTGCTTCTGGGTGCGCTATCCGCTTCCGCGGCGATTTTTCTGATCCTGGAAATGAACACGCCGCTCGATGGGGTGATCAGCATCTCGCTTGCGCCTATGCGCGAGGCGCTCGCCATGCTCGGCCAGTAGCGGTTATAGGTGTCGTCATCGTCAACCGCAGCGACGATTTGGTAGAGGTTGACCCTATGACGACGCGATCTCGTCGGGCGTTACGGCAAGTGCGTTGGAAAGGCACCGGATACCTGGCGCATCGGTAGCATCTGCCGATGCCTGAAAGCGAGCCGACATAGTGAACGCTTTGCGTTTCGTCTTCGGCCATTCATAGTGACCGCGTGAATGTCGCTTGATGGCCCAATTGTCGCGCGAGCCAGGGCAGCGGAATTGCCGATTGTTGCTGTAAGTGGGGAAGTTTCGCGTGCTACAGATCTGCTATAGCAGGGGTGGCAACCCATATCTGACAGGCCTTGCGCCTGTCATTCCACCCCCTGAACTATCGCCGCCCGGGAAGGCTCGGCAAAGTCATTTCGAACGGCCCAGTTCCGACCCGATCCGGACTGTCGACCTAACGGAACATTGATGGCTCTTTGCAAAGTGAAGCGGACGTTCGTCGGACGAAGCCCTTGAACAGCTGAGTGTGTGTCGGACACACCAGAGTCGAGCGAGCCAAGTTTGCACGACCTGCCTCAGACTATTCGTCATAAGCTCTCCATCTGAAGTAGCTCCAACTTTCCACGACCCGGAAAACCATAGCGGATAAGGGACTCACAGGCGGGGAAGAGCCTAGGCAACGTCTCCAGCTTGTAAAGCAATTTCATACAACCTACCCTTGATTGACCTGATGCGGGCAGAAAGGGGCAGCAGCAATTCCACGCGCGCCCATGACGTGCCCACTTATGAGCTGTGTGGTCCGAAGCCTGGCGGATTCATTGCTCTGGCGCCGGTGTTTCACTCAAGCCTCGAGGCTTCGATGTCACAGCGCTTCTTGTCTCGATTTTCTAAGGCACTCGGCCTTCTCGTCGCCGCATTGGTTTACGCGACCTCAGCCGGTGCGACATGCAGTGACACTCGAATTAAAAACATGGCTGAAGAGAAAACGATCGCGGAGATTGCAAAAAGTTGCGAGATGGATAAGGACGAGGTTTACAAAGTTTTAAACGGAAAAGCGAGCAGCATCGCGGCGGCACCGAGCGACGGAGCTAACACAGCCAGTCTTCCACCAGGGACGCCCTTGGAAGAGTGTGGATGCTGGGGAAAACTTGATTCTTCCGTTCGGCAACCACTGCCAAGATGCCGAAGTGGGTACGCCCAAACTAAGCGTTGCGGCGGCTTTTGCGCGTTTTCGGGATTCTATGAGTCGCAACGCGTATGCACTGAATGAGTCCGCGCAACCCGAGATAGGCAATCACTGACGCCGGCGTCTCGACGCGAAGCAATCGGCACGCCAGGGCAAGCCCCGCGCCGCGCTCCGCATCGAAGCCCGACGACCTTCACGGGAGTCTGAGCCATGCAACGAATCGCCCGCCTGTCAGTCGGCCTCACGCTCGTCTCGCTCGGCTGTGCGGCAGCGGCCCAGCAGCCGATCATCTATCCGGCGAGAGGGCAGAGTCCGGCGCAGCAGCAAACCGACACCGCCGAATGCCGCTCGTGGGCGCAGCAGACCACCGGCGTCGATCCGGTCGCGCTAGCCGAGCAGATGTCGAGCGCCCCGCCACAGCCGGAGCGGCGCGGCGGCCTCTTTCGCGGGGCCGGGGGCGGCGCGCTGTTCGGCACACTGATCGGCGGCGCGGCCGGCGGCCACTGGGGCGAGGGCGCGGGTATCGGCGCGCTCGTCGGCACGATGGGCATGGGCATGCGAATGCGGCGCGAGCAGCAGCAAATGGAAATGCAGCAAACGGGCATGCATCAGCAGGCCTCCGGCCAGCTTGCGACCTACAACCGAGCCGTCGCGGCGTGCATGACCGGCCGCGGCTACACCGTCGAGTAGACAGGGCGCCGGCCTCGCCCGCGCACCAGCTGCGGAGCGCGCGCTCACGAGACGGTCCGCGACAAAAAGGAGGTCACACCATGCCGAAGCCTTTGCGGGCCACCGCCCTTGCGATCCTCGTCGGCCTGGCGCCGTCGCTGGGGCTCGGGGCGGACTTCGACGGCAGCAAGCCGCTCCTCTGCGCAACGATCGACGCGCACTTCTGCGACATCGGCGAGGTGTGCTTCCGAACGCTGCCCGGGATCCTGGGCGCGCCGGATTTCGTCCATATCAACTTCGCGAAGAAGACCATCGTTGGGTCGTCGCAACGCTCGACCGCGATCCGGTACATGGAAAGCGGCGAAGGCCAGTTGCTCATGCAAGGCACCGAACTCGGCTACGGGTGGACCATCGCGCTCGACACTAAGTCGGGCGGCATGTCCGTGACGCTCGTCAACCGCGACGACGTGTTCGTGTTGTTCGGGACCTGCACGCCGTCGTAGCTCGCAGCGGCGACGCCGGTGTGCCGCGCCCCGCGAACCGTGGGTCATCGCCTGATTGCGTCCTGTCAGAGCGCGCACATCGCCCGGCTCCCGGCGGGGCGCTCAAAGGTTTTTTCGACGTTGCGAAACGCAAGCCGTAAATGGTCCTTCGTCACCTCGCGTTCGTTCTTGTCGACTGCGATCATTGCAAACTCAAAGATCATCCGATTCCCCCCAAAACCAGTGCGAGCGGATCCGGGAAAACGCCGCACGCCGTCGACTCGAGTGAGGCGTTGGACAGTGAGCGCTTTGGCTTAAAGCACGACCCGCCTCGGATCTCAGGATTACCCACATTTTTACTGAGCATGCTATCCGCTTTGCCTGAAGAGCTGATACATCTTCGTAATTTCGTGCAGGACGAGAAATCCACGCCATATGACTGTCGGTCCTGGTGGGCGGTCATGCGTGCGATTCAGATAGCCGCCAAGCATGCCTATCCACACGATGGTTTGTTGCAGCGTTGGAACCTGCTCTGGCAGTTGCGTGGTTGCGTGGGTATGGCAATAGAGCGCCTGCCATTCAACTGGCTGGAGCAATACTTCGCAGCACAGCTGCGTGCCCGTTCGCGCAAGCAGCGTGGCATACAGGATGCGCCACGCGATGACGGCAAACAGAGCAGTCGCTCTCACAAACCGCTCGAGCGTGCCGAACTGGCGCGCCTCGATACGGCAGCCGCTTTTGAGCACACGGTGCCACGTCTCAATGGTCCAGCGTCTGGCGTACCAGGCCAGCCGTTCGAGAACTTCTTCAAGCGAGCTCGTGGGCACCGAACTGAGCAGCATCCATTCAAGCGGTTCAACACCGTTCGGGGGATTATCCTCAATGGCGTGAATCGCAAAGACGTCGACCTCAGGCAGGCTGCGGCGGCTTGCGCGCGCTCTTGGAGATTGCAGTCGCACGCTCGCACAACGCAACGTCAGTCGCGCTATGCGCTGAGGAAGTTTGCTTCTGGTTGGTATCCGCAGTTCAGTGTTGCCAAGGGGCGTGGTGGCCAGAACAGTTTCCCAAAGGTAGCCTTGCGGATGACGCGCTACACGGTTGTGTGTTGCGCGGATCAACCAGTCCACTCCGGCGGGGCGTTCGGCGGAAAACAGTTCGTAAAGGTCGCTCTCGCGGTCTCCAACACAGACAAACCGCGTCTGTTCGCAACGTACCTTGAGTGCCGCGAGATGATCGATTCCTTCAAGCCATTTGACGCTTTCCTTCTGTTCGATCGGGCGCGTGACTGCGGGGGCACTCTTGCCGAACACCGCTTCGGGGCGTACCCAGGTCTTCACGCCCAGCACGCCTAGCGGCAAGCCATCGGGCGTGACTGCCAGCAGGCTGTGCATCATGAAACCCTGCTCATTGTTGCCAGTGCCGCGCCCCAGCCCCTCCGTCGCAGGCAGATGCGACAGGTTGAACTCCGTTGTGTCCTGAATCGCCAGCACGATCGGCACCTGTCTCATGCGATCAAGTGTTTGCGCAATATGGGGCGCGAGAATCCCGTTCGTGTCGACCTGCGTATTATCGAAGAAACGGTAGGCAGCCTTCAGTTCGGCCGGCTTGAGCGATTGAGGAAATGAACCTTGCGGACTGCACGCGAGTCGGCGAGCCAGCGCAACAAGACGCTGCGCCAGGCGCGCATCACCCAGATCAGCCTCGCCAAATTCGGCACTTGCCCAGTCATCTGTCTCGTTCTCGTCGACCAATCCCGACTACCGTTGCGAACAGAATGGGCCAAAGTTAACATCGACGCCGACTGTTTACAAGCGATCATTCACCACTCTCCTTGCAAGATGTGGGTAATCCTGAGGCCTCGGATAGAACGTCCGCCATTGACAGCGACCGTTCGCCTAGGCACGCCGACGAGTCATCGGGTTCCCTTACCCTCATTTACACAAAGGGTTGGCCCTGACCCACTAGTCGAAGGTCCGGCGGAAAGGACTCTCCAGCGGTTCTAGACGCGCTTGAATATGCGCATCCGACGAGGAAAAGTCTACAATTCGATTGCCGAACGTCGTGGCCGCTGGTCATCAACGTCGGGGTGCTCATTTTTCGCCGCACTTTGATCGATCAGCGATCTTTTCGAGTCTCTCCCACCCAGTTTTGCTATCCACCTGAAGGAGAAGAGATGAAATCCATGAAGACCTACGTTGCCACAGCGATCGCCGTCAGCGCCATTGTTGCGATCGTGCCCGTTGTTAATGCACAAGAGACGACTGCGGCAACTTCAGCAACAGCTCCCTCTCGTTCGTCGATTAGAGCAGCAAATAGGGAGTTGGCGAAGCGAGTTCAGACGGCGTTGTACAAACAAAAGGGCTTGGCGACGACTGATCTTCACGCCATCGCTCGTAGCGGCAAGATTACGCTTGTAGGAATGGTTGCAGATCAGGCGCAGATAGATCTCGCAGGGAAAGTTGCTGAGAGTGTTCCTGGAGTTACGTCGGTCAAGAACAATTTGACAGTGGAAGAAGAAGGAAATTAATGTTTGAGTCCAACCGCATCCTTTGACTGCACTGGCGCGCCTTGAGAACAAGAATGTTATGTTCTCAACGGCGACGCCTTTGCCGGGGAAAGCACTTGCATGGCTGAGTGAAGACCGTGCTCCGCTCGATATTGGCCCGGTGTCGAATCGCGTGCAAACGGGCAGGTTCAATGACAGGCGGGTTGAATATCTGTATTCGCGAGGATGAATGGCCGAAGGCATCCGAACGCGGTCCGATGCTGAACTTGCAACATCGAAGGGTCTGTCGCCTGTCCTCGATCGATGGTTCGCGACCAAAGGTGTGTGAAAACGCGAAATCACCCGGTTTTAGGGTGTCGCTTCACCCTTCCCGAGTCGTCACCAAGCCAACACAGCGCGATCTGAAGGTCGAGTTTTTCGATCGGCCCGCTTGACGTTGGTTTTCACACACCCTCGACTCAATACCGCCACGCGGTACGAAGCCAAGTTAATGGCCGCTTCGTGAGCCGAACCGTCGCTCGAATGGCGACATCACCGACGCAGCCAACGACAGCTACTGGCCGAGGTTGTGTGGAAACGGGCGAAGGTGTGCCTCCATTGAATCCTCGCGCACGCCCAAGCGTAGGGCTTACAACTCCCGGGCTGCGTTGCGCAAAATTTCCTGGAGCGCGTTGGGCAATCGGTGGAAGCTATACGACTTCCTCTAGTCGCAACGACGAATCTTCAGATTCGTGAAAAGCCTTGTGGCGGAAGGCAGCCGGAGTCGAACCGACCAGAGAGTGGCTGACACCCCCTACTGGGTTTGAAGCCCAGCCGCACCACCAGATACGAATGCCTTCCGTTGACGCCTAACCTCAACCACAAACTTTCCGCAACCGATTATAGCGAGCGCTAAACAACACCATCATCCGTGGCGCGCGCAATTGCGCGACTCCACATCACGCACCCGATTCGCAAGCAAGCGCCTCACGCAAATGCGAATCCGGCCTCAGCCAGTGCACCTCGCGTTGAAAGCGCGTATACCCGATGCGATCGAAGAACTCCAGAATCTGGATCGCCCGCTTGCGCCCCAGTCCAGTCGCGTCGCGAAACCCCGATGCGCCCAGCGCGCCGCCATGCCCATTCGCAATCCCCGCGACGAGCCGCGCAAGCTCATGCACCACGTCGCGGTGATAGAACAGATCGCGGACAACCTGATGCACATCACCTTGCCGCGCGAGCTTGCGCAACACCTGACGCACTGCATCTTCGTGCTGCCCCGTCGTCTTCGCAAGATCGCGCACCCACGGCGGATCAAAGCGGCCTTCCAGAAGCAGCGGCAGCAACCTGTCCGCGAGACCTTGCTCGTTCGAATCGAGCGCAATCGAATGCCCCGGCGCATGCAACCACGGCCCGCTTCTCGCAACGACACCTTCAGTCACGAGCGAGTCGACCAGCGCGCGCCACATCGCGTCGGGCACCAGCGGCGCCGCGATGCGCCGCAAGCGCGCGGCATCCGGTCCCAGTTCGTCGGGCGAGCGCGCGTGATATTGATCGAGCGTCGCAACCACATTCGATCGCAAACGCGCCCAGTGCGTACGTAACACGACGACGGCATCGCCTGCGTCCTTGCCATGCAGCGCGATCTCGTCGGCATCGGCAGGCAGCGGCAATGCGTCGGCGGGCAGCCCCGTCAGTTGCGTCAGCATCGAACGCGTTACGCCGCGCGGCGCCTCTTCGAGCAGCCGGCCGATGTGGCCGTCGTCGAGCCACGTCTGCAATGCGTCGAGCCACGCGCGCCGCTCCGCCGTCCTGCGCTTGCGCGGCGGCCCGAACGGATCGAGCACGCGCCCGCCGCCGACCGTGCGCGTCGCCTGCGCATTGCGCACGATGAAGCGATCGCCCGGCAACGCGCAGACAGGCGCATCGAACACCAGCTGCACGCGCGCGCTGCAGCAGGCCGCGAGCGTATCGCCTTCGAGCAACGCGACATGCGCGACACGATGCAGCGTGCCGATATGCACATGCAGCGGCGCCCAGTGTTGCAGCGTGATATCCGCGTCCGCGAGAAGCTTCAGCTCGACGTCGAAGCGTTCGCCCGGTTTTGCGAGCCGCGCATCGACGATCCAGTCGCCGCGCGCAATCGCGTCTTTATCGATGCCGGCGAGATTGAGCGCGCAGCGCTGTCCCGCGCGCCCTACATCGGCCGCACGGTTTTGCGCGTGGATACTGCGCACACGCACGGCTCGATGCGCCGGTTCGAGCATCAGCGTGTCGCCCGTTGCGACGCGCCCGGCGAACACCGTACCCGTCACGATCGTGCCCTGCCCCGCAAGCGTGAACACACGGTCGACGGCGAGACGGAACAGCCCATCGTCGCGCCGCGCGCGCCATGCAACGGCCGCGTCGCGCAGATGACTCGACAGCGCGCGCACGCCGGCATCGTCGGGTGAAGTCGCGTTCGTATCGAAGACCGGCGCATCGGCGAACGGCGTCGCGGCAAGCCACGCGCGAATCTCTTCATGCACCTGCGCGATGCGCGCGCCATCCACGCGATCGGTTTTCGTCAGTGCGATCGCGCCGCGCGTAATGCCAAGCAGTTGCAGGATCGCGAGATGCTCGCGCGTCTGCGGCATGATGCCGTCGTCGCCGGCGATCACGAGCAGCGCATAGTCGATGCCACACGCGCCCGCCGCCATCGTATGCACGAGCTTTTCGTGGCCCGGCACGTCGATCATGCCGAGCACGTCGCCGTTGTCGAGCGGCGTGTAGGCGTAGCCGAGTTCGATCGAAATGCCGCGCGCCTTCTCTTCCTTCAGGCGGTCGGTATCGACGCCCGTCAGCGCGCGTACCAGTGTCGTCTTGCCGTGATCGATATGGCCCGCCGTGCCGACGATCATATCCGCAGCTCCGCGCATTGCGCGACGAACACGGCTTCGTCGGCGGCTTCGAGGCAGCGCAGATCGAGGCGCAGCGCGTCGTCGGCGATGCGTCCAAGCACCGGGCGCGGCAACGCGCGCAGCGCTCCTTCGAGCTTCATTAGCGCGCGGCCGCCGCGCTTGCCCGCGGCATTGCGCATCGCAAGGCCGAAGCTCGGCAACTGATCGACAGGCAACGCGCCGCTGCCGATCTGACTCATCATCGGCTCCGCCGTCACGCTGTACGCTTCGCCAAGCGCGCGTTGCAGCACTGCTTGCACACGCGTCGCCTGTTCCTGCATGTCGGCGGCGGGACGCGTCAACAGACGCAATGTCGTCAGCCGCTCGCGCAACCGCTCGGGCGCGCGATAAAGCTGCAACACAGGTTCGAGCGCCGCGAGCGTCAGCTTGCCGACGCGCAGTGCGCGTTTGAGCGGATGCTTCTTGATCTTGCGGATCAACTCCGCGCGCCCGACGATCAACCCCGCCTGCGGCCCGCCCAGCAGCTTGTCGCCGCTGAACGTGACCAGATCGGCGCCCGCTTCGACTGTCTCGCGCACGGTCGGCTCAGTCGGCAAACCGAACTGCGCGAGATCGACGAGCGTGCCACTACCGAGATCGACGGCCATCGGCAGGCCGCGCGCATGCGCGAGCTGCGCGACTTCATCGACGGACACGCTTTTTGTGAAGCCTTCTATCGCATAGTTGCTGCAATGAACCTTCATCAGCAGCGCGGTGCGCGCATTGATCGCTTCGTCGTAATCCTTCAGATGCGTGCGGTTCGTCGTGCCGATCTCGCGCAGCTTCGCGCCCGCACGCGACATGATGTCGGGAATGCGGAACGCGCCGCCTATCTCGACCAGTTCGCCGCGCGACACCACCACTTCCTTCTTCGACGCGAGCACTGACAATGTCAGCAGCACGGCCGCCGCGTTGTTGTTGACCACCGTCGCCGCCTCGGCGCCCGTCAGCTCGCAGATGAGTTCGTCGATCAGATCGTCGCGATCGCCGCGGCTGCCCGTGGCGAGATCGAACTCCAGGTTCATCGGCCGCGTGAGCGCTTCGACTACAGCGCGCACGGCTTCATCGGGCAGTAGTGCGCGCCCGAGATTCGTATGCAGTACGGTGCCCGTCAGATTGAACACTGCGCGCAAATGGGGCCGCGCGCGAGCGGCGAGCGTGCGCGACGTATCGTCGATTAGCTTCGTTTCGAAGCTGAACGATTCATCGAAAGAAGTGCCCGCGAGCAGGTCGCGCCTTAGCGAATCGGCGGCCGCGCGTATTGCGTCGACGACCTGCGTGCGGCCGTATTCATCGATCAATGGTTGCGCTTGTGCCGACGACAGCACGCGCTCGACAGCCGGCACTCGCGCAAGCAACGCGCGAATGTCCCTGTTCAGCTGGTTTCCCGACACTTCGCTCACGCTTGCGTCCCCCGCGCGGTTGCTACGACGACGGCTTATTCGTCCGAAGGCACTTCCGGCCACAACAGCGGATTCGGACTGCTGCGCTTATAGCCTGCTTCGTTCATTAGCAGATCGAGCGTGAGGCTCGCGAGGTCGTCGGCGAGCGGCTCGAAGTCGTAGTCTTTCTCCTGATAGCCGATCTTGCGATACGTGTGACACTCGTCGCACGATTCGGCCTTGAGCGCTTCACTGCCGCCGTCGATGCCGTGATACGCGATGCCCTTCGTCGAATCGCAATTCGTGCACTTGACGCGCACCACATGCCACTCGGTCGAACACAGGCCGCATTGCACATAGCGATAGCCCTGGAACTGTCCGCCGACGCGCACGATGCTCGCGACGGGCGGCACGCCGCACACGGGACACGCGCCGGGCGCGTCGAGATACGGCACGGCGCGCTGATCGATGCGGCTCGCGATGTCCGTCCACACTACCTGCAACGCGGCCATCACGAACGGCGCGGACGCCGGCTCGACTTCGTTGAAGCGCAGCGCAACGATCGCGTCGGCGAGTGCGTCGAGTTCTTCCGCGCGCTTCACGCGCAAGTCGTCGATCACGCGGGCGAGCATGGGCGTCACCAGTCCCGCCGCTTCGACGCGATCGAGCAGACGCTGCAATACGTCGCGCCACAAGGGATCGCGATCCGCCGTGGTCGCGGGCGCAATGGGCATCGAATGCTGCTGCGCTAGGTCGATGGATTCGGTGGAGGGCATCGCCGCGCTGATCTGCGCGAGCGTTTGCTGCTGCGCGTCGGCCAGCGTCGCCATCAGCCGGATATAGCCGCCAATCGGACTCGCATCCGCCTGTTGGCGCAGACGTGCGGCGCGCGTCGAGAATAGCGTTGCGCGCTCCGGCATCCGCAGGCGCGGAATGGCGGAGTGATCGATCGATTCGATCTGGCCGGGATCCAGGATGCGTTGCACCAATTCAGGTTCCTGCTAGTCAGAAACATGGATGGCGTCAACAGTAGCAGATATGCAGACGCAGCGCGCACTACTGGCCCGGCGCGCGCCGCGCACAGGTTACTTGATACTCTCGCGAAACCACTTCGGATGATGCTTGCGCGCCCAGCCGAGCGTCACCGTGCCACGCACCATCGCGCCGATCGAACCCTTCACCCATATCGCCGCGTAGATATGGACGATGATGCTGCAGATCAGCACGAACGCGGTCACAGCATGAATTACGGCCGCGACGCGCACCACTTCAATCGGGAAATAGAACGCGAAATACGCGCGCCAGATGACGATGCCGCTCAGCAGCAACAGCAGCAGGCATAGCACCAGTACAAAGAACAGCAGCTTCTGCCCGGCGTTGTATCTGCCGACTTCGGGTAATCGGTCTTCGCGGTTGGTGAGCACATCGTTGATCTGGCGCAGCCACTGCCGGTCGTCGGCATCGAGATAGTTGTGATGCCAGAAGCGCAGCGCAAGAATCATGAACGACACGAACATCACGAGGCCGATGAACGGATGCAGGATGCGCGTCCATTGCCCGCCGCCGAACAGCGCGGACAGCCAGAACATCGACGGATGAAACAGCGCCAGGCCCGACAGCGCGAGCAGAACAAAGGTGATCGCCGTGATCCAGTGGTTCGTGCGCTCGTTCGGCGTGTAGCGCACGATCAGGTCCGGGTTCTCATGCCGATGATGTTTCATTTGACGGGCTCCTCGGGCTTGTGCTCGCGCCGTTCGCGGATATCGTGCGCGGCGTTGCGGGCGGCGTCCTCGTCTTCTTCGCTGAGTTCGTTCGGGCCGATGCGCGTGTAGTGGAAGAAACCCGCCAGCGCCGTCAGCGCGATCGCCGCGACGCCGAGCGGCTTCGCAATGCCTTTCCACAGCTTCACGAACGGGCTGATGTGCGGATCGTCAGGCAAGCCGTGGTAGAGCGAAGGCTGGTCCGCGTGATGCAGCACGTACATCACGTGCGTGCCACCCACGCCCGCCGGGTTGTACAGTCCTGCGTGTTCGAAGCCGCGCTCCTTCAGATCCACGATGCGCTCTTCCGCGTGCTGGATCATGTCGACCTTGGTGCCGAACACGATCGCGCCCGTCGGGCAGGTCTTCACGCACGCCGGTTCCTGGCCGACTCCGACGCGGTCCGAGCAGAGCGTGCACTTGTACACGCGATGATCCGCCTTCGACAGCCGCGGAATATTGAACGGGCAGCCCGCAATGCAGTAGCCGCAGCCGATGCAGTTCTCCTCGTGGAAATCCACGATGCCGTTCGTGTACTGCACGATCGCGCCCGGTGACGGACACGCCTTCAGGCAGCCGGGATCTTCGCAGTGCATGCAGCCGTCCTTGCGGATCAGCCATTCGAGATCCCCTTTCGGATTCTCGTACTCGGTGAAGCGCATCACCGTCCATGAATGCTCGGTGAGATCGCGCGGGTTGTCGTAGACGCCCGTCGTGATGCCGACCTCGTCGCGCAGATCGTTCCACTCCATGCACGCTGTCTGGCACGCCTTGCAGCCGATGCACTTGGTTACGTCGATCAGCTTCGCGACTTCTCCGGTGACAGGCTCACGCACCGACGTCGGCTGCACGGTCGTGGCGGAGAGGCGTTTGATATCGAGCGATTGAAATGCCATGACGCCTCCCTACGCCTTCTCGACCTTCACGAGGAACGACTTGAATTCCGGTGTCTGCGAATTCGCGTCGGCCACGACAGGCGTCAACGTGTTGGTGATATAGCCCGGCTTCGTGAGCCCCTTGAAACCCCAATGCAACGGAATGCCGACCGTCTGCACCTTCTTGCCGTCGATCATCAGCGGTTTGATCCGCTTCGTGACGACAGCCACGGCGATGATGTACCCACGATTGCTCGACACCTTCACGCGTTCGCCCGCCACCACGCCGACCTGCTTCGCGAGGTCTTCGCCGATTTCGACAAACTGCTGCGGCTGGATGATCGCGTTCAGGCGCGCATGCTTGGTCCAGAAGTGGAAGTGTTCCGTCAGACGATAGGTGGTCGCCGTATGCGGGAAATCGGCCGCCTTGCCGAACGCCTTGCGGTCGTCCGGGAACACGCGCGCAGCCGGGTTATTCGTCGCCAGCGGATTGTTCGGATGGAACGTGTTGTAGCCGAGCGGCGTTTCGAACGGCTCGTAGTGCTCGGGGAAAGGCCCTTCGTTCATACCGTCGCGCGCGAAGAAACGCGCGACGCCTTCCGGGTTCATGATGAACGGTCCCATGCCGTTTTCGGGCGCCTCGTCGATCTTGTAGTCGGGAATATCAGGCCCGCTCCAGCTCGTGCCGTTCCACGCGATCAGCTTGCGTTTCGGGTCGAACGGCTTGCCGTTCACATCGCACGATGCGCGGTTGTACAGCACGCGCCGGTTCGCAGGCCACGCCCACGCCCAGCCGAGCGTCTGGCCGATGCCCGTCGGGTCGCTGTTGTCGCGCCGGCCCATCTGGTTGCCCGTCTGGGTCCACGCGCCGCAGAAGATCCAGCAGCCGCTCGCCGTCGTACCGTCGTCCTTCAGTTGCGCAAAGCCAGCCAGCTGGTCGCCCTTCTTGACGAGCACCTTGCTCGGATCTTTGGGATCGGGCAGGTCCGCGAGTGCCTTGCCGCTAAACTCCATCGCGATCTCTTCGGGCGTCGGGCTGTCGGGATGCGCGTACGTCCAGTTCAGGTTAACGATGGGATCGGGATACTTGCCGCCCTGCTCCTTGTACGCCTTGCGCATGCGCAGGAAGAGGCCCGACATGATCTCGAGATCGCTGCGCGCCTCGCCCGGCCCCTCCACGCCTTGCCAGTGCCACTGCAGCACACGGCTCGAACTGACCAGCGAACCGCGCTCTTCGGCGAAGCAGGTGGTCGGCAGCCGGAACACTTCTGTCTGGATCTTCGATGCATCGACGTCGTTGTACTCGCCGTAGTTCTTCCAGAACTCGGACGTTTCCGTCGCGAGCGGGTCCATGATGACGAGCCACTTCAGCTTCGCAAGGCTCGCCGCCGTTTTCGCCTTGTTCGGCGCGGCCGCGAGCGGATTGAAGCCCTGGCAGAGATAGCCGTTCATCTTGCCCTGGTGCATCAGCTCGATGGTCTGCAGCAGGTCGTACGGCTTGTCGAGCTTCGGCAGGTAGTCGAAGCCCCAGTTGTTGTCGGCCGTTGCGGCGTCGCCCCACCACGACTTCATCATGCTCACGTGGAAGGCGCGGTAATTCTTCCAGTAGCTCAACTGGTTGGGCCGCAGCGGCTGCGCTGCGCGCTTCTTGATATAGGCGTCGAAATCCTGCTCCGGCTCGTTCGGCAACGTCATGTAGCCCGGCAGCAGATTCGACATCAGGCCGAGGTCCGTCAACCCCTGGATGTTCGAGTGGCCACGCAGTGCGTTCATCCCGCCGCCCGCGATGCCGATATTGCCGAGCAGCAGTTGCACCATCGCACCCGTGCGGATCATCTGCGCGCCGATCGAATGATGCGTCCAGCCGAGCGCATAGAGAATCGTGCCCGCGCGACCTGGTGTCGAAGTCGTCGCGAGCGTCTCGCAGACGTGCAGGAACCTGTCTTTCGGTGTGCCGCAGGTCTTCTCGACCATCTCCGGCGTATAGCGCGAATAGTGCTGCTTGAGCAGGTTGTACACGCAGCGCGGATGCTGCAGCGTCGTGTCGACCTTGACGAAGCCGTCGTCGCCGCGCTCGTAGTCCCACGTCGATTTGTCTGCGTACTTGTGCGCGTTCGCGTCGTAGCCGGAGAAGATGCCGTCGTTGAACGCAAAGTCTTCACGGACGATGAACGGCATGTCCGTGTAGTTCTTCACGTACTCGTGCTGGATCTTGTCATTGGTCAGCAGATAGTTGATCACGCCGCCAAGGAACGCGATGTCGGTGCCCGTGCGGATCGGCGCATAGAAATCCGCGATCGACGCCGTACGCGTAAAGCGCGGATCGACGACCATCAGCTTCGCCTTGTTGTGCGCCTTCGCCTCGGTCACCCATTTGAAACCGCACGGGTGCGCCTCGGCCGCATTGCCGCCCATCACCAGAATCACGTCCGCGTTCTTGATGTCGACCCAATGGTTCGTCATCGCGCCACGGCCAAACGTCGGGGCAAGACCTGCCACCGTCGGGCCGTGTCAGACACGCGCCTGGTTGTCGAACGCAAGCATCCCCATGCTTCGCACAGTCTTGTGCGTCAGATAGCCGACCTCGTTGCTGCCCGCCGACGCCGCGAGCATGCCCGTGGTCAGCCAGCGATTGACCTTCTTGCCGTCGGGCGTGCTTTCGATGAAGTTCGCGTCGCGATCTTCCTTCATCAGCTTCGCGATGCGGTCGAGCGCGTCGTCCCACGAGATGCGTTGCCACTGATCGGAACCGGCAGCACGATACTCGGGATACTTCAGACGGCTCGGGCTATGAATGAAGTCGATCAGGCTCGCCCCTTTCGGGCACAACGTGCCGCGATTGACCGGGTGGTCCGGGTCGCCTTCAATGTGAATGATGCTGGCAGTCGCGTTCTTCGCGCCGTCGCCGAGCCCGTACATCAGGATGCCGCAGCCGACGGAGCAATAGGGACACGTGTTGCGCGTTTCGGTAGTACGAGCCAGTTTGTACTGTCGGACTTCGGCGAGCGCGGGTTCCGGCGAGAAGCCCATCAGGGCCAAACTCGATCCGGCCAGCGTGCTCGCCGTCACCTTCAGAAACTGACGGCGGGACATTTGCAACATGATCGCCTCTCGTTCTATTCGTGGGGATGTGAAAAAAGTATAAGTCGTTTCCTGACGATCGTAAGCAGACAGAAGCACAATGCGCAGCACGATCTATGCTCAACGACTCAGCGTTGTGGCTCAGTCTTGTTGCTTCGTCTTGTTGTATTCGCATAGGCAGATGGGCATGACGCTTGCGTAATACGATTGTCAGTTGCATGCCCCGGCGCGCGTCAATGCGCGATGAATCCGCGATGCCATGCGTTGTGTGTCCGGCGTATCAACCCTCGTCATGAAGGACGGTCATGGACCTCGATTCACTGTCCGCCGACAAGCTGCAAACGGTCGCGAAGAAGCAGGCGTCGTGGGCTGCCGGCGCGTTGCGGCAGTTCTCCGAGAACCGCTGCGCGGCGATGGCGGCGAGCATCGCGTTCTATGCGGCGTTCTCGCTCGCGCCGACGCTCGTGATGGTGATCGCCATCTCCGGCTGGTTCTTCGGCGCGGAAGCCGCGCGCGGCGAATTGTTCAGACAGGTGCATAGCGTGCTCGGCAACGATGCCGCCGCCGCCGTCACGACGATCGTACAGAACGCGCATCGCAGCGGCGGCGCGGGCGGCATCGCTGCGATCCTCTCGTTCGTTCTGCTGGCCGTGGGCGCGTCCGCGACCTTTTCGTCGTTGAATAGCGCGCTCAATATCGTCTGGCCGTCGGTGGCGCCGCGCGCGTCGAGCGTGTTCGCGCTGGTGCGCGTGCGGCTGATCTCGTTCGGCCTCGTGCTCGGCGTGGCGTTCCTGCTGATCGTGTCGCTGGTACTCGACACGGCGATCACGTTTGTCGGCAACTGGATCTGGGGCGACTCGCCGTATGTGGTGATCGGCAATCTGCTGCAACTGGCCGTCGGCTGGATGGTGCTCGCGTTCGCGTTCGCCGCGCTGCTCAAGTTTCTGCCCGATGCGCCCGTGCGCTGGCGCGACGCGCTGGTCGGCGGGACGGTGGCGGCCGCGCTCTTCTCTGCGGGCAAGAAGCTCTTCGCGCTCTACCTCGCGCATGCCGGCATGGCCAATTCGTTCGGCGCGGCCGGCTCGCTCGCGGTGCTGCTGATGTGGCTGTACTTCTCGGCGGTCGTGTTGCTGCTCGGCGCGGAGTTCGCCGCCGCGCGCGGCCGCATGCATGATCCCCGTGGCGCGTGGGGCCTCGCACCCGCCACGCCGCCGGGCAGCCGCGCGATGCTGGCGTCCGTGCTGGCAGCGTCGACGGTGGCGACAGACGCGAGACGCAGACCAGTGAGCGACCCGCAGCCGTCTTCAGCCGTCACGCCGCCGACACCGCGCCCTTCCATTGCAACGCGATTGCTGGCGAAGCATGACGCCGGCATCGGCAAGGCCGTGTCTATCGGCAAGACTGTCATCAAGGCCGAAACGCAGGCGACGCGCGCCGCCGCGGTGACGATCGTCGAAGCAGGACGCAGGGCCGTCGCGGCGGACCGTTATGTCCGGCGGCATCCATGGGAGTCGATGCTGATCGCGGCGAGCACCGCGATGGCCGTGGCCGCGCTCGCCCGGCGCTGCAACGCTTCGAACGACGCTGAAACGCCGCCTTCCGATAACGCCAGCCGTTAAGCGTCCACTTCAACAGCGCCGGCCGGCCGCGATCACATCCGACCGAAACTGTCCACCCGAAACGTCAAGCTGAACGCTCGCAGCCTTTATGACTTCTTAATGTGGAAGCGGAAATTTCCGCAGTCGACTAGACAACTTTCTTACACGAAACACGCGCCTGATGACGTAAATCGTACCGATACTATCGATCACTGTCATAAAAACAACAATAATCCACAACCAAAGATTCAATATTGCTGAAACAGAAACAATCGTTGGCAAGCTTACGATACAAGGCTTCTACCGGGCTGTCGGTTTTTCGATACACCTTAATTTTTTTCAGTTCTTACACTTAGAGACACTGCGCTATTCTCCGTTTCGCAACAACGAAAACCAATCATCTGCGTGGAGAAATGGATGAAACGAATCGCACTGTCGACGCTCTCGCTGGCTCTGCTCGGCGCTGCAGGCGCAGCACATGCACAGAGCAGCGTGACGCTTTATGGCTTGATCGATGACTCGATCCAGTACGTTCACAACTCGAACCTGGCTAATGACAACCTGTGGCAGCTGGCAGCAGGCAACCTGCAAGGCAGCCGCTGGGGCATGAAGGGTACGGAAGACCTGGGCGGTGGCCTGAAGGCGATCTTCCAGTTGGAAAGCGGCTTCAACCCGAACAACGGCAAGATGGGCTCGTACGGCACGGGCACCAAGCTGTTCGGCCGTCAGGCATACGTTGGCGTGACGCACGATGCCTACGGTACGTTCACGTTGGGTCGCCAGTACGACCCGCTCGTCGACCTGGTCCAGCCGCTGACGGCTGACAACTACTTCGGTAGCACGTTCACGACGCCGGGCGACGTTGACAACAACGACAACAGCTCGCGTACGAACAACGCAATCAAGTACGTGTCGCCGGTGTGGAGCGGCTTCCAGTTCGAAGGCATGTACGCTCTGGGCGGCGTCGCTGGCGCAACGGGCGCTGGCCAGTCGTGGGCAGGCGCAGCAACGTGGAGCGGCGGTCCGTTCGCCGTCGCAGCTGGTTACTTCCGCATGCAAAACGGCAACACGCCGGCAAGCCGCGGCGTCACCCCGGCAACGCCGGCTGGCACTTGGAGCCAAGGCGTGACGTCGGACGCTACGTTCGATGGCTCGAACATCAACGGCGCGTACCAGTCTGCCAAGTCGATCGACATCACGTCGGTAGCTGGCCAATATGTCACGGGTCCGTTCACGTTCAACCTGCGTTACAGCTTCGCGCAGTACAAGCCGGACGGATTCTCGGGCTTCGCGTCGCAGCAGAAGTACCAGGTTGCTGGCGCTTACGCAGGCTGGCAGGTCACGCCGGCAATGCTGCTCGGTCTGGGCTACACCTACACGCACGGCTCTGGCGACGCGTCGGCAAGCTACAACCAGGTTTCGCTGGGCGCCGACTACAATCTGTCGAAGCGTACCGACCTGTACCTGCTCGGTGCTTACCAGAAGGCAAGCGGCCATCAGCGTGATCAAAGCACGGGCAACATCGTCGACGCAGGCGCATCGGTTGGCTCGTATGGCTACGGTGCAGGTTCGACCAGCCAGGAAATCGTCAGCTTGGGTATCCGTCACAAGTTCTAATAGAACAATATGACGCACGGCTCGAGACGTCGAGCCGTACTCTGAAGCCAGCAGCGGCGCAAGCCAACGCTGGCTTTTTTCATTGCCCCAGTGGAAAAAGTGGATGCGCCCTGAAGCGGGCGCGGTGTGTCGGCGTGATCAGCCGCGTGTTTTAGGCTTGTCGGCTTGCGCCAGAGTCTGCGCGGGCCGCGCGTCGACAGCCGGCGTGCCGCGCTCTGCATCCGCATGCAACTCACCCGGCGGCCGATACAGCACCATCTCCCCGACATGCCCGTTCTGCGGCACGTCGCCCGTGATTTGCCAGTCTGGATCGGGAATCTCGCCGAACACCTGCCGAAGCCGTTCGCCCCATGTGCGATGGATCATCTGGTAATACGCGTTGTCCTGATCGATCGACACGAAGCGCGTCACCTTCAGCGTATCTTTCTCGTAGACGAGCAGATCGAGCGGCAGCCCGACCGAGAGGTTCGAGCGCAGCGTCGAGTCCATCGAGATCAGCGCGCACTTGGCGGCCTCGTCGAGCGGCGTGGATGGGATCAGCACGCGGTCGATGATCGGCTTGCCATACTTCGACTCGCCGATCTGAAAGTACGGATTCACACGCGACGATTCGATGAAGTTACCTGCCGCATAGATCATGAAGAGACGCGGCCGCGATTGTCCGGCGCCATTGCCGCTCTCCGCGTTCTCACGGATCTGTCCGCCGAGAATGAAGCTGCAATTGAAGTCGACGCCGAATTCCTGCAGCGCATTCGCCTCGCGCAGGTGCACGTCGCGCACTGCCTGGCCGACCACGCGCGCGGCGTCGGCCATCGTTTGCACGGTCCAGAGCGTGGGCTTCGACGAAGCGGAGGGTCCTGAAGGTCCAGTCGGCTCGGACAACTCTTGCAGCACGGCCTGCGTGAGCGACAGATTGCCCGCGCCGAGCAGCACCAGCATGCGTTCGCCGGGCTCTTCGAACACCGACATCTTGCGCGCGGTGCTGATGTGATCGACGCCGGCATTAGTCCGTGTATCCGACAGGAACACGAGCCCTTCATCGACGCACATCGCCACACAGTAAGTCATGACAGAAATCCAGACGGCTGCCCCGAACGAACGGTTGGGCGAGCCGGAAAAAGGCACAGGCCGCGGGCAGCGCCGCGGGACGCTGCCATTGTAATGCGCGCGCCTGGCACGCTGCAGCCGATGTGTGCCCGAAAAGATCCCTCGTTTCGCGGCGCGCTCCCTATTGCGGCGACTGCTCCTGCGCCTTCACGGCAACGGACACATCGAGCGTTTCTTCCAGTCCGCCGATCCGCCGTCCGCGCACGGGCGAGGCCGCTTCATAGTCGCGCGCCGACGCGAGCCGGCAATACATCTCGCTGGCAAACGCAGCGTGCGTGACGTCGACGGAAATCCAGCCGATACCCGCGAGCCACACATCGACCCACGCGTGACTCGCCGCATGCTCGACGTCGCCCGGTTCGATATAGCCGCTCACATAGCGCGCCGGAATGCCGCGCGCGCGGCAGCACGCGAGCATCAGATGCGCGTGGTCCTGGCAGACGCCCTTGCCGAGCGCAAGCGCCTGCGACGCCGTGCTCGTCACGCCCGTCGCGCCCGTCTCGAACTGCACGCGATCGATGATCTTCTCCGACAGCGCAATCAGCGCGGCCGCCTTGTCGAGCGACGGCACGGACGCCGCCAGTTCGCGAATCGCGGGGTCGCAGTCGGTCAGCCGTGTCGCGCAGGTGAAATGCTCGAGCGGGATCGCGCCCGCATCGTCGCCGAGCCGGCCGTCGATCAAAGGAAACGTGTCGACTTCGCCCGATACATGCACGCGAATCTCGTCGTGCTGCTTGTTGAGTACGAGCGTGTGCAGCACGTTGCCATAGGCGTCGAAGGTCGAGTCGAGCTTGCCGGGCGCATCGAGCGTCCAGCGCCGCACGATCTGTGAAGCACCGCTCGATGGCGTGAGGCGCAGTTGCTGGATCGAGTAATGGACCGTCGATTCGTAGCGGTAAGAGGTGTCGTGGCGGATCGTCAGATACATTGAGGGCACTCCATCAGGCAACGGGCAGCATCAGGTACGTGCGCGCGACCATGTTGCCGAGTTCGAACACACGGGCGAGAAACTGCGTGAGCCACGCGTGCAGACCGGCTTCGAAAATCTGCCGGATATCCGAGTAAAGCAGTTCGGCGCGCAGCTTGCCCGCAAAGCGCTCGCATTGATTCGAGCCCTGCGTGCGCAGCATCGCGAGGTTTTCGCAGACGCCATCGAGCGACGCCAGCAGCGAGCGCGGCATCTGCGAATTCAGGATCATCAGCTCGACCACGCGCGCCGGTGTCACGACATCGCGATACACCTTGCGGTAGATCTCCAGCGCCGACACCGAACTCAGAATCGACGTCCAGTAATAGAAGTCTTCGAGCTGCCGGGCAGCCTCGCGCGAGTTCGGCTCGGCGTCGGCGAAGCGCACGTCGAGAATGCGCGCCGTGTTGTCCGCGCGTTCGAGAAAGGTGCCGAGCTGCGTGAAAAAGAATGCGTCGTCCTGCAACGCGGTGCCGATCGTCACGCCGCGCGACAGATGCGAGCGGAACTTCACCCATTCGAACAGCGCGGACAGGTTGTTCGCCACCTCGCCGTGCGCGGTGCGCTCGTTGAATTCGAGCCACGTATCGTTGATCGTCTCCCACCATTCAGTGGTCAGCGTGCCGCGCACCGCGCGCGCGTTTTCGCGGGCTGCCTGCAAACACGAATGAATGCTCGACGAGTTGGTCGGATCGGCCACCATGAAATCGAGCACGTTTTCGCGGGTCGGCTCGTCGTAGCGCTGCGCGAACGCGTGCTCCAGCTCGGAGATGCGCAGCACCGAGCGCTGCGTGCGCTCCTCCTGTTCGGGCGTCTGCGGCAGCAGTTGCGCCTTCAGGTTGATGTCGAGCATGCGCGCGGTATTCTCGGCGCGCTCCATGTAACGGGCCATCCAGAACAGATGATCGGCAGTGCGGCTCAGCATGTCGGCTTTCCGTGTTGTTGGACGCGCTCTCGTCGCCGTGTGACGCGAAGCGCGCCGGGTTGCCCGTGGTTTGTCGGCTTTGCGCCTGCATCGCGCGATGCGGGCGCTTCGGAACATCGGTCGAATGTCGTCAGTCGACCATCCAGGTGTCTTTCGTGCCGCCTCCCTGCGACGAATTGACGACCAGCGAGCCCTCCTGCAACGCGACGCGCGTGAGGCCGCCCGCGCACATCGTCACCGTCTTGCCCGACAGGACGAACGGACGCAGATCGATATGGCGCGGCGCGATACCCGCTTCGACGAAGGTCGGACAGGCGGACAGCGCGAGCGTCGGCTGCGCGATGTAGCCGGCGGGCTTTTCGATCAGCCGCTGTCGGAACGCCTCGATTTCCGCCGACGTCGACGCCGGCCCGACGAGCATCCCGTAGCCGCCTGCGCCATGTACTTCCTTGACGACGAGCTCGGGCAGATGCGCGAGCGTGTAGGCGAGGTCGTCGGGCTTACGGCACTGGTAGGTCGGCACGTTGTTCAGGATCGGCTTTTCACCCAGATAGAACTCGATCATGTCGGGCACGTATGGATAGATCGACTTGTCGTCGGCGATGCCTGTGCCCATCGCGTTCGCCAGCGCCACACGCCCCGCGCGATACGCCGTCAGCAGCCCCGGCACGCCGAGCGCCGAATCCGGGCGGAACGCGAGCGGATCGAGAAAGTCGTCGTCGACCCGCCGATAGATCACGTCCACGCGCCGCGGCCCTTGCGTGGTGCGCATGAACACGTAGTTGTCGTCGACGAAGAGATCCTTGCCTTCCACCAGTTCGACGCCCATCTGCTGCGCAAGGAAGGTGTGCTCGAAGTAGGCGGAGTTGTACATACCGGGCGTCAGCACGACGACGACGGGATCGTCGACGCCTTCGGGCGCCACCGAGCGCAGCGTGTCGAGCAGCAGATCGGGATAGTGGGCGACGGGCGCGATGCGGTTCTGCACGAACAGTTCGGGGAAGAGCCGCATCATCATCTTGCGGTTTTCGAGCATGTACGACACGCCCGACGGCACGCGCAGATTGTCTTCGAGCACGTAGAACTCGCCGTTCTCGCCGGCGCGCACGACGTCGACGCCTGCGATATGCGCGTAGACGGCGAGCGGCACGTCGACGCCCTGCATTTCCGGCCGGTATTGCGCGTTGGTGTAGACCTGATCGGCGGGCACGATGCCGGCGCGGACGATATTGCGGTCGTGATAGACGTCGTGGATGAAGAGGTTGAGCGCCTGGACGCGCTGCCTGAGGCCGGCTTCGAGCGTTTGCCATTCGCCGCGCGGGATGATGCGCGGGATCAGATCGAACGGGATGAGCCGCTCCGTACCTGACAGATCGCCGTTGACGGCGAACGTGATGCCGACGCGGCGAAACAGCAGATCGGCTTCGGCCCGCTTTCTCTCGATTGCCTCACTGCCCTGCTGCACGAGCCAGCGTTCGAACCGCTGATAATGCGGCCGCACGGCGTCATCGAACTGACGCATCTCGTCAAAGCATCGCATGTTACGCCCCACTCTTTTTGTCGGATAGAAGGCGAATGCGCTGCGCATTCGGTTTTTCAATCTCGATCAAGCAAGCGTTATGCCATTCGGGATTTGTGCGCTGCGCGCGGTGGATGCACTGAGAATGCGCACTGCGATGGCGCTCGATTGTCGTTGTCATCGTAGCGCGGAGGGGGAGGATGCGCTACTCCGGTGCGTGTTGTTGCGCACACGGTGCGGTGGGGGGCTGGCGCGGGCCCTGGTTTGGGGTTCGGTTTGGTTCGGTTTTGGCTCGCGGCGCGGGAGTTGGGCTGTTTGTCTCTGTCATGCAATCCGCGTTATGAGTTTCCTGTCTACGCGCTGCCCTTGTGCAGGGCGGCATGTCTTTTTGCTTGCATCCGCGGTTTGACTTCGTGGCGCGGCCGGGTTGGTTTGCTTGTGTTATCGCGGGCATCCGCGCTATGCCTTCGTGCTTCAAGCGTCGCCCCTGTGCGGGGCGGCACCTACTTTTCTTTGCCGCCGCAAAGAAAAGTAGGCAAAAGAAAGCGGCTCACACCGCCAGCTCTTCTTCCTGCCTGAGGGCCCCCAACGGGTCTTACGCTTCACACGGCAATCACGTCACACATGTTCGTTGCCAACGCTCTTGCGCTGCGCCTCACCCGCTTCACGCAACCGCAATCCAGCATGCCGCGCCAGATAGTCCACGGCCGCCCAGGTGGCAAACTGTGTGTCGGTCACTGGTGCTCCACACGCCTCACTCCGGACCGATTGCACATACGCTCCACCCTGTAAGAGCGCTAACTTATACGACGCGACAACCTACACACAGTTTGCCACCTGGACGGCATATACCATTCGCTGGCGCTTGCACGAGTACGGGTATTCGAAGCGGGTGAGGCGCTCATTCGGAGCGTTGGCAAGGAACCCAGACAGAAAGGCTGCCGCGTGAAGCGTAAGACCCTTTGGGGGCCCTCAGGCAAGGACAAGAGTTAGCGGTGTTAGCCGCTTTCTTTTGCCTGGCGGTTTCAAAGGCTAAGTGCAACAGCGGGGTTGATCGCAATATCCTGTTCCGCGCATTTTTCCATAAAAGCTTCTGCAGGGGTCTTCCAGCCGAGCGTCTTGCGCGGACGGATGTTCATGCGCATCGCGATCAGGTCGAGCTGGCGCTGCGAGAACACGGAGAGGTCTGTGCCTTTGGGCAGGTACTGGCGCAGCAGACCATTGGTGTTCTCGCAGATACCGCGTTGCCAGGGGCTGTGCGGATCGCAGAAGTAGATACGGATACCGGTGGCCTCGGCAAGCTTTTTATGTTCTGCCATTTCCTTGCCCTGGTCGTACGTCAGGGTCTGGCGCAGTTCTGCCGGCAGCGGCGCGAACGCCGCACTGTAGGCATCAAGCGCCGCCTCGGCGGTGCTGCCATCAATCTTCACCAGCATCACGAACAGGGTGCTGCGATCAATCAGGGTCCCCACGGCCGAACGGTTGCCCGCACCCTTGATCAGATCGCCTTCCCAGTGGCCCGGAATCAACCGGTCGTTGGCCTCGGGCGGGCGCACATGAATGCTCACCATGTCGACGAGCTTCCCACGGCGGTCCTGCCCGCGTGTGCGCGGCTTGCGCGTGCTACGCCCCTGCCTGAGCAGGGCAACCAGTTCACGCCGCAATGCGCCACGCGGCGCGGCATAGATGGCGTGGTAGATCGTTTCGTGCGAGACGTTCAAGGCAGGTTCTTCGGGATGCACACGTTCGAGTTGGGCGCACACCTGCTCAGGCGAGAGGCCGCCTTCCAGGTATTGACGTACCTCGGCCCACAATGGTCCGTCAGGATGCAGCTTGCGCTCACAGCGCGGCTTGCGCCGCAGCCTTGCCGCCCGGCGGCCCGCGTTCGCGGCATTGTAGCCGCCAGCGATAGCGGGACGTCCCATTGGACCTCGCTCATGATCCGGCTTCCAGCCATTGCGCCTGAGTTCACGGCTGATCGTGGCTGGCGAACGCCGTAACACACGTGCAATCTCCCGCGTACTCTTGTTCTCCTGCTTCATTGCAAAGATAGCACCGCGCTCCTCGGCACCAAGGTGTTCGTATTTTTGTCCCATGCAACACATCCTAAATGAAGTGTTGCACTTGATCCTTGAAACCGCCCCTACTTTTCTTTGCGGCGGCAAAGAAAAGTAGGTGCCGCCCCGCACAGGGGCGACGCTTGAACGGCAAACACCATCACGCGGATGCCAGCAAAAACACAAGCAAACCAACCCGTCCGCACCACGAAGTCAAACCGCGGATGCCAGCGCAAAGGCCAAAACACCAAACAAAACCGCCCGCGCCGGAAAGGAGCAAACGCAGTTGCGAACACAAAAGCAACCCCACCCACAGCGTCGCAGACAAAAAAAATCCCCACACACTTCCGCATGCGGGGACCGCGATAAAGCAACCCAACGACAGCGGCTCGCGCCGCCATCGAGGTGCCTCAACTTTTACGCTGCTGCGTCCTTCAGCTTCTTCAACGCACGTGCCTTGACCCGCACGCTTGCCGGCTTCGCCGGGAACCAGCGATCCTGACCCGTGAACGGGTCCTTGCCGAAGCGCTTCTTCTTCGCCGGAACAGTCTGAACGACGATCTTCAGAAGACCCGACAGCGTGAATTCGCCAGCGCCCTTCTTGTGGACCGAACCGAGGATCGTGTCTTCGAGTGCAGCCAGAATTGCCTTTGCCGACTTCGGCTCGACGCCCGCACGCTCCGCAACGTGTGCAGCCAGCGAGGCCTTCGTGAAGGTGTCCTTGATCGGCGAGGGAACGCCGGACGCCTTCACGGCGACCTTCTTAGCCGTGACTTTCTTTGCGGGAGCAGCAGCTTTCTTTGCAGCAACCTTCTTCGTCGGTACCGTAGCAGCCTTCTTGGCTACCTTTTTTGCGGAAGTCGCCATATTTCTCCTACCTCTAAGGGTCATTGATTGCGAGAAGCGCACGCGATATGCACACGCTTCAACGCCGGATTCTACAAGCGCTTTTGCTTTCTGCGCGAATCTTTTGTGTATAACGGTTACGGTTTGTTGCGTGGCGCTGACTACGTCGCGCATTTCGAGCCTGTTTTTAAGGGGTAAACGCGATCGCCTGGCGATTTCGCCGCACCTGTCCAGCACGAATCGTCAAACCCAGCGCCTCGCAGGAAGACCCCAGTCTCAACGACGAAATTGAACGTCCGTTACGCGCGCAAGCGTCAGGGACGCCTGACAGGACGGTATGCACGACCCCTCAAAAGCACGCTCAAGTCCTTGATTCGACACGTGGCAGCAGCTTCGCGAGCGTCGCAAGCGCGGTGTCGATCTGTTCGGCCTCGATGCCGCCATAGCCAAATACAAGCCCTGGCTGCGGCGTTGCGCGCACATAGAAAGGCGCGAGCCCATGCAGTGCGATCGATTCGTCGCGGGCCGCTTCGATCACGGCCGCCTCTGTGAGCGGCGCCTTCAGCAACGCAGCCATATGGATACCCGCCGTCGGCACGATAGGCTCGAACCAGCGAGCGAGGTCGCCCTGCAGATGCGCAAGCAGGCTTGCGCGGCGCGCTGCGTAAAGCTTGTGCATCCGCTTCAGGTGCTTGGCGAAGTCACCGTTCAGCATGAAACTGGAAAGCGCGGTCTGCGTCAGCGAGCAACCATGCCAGTCGCCAATCTGCCGCGCCTTGCACAGCGTGTCGAATAGCGACGCGGGCGGCACCATGTAACCGACGCGCAGCTCGGGGAAGATCGTCTTCGAAAACGTTCCCACGTACGCGACGAGGCCCGTGCGGTCGAGGCTCTTCAGCGGCTCCATCGGCCGTCCTTCGAAGCGGTATTCGCAGTCGTAGTCGTCTTCGATGATGACGGCGTCGCGCTGTTGCGCCCATTCGAGCAGCTCGACGCGCCGCGCGAGACTCATCGGCATGCCGAGCGGAAACTGATGCGACGGCGTCACATAGACGAGCCGCGCGTGCTTCGGCAGCTTGCTCACGACCAGGCCTTCGGCATCGACGGGCACGGCTACGACCTTCGCGCCCACGGCCGTGAGGCACGCGCGCGCGGGAGGATAGCCGGGGTCTTCAATAGCGGCGACGTCGCCGGGACGCAACGTCACGCGCGCGATGAGGTCGAGGGCATGCTGCGCGCCCTGCGTCACGATGACGTCCTCCCAGTTGCTCGCGACGGCGCGATTAAACGCGAGATAGCGCGAGATCGCGAGCCGCAATTCCTGTTCGCCGGCGGCATCGCGATACGTGCCGCGTCCGCGCGACTGCACGCGAAGCGCGTGGTTCACGCAGCGGCGCCAGACGTCGAAAGGGAAATGGGACTTGTCGGTAATGCCGCCGATGAAGTCGTACGGTGTGCCGGGCGTCGTTTGCGGGCTGAGTACCTCGGGGACGGTGTGCCATACCGGTTGAGCGCGGGCGCTGGAGCTGGGGGCTGTTTTCGCGTCGTGGGCGGCACGCGCGTGTGCTGGCTTTTCGGCGGGCAGCCGCTGCAAACCTCCGGCGACGAAGGTGCCCGAGCCGGGGCGCGCATGCAGGAAGCCCTCGGCGAGCAGGCGCTCGAAGACGTCGAGGGTCGTTTTGCGGGAGACGCCGAGTTGCGTCGCGAGATCGCGGGTCGAAGGCAGTTGGGTGCCGCCTGCCAGGCGGCCTTCGATTATTCCTGCGCGCAGTTGTCGGTAGATTTGCCCCGCCAGGTCGTGGCGGCCCTCTACGGATAGGTGGATTTCCATTTCAGTTTTGGTTCTGGTTTGGTTTTTGCCTGCGGCGCTTCTGGTTGTTGTTAGCTTAGCGTGCGCGTCGCGGTTCGGTGGGTTTGTTTGTGCGTTCGCAGTTGAGGTGTTTGCTGCGCAAGCGGTTTGGTTTTTTTGACCTTGCGCGGGTATCCGCGGTTGAGGCTTCGCGGCGCGGGTGTTGGTCTTGGTTTTGGTTTTGGTTTTGGTCTTGGTTTTGGTTTGCTCGTGTTTTCGCCGGCATCCGCGTATTGCCTTCGTGCTTCAAGCGTCGCCCCTGTGCGGGGCGGCACCTACTTTTCTTTGCCGCCGCAAAGAAAAGTAGGCAAAAGAAAGCGGCTAACACCGCCAACATTTCTTCCTGCCTGAGGGCCCCCAAAGGGTCTTACGCTTCACACGGCAGCATTTCTGTTCGCGTTCGTTGCCAACGCTTCGAATGATCGTCTCACCCACTTCAAACACCCGAACAAGAGCTAGCGGCAGCGAATGGTTTGCGCCGCCCAGGTGGCAAACTGTGTGTAGGTTGTCGTGTCGTATAGCTTGGCGCTCGTACATGGTGGAACGCGTGCGCTATCGGTCCGGAGTCTCAGGATTACCCACATCTTGCAAGGAGAGTGGTGAATGATCGCTTGTAAACAGTCGGCGTCGATGTTAACTTTGGCCCATTCTGTTCGCAACGGTAGTCGGGATTGGTCGACGAGAACGAGACAGATGACTGGGCAAGTGCCGAATTTGGCGAGGCTGATCTGGGTGATGCGCGCCTGGCGCAGCGTCTTGTTGCGCTGGCTCGCCGACTCGCGTGCAGTCCGCAAGGTTCATTTCCTCAATCGCTCAAGCCGGCCGAACTGAAGGCTGCCTACCGTTTCTTCGATAATACGCAGGTCGACACGAACGGGATTCTCGCGCCCCATATTGCGCAAACACTTGATCGCATGAGACAGGTGCCGATCGTGCTGGCGATTCAGGACACAACGGAGTTCAACCTGTCGCATCTGCCTGCGACGGAGGGGCTGGGGCGCGGCACTGGCAACAATGAGCAGGGTTTCATGATGCACAGCCTGCTGGCAGTCACGCCCGATGGCTTGCCGCTAGGCGTGCTGGGCGTGAAGACCTGGGTACGCCCCGAAGCGGTGTTCGGCAAGAGTGCCCCCGCAGTCACGCGCCCGATCGAACAGAAGGAAAGCGTCAAATGGCTTGAAGGAATCGATCATCTCGCGGCACTCAAGGTACGTTGCGAACAGACGCGGTTTGTCTGTGTTGGAGACCGCGAGAGCGACCTTTACGAACTGTTTTCCGCCGAACGCCCCGCCGGAGTGGACTGGTTGATCCGCGCAACACACAACCGTGTAGCGCGTCATCCGCAAGGCTACCTTTGGGAAACTGTTCTGGCCACCACGCCCCTTGGCAACACTGAACTGCGGATACCAACCAGAAGCAAACTTCCTCAGCGCATAGCGCGACTGACGTTGCGTTGTGCGAGCGTGCGACTGCAATCTCCAAGAGCGCGCGCAAGCCGCCGCAGCCTGCCTGAGGTCGACGTCTTTGCGATTCACGCCATTGAGGATAATCCCCCGAACGGTGTTGAACCGCTTGAATGGATGCTGCTCAGTTCGGTGCCCACGAGCTCGCTTGAAGAAGTTCTCGAACGGCTGGCCTGGTACGCCAGACGCTGGACCATTGAGACGTGGCACCGTGTGCTCAAAAGCGGCTGCCGTATCGAGGCGCGCCAGTTCGGCACGCTCGAGCGGTTTGTGAGAGCGACTGCTCTGTTTGCCGTCATCGCGTGGCGCATCCTGTATGCCACGCTGCTTGCGCGAACGGGCACGCAGCTGTGCTGCGAAGTATTGCTCCAGCCAGTTGAATGGCAGGCGCTCTATTGCCATACCCACGCAACCACGCAACTGCCAGAGCAGGTTCCAACGCTGCAACAAACCATCGTGTGGATAGGCATGCTTGGCGGCTATCTGAATCGCACGCATGACCGCCCACCAGGACCGACAGTCATATGGCGTGGATTTCTCGTCCTGCACGAAATTACGAAGATGTATCAGCTCTTCAGGCAAAGCGGATAGCATGCTCAGTAAAAATGTGGGTAATCCTGAGGTCCGGAGTGAGGCGTGTGAGGTGCTACGGCCTACACACAGTTTGCCACCTGGGCGGCGGCGGACTACCTGGCACGGCGTGCTGTAACGCGGACATATGAAGCGGGTGAGGCGCAGCGCAAGAGCGTTGGCAACGAACATGGGTCACGTGATTGCCGTGTGAAGTGTGGGACCAGTTGGGGGCCCTCAGGCAGGAAGAATATCTGGCGGTGTGAGCCGCTTTCTTTTGCCTACTTTTCTTTGCGGCGGCAAAGAAAAGTAGGTGCCGCCCCGCACAGGGGCGACGCTTGAAGCACGAAGGCATAACGCGGATGCCAGCAAAAACACGAGCAAACGAACCCACCCGCGCCGCGAAGCCTCACCCGCTGATACCAGCGCAAAGTCAAACCCACAACACCAACACCAAAAGAAAAAGGCGCACCCAAAAAGGCACGCCTTGGAAGACCGCTCTGCCCCGCAGGGGCAAAAGAAAACCTTACTGCACCGAGGCCGCCACGCCCTCACCGCTGCGCGCTTGCTCAGCGCACTGCTGATGCGCCCGCGAAAGGCGCCCCATCAGCGGCAGCAACAAGATAGCAACAACAGCCCCAACAGCAGCCAACCACCCAAGCTCAGCAAAGAGCTTCGTATACAGCGGCAAAGAGATCAAAGGATCGAGATCCCCAGCCGGCATCTTCGCCAGATTCGCAACAACACTACCCAGATACTGCGACACGCCCGTCGCCACAAAATAAGCGCCCATCATAAAACCGCTCATCCGCGCCGGCACATATCGCGCGATCATCGCGAGCCCGAGCCCGCTCACCAGCAACTCGCCGAGCGAGTACAAACCATAACCCCCGACCATCCACCACGACGACACCCGCCCGTTGACGGCAAAACTACCGCTCCATGCGTAAACGAAAAATCCCGCCGCCACCACGGCAAAACCAAACGCATACTTCGCCGCAACCGGCACGTCCTTACCGCTCTTCGCGAGCTTCGTATACAGCATCGCAAGAAGCGGGCTCAGCAGCATGATCCAGATCGGATTCAGCGCCTGGAACTGCGCGGCGCTCCACGCAAACAAATGCGCACCGAACAGCGAGAACGTCGGATCGACATTGCGCAGCGCGAACAACGTCAGCGACGTCGACATCTGCTGATAGAACACGAAGAACAGAATCACCTGCAGCGTCAGAATCAGCGCAGCCAGCAAGCCTGAGCGCTCCGACCGCTCGCAGCTGAGCAACATGTACGCGAAGATCGCCAGAATCGCGACGCCCGCCGTGTACACGCATGCGACGGCAATCGCCTTGTGCTGCAACACGAACGTCGTCGCCGTGCCGAGCGCGATCCCGCCGATCGCAACAGCCAGCACGCGCTTCCAGCGGATCGGTTCGGCATCCGGCGCGGAACCAACGTGCGTCAGCGTGCGGAACATCAGGAAGTAGTTCACCACGGCGATCAACATGCCGCCGCAACAGACGGCGAACGCCGCGTGCCAGCCCCAGTGATCCTTGATCCACGGCGTCGCCAGCATCGACACCGTCGAGCCGATGTTCACCGCCATGTAGTAAATCGTGAACGCGCTGTCGATGCGCGCATCGTCGCCTTCATAAATGCGCCGCACGAGGTTCGCGGCGTTCGACTTGAACAGCCCATTGCCAACCACGATCACGCCCAGCGACGCATACATGAACTCGAGGCTGTCGTTCGGCAGCGCAAGCATCAGGTAGCCAGCCGCCAGCACCAGCGCGCCGAAAATCATCGAGCGACGCGCGCCGAGAATCTTGTCGCCAATCCAGCCGCCGATCGACGGCGACGCATACACGAGCGCCGCGAACGCGCCCCACGTGAGCGTCGCGCGGCTATCGTCAAAGCCGAGCCGGTCGATCATGAATAGCACGAGCAGCGCCGCCATGCCGTAGTAGCCGAAGCGTTCCCACATCTCAATGAGAAAGACCGTCGAAAACGACCGGGTCTGGGATACGGGTGATTTCATGCTTTCCTCTTATTTACGCGATAGCAGCCGCGCGCGCATGCGTCGAGCGGACGCAATGCCACGTGGCGAAGCTGGAAAAACTGGAGATCGTCGATCACTTGCCGTGGCCGATGCGCAAAGCGGCATCGAGCGACGGTTCAGTGCGATACGAGCAACGGACAGCGTGGTCCGCGTCGAAAACGGAACAACCAGGACTTCAGCGGGAGGCCGTCAACGCGAACAGCGCGTGACGAAAGGCTCAATGATAAAGCATCGCGCGAGCGGACCGCTTCGGCGGTTGCATCGAAATACGCGTGCTGGATATGCGGGATGGATGCGGAAAGACTGCGAAAGAAATCGACATGGATGTTCACCTTCATTCGTCGGTGGCAGTCCGGTCAGGACGTACCGATCAAAACGCCGTCGCAGGATCGCTGCAAACGGGAGTGCAGGCGGATCAGCCCGGCTGGGCCAACCCGCGCGAGGTTGCGATTGTGCGCATCGAAACGCGACTTGTCGCTTCGGGAATTCACTGACATGCGCGCTGCCCGTGCACGATCCGTCTCAATGCATTACCGGTCTTCTAACGCAAATCCAATAAGTGAACTTTGCGATCTGGCAACATAGAGTACTTTCTCGAAAAGATCGGATCTGCGTGAACGGCATGGAAGAGTTATCAAGTCGCGCAAGGCTGAGCGGGAAAGAGCAACACGTCATCAAACAAAATTTGCTTATATCAAACTAATTTTGACGGACTAATTTGGTTTTGTTATGGTCACGACACTTGAGAAAGACACGGCACTTGCACTGGGGAGCAAGATCCGCGCGCTGAGGCAAAGGCTGAAGCGTACGCTTGACGAAACAGCGACAGCAGCAGGCATTTCGAAGCCGTTCCTGTCGCAGGTCGAGCGCGGTCTCGCGTCGCCGTCCATCACGTCGCTGGCAGGCATTGCGAATGCGTTGGGAGTGAAGGTGCAGTATTTCGTCGACACACCAAGCGAAGAGCGCTCGGTGTGTCGCGCAAACGAGTTGAAGTTTTTTGGTTTCGCAGACTCGGCGAACCTGTTTGCCCGGATGACCAATCTGTCGGGGGGCCGTCAGTTGGAAGCCATCCTTGTGAGGATGCCACCCGGGCAAAAGCGTTCCGAAGTCACGACACATGCCGGTGAAGAGTTCATCTATGTCATCGAAGGGCAAGTGTCGTTGACGCTGGAAGGCAAGACCTTCGTGCTGCGCGCCGGAGACAGCGCGCATTACGAGTCGACGGTGCCGCATAGCTGGGCCAACACGGCCCGCAAGGAATCGGTCGTCGTGTGGGTAGGTACGCCGAGATTGTTTTAGAAGGCAGGCATTCGATCCTGGTTGGAAGCGCTTCCGCAAGTCGGGGGGCGCACAAAATTCCGCTGTAGGATGCCTGTAATAATAATTGTAAGGAATCCTGCATGCCGTACACCGAACAAGGGCCGCCTCGGCCTTCATCACGCGGATAACCGTCAGTGGCGTCCGCGCCGCTTGCGTTTCTCTCCCGACTCTTTCTGCGAATCCAACCATGAAAACACCGTTCGTTTATACGACGGCGCTGGCCGCGCTCGTCCTCACATTTCAGCAACACGCATCGGCCGTCACGGTCCCGTCGGGCGCCACGCTCGCCGCGAGCCAGGAACTGACCCGTCAGGTTCCCGCCGAAACCGAATCGCTCGACCCCGCGCACATCGAATCGTGGACGGGCAACACGATCGGCCTCGATCTGTTCGAAGGCTTGACGCGCATCGACGCAACGGGCGCGATCGTGCCTGGCGTCGCGCAGTCGTGGACGCGCACCGCGCCCGACACGTGGGTCTTCAAGCTGCGTCACGATGCGAAGTGGAGCAACGGCCAGCCCGTCACGGCAGCGGACTTCGTGTATGCGTGGCAGCGCGTCGTCGATCCGAAGACGGGTTCGAAGTACACGGTGCTCGTCGAGTTCGTGAAGAACGCGAAGGAGATCATCGCGGGCAAGGCGCCCGTGACGAGCCTCAGCGCGCGCGCCGTCGATCCGTACACGCTCGAAGTGAAGACCGACGTGCCCGCCGCATTCTTCCCGCAACTGACGGCGATGGCGACGATGGCCCCCGTCGACAAGGCAGTCGTAACGAAGTTCGGCAACGACTGGACGCGCCCGGCGAACTTCGTCGGCAACGGCGCGTTTGCGCTGACCGACTGGCAGCCGAACAACCGCCTCGTCATCAACAAGAACGGCAACTACTGGAACGCACCGAAGGTCGCGATCTCGAAGGTCACGTATCTGCCCATCGAAAGCGACGAAACGGCAATGCGCATGTACCAGGCCGGGCAGTTCGACTACACGTACACGATTCCGTCGGGCATCTACAACCAGGTCGACAAGCAGTTCGGCCAGCAGTTGCAGAAGGGCCTGCAGATCGCAACGTATTACTACAGCCTCAACAACGACGACCCCGTCTTCAAGGACAAGCGCGTGCGCCAGGCGCTGTCGATGGTGGTCGATCGCGAGCTGCTGACGTCGAAGCTCACGTCGAGCGGCGAACTGCCGATGTACGGCCTGATCTCGAAGGGCACGGAAGGCGCCGCCGTCTTCAAGCCGGAGTGGGCATCATGGCCGATGGCAAAGCGCGTCGAATACGCGCGCAATCTGCTGAAGGAAGCCGGCTACTCGGATGCGAAGCCGCTCACGTTCACTTTCACGTACAACACGAACGATCTGCACAAGAAGGTTGCCCTCTTCGTTACGTCGGAATGGCGCACCAAGCTCGGCGTCACCGCGAAGCTGGAGAACGTCGAGTACAAGGTGCTGCTCAAGCAGCGTCATGACGGCAAGGTGCAGGCGTCGCGCGACGGCTGGTTCGTCGACTACAACGACGCGATGTCGTATTTCGACCTGATCCGCTGCGGCAGCGTGCAGAACGACCAGCACTACTGCAACCCGAAGGTCGACGCGCTGATCGATCAGGCCAACCAGCAGACCGACGACAGGCAGCGCACCACGCTGCTCTCGCAGGCGCATGACCTCGCGATGAACGACTATCCGATGATCCCGCTGTTCCAGTACTCGGCGGCGCGTCTGGTGAAGCCGTACGTCGGCGGCTACGCATCGACCAACTATCTCGACATGCGCGCGTCGCAAGACCTGTACTTGCTCAAGCACTAAACAGCAGGAACCGCACTCATGCTTGCATACACGTTGCGCCGCACGCTGTGGGCGATCCCGACGATACTCGCCGTGATCACCGCATGCTATCTGCTGCTGCATCTCACCCCGGGCGGCCCGTTCGATACCGAGAAGCATCTGTCGGATGCCACGCTCGCGAACCTGAACGCGCGCTATCACCTCGACGAGCCCCTGTGGCAGCAGTATCTGCACTATCTGTGGGCGCTGCTGCACGGCGACCTAGGCCTGTCGTTCCGCTACACCGACTGGTCCGTCACCGATCTCGTGCTGAAGGCGCTGCCCGTGAGTCTCGGCGTCGGCGGCGTGTCGGTGCCGATCGCCGTGGTGATCGGCGTCACGCTCGGCACGATTGCCGCCGTGCGCCGCGATAGCGTGATCGATCACGCGGTGATGGTGCTCGGCAATATCGGCAACGTCGTGCCGCCGTTCGTGCTCGGCCCGCTGCTGGTGTGGGTGTTCGCCATTCTGCTCAAGACCGCGGACGGCCACGGCTGGCTGCCCGCGGGCGGCTGGGGCGAAGGCGAGTGGCGCTATCGCGTGCTGCCCATCGCGCTTCTGACGATCATCAACGTCGCGCTGATCGCCCGCGTGATGCGCGGCAGCATGATCGAAGTGCTGTCGGGCAACTTCATCCGCACCGCGCGGGCGAAGGGCCTGCCCGCGCGCACGATCGTCCTGCGCCACGCGATGAAGCCCGCGCTGATGCCCGTCGTGTCGCTGCTCGGCTCGGTATGCATTTCGTCGATCACGGCGGCTGTCGTCACCGAATCGGTGTTCGCGCTGCCGGGTATCGGCCAGCTCGTCGTCAACGGCGCGATCAACCGCGACTACACGCTGGTGCTCGGCCTCGTCGTGCTGACGACAGCCGTCGCTGTTCTCTTCAACCTGCTCGTCGACCTTGCGTACGCATGGCTCGATCCGCGTATCCGCTATTGAAACCGATGAGAATGCCACCTGTTTCATTGACCGTCGTCGATGCGCCGCCTTCGCGCAGCCCGCTCGCGACGGCCGCGCGCCGCTTCGTGCGCAATCGCGCGGCGTTCGTCGCGCTTCTGTTGCTGGCCGTCATCATGCTCGCGTGCTTCGTCGGGCCGCTGCTGTCGCCGAACAACGCGATCGACAGCGACTGGTCCGCGATCAGCCTCGCGCCGACACTCGACAACATGCACTGGTTCGGCACCGACGAACTCGGCCGCGACCTGCTGGTGCGCACGCTGGTCGGCGGGCGCGTGTCGCTCGAAGTCGGTTTGCTCGGCACGCTCGTATCGGGACTGATCGGCGTCGCGTGGGGCGCGACGGCCGGCTATCTCGGCGGCAGAGTCGATGCCGTGATGATGCGCATCGTCGACATGATGTACGCGATCCCCTACATGCTGATCGCGATCCTGATGATGACGCTGTTCGGCCGCGCGTTTTATCTGGTCGTGCTGACCATCAGCGCTTTTTCGTGGCTCGACATGGCGCGCGTCGTGCGTGGGCAAACGTTGTCGTTGCGCTCACGCGAATTCATCGACGCAGCCAAAGCGATCGGCGTCGATTCGCGTTCGATCATCACGCGCCATATCGTGCCGAACCTGATCGGCGTCGTGGTCGTCTATGCGACGGTCACGGTGCCGGGCATCGTGCTGACGGAATCGGTGCTGTCGTTTCTCGGCCTCGGCGTGCAGGAACCGATGACGAGCTGGGGCGTGCTGATCCAGGACGGCGCGCAGAAGCTCGAATCGACGCCGTGGCTGCTGCTGTGCCCCGCTCTCATGCTGTGCGCGACGCTTTATAGCGTGAGCTTCGTCGGCGACGGCCTGCGCGATGCACTCGATCCGAAGGACCGCTGAGATGGCACAGAACAAGGCACTACTCGAAGTCAAAGACCTGAGCGTGCGCTTCGCGCGCCGCGACGGCGCGCCCGTCGACGCCGTGCAGCGCGTGTCGTTCTCGCTCGACAAAGGCAAGACGCTCGGTATCGTCGGCGAATCGGGCTCGGGCAAAAGCCAGACCGTGATGGCGCTGCTCGGCCTGCTCGCGAAAAGCGGCAAGGTCAGCGGCGAAGCGCTCTACAACGGCACGAACCTGCTGACGATGAACGAGGCCGCGCTCAACCGCATTCGCGGCGACCGCATCGGCATGATCTTCCAGGACCCGATGACGTCGCTCAATCCGTTCCTCACGATCGAGCGGCAAATGACGGAGACGCTGCAACTGCATCGCAAGCTGTCGCGCCGCGAGGCGAAGCAGCGCGCGATCGAAACGCTCGAACGCGTGCGTATTCCCGATGCGGCGCGCCGTATCGGCATGTATCCGCACGAGTTCTCGGGCGGCATGCGCCAGCGCGTGATGATCGCGATGGCGCTGTTGTCGGAACCCGAAATCCTGATCGCCGATGAACCGACCACGGCCCTCGACGTCACCGTGCAGGCACAGATCATCGAACTGCTGCGCGAGCTGAACCGCGAGCGCGGCACCGCGATCATCCTGATCACGCACGACATGGGCGTGGTGGCCGGTCTGTGCGACGACGTGATGGTGATGTACGCGGGGCAAACGGTCGAACAGGCGCCCGCGCAGCAACTGTTCGCCGCGCCGACGCATCCGTACACGATCGGCCTGCTGAACGCGCTGCCGCGACTCACCGACGATGACGACCAGCCGCTGCAAACCATTCCGGGCAATCCGCCGTTGCCGGGCATGGCGACACAAGGCTGCGCATTCGCGCCGCGCTGCACGTACGCCGAAGAGCGATGCCGCGCGACCCGTCCGGCGCTCGAACCGATCGAAGGCGAAGTCCATGCGCTGCGCGCGTGCCATCGTCCCGTCCAGGCTATCGCGGAGGTGCTATGAGCGCCCAGGAAACCCTACTCAAGGTCGACAACCTCAGCGTGCATTTCAGCATCGCGCAGGGCGGCTATCCGTGGTCGAAGAAGGCGACGCTGCGCGCCGTCGACGGTGTGTCGTTTGATGTGCGTCGTGGCGAGACGGTGGGCCTCGTCGGAGAATCTGGTTGCGGGAAGTCGACGCTCGCGCGCGCGATCATCGGCCTTACGCCGGTGACTTCGGGCAGCGTACAGTGGAAAGGACGCGAGTCGGTGAAAGGCACGTCACGCGATACCACACAGATTCGCCGCGACGTGCAGATGATTTTTCAGGACCCGCTCGCATCGCTCGATCCGCGCATGACGATCGAACAAATCGTCGCGGAGCCGCTGAAGACGCATCAGCCGCAACTCGGCCGTGAGGAGATACGCGTACGCGTGCGGACGATGCTCGAACGCGTCGGGCTGAGCAACCATCATCTCCGCCGCTATCCGCACGAATTCTCGGGCGGCCAGTGCCAGCGCGTGGGCATCGCGCGCGCGTTGATCGGCGAGCCGCAACTGGTGATCTGCGACGAGCCGGTGTCCGCGCTCGATGTGTCGATCCAGGCGCAGATAGTCAATCTGCTGCGCGATCTGCAATGCGAGCTATCGCTGTCGCTGCTGTTCGTTGCACACGATCTGGCCGTCGTGAAGGCGATCAGCCAGCGTGTGCTCGTGATGTACCTGGGCCGCGTGATGGAGTTCGGCGACAAGCGCGATGTGTATCGCGAGCCGCAGCATCCTTACACGCGAGCGCTGCTGTCGGCCGTGCCGCTGCCCGACCCGGTTGCCGAGCGTGCGCGCAAGCATGTGCTGTTGCGCGGCGAGATTCCGTCGCCGCTCACGCCGCCTTCGGGCTGCGCGTTCCGAACGCGCTGCCCGGATGCAATCGATGCCTGCGCGAACGAGCGGCCCGTTACGAGCGCAACGGGCATCGGTCATACGCAGGTCGCCTGCATACGCGCCGTCATGACCTGACAACCCTTTAGCTTCACACAAACCTTTTTCCACGACGCAGCTAGCCGCTGCGCCGAGGGAGGCGTTCGTTCGCGCGACGGCGGGAACGGGCGAGAAAGTGTGGCACGGCCGACCGCCGCGCCGCTGTTTCATCAACTAGAAAAAATGGAATTGCAATGACAACCCAACGATCCACATCAGGAGCATCGAAGTTCGCGTTGCTGGCAGTGGGCCTGCCCGCACTGACGATCGCCACCGCCGCGCTGGCCGACGACGCAGTTGCGCCCGCCGTACCTGCCGCGGCGAGCGCCGCCGTGGCGCAGGCTGCGCCGGCGTCGCCCACGGCGCCAGCCAAACCGAAGCTCAAACACACACCGAATGTCGCTGAGGTGCAGCCCGAAACCAACAACGCGCTCGTGAACGCCGAAGCCGACCAGGCCGTGACGCCGCCCGCGCCGTTGTCGAGCCAGGCGAAAAGCAAAGGCCTGATCGCCGACAGCCATCTGAACCTGCTGTTCCGCAATTACGCCGACCAGTTCGACAACGAAGGCGGGCCGCACCGACACGCGTGGGTTCAGGGCATGCAGGCGAACTTCGAATCGGGCTTTACGCAAGGGCCCGTGGGACTCGGCTTCGACGCGTCGCTGTTTGCCGCGCTCAAGCTCGACGGCGGCAACGGTGCGGGCAACATGGTGCACGTGGCGAAGGGCGGCGGCGGCTCCGATCAGCTCGCGTGGGCGTATCCGGGCATGTACGACATCAAGGGGCGCATCTCCGAGACGGTCGTCAAGTATGGCTTGCAGATCGTCGACAACAACCCGTTCATGGAACCGCACGACAACCGCGCGTTGCCGCCGACGTTCCTCGGCGTGTCGGCCGTGAGCAACGATATCCATAACGTCACGCTGCAAGCGGGCAGCTTCACGAAGGTCGACCCGCGCGGCCACACGAACCTCGTAGACCTGACGACATCGTACGGCGGCACGACGTTCAAGCGCCTGTCCTACTTCGGCGGCAACTGGGACTATTCGCCCAACGGTACGGTCACGCTGTACGCGGACCAGGCGGAAGACGTGTGGAATCAGTTCTACGCGGCGATCTCGCATTCGATCGGCGATGTGAACACTGTCAAGTGGGCGGGTCTTGCGAACATCTACTCGACGCATCAGACGGGTTCGGCGCTGCAAGGGCATATCAACAACAATGCGTATAGCCTGTCGCTGTCGGCGCAGCATGGTCCGCATCAGGTGTTGCTCGGTTATCAGCAGATTCTTGGCGACCAGTTCTTCGATTATGTGAACGAGACGAACGGCATTTATCTCGTGAACTCGATGGACGTTGACTACAACGCGCCGCATGAAAAGTCGTTCCAGTTGCGGTATACGTTTGATGGCAAGTATGCCGGCTTGCCCGGCTTCAAGGCGATGCTGTGGGGCGTGACGGGCTGGGGCGCGGATGCTTCGGCTGGCGCGGCGTCAAATGCTATCGGGCCGTATACGCGGAATGGCGAGTATGTGCACGGCACGCATCATGAAATCGGCTTTATTCCGAGCTATACGCTGCAAAGCGGGCGGTTCAAGGATACGAAGATTACGTTTATCGCGATGTATCACAAGTCGACGGCGCACTATTCGGACCCGGATAATATGGAGTATCGGCTGGTGGTGAATGTGCCGGTGAAGGTGTTCTGATTTTTTTTGTCTGCGACGCTGGGTGGTTTGCTGGTTTTGTCGCTGGCATCCGCGCTACGGTGTTTGCCGTTCAAGCGTCGCCCCTGTGCGGGGCGGCACCTACTTTTCTTTGCCGCCGCAAAGAAAAGTAGGCAAAAGAAAGCGGCTAACACCGCCAGTCCTTGTTCCTGCCTGAGGGCCCCCAACGGCCCCGTATTTCACACGGCAACGTATCTGTACGCGTGCGTTGCCAACGCTCTCTCCATACGCCTCACCCGCTTCATGTGCCCGCGTCGCAGCACGCCGTGCCAGATAGACCTCGGCCGCCCAGGTGGCAAACTGTGTGTAGGCTTTCGCGCCGTACGCGCATCACTCCGGACTGAATCGCAAGGTTGGTGTTTCTGGTAAGAGCACTAACCTGTGCGGTGCGACAACCTACACACAGTTTGCCACCTGGGCGGCACAAACCATTCGCTGCTGCTGGCCCTTGTACGGGTGTCTGAAGTGGGGGAGGCATCAGTTCGAAGCGTTGGCAACGGGCAGGCGATAGCGCGTTACCGCGTGGAGCGCGGGGCCGCCGGGGGCCCTCAGGCAAGAAGAAATGTTGGCGGTGTTAGCCGCTTTCTTTTGCCTACTTTTCTTTGCGGCGGCAAAGAAAAGTAGGTGCCGCCCCGCACAGGGGCGACGCGTGAAGCACGAAGGCATAACGCGGATGCCAGCGCACAGGCTAGAACAACCAAACCGACCGACAACGCCCGCGCCGCAAAGGCCGAACCGCGAATAGCAGCGCAAAGCCCAAAACAACCGACCCAGCGTCGCAGACAAAGAAAAAATCAAAAGATAACCGACACAACAATCGACAACCAAACCGCAATCATCCCAACCAGAAACATCCCCCGCGCGGAGCGCACCTTCTTATCATTCGTATCAGGCTCGACGGGACTGGTCGCCACCCACGGCACGAGACCCAAAAACGCAAACCCAACAATCGCAAGCCCAGCAACGAACCTGTCGGTAGGCGTCCAGTGGCCTCCTTCCTGGAGGCCCCAATAGCCAAGAAAGATAATACCGATCGAGAACGTCGTCGCGGAAGCCGTGCACAGCGCTGGCACCGATCCCTGGGGAATGGGCATGGTCCACCTCGCGTGATTCAGTGCCGTCGATTCTACTTCAGCTTCGCCGCGTTCTGGCCCCTCCGCGTTGTTACGCGGATAACCGCGCCAACCTCGCCTCATAAGCTTTCAGATGGCTGTACGCGATACGCAGCAGCGACAACACGCCGTCCTTCTGCGCCTCGCCGCCACGCGCAATCAGATCGCCGACGATATGATCGGCCTCGATCCGCGACTGCCCTTCGATATCGCGCAGCATCGACGCCGTCAACGCCGAGCCATCCGCAAACAGAATGGTCTGCGCACGCGCATTGGACGCCTCGCCGATGGCATAACCGTTCGCCGCCGCGACCGCCTTGCATTCGGCCAATATGCCTTCGATCACACGCCGCCCATCCGGTGTCTTCAGAATGTCGCCGATCGCGGCACGGTGCAAACAGGTGTTGGCCGCAAGCGTCGCGAGGAACACCCACTTTTCCCACATCTGCTGAAGGATGTTGTCGGACGCCGTCGAGTCGAAGCCCGCACCATCGAACGCCGACGCAACCGCTTGCACGCGCTCGCTCAGCCCACCGCCGAGCTCGCCGAAGCCGATCGCATGCATGTCGTTCAGATGCACGATTTCGCGCTCACGATTCAGCGTCGCGGCGATCACGCACTGCCCGCCCAATACCTTCGTCGCGCCGAATCGCTGCTTGAGCACATCGATATGACGCATTCCGTTCAGCACGGGCAGGATCATCGTCGATTCGCCGACAGCGGATTCGAACGATTCAATCGCATCGTCCAGGTTATACGCCTTGCAGCTCAACAGCACGAGATCGTATGGCTGCGCGATCTGATCCGCGAGCACGGTCTTCACGTCGCGCAATGTCACATCGCCGCGCGGACTTTTAATGACGAGCCCGAAGTGCCGCAGTTCTTCAGCGCGCTTTTCGCGCACGAGAAATGTGACATCGCGGCCCGCCTGCACAAGACGTCCGCCGAAGTATCCGCCCACAGCGCCCGCGCCCACTACGAGAATTCGCATTGCTCCTCCATTGGTCCGTTTGCGTGGCGTACGCCATGCGCATGCAGTATGTCGCAAATCGACGATGCCCGCAGCGGACTTGCGTGTCCCGCTGCGGGCATCAGAACAGCAACGAAAACCGCGTCAGATAATTTCCAGCGCGAGCGCAATGCCCTGCCCGCCGCCGATGCACAACGTCACGATGCCGCGCTTGAGGCCATCGCGGCGCATCGAATGGATGAGGCGCGTCGTGAGCACCGCGCCCGTTGCGCCGATGGGATGACCATGCGCAATCGCGCCGCCTTCGACATTCACTATGTCGAGCGCCAGCCCCAGCTTCTGCGCAACGGCAAGCGGCACGGCAGCAAACGCCTCGTTGATCTCGACACGTTCCACGTCGCCGAGTTTCCAGCCCGCGCGTTCGAGCGCGATCTGCACGGCGGGCACAGGACCGAGACCGAACATGCCCGGCTCGACGGCTGCGATGCCGAACGAAACCAGACGCGCGGACGCTTCAATGCCATGCACCTCCGCATAGTCACGCCCCGCGACGATCATCGCCGCTGCACCGCTATTGAGGCCTGGCGCATTGCCCGCCGTGATCGTGCCATCGGGACGAAACGCGGGGCGCAGTTTCGTGAGCGTCTCGATCGTCGTGTCGGGACGCGGCTGCTCGTCGCGCGCGAACTGCACCGCGCCCTTGCGCCCCGCGATTTCGACGGCGACCAGTTCCGCGTCGAACACACCCCGCTCCTGCGCGGCAGCAAAGCGCTGCTGCGAGCGCGCCGCCCATTCATCCTGCGCGGCGCGCGTCAGTTCGGCCTTGCTCACGAGGTCTTCCGTGTGCCAGCCGGAGTGCTCGTTCGAGAACGCATCGACGAGGCCGTCGCGCAGCATGCTGTCGTGCACTTGCGCATTACCCATGCGGTTGCCCCAGCGTCCGCTTTCGAGCAGATACGGCGCGCGGTCCATGTTCTCCATGCCGCCCGCGACAGCCACATCGCCGAGTCCGAGCGCGATCTCCTGCGCCGCCGACACGATCGCCTGCGCGCCCGATCCACACACGCGGTTCACCGTCAACGCTGGCACCGACACGGGCACGCCGCCGCCGATCGCCGCCTGGCGCGCAGGGTTCATCTTGTTCCCCGCCTGCACGACGTTACCCATCACCACCGACGACAACGCCTTCGCATCGAGCCCGCCGCGCCGCAGCGTCTCGCGCACCACAGCCGCGCCCAGCTGCACGGCAGGCACTTCTTTCAACGACCCGCCGAATGCGCCAATCGGCGTGCGGACGGGATGGGCAATCACAATATCGCGAGCATTCATCGCTATTCCTCAGGTTGAAGGACTACGCTTCGATGCCTCGCGCAAACGAGGCACTTTCATTCCGCTTCATTTCGATTTAGTTAGACGCGACATCCGTCGATGGCTTCGCCTTCGCAACATCGCTATTGGCCGGCACATCCCAGCCACCGCCGAGCGACCGATACAGCGCAACAGCCGCCTGCGCATGCTCGCGCTTCGCCTGATTCAACGATTCCGCGTCGCGCAGATAGGCCTCTTGCGCATCGAGTACATCGAGGAAGCTCGACGCGCCGCCCTTGTACAGCTCAGTGGAAAGTTTCAGCGCCTGCCCCGACGCACCGAGCGCGCCACCGAGTTTCTCGACCTGCGCGTCGCCGTTGACGAGATCGCTGCGCGTGTCCTCGATTTCCTTCAGCGCGTTCAGCATCGTCTGCTGCAAGCCGAGTTGCGATTCGCGCATGCGGCTCTCGTTCTGCTCGATGTGCGCGGTAATGCGGCCCGCGTTGAAGATCGGGCTCGTCGCGTTCAACGCCGCGCTAAAGAGGTTGTCCGTCAACGTCGGCAGGCCGAGATACGACGACGCGAGAATGCCGTCGGTCAGGCTCAGATTGAACTTCGGATAGCGGTCCGCTCGAGCGACGCCCACTTCGGCCGCGCGCTGCTCGACGGTTGCGTAGGCGGTGCGCACATCAGGCCGGCGCAGCAGCGCTTCGGACGGCAGCGTCTGCGGCACGCTTTGCGCAGGCACGGGAATGGGATGCGCCTCGCTGAGCAACAGGCTGTCGACGCTTTCCGGCGTGCGTCCCGAGTACACGGCGATCAGACTCATGTCGTGCTGAATGTCCGAGCGGATCTTCGGAAGCTGCGCCTGCAAATCCTGCAACTGGTTCTGCGCGCGCGCCACGTCGAGCTGCGTCGACAGCCCGTATTTGAGCCGCTGTTGCGTGAGCTTCAGCGCGCGAGCGCGGATTTCCTCGTTGTCGTTGACGATTTGCAATTGCGACTGCGCCCAGCGCAAGTCGATATACGCGGCGGCCGCATTCGCGGCCAGCGCGAGCCGCAATTCGTTCAGCGCCGATTGACGCCCCGACACCTGCGCCTGCGCCGCGAGCACCGCAAGGCGTTCGCCGCCGAATACATCCGGCTGCCACGAAGCCGTCAAGCCGATACCCGCCTGCTTCACATAGCCAAGCGGCGGCGGCGTGTTCTGCCGCTCATACGCAGCCGTCGCGCCCGCGTCGAGTTGCGGCGCGAGTGCTGCGCGCTGCTGCTTCGTGACCTGCTGCGCCTGCTTCACGCGCTCGACAGCGGCTTTCACGTCGAGGTTGTCGTTGAGCACGATGTCCACGAGCTTATGCATCGCCGGGTCGCCGAATTGCGACCACCACTGGTCAGCATCCACGGTATCTTTCGGCGCGTCGACGCTCCATGCGTCCGGGGCGACGGTCTTCACCGTCTGCGGCAAGTCCGCATGTGTCTCGGGCTGCACGGCGCACGCGGCGAGCGTCATGGCGGCGGCAACGGCGAGCGCTTTGGCTACGATCGTTTTCATGTCGGGTCTTCCAATCATCGGATGTGTTGATGGCTTTCGCGTGGTTCAGTGCGCTTCAGTGTGCGTCCGGCGGCGGCGCGGTAAGACCGAAAGGCCGCGAGAACAGCACGCTGATCAGGCCCACTGCGAAGCACAGCGAGACCGCGAGGAACGTGTCGGAGAACGTCAGCACGAGCGCTTCGCGCATCAGCAGCGAATGCAGCGATGCGAGACCCGCCGACGCGCCGTTGATCACGTCGCCACCGACCGCCGAGAAATGCGCGGCCTGATTGCGCAGCATCGCTTCGATCACCGGGCGGCCAGCCGTCACGTGTTCGTCGAGCCGTTCGTAATGCAGGTTCAGGCGGTCGTTGAGCATCGTGCTGCACACCGCAATGCCGATCGCGCCGCCCAGGTTACGCATCAGATTGAACAGGCCGCTCGCCGACTTGAGCCGCGAAGGCGGCAGCGAACCGAGCGCCATCGTCACGATGGGCGGCACGCAGAACTGCTGGCCGACGCCGCGCAGCACCTGCGGAATCAGCAGTTCGTGCCAGCCCCACTGGTTCGTCAGCGGCACATACAGGTAGCAGCCAACACCAAAGCAGATCAGGCCGAACACCATCAGCAGCCGCATGTCGACCCTGCGTGCGAGAAACGAGTAGGCCGTCAGCGCGACCAGTTGCGCGCAACCGACCGACAGCAGCGCGAGACCGATCTGCAGCGAATCAAAACCACGCACACGGGACAGAAACACGGGTGTCAGGAACACCGTGCAGAACAGGCCGATGCCCGTGATGAACGACAACAGGCTGCCGATACCGAAGTTGCGAATTGCGAGCGCCCTCAGATCGACGATCGGCTCTTTCGCCGTGAACGCATGCACGAGAAACAGGAAGCCGCAGATCGCGCAGATCCACGCGCAGAACAGAATCGCGTTGTCGCCGAACCAGTTCTTGCGCGGCCCTTCTTCGAGCACATATTCGAGGCAGCCGAGAAAGCCCGACATCAGCACGATGCCCAGATAGTCACCCGTCTTTAGCAGCGAGATATCGGCGTGATCGACGTTGACATAGCGCGGCACGAGCACCGTGACGAGCACGCCCGGCACGAGGTTCAGATAGAACAGCCAGTGCCACGACCATTGATCGGTGATCCACCCGCCAATCACGGGGCCGATCGTCGGCGCAAGCGATGCGAGCGCGCCGATCGTCGTCGCGGCGATGATCCGCTGCTTGCCCGGAAACAGCATGAAGGCGGTCGTGAACACGGTGGGGATCATCGCGGCGCCCGCTGCGCCTTGCAGGCCGCGGAACAGGATCATCGAGTTGATGTCCCATGCGAGCCCGCACAGCATGCTCGTGATGGTGAAGCCCAACGCGGAGGCCGCGAACACCCAGCGCGTCGAAAACACGCGCGTGAGCCAGCCGGACATCGGAATCACCATGATTTCGGCGATCAGATACGCGGTCTGCACCCAGGAGAGTTCATCCTGGCTCGCCGACAGGCCGCCGCCGATATCCTTCAGCGACGACGCCACGATCTGGATGTCGAGCGTCGCCATGAAGAAGCCCAGGCACAGCAGCGAGAACGCGAAGACTTTGGTTGCGGTCGGCAGATCGGCCGGGTTTGCGGGTGCGGATGTCGTCTTGCTCATGATGGTCGCGGCGTCCGTGGGTTACGAAGCCGAGCGGGCTGCGTCGTGGCTCGCGTCTGCGTCGGAGCGCAGATGCACCTTCACCGTTGCCGAGAGGCCGGGGCGCAGCACGCCTTGCATCTCCTTCGGCACCGACAGCCGCACACGTACCGGGACGCGCTGCACGATCTTCGTGAAGTTGCCTGTCGCGTTCTCCGCGGGCAGCACGCTGAAGGTCGCGCCCGTCGCCGGCGCAAGGCTCTCGACCACGCCTTCGATGGGATGGCTCGACGCATCCAGATCGACATCGACGGTGTCGCCGACCTTCATCTTCTTCAGCTGGTCTTCCTTGAAGTTCGCGTCGATCCACAGTCCGCTAGCGGGCACCACCGTCAGCAGCGACACGCCGACATTGGCCAGCACACCCACGCGCGCCGTGCGATTGCCGACATAGCCGTCGATGGGAGAACGGATCGTCGTGTACTCGACGTTGAGCGCGGCGACACGTTGCGCCGCCACGGCCGTCGCGATGCGGGCATGCGCGTCGTTGATCTGCGCATCGAGCACGGGCAACTGACGCTGCGCCGCCGTCAACGCGGCGCTGCTGCGATCCACGGCAGCGTGCGCTTTCGCGAGGTCCGCATCCGCGCGCTCGACGACCTGGTTCGATACCGCATCGTCCTTCACGAGTTGGCGGTAACGCACCGAGTCCGACGCGCTGCGCGTGAGTTCCGCACCCGATGCACGCACTTCGGCGGATTGCTCGTTGATCGTCGCGAGTTGTAGCGACTTCTTCGCTTCGAGCTCCGTCACAGCCGCTTCCGCGCTCGCGACTTCGGCATTGGCCTGCGCGAGGCGCGCATCGTAATCGCGCGCGTCGAGGCGGATCAGTACCTGCCCCGCTTTCACATACTGGTTGTCCTGTACCAGCACGTCGTTGACGAAGCCGTTCACCTTCGGCGCAAGCACGGTGACGTCACCGCCAACGTAGGCATCGTCAGTGGTTTCGACAAAGCGGGCCACGAAGAACCAGTACGATGCGGCCGCCGCAACAACGACGACGACGGTGAGCACCGCCAGCAGCATCCACGGAATGCTGCGCGTCTGTTTCGCGGCGCCGACGACGCTCGGCGGAGCAATAGAAGGAGTTGTAGACATGGCTCTATGTGCGTATGCACTGGGAATCGTTGAAAAAAAGCGCCTGGAAGCGCCCGCTTTATTGCCTGAAAACGTGAGTGTTAGCGCCGGGTCATGTCGAACAATTCTTCGCGCAGACTCGCTGCACGCTGCGGTCCGAAACGCTGCTCGAATTCTTCCTGCGCCGCGAACCAGTGGTCGCGCGCCGCCTGCAACCGTTCTTCGCCAGCTGTCGTCAGCATCACCGTCAACACGCGGCGATTGCTGCGCGACGCTTCCGTGAACAGGAGCCCGTCGCGCTGCAGCGGCTGGATCGCGCGGACCAGCGTAGTACGTTCCATCACCATCGAGTCGGCGAGCTCCTTCATCGTCATCCACTTGCGGCGGCGCAGCCGGCACATAATCGAAAACTGCGTGGTTTTCAGCCCCACCTGACCGAGATGACGGTCGTATAGCTGCGTCACATAGCGCGCCGCCTGGCGGATCGCAAAGCAATCGTCGTTGGGCGAAACCTGTATTTCTTCAGTGTCAGTTTCTACGTGCATATGCACACCATTGAATCGATTTCGTCGAGCGCGCGATACAACGCGCTAAAAGAACAACCGGATTACGAAGTCAGATTGAACAGCTCGGCGCGCAATGCCTTGGCGCGGCTGCGACCGAACTTGCTTTCGAATTCGTCCTGCGCGGCGCGCCACGCGATGGCGGCCTGCTCGAACGTTTCCTTGCCCGCTTTCGACAGGCTGAACTGATAGGTGCGGCCATCGTGCTCGGACGGCTCGCTGAGCACGAGGCCATCGCGCTGCAACGGCTTCAGCGCGCGCACGAGCGTGGTGCGTTCCATCACCATCGTGTCGGCCAGCTCGACCATGGTCAGGCCGGGCTTGCGGGCGAGCTTCGCGACGATCGTGAACTGCGCCGCCGTCAGGCCAACCTGGCCGAGATGGCGTTCGTAGATCTGCGTGACGAACCGCGCCGCCTGGCGCAGCGCGAAACAGTTGCAATCGTCGTGAGAAATGGGCTTGCTCATGAGAAGGAAGTCTATATGTGCGTATGCACGCTGTCAAATCGCGTTGTGATACGCCGGATGAAATTCATTGTTGCTCACAGCGCCAACACGCTGACGGCCACCTCGACGCGATGCGCGCCGCCGCCAAGAATCATGCCGCGCAGCAGCGAAACGTCGCTGTAATCGCGGCCGATCGCGAGCGTCACGTGGTCCATGTCGGCGAGCACGTCGTTGGTCGGGTCGAGGTCGATCCAGCCGCTTTGCGGGCAATGCACCGACACCCACGCATGCGACGCATCGGCGCCGATCAGGCGCGGCTGTCCCGGCGGCGGATCGTTGCGCAGATAGCCGCTCACATAGCGCGCGGGCAGGCCGAGCGCGCGCAGGCAGCCGATCATCACCTGCGCGAAGTCCTGGCAGACGCCGCTTTTCATATCGAACGCACGTTCGGCGGGCGTATCGAACATCGTCGCCGACGGCTTGTAGTCGAAATCCGCGTAAATGCGATGCATCAGATCGATCGCGCCCGCGACGATCGGCGTGCCGGGGCGGAAGCTGCGCAGCGCGTAGTCGCGCAACGATGGCTTGAGCGCAACGTTGGGCGACGCGAAACGGAACTCGACCTGCGGATGACACTCGCCGCCCGCGCGAAACCGCAGCGAGTCCGCCACCTCTTCCCATTCGGGCGTCGCGTCGGGATCGAGATCGCGCCAGCGCGGCGTGAGCTGCACGGTCGTTTCGCTGACCATTTGCAGGCGTTCGTGCGGCGCATCGAGCGCGAAATACAGCACGTCATTACCGAATGCGTCGATGCGGCTATGCAGATACGAAGGCGACGGCTCGATGCGCTCCGTATGCGCGACCACGCGCTGCCACGAGCAAGCGAGCGGGCGGATCGTCGCGAGATGCTGCGCGGTTTCGACGAGCGTCGAATAGTGATAGGTCGTGCGATGCGACACGGACAGCAGCGTCTGCGCGTCCTTCATGACGACACCTGCGGGGCCAGCGTGTTCGCGTGGCTGAAATAGCGCGCGCTGATTTCATTCGCCGCTGCCGTCATGCTCATCGCGAGGCGGTCGCACAGCGCGATCAGTTCCTCGTACATGCCGCTGTCGTCCGTCGTGCACAACTGCTCCAGCGAGGGCAGCGTGCTCACGTCCGGCAGCATGTCGTTGAAACGCCGATGGCGCGTGTTGCCCGCCGCCATCGAGATATCGTCGAGCTTCGAGCACAGTCGCGCATACACGCCGTACAGTCCGCGCGGATTGGTCGGCTCGATCACGAGCAAATCGATCAGCGCGGGCACTTCGAGGCGCCCCGGATACAGCGAGCGATACGTGAGCGTGCTGTCGAACAGTTGCAGCAGCAGATCGAACGCGGCGGGCGTTGCCAGCTGGCGCTGCATCGCGACGACGCGCAGTATCGACGTCATCGCCCACACGCGCTCGATGTGCCGGCCCGCGAACATCAGGCGCCACGCTTCGTCGCGCGTCATGCGGTCGCCTTGTGCGCCGCTGATCGCCGCGAGCTGCGTCGAAAGATGTTCGAGCGCGTTCATCAGCGACACGCGGTTGTAGCGTGCCTTGCCGCGCGAAGACGCATTCGACGACACGGCCGCCGCCGGCGTCAGTTCGTGCAGCGCGTCGCGGAAGTCGTTGCGCGCGGCGAGCGTGATGCGCCAGTGATCGTTTGAAAGCCGGCCGCGTATCTCGCCGCTCGCGCGCGCCTGGCTCGCGAGATTCTGGCCGATGCTATAAGCGCCCGTGTTTTCGTGCAGATTCGCGACCAGCGTGCGCTCGAACGCTCGCAGCGACTGGCCCGCCACGATGTCGCCCGCTTGCACGAGACCATATTGCAGCGCGAGCTCCGCGAGCGTCCCGAACATGGTGTCCGCGCCGTTGCTTTCCAGCGAGCCGAGAGTCAGCCGCAGCAGCCGCACGTTGTTTTCCGCGCGCTCGCCGTAGCGGCCGCTCCAGAACAGGTTCTCCGCCGCGCGGCTCGACACGGTGCGATGCTTGCGCGCGAGATCCGCGGGCTTGAGCGGCGACGGCAACAGCGTGAAGGTCGAATTCGGATGACTCGACAGCACCCATGTATCGACGCTGCTGCCGCCGAACTGCATCGACACCGACGCCTGCCGCTCCCCCGCGAGCCGCGTGAAGCCGCCGGGCAGCACGTGCCAGCTGCCGTTCGCATCGGCGACAGCGATGGCGCGCAGCACGCTCGGCCGGTTGCCGAGCGTGCCGTCTTCGTAGCGCGGCGTGCACGAATACGGCAGCGGCTGCTGGATCGTGAACGCATCAGGCGCGCGCTCGATGCGGCTCTTCCACGCGTCGAGCCGCTGCGCGCCGGGTGCGATGCCAGGCGGCCCGTCCGGCGTGCGCGTGGGCCATGTCGGTTGCAGGAAGGCGTCGTCGATGTTCGCGAACGCATGCTCGCGCGCGGCGTCCTCGCCACACCACCACGTCGACACGCCGTTCAGCAACAGCGGCTCGTTCAGCAAGGTCTGCGCAATGCCCGGCAAAAAACCATGCATCGCCGGCGATTCGAGAAAGCCCGAACCCGGCACGTTCGACACGATCACATTGCCCGCGCGCATCACCTGCAACAGCCCCGGCACGCCGATCGTCGAATCGGCGCGCAGTTCGACGGGGTCGCAGAACGCGTCGTCGAGGCGCCGCACGACGACGTGCACGCGCTCCAGACCCGTGAGCGTCTTCAGATACAGCATGTCGTTGCGCACCGTCAGGTCCTTGCCTTCGACGAGCGTCACGCCCAGATAGCGCGCCAGAAACGCATGCTCGAAATAGGTCTCCGCGAACGGCCCCGGCGTGAGCAGCGCGATATGCGGCGCGCTGTCCGTCTTGCCGTTGCGCATCGTCGCGCGCGCCCATTCGGCGAGCGTCGCAATCAGCGTGGAGAACGTCGGCGCAAGGCGGCTCACGCGCAATTCGCGGAACGCGTCGGCGAATACGCTCGACACGATCATGCGGTTTTCCAGTGCGTAGCCGAGGCCCGACGGCACTTCGGTGCGATGCGACACGACCGTCCACTCGCCGCTGGGCGCACGCGCCAGATCGACGCCGATCACCTGCAGGAACTGGCCGCCCGGCGGCGCGAAGCCCTTCACGGCGCGCAGATAGCCCGGGTGCCCATAGACGAGCGCGGGGGGCAGCTTGCCTTGCTGGAGCAACATCTGCGGACCGTACACATCGGCGACGATCGCGTTGAGCAGCTGCGCGCGCTGCTTCACGCCGCGCTCGATATGCGCCCACTCGTCTTCACCGATGATGAACGGCAGCAGGTCGAGCGACCACGGACGCGGCTCACCCTTGTCCGCGTAGACGTTGTACGTGATGTCGTTGTCGCGCACCTGCTGGGCGATCGATGCGCGCCCCGGCTCCAGACCCGCGATGCCTTCCTCGCCGAGCAACTCGAAAAAGCGCCGCCACGGCTCGCGCAGCGCGCCCGATTCGTCGCGCAGTTCGTCCCAGTGGCCTTCGCGCACGTCGAGCAGCGGCAGCGAGCGCAGCAGGGCCAGCGCGTCGGGATGGCCTGCTGCCGCTTCGAACGGAAAGGTCGATTGAAAAGCCAAGATGTCGTCGCGAGTCTGTCGTTATGGGCTTAAGGTTGAAGCAGCGGCTTACCAGTGCCGCAAATCTAGCGTGAACGGAAACTCCACGCTGCGCGGCGGCGCTTGCGTCACGAGCGGCCCCGGCGTGTGGCCCGTCGTGAAGAAGCGCGAGCGTCGCCGGCTTTCCGCTTCGTACGCGTTCACCGGGAACGTCTGATAGTTGCGTCCGCCCGGATGAGCGACATGATACTGGCATCCGCCGATCGAGCGGCCCGTCCAGGTATCGACGACATCGAACGTCAGCGGCGCATCTACGCCTATCGTAGGATGCAGCGACGACGATTGCTCCCATGCGCGGAAGCGCACGCCCGCGACGAATTCGCTGATGCGGCCCGTCGGCTGCAGCGGCAGGGACACGCCATTGACGCTCACGACATGGCGATTGTCGTTCAGCCCCAGCACCTTCACTTCGAGCCGCTCCACCGACGAATCGACATACCGCACCGTGCCGCCCGCCGCGCCCTCTTCGCCCATCACGTGCCACGGCTCCAGCGCGCCGCTGATCGTCAGCGACATGCCGTTCGCGTGCATCTCGCCGATGGCCGGGAAGCGGAACGCGAAGTGCGGCGCGAACCATTCGCTGTCGAACGCGTAGCCCGCGCCGCGCAGATCGGCAAGCACATCGTCGAAATCCATCTGCACGAACGTGCCGAGCAGGAAGCGGTCGTGCAAGCCGGTGCCCCAGCGCGTGAGGCGCGTGGTGTACGGCGTCTTCCAGAACTTCGCGACCAGCGCGCGCAGCAGCAGTTGCTGCACGAGACTCATGCGCGAGTGCGGCGGCATTTCGAAGCCGCGCAGTTCGAGCAGGCCGAGGCGGCCCGTCGGGCCATCAGGCGAATAGAGCTTGTCGATGCAGAACTCGGCGCGGTGCGTGTTGCCCGTCACGTCGATCAGGATGTTGCGCAGCGCGCGGTCGATCATCCACGGCGGCAGTTGCGCGCTACCCTGGCCGCCGAGCAGATCGATCTGCCGTTGCAGTTCGCTGAACGCCAGTTCGAGCTCGTAGACCTGATCGTTACGTGCTTCGTCGATACGCGGCGCCTGGCTGGTCGGCCCGATGAACAGCCCGGAAAACAGGTACGACAGCGACGGATGGTTGTGCCAGTAAGCGACGAGGCTTGCGAGCAGATCCGGGCGGCGCAGGAACGGACTGTCGGCAGGCGTCGCGCCGCCGAGCACGAAGTGATTGCCGCCGCCCGTGCCCGCATGGCGGCCGTCGAGCATGAACTTCTCGGTGCTCAGATACGTCTCGTGCGCAGCGTTGTAGAGGAACTCGGTGTGATCGACGAGTTCGTTCCAGTTCTTCGCCGGATGAATGTTGACTTCGATCACGCCGGGATCGGGTGTCACCTGCAGCACATGCAGACGCGGATCGCGCGGCGGCGGATAGCCTTCGATCACGACGGGCATCTTCAGCTCGGCGGCCGTGGCTTCGATCGCGGCAAGCAGGTCGAGATAGTCGTCGACTTCAGTGAGCGGCGGCATGAAGACGTGCAGCAGCGCACGCCCATCGCCCAAGGCGTCGGCCTCCACTTTCGGGCCCGCCGCGCGCGCCGGACTGCGCACCTCGACGCACAGTGCCGTGCGGATCAGCGATGCTGCCGATTCGCCGCGCTCGGGAAGGCGGTCCTGAGGCAGCGTGCCTGTGCCGTGTCCGCTTGAGCCCGCGCCGCGTCCACCGCCTGATCCGACACCGCGACGAGCGTCGTACGACACACCTTCATACTGCATCCGCAATTGCGCCGACGTGCGTAGCGGCGCGGGTTCCGCAAACGGATCGTGCGCATGCTGGTACGGATAATCTTCCTCCGCAACCCACGGCAGCGAATCGAGCGGCAGGCGCAAGCCCATCGGCGAGTCGCCGGGAATCAGATACATGCGCGCGTCGCGGAAGAACCACGCGCCGCTCGTCCAACCCGGGCCGGTCGTCGCGCGGGCCAGCGGCAGCACGTAACCCGTTACGCCCGACAGCCCCGCCTCGAACACGCGGCGCAGCCGCACACGCTCCATCTCGTCGTCGAGCCGCGAATCGAACGGATCGACGTTGACGGGCAAGCGGCGCTCGCGCCACAGGTAGTACCACGTATCCTCGTAACCAGGCTGCGCGTACTCGCTGTCGACGGACAGCTTGCCGGCGAGCCGCGTGATGAAGCGGTGCGCATCGTCGGATGTATAGCGGCCGGGGCTGCGCTCGTCGGCGAACAGCGCCGGATCGTTCCAGCACGGCTCGCCGTCCGCGCGCCAGTACAGCGACAGCGCCCAGCGCGGCAACTGCTCGCCCGGATACCACTTGCCCTGGCCGATATGCAGAAAGCCGTTCGCGCCGTAGTGGCCGCGCAGCTTGTCCATCAGCGCGACGGCATAACCGCGCTTGGTCGGGCCGAGCGCGTCGGTGTTCCATTCAGCGGCGTCGCGGTCGCGCACCGACACGAAGGTCGGTTCGCCGCCCATCGTCAGGCGCACGTCCATCGCGCCGAGCTGGCTGTCGACGTGCGCGCCCATCGTCAGCACGCGGTCCCACGCGGCTTCCGTATAGGGCTTGGTCACGCGCGGCGTTTCGAGCACGCGCGTGATCGACATCGCGTGCTCGAACTCGACTTCGGACTCGTCGACGGCGCCCGAAATCGGCGCAGCGCTGCCCGGCTCCGGCGTGCACGCGACGGGAATATGGCCCTCGCCCGCAAGCAGGCCCGAGGTCGGATCGAGGCCGATCCAGCCCGCGCCGGGCAGGAACACTTCGCACCATGCGTGCAGGTCGGTGAAATCGTATTCGGTGCCGCTCGGGCCATCGAGCGACTTGGTATCGGGCGCAAGCTGCAGCAGGTAACCCGACACGAAGCGCGCCGCCAGCCCCAGCTGGCGCAGCGTCTCGACCAGCAGCCAGCCCGAATCGCGGCACGAGCCCGACCCATTGACGAGCGTTTCCTCAGGCGTCTGCACGCCCGGCTCCATCCGGATCAGATAGCGGATGTCGTGCTGCAGACGCTGGTTCAGCTCGACGAGGAAATCCGCTGTGACACGCGGCGAACGGTCGATGCTCGCGACGAACTCCTTGAAGCGCGGCGTCATCTCGCGTCTGACGAGATACGGCGCCAATTCGGCCGCAAGCTCGGGCGCGTACTCGAACGGAAACTTTTCGGCGGCCGGCTCCAGGAAGAAGTCGAACGGATTGTAGACGGCCATTTCCGCGACGAGATCGACCGTAATCTTGAACTCAGGCGTGCGCTCGGGAAACACGAGCCGCGCCTGGTAGTTCGCGAAGGCGTCCTGCTGCCAGTTGATGAAGTGCACTTCCGGCTCGACGCGCATCGAGTACGACAGGATCGGCGTGCGGCAATGCGGCGCCGGGCGCAGCCGCACGACCTGCGGCGACAATCCGACGAGACGGTCATAGCGGTAATGCGTGACATGGTTCAGCGCGACACGTATGGACACTCCGGACTCCTGGGCGGGAAAGGCCGATAAGGGGGCAGACGCGAAAAGCAAGCTCTATGCCGTTGAGCGTGAAAACGCAGCCGTTGCTGCATTTGCAGCTATCGCATTGTCACGTGGCGGCCTCATGCTTCAAAGGACTTCGAATGACAAAGCACGCGTGCCACGCGACCGACCACACGCACCAAAGCGGCGCATGCGGCGGGTCATTCGCGCACGTAATGTGCGCAAGACCCACGACGTTATAGCGAAGCGGCATGAAGATTGCGGGAACCCCACGCGCGCGGATGCTGCTATAAACGGCGCGCTGCACGTCCGCCTGACACACCTCTCATCCACTGCACGACGACATAAACGTAAACGGATTGAAGCGATGAAAGCCTTCCATTGCAACCGGTGCGACCAGCGCGTGTTCTTCGAAAACGTATTGTGCGAGCGCTGCGAGGCGTTGCTCGGCTACGTGCCCGAACTGGCCGAAATCAGTGCGTTCGAAGACGCGGGCGATGGCCAGTGGCGCAGCCTGCATCCCGACGTCAAAGGCAAGCTGTACCGTCAATGCCACAACTACGCGGTCGAGAACATCTGCAACTGGATGCTACCCGCCGACGATCCCGAAACGCTGTGCCGCTCATGCCGTCTCACGCACACGATCCCGAATCTCGCGGAACCGAACAACCGGCTTTACTGGTACCGGCTGGAGACCGCGAAGCGCCGCCTGCTCTATACGCTCGACTCGCTTGGCCTCGCGATCGAATCGCGCCAGGTCGATCCCGACAACGGCCTCGAATTCGACTTCCGCGAAAACACGGGCGACGGCGAGGCGGTGATGACGGGGCATGACAACGGCCGCATCACACTGAACGTGGCCGAAGCCGACGACGCGCACCGCGAGAAAGTCCGCACCGACATGCGCGAGCCGTATCGAACGCTCCTGGGGCATTTCCGCCACGAGTCGGGGCATTACTACTTCGAAAAGCTGGTTGCGGGGACGCACTGGCTCAAGCCGTTTCGCGAGCGCTTCGGCGACGATCAAGCCGACTATCGCGAAGCGATGGACAACTACTATCGCAACGGCGCACCCGCCGACTGGGAAAACAGATTCATCAGCGCGTACGCTACGATGCATCCGTGGGAAGACTGGGCCGAAACGTGGGCGCACTATCTGATGATCGTCGAGGTGATAGATACGTCGACGGCATACGGGCTTGCGCTGCTGCCGCCCGCGCCGAACGAGCCGTCGCTGACCGACCAGACGCCCGTCGAGGAAGCGAGCTTCGATAACCTGATGAAGCGCTGGTTTCCACTGACGGACGTGCTGAACAGCCTGAACCGCAGTCTCGGCATGCCGGACGGTTATCCATTCGCGCTGGCGCCGCCTGTCGTCGACAAGCTGCGTTTCGTGCATCGTGTGATCGCGCAGGCGTCGGCGCGCAAGTAGTCACGCACAAGCCGCGCACGCGCGGCCAGCCTCGCGTTGCAGCCTGCGCGAACGCGCGCTACTTCTTCTGCAGCAGTGTCTTCAGCTCTTCGACGTTCTCTTCGACGCGCTTCGCAATCACCGCATACGAATCGGCCTGCGTGCGATAGGCGGCTTGTGTGAGCTGCTGCATGTCCGCGAGCGCTTTGTGCAGCGTCTGCTGGACGAGTTCCGCGGTCTGCGCCGACGGCACACCGCCGGTGGCTGCCTGCTTCTGCGCGACATCCTGCAGCTCGGCGAGCGTCGAACGCAGCATTTCGGCCTGCTTCTGCGCGAGCGCCTGGATGCCCTGCACGGCCGTCTGATTGGCGGCAATCAAGGCCTCGACGTCCTTGCGACGCGCTTCCATCACGGCCGGCACGTCGAATCCGGGCAGCTTGAACTGTTCGAACAGCTTGTTGAACTCGGCGAACGGATTGGCGGCGTCAAAGGGTTCCATGCTTGATCTCCACAGGGTGCTTCGGTGGGTTGGGCATGTGCCTCGAAGGCTTGACGCAGGCACATGGCACGATCATGCCCGTTAATGCGGCAATGTGCCAGCGACCAACGCGGACGCCAGCAGCCATGGCGGCCTTGCTATGCCCATTTCATATCACGCTATGATGCAGTGCAACTATGCACAGCGTACGGGTTTTCCCTGTATTTACAGGCCCGACAAGCGTCCGCCGGGCGGGCGTTACGCGGGATTTATATCACGTTGGCATATATCCATGACGACAAATTGTTTCCTTTCTGACAGCTTTTCCCTTAACTTACGCCTGCCCGTTTCCCTCAACAGAACAATATCTTGACCCGTTCCCCTTTTTTCCAGTGGCTGGCTCGCTTTTATCCCGCCGCGATGAACGTCAAATGGCCCGAGCGCATGCGCTCGGCGCTCGGCGCGTTGATCGGCATTGCGTTCACGGGCGGCAGCATGCATCTGCTGCTCGGTCCGAACGTGAACATTCCGCTGCTGGTCGCGCCGATGGGCGCGTCGGCCGTGCTGCTGTTCGGCGTGCCCGCCAGTCCGCTTGCACAACCGTGGTCGATCATCGGCGGCAATCTGGTGTCGGCGACGGTGGGCGTGGCCTCCGCGATGCTGATCTCCGATCCTGTCGCAGCGGCGGCGCTCGCGGTGGGCGTCGCGATCGCCGCGATGTTCGCGCTGCGCTGCGTGCACCCGCCATCGGGCGCCGTCGCGTTGACGGCCGTGGTGGGCGGACCCGCCATTCATGCGCTCGGCTTTCGCTTCGTGCTCGAGCCGATCCTGATCCAGTCGGCGGCGCTGCTCGGCGCGGCGCTCGTCTATCACGCGGTGACGGGCCACCGCTATCCGCACGCGACGCGCGCGGCGCCCTCCGTGCCGCAAGCGCCCGCAACGGGCAACAGCATCACGCGCGCCGACCTCGAAGCCGTGTTGAACCGGCGCGGCGAACTGCTCGACATCGACCCTGAAGACCTCGAAACGCTGTTTCGCGAAACGCAGTTGCAGGCCTACGCGCGCACCTTCAGCGAACTGGCATGCCGCGACGTGATGTCGGCGCCCGTCGTCAGCGTCACGCCCGACAGCACGTTGCGCGCCGCAGCGGACCTGTTACAGCGTCACTCGATCAAGGCGCTGCCCGTCGTCGACAAGCGTCAACACGTGGCCGGCATCGTCACGCGCGCCGATCTCGCGAACAAGCCGAAAAGCGCAGACCTGCGTCTGATGGAAGCGCTGTCGGCGCGTCTCTTCAAGCGCGACGCGACACGCGGGCGACTCGTCAGCACCGTCATGACGACGCACGTGCGCACCGTCTCGACCAGCACGCCGATCGTCGAACTGGTGCCGCTCTTCGCCGACGACGGCCACCATCACATTCCCGTGATCGACTCGCATGACAGGCTGGTCGGCATCATCACGCAGTCCGATCTGATCGCGGGTCTGTACAGGCAGACGCAGATGCAGGCTCAGGCTCAGGCGCAACAGCGCCCTGCTGCCTGAGCGCGGCCATCGCGCGCCGCTTGAACCAAAGGTTCTGAAGATACCGAATGGCGATGCGCAGGCATCGCCATTTATATCATTTTGTGATAGATTTTTTGTTTTCCCTTGCGCGGCCATCGACATGAAAGTTCTTACACGCACGTTGAACAAGGCGGACTACGAACAGCTCTCTGAGTTTCGCTATCAGATGCGGCGCTTCGAGCGCTTCTCCGAGCAGGCCGCGCAGGGCGAAGGCATTACGCCGCTGCAATATCTGTTGCTGCTGCATATCAAGGGCTATCCCGATCGCGAATGGGCCACCATCGGCGAACTGGCGGAGCGGCTGCAGGCGCAGCATCACGGCGTGGTCGCGCTGGTGTCGCGCTGCGAAGCGCTGGAACTGGTCAAGCGCAAGGTCAGCGAGACCGACCGCCGCCAGGTGGAAGTGCATCTGCTGAAAGCAGGAGAAAAGGTGCTGGCGCGGCTTGCGGAACTGCATCGCGCCGAGTTGCGCTCGCTCAAGGGCGCGTTCACGATTCCGCAAATCGATCTCTGATTCCGGCCTCCAGCTTGAAAGCGACACCGCATTCGACACACCACTCATGAGCGACAACTCTCACAAGCGGGACTTTTCCAGCAACTCGCGGTTGCCCGGCATTTCCGCGCTGGCTGCAGGCATCGGTCTGCTCAGCACGCTTGCCGCATACGTGCTGCTGAGCCTGATTCATCTGTTCACCAACCTGTTCTTCTTCGGCAGCTTTTCGTTCGCCGACCGGTCGCCTGCCACGAATACGCTCGGCGCGTGGGTGATCGTGATTCCCGTGATCGGCGGATTGATCGTCGGCATGATGGCGCGCTTCGGCTCGGAGAAGATTCGCGGGCACGGCATTCCCGAAGCGATCGAAGCCATCCTGTTCGGCAAGAGCCGCATGTCGCCGAAGGTCGCCGTGCTCAAGCCCTTGTCGTCGGGCATCGTGATCGGCAGCGGCGGCCCGTTCGGCGCGGAAGGCCCGATCATCATGACGGGCGGCGCGCTCGGCTCGCTGATCGCGCAGTGCGTGAAGGTTACCTCTGCGGAGCGCAAGACGCTGCTCGTCGCGGGCGCCGCCGCGGGCATGACGGCCGTGTTCGGCACGCCCGTCGCCGCCGTGCTGCTCGCCGTCGAATTGCTGCTGTTCGAATGGCGGCCGCGCAGCTTTTTGCCTGTCGCGCTGGCCTGCGCTGTGGCCGGTTTCGCGCGCGCGATCTTCTTCGGTACCGATCCCCTGTTTGCGCTCCAGACCGCACCGCCCACGGCCATTTCGCTCGTGTCTTGCGTGATCGCGGGGCTGTTGTCGGGCGCGCTCGCATCGGGCCTGTCGGCGGCGCTCTACAAGACGGAAGACCTCTTTCACAAGCTGCCGCTGCACTGGATGTGGTGGCCTGCCATCGGCGGCCTGGCGGTGGGTATTGGCGGATTTATCGAGCCGCGTGCGCTCGGCGTCGGCTATGACGTGATCGGCGATCTGCTGCATCAACATATCGCGTTACAGGTCGCGGTGGCGATTCTCGTCGTGAAGGCGGTGATCTGGGTGATCGCGCTCGGCTCCGGCACATCGGGCGGCGTGCTCGCGCCGCTGCTGATGCTCGGCGCGGGACTCGGCACCGTGCTTGGTCACGTGCTGCCCGGCAACGAGCCCGCGCTGTGGCCGCTCGTCTGCATGGCCGCGACGCTCGGCGCCACGCTCGGCGCGCCGCTGACGGCCATCGTGTTCGCCTTCGGCCTCACGCACGACAGCAACGCGCTGCTGCCGCTGCTCGCCGCGACGCTGGTCGCGCACGGATTCGCGACCGTCGTGATGAAGCGTTCGATCATGACCGAGAAGATCGCGCGGCGCGGTTATCACATCTATCGCGAGTATGGCGTCGATCCGCTCGAACGGCATTACGTCGATGAAGTGATGACGCAAAAGGTCGATTCGATCGACGGCACGCTCAGCGTGCGCGACGCGCTCGCCGCGTATTTCGGCGCGACGCAGAAACGGCGTGCGTATCCCGTCGTGCGCGCGAACGGCGCGGTGCTCGGCATCGTCGACCGCGCGATGCTCGATGCCGTGCGCGAAGGCTCGACGCAACACACGCTCGATACGCCGCTCGCCGACGTGCTGAAAGGCGGGTCGCCGCTCGTCGCGCTGCCCGACGAAACCTGCCGCCTCGTCGCGACGCGTCTGGCCGTGCACGATCTTGAGCGGCTGCCTGTCGTCGTCGATCGCGATTCGATGCAACTGCTCGGCGTCGTGTCGCGTAGCGATCTCGTGAAGCCTTCTGTCGCGCACTTCGAGGAGGAGCACAAACGCGAGCGCTTTCGGCGTCTGAGCTTTACGTCGGGCAAAAAGCATTTCCCGCCCGTGCGCAAAACGCGCACGCACGGCTGAACGTTGAACAAAGTTCTACAGCAACGCCAGTGAAACCCGCGAGCCGGAACAGCCTTCCGGCTCGTGACATCTAACTCCTCGAATCGTGCCCGAGCGCCTGCCGTTCCTGAAGAAGGCAGGCCGCACATCTTCCTGGAGGCTTCAGATGAAATCCGCACGCTGGTTCCTGCTCACCGCACTTGCGCTCGCAGGCGCTCCCGCCTGGTCCCAAGGCTCAGGTCCGACCGATCCGCAAATCGCCGCCATCGTCGTCGCCGCGAATCAGGCCGACATCGACGCGGGCAAGCTTGCCGAATCGAAGACGCATTCGAAGGACGTAAAAGCGTTCGCGCAGCAAATGGTCACGGACCATACGGGCGTCAACAAGGCGGCCGTCGATCTCGTGCACAAGCTCGGCGTCAAACCAGAAACGAACCCGACCAGCGACAGCCTCAAAAAGGGCGGCGAAGCGAACATCGCAAATCTGAAGCCGCTGCAGGGCGCGACATTCGATCGCGCGTATATCGATCATGAAGTCACGTATCACCAGAACGTGATCGATGCGCTCGACAAGACGCTGATTCCGTCCGCGCAGAACGCCGAACTGAAAGCGCTGCTAGTGAAGGTCAGGCCTGCGTTCGTCGCCCATCTCGAACACGCGAAGATGGTGCAGGCATCGCTGCCCCAAGCGCAATGAACCGCGTGCGCAACGCTGTGCTGCACGGGTTCGCAATGGCCTCGTGTGCGTTTGCAGTGCCCGCGTTTGCCGGCGCTTATGTCGTGACGATCGAGCAGATGCGCTTCGACCCGCCCACGCTGACCGTGCATCGCGGCGACGAGGTCGTGTGGGTCAACAAGGATCTCGTTGCGCACACGGCAAGTACCGACGCAAAAGGTTTCGACTCCCGCAGCATCGCGCCCGACGCAGCATGGCGCTACCGGGTCAGCACGCCGGGACGCTATACGTACCGCTGCATCTTTCATCCGACAATGCATGGCACACTGATCGTCGAACCGGCACCATGACGACATGAAGAGCGACACGATGAACGGCATGACGGCGCGAGCCGCTTCTACACCACGTTCCGACGATGACGACGCGGAGATCGTGCGCCGCATCGTGGCGGGCGACCGCACCGCATTCGAATTGCTGATGCGCCGCCACAACCGGCGTCTCTATCGTCTTGCGCGCGCCACGCTGCGCAACGATGCCGAAGCAGAAGACGCATTGCAGGACGCGTATCTGAACGCCTACCGGTCCATCGCGCAGTTTCGCGGCGATGCACGGCTCTTCACATGGCTCTCGCGTCTCGTGCTGAACGAATGCTTCGGGCGGATGCGCCGCGAAGCGCGACGCCAGAACGTGCTGCCGATGCTCCACGATTGTCCCGACGACGAGCACATGTCATCCATCATGGACACGCTGAACGCCCACGACCACCACGCGCCCGACCAGGCGGCGGCACGCGCGGAAATTCGCGCGCTGCTCGAACGAAAGCTCGATGCGCTGCCTTCCGGCTTTCGCACCGTATTCGTGCTGCGTTCGGTTGAAGAGATGAGCGTCGAAGAAACGGCGCAATGCCTCGATATTCCCGAAGCCACGGTGCGCAGCCGTCATTTCAGGGCGAAACTGCTGTTGCGCGAATCGCTTGCGGACGAAGTGGAAAAGTTGGGACCGGCGCTATTCGAGTTCGGCGGCGCGCATTGCGATCGTATCGTCGCTTCGGTGCTGGCGCGATTGCGCAATGAATAGCGGGAGACACATCATGGCGCGAAGAGTCGGCTTGCTTGTGAGCATCGCTTTCGCCGCTTCCGTCTTCGGCATCGCAGCGCAAGCGCAAGGCATCCGTATCGAATCAGGCACGTACGGCGCGAATTGCGGCGCGGCAACAGGTAACGCCACGCGCGATCTCGCCAAGCACTGTAACGATCGCGCGACCTGTCGCTACATCGTGAACACGCGGCTCTCTGCAACGCAGCGAGCGTCATGCGCGCGCGATTTCACCGCAGAATGGACCTGCGATCACCGTGAGTTTCATCGCGCGAGGTTGAGTGCCGAAGCGGGCAACGGCAGCTCGCTGGTCCTCACATGCGTACCTTCGACGGGCGCAGGCAAGTGATCTGGACAGTCAGGCTCACAGGTCCAGCGTCAGGCTCGCACGCTCCCCTTCCACAACGGGATGCGCCATACAAATCAACGCGCAACCGTCCGCGACTTCCACTTCGATTTCGCCGTCGTACGCGACCTGTCCCGACAACACTTTCGTCGAACACGTGCCGCACATGCCTGAACGGCAACTCGATTGCGCTTCGATGCCGTGTTTTTCCGCGAAGTCGAGCAGGCTGCCATGCTTCGGCAGCCATTGGACGGTGCGTTGCGAGCGCGCGAATGTCACTTGCGCGCCGCCTGCTTCGGCCTTTTCTTCCGCGGCGGGTTCGGCAAGCATCGGCGTGCGCTTCACGCTGGCAGGCCCGAATGCTTCGAAACGGATGCGCTCGTCAGCGACGTTCAGCGCGCGCAAACCTTCATACAGGTCGCGCATGAACTGCTCGGGACCGCATAGATAGAAATCGTAGTCGTCGAACGACAGCGCGCGCTTCAACGCGGCGATGTCCACGCGCCCTTGCGTGATGCCTTCGGCAGGCCCACTCCCTGCGCTGTCGAATAGATTCAGCGACACCGACGGATAACGCGCCGCCACGTCTTTCAGATGCGCGCTGAACGGACGATCGCGATCGCTGCGCGCGCCATGAAAGAAGAACAGACGTTTTGCCTGACTATCGTCCGCGACGCGCGTGTTCAGTTCGTGATGGAGCATCGCGATCATCGGCGTGATGCCGATGCCGGCGGAAATGAACACCGCCGGCCGCGGGCTGTGCGCGTCGAAGGCGAATGCGCCGCGCGGCGCCATCGCCTCGATCTCCATGCCCGCCACGAGATGGCCGTGCAGCCAGTTCGACGCAATGCCCTCGCGCTTCACGCTGATCCGGTAATGGTGCGGATCGTGCGCGTCAGACAGCGTATAAGTGCGCGTCAGCGGCGCATCGTGTCCTTCGACGGGCACGCGAATCGGCAAATACTGGCCCGGCTGATACGCAGGCAACGGCGCGCCGTCGGTGGATTCGAAATAGAACGAGCGAATCGAAGCCGTCTCTTCGACGACAGCCGCCACCTTCAGCTTGTGCCACGGCGACGCGGCAGCCGCCTTGCGAATTGCTGCTGCGAACTGCGGCGCGTATTCGACATCGGACCAGCGAAACGGCAGCACGCCCTTGCTGCGCCGCACTTCCTGCACATGGAAACGCATCAACCTTTCGGCGCCTTCGAAAGCGGCCAGTTCGGCGCCCTGCCAGATGATCTCGGCGCGCACGGCGAGATACAGCAGATCACCGCTCGCGAAGTCGATGAACAGCAGGCCCGCGCGCGGATCGTGCAGCAGATTGCCGATCGTGTTGAAGAACTTGTTGCCCGTGAAGTCGGGCGTAGTGAGCGTCGCCGCGTCGTCGATGTGCACGAAGCCCGGCGCGCCGCCGCGATGCGACACGTCGACGCCGCGCGCAAAGCCTGCGTCATCCGCCACATTCGCGCTCGCGATGAAGAACGTGTCGGCGCGTGCGAGGAATGCGCGGTCCGCGTCGCTCAAGTGCGTCGAGATTTCCTGCGGCACTAAAAGGCCACCTTCAGCACGGTCGATGAAAGTCGGCACACGCCCCTGAATGTACTTCGCGCAGTTCCCGAAGCTCTGGGTCACTTCGAGCGTAACCATATCGCCGTCCACGCCCGTCACGACGCCATTGATCCGGTTGCGCCGCCGCGTATGCGGCTGAATGCCGAGGCCGCCGATCATCGCGCCCGTCTGCCAGCGCGGGCCGAGCGGATCGCCGGGCAGCGCGCGGCTGTCGATGCGCAGCGTGCGCGCATCCGGCGACGACACGAAGCCCGGTTCGCCCGTGCGAATCGTCGCCCACGGCTGCCCGCTCGCATCGACGCCGCCGAACACCATGAACGGCTGCTGCGCGAAGAACTCGCGGTGCTGGTCCGGCATGTAGCGGCGAATGCTGCGCCGCCCCGACGAGTTCGCCTGACTGTCCACGCCTGCGAGCCGCTGCGCGGCGAGTTCGTCGGCGTGAAACGGCGAGGTGTCGAGGCCCCAGCCGTTCAGAGGAATGAAATCGGACATGTCAGGCTCCTGCAGGCAATACGTCAGCGTGTTGCGTCGTACGGAACCGCTCGTCGCTGACTACTCGGCGAGCAGCCCCGCTTTCGTCGCCGGCATCGCGATGAAGCGCGGCAGCGCCTCCACGCGACGCAGCCACGCGCGAATGTTCGGATACGGCTCCAGCGACACGCCGCCTTCCGGCGCGTGCGCGATATACGTGTGCGCGGCGATATCGGCGATCGTCACGTGCTCGCCTGCTGCGAACGGCTTCGCGGCCAATTCGCGGTCGATCACGTCGAACAGCTTCACCGCGATGCCCTTCGCCGTCTCATGATTCAGCGGCGCACCGAACACGGTGACGAGCCGTGCGGAGCACGGGCCAAACGCGATCTGCCCCGCCGCCAGCGACAGCCAGCGCTGTACGGCCGCCGCGCCGAGCGGGTCTTCCGGCAGCCACGACGGGTCACCGTAGCGCTTTGCCAGGTACACCAGAATCGCGTTCGAATCGAACAGCGTCACATCGCCGTCCTGGATGGTGGGCACCTGGCCGAACGGATTCAACGCCAGATACTCGGGCTTGCGGTTGTTACCGGCGCGCATGTCCAGTTCGGTCACTTCGAACGGCAGCTCGAGCAAAGTCAGGAACAGCTTCACGCGATGCCCATGACCCGATAGCAGGGTCGTGTACAGGCGGATCGGCTGGGCGGGCTTGGCTGCGGGCATTCGTCTCTCCGGGTTCAGTCATATTGGACAATACGAAGCTTAATGTGCGGCGCACGGCCGCAGAAGCCTGATAACCTTGAAAACACAATCATCTGAAAGTGGACAATCGACATGGCCGACGTGCGCGACGTGAACCTGAACCGGCTGGCCGTCTTCGTCGCCGTGGTCGAAGCGGGTTCGCTGACGGCGGCCGCCACGCGGCTCGGGCTCGCGAAGACGATGGTCAGCACGCACATGCAGCGGCTCGAAGCGGAAGTGGGCGCGAGCCTGCTGGTACGCACAACGCGCCGTCTCGGCATCACCGAGGCAGGCCGCGCGTTCTACGACGCGAGCGTGAAGATCCTGCGCGCCGCAGAGGAAGCGCTGGCTGAAATCGGCGGCGAGGAAGCGCCCGTGCGCGGCACGCTGCGCGTGAGTTGCCCGATCGACTACGGCACGCTCGTGGTCGCCCCCGTGCTGGTCGAACTGCGCCGCACGCATCCACGGCTCGATATCGAACTGCTGTGTAGCGACCACGTTGTCGATCTGATCGCGGACGGCATCGACGTCGCGATCCGGCTCGGTCGTCTCGCGGATTCGAACTATCGCGCAGTGATGCTGGGGCGCTACGAGAAATGGGTCGTCGCGAGTCCCGCGTTCATCGAGACCTGGGGCGAGCCGCAGACGCCCGCCGATCTCCCTGCAATGCCTTTCGTCGCGCTGACGGTTTTGCCGCACCCGCACACGCTCGACATGCGCCACACGAAAGGCGCGACGGAAAGCGTCCGTTGCGAGAACGCGTTTCTCGTGAACACGGCGGCAGCCGCGCGCGCGGCGACGCTCGCGGGCGGCGGACTGGGGCTGTTGACGGACTTTTCGATCGGCAACGACGTCGCGGCGGGACGCCTCGTTCGGCTGCTGCCCGAATGGTCGACGGAACCGGCGGGCATTCAGGCCGTATTTCCGCCGACGCAGCACACGCCGTCCAAGGTCCGTGCGCTGATCGAGACGTTCAGGACGTACCTCGCGCGCGACGCGGCGCCACTGCATCAGTAGAATTGTCCGTCCGGGTTTCAGCCGATCAAGCGGCGGTGTTGCCGTGCCGTTGACGTGACGAGATACCCCGTTGTGCGTAATCGACCAACACAAAGCGACCAACACGAAGCGACCATGAAAAACATCGACGACACGCAAGACATGCTCGGCGCCGCGTTTCTGCGCCATGACGATGCCAGTGCCAGCATGCGCGCCGAAGGCGAGCGGCTCGAACACGACAGCGCCGTGTATCGCACGCTGCTCGAATCGACCAAAGCGATTCCGTGGAAGATCGACTGGGCGACGATGGCTTTCACCTACATCGGCCCGCAGATCGAGGCGCTGCTCGGCTGGGCGCCGTCGTCGTGGAAAACGGTCAACGACTGGGCCGAACGGATGCATCCCGATGACCGGCAGAAGGTGGTCGAGTTTTGCGTCGCGCAGTCGCAGGCGGGCACCGATCACGAAGCGGACTATCGCGCGCTGACGAAAGACGGCGGCTACGTGTGGCTGCGCGACGTCGTGCATGTAGTGCGCACGCCCGATGGCGGCGTCGATTCGCTGATCGGCTTCATGTTCGACATCAGCGAACGCAAGCGCACGGAAGAAAAGCTCGCGCGTCTGCAGAAGGAACTCGAAGACCTGTCGTTCAAGGACGGACTGACGGGCGCGGGCAACCGCCGCATGTTCGACGCCGTGATGCAGCGCGAGTGGGCTGCGGGTCAGGAAAGCGGCAAGCCGCTGTCGCTGATCATGATCGATATCGACTTCTTCAAGGCCTACAACGACTACTACGGCCACCTCCAGGGCGATGAATGCCTGAAGCGCGTCGCTGGCGTGCTCGCACAGGCCGCGCGTGACGGCGATTTTCTCGGACGATTCGGCGGCGAGGAATTTGTGCTGGTGCTGCCGGACACGGACGCGGATATGGCCGTGAAAATGGCCGAACGCTGCCGCGATCTGATCGATGCCGAGGCGATCGCGCATGTGCGCTCGCCGCATCAGCAGCGCGTGACGGCGAGTTTCGGCGTAGGCACCATCGTGCCGAATGATTTGTCCGGCGGAATGGACACGACCGCGTTCATCAACCTGATCGACGCGCAGCTGTATCAGGCGAAGGACAACGGCCGCAACCGCATCGTCGCCGTCGATCGCGCGGGTCTGGGTGGCGAGGCGTTCCGCACGCACTCGCGCTGAGGCGCGCGTTCACATGCACTTTGAAAGAAACAGCGCGACGGGATCACACCGTCTTCAGCACACGCGGTTTCACCTCGGGCACGGGAATGGGGACGGGGACGGGAAAGCTGGTTAACTCGCTTTTGCCCGCGACGATCGACAGATACCTCAAGCAACACACGCGCAGGAACGATGCGAAATTGCTCGGCACTTCACCGCGCAGCGCGATGAGTTCGTCGTAGAGCTTGACGGCGAATTGCGTGGTCGTCATGTTCTCGCGCGACGCGATTTCATGCAGCACGTCCCAGAAGAGATTCTCCAGACGCACAGTCGTAATCACGCCGTGGATGCGCAGCGAACGCGTGCGCGATTCGTACAGGATCGGGTCCGCGTTCACGTAGACATTGCACATGGTTTGTCTCCATTGTTCGTATGAGTGCGGCGGCGTTCATCGCGTCCGCCTGCCGCACTCGATGAGTTCACGTGCGTCGATCAGATTGTGCGCCTGTTCATCTGCCCTGCGATGTAGTCGGCCTGACGGATCGCCAGCGTCACGATGGTCAAGGTCGGGTTTTCCGCCGCGCCCGTCGTGAACTGGCTGCCGTCGGAGATGAACAGGTTCGGCACGTCATGCGTCTGGCCGAAACGGTTGCACACGCCATCCTGCGCTTTCGCGCTCATGCGCGCGGTGCCGAGGTTGTGCGTCGACGGATAGGGCGGCACCTTATACACGGTCTTCGCGCCCGCCGCCTGATACACGGCGCTGCCCTGTTTGAAGCCGTGCTCGCGCATCGCTTCGTCGTTCGGATGGTCGTCGAAATGCACATTGGGCACAGGCAGGCCGTACTGGTCCTTCACGTCGGTATTCAGCGTGATGCGGTTGGTTTCGCGCGGCATGTCTTCGCCGACGATCCACATGCCTGCCGTGTACGGATACGCGTCCATCGCCTGGGTGAAGTCCGAGCCCCATGCGCCGGGATCGAGAAACGCCGCATAGAAAGACAGCCCCAGCGACACCGTCTCCATGTGATAGCCGCCCGCGAAACCACGCGACGTATCGAAGCGCGCTTCGTCTTCGATGATGCCCGCCATCGTCGTGCCCTTGTACATGTCGACCTTGTCGTTGAACACGGCATAGACGGAGCCCGTCGTGTGACGCATGTAGTTGCGTCCCACCTGTCCCGACGAATTCGCCAGCCCGTCAGGGAAGCGGCTCGAATGCGAATTCAGCAAGAGACGTGGCGTTTCGATCGCATTGCCCGCCACCGCGACGATCCGCGCCTTCTGGCGTTGCAGCTTGCCGGCGGCGTCGTAATAGACGACGGCGCTTGCCTTGCCCTTCGCATCCGTTTCGATCTTCACGACCTGCGCCTGGGTGCGCAATTCCATGTGACCCGTGGCTTGCGCGCGCGGAATCTCCGTGTAGAGCGTCGACCATTTCGCACCTGTGCGGCAGCCCTGGAAGCAGAAGCCGCGTTGGAAGCAATGCGCGCGGTCGTCGCGCGCGATGCTGTTGGTCGCCATGTGGCCGGTGTTGCATTCCTTGTAGCCGACCTTCGTTGCGCCGTTGTACATCACCTTGAAGTTGTTGTTGCCAGGCAGCCCAGGCAAACCGTTCGTGCGCGTCACGCCCATTTTCTTTTCGGCGCGGTCGTACCACGGCGCCATCTCCTCGCCCGTCACGGGCCAGTCGAGCAGGTTCGCGTCCTTGATCGTGCCGTAGTTCGTTTTCGCCTTGAATTCGTGGGGCTTGATGCGCAGGCTCGCGCCCGCCCAGTGTGTCGTCGTGCCGCCGACTGTCTTGCAGATCCACGCGGGCAGGTTCGGGAAGTCGGTGGCAACGCGCCACGTGCCCGACGTCGTACGCTTGTCGAGCCACGACAGCATCGAGAACGAGCCCCATTCGTCTGTGGTGAAGTCGCCTTGCGTATGCATCTTGCCCGCTTCGAGCACGATCACGTCGATGCCCTTTTGCGCCAGCTCGTTCGCCAGCGTGCCGCCGCCCGCGCCGGAGCCGATGATGACCACGGCGCGCGCATCGTTGTGCGAGAAATGCACCTTGTTGTTGTCGTCCATGTCAGGTCTCCGTTGCTCAGCTGTCGGTGGGAATCGGACCGCTCGCGGCGGCGGGCGGATTCGGCAGCCACGCCAGATCGTTGAAGCCCTTGGTCAGATAGCCGCCGTCGCCTTGCGCCGCGCCGTAGCCGAAGTGCGCATACGCCATGTCGTTGCTGTACAGCGAGACGATGGCCGTCGTGCGCACGGTCGTGAAGAACGGCGTTTTCTGCATCGCGGCGACATCGCGCGCCTGCTCGGCGGGCGTGCGTTTGGTCCAGTCCGAACCGTTGAGCGCGTCGAGCTGCTTCACGCCGTCGGCGAGTTGCTGACGCACGGCCGGGTCTTTCTGCGCCTTCGCGTCGAGGTCCTTGACGACGAGCGCATAGACCGCGTCGTCGAGCGTCTTGTGCGGGTATTGCTGCTTGACGAAGGCGAGCAGCACCGCGCCTTGATGCGTATCGAGCGCCTGCATTTCGAGCGCCCATACGCGGCTGGGCGCAAGCGTCGCGAGGATCGACGGGAACGCGAGCGTGCCGATCAGCACACCCGTGCCCTTGAGCCACTCGCGCCTCGCCAGCGAGCGCGGCGCATGCGGTGCATCCGGCTCATGAGCCGTGGCAGACGTTGCGGCGATTGGAATCACTCTGTGACTCATGCCTGTCTCCTTGATGGTTGTGTTGTGGGGGTACCGCGTCATGCGCGGCTTTCTATTGGTAATGTCCGTGCCGTTCGAGCACTTCGATCTTGTAGCCGTCCGGGTCCTGAATGAAGAAGTAACGCGCGAGCAACGCGCCGTCGTCGTTCTTGAATTCGCGCACGTCGTTCGGCGTCATGCCGAGTTGAAGGAGACGCTCGCGCTCCCGCTTCACGTCGTCGACGACGAACGCGACGTGCCCGTAACCGTCGCCATGCGAGTACGCGTCTTCGCGTCCCTTGTTCCAGGTGAGTTCGATCTCGTTGTCGGATTCGTCGTTGCGCAGATAGACAAGCGAGAAATCCGGAAAATCGAGCCGATGCGAAGGCTCGAGCCCGAACGCACGCTGATAGAACTTCAGCGAGCGGTCGAGATCCTGAATGCGGACCATCGTGTGGATCATCTTGGCCATGTCGTCCCTCCTCCGTTTGATGCTGAGTGTAGGAGGGCAATGTGCGCCGTGGTAATGCAGGGCTAAATGCGCTTAGGGACTTGCCCTATGCTGCAGATGCGTGCGGGTGCGATGGGATCGGAAGGTGTCTTCGAGTGTGAAGACGATGCGATGCGCCGTCGGGCAATGAAGTGCGGCGCAGCATGCGCGCACGGCGCATGCTGCTGTTCGACGCACGATCCAGGGTAAGCGATAGGCCCGTGCGAATGTCGCAGCGTGGCTGCTGCGATGCGCCATCTGCTGGATGACCGCGAGCCTATAAAGCGTTCACCTCGTGCGGCGGGCTGATGCCCGCATGCGCGAGCGCTTCATGCAGCGTGTCGAATACGTTCGACTCGCCGACGACCTGCGTTATACGATGCCGGTCCATATCGGCGCGCAGATAAGGATTCACTCGCCCGAAGATGACAGCCACCTTGCGCTCCTGCAGATCCGCAATCAGATCGCTCAGCGTGAGGGCCGCCGAATAGTCGAGTGCGGTGATCGCGCCGGCATCGATGACCAGCGAATGGAGGTCGCCTGATGCCGCATCGACGAGTTCGATCACTTCCGCTGTGAAGACATGATCGTTGGCGAAGAACAGATCGGAGCCGAAGCGGTACACGATGAGTCCCGGCGCGGTCATGATGCCCGGCTTCGCGGGCACGGGCTGCCATCTTCCGCTGGCGGGCGACGGTTCCATCACCATCGTATGCGGGCGATAGCTGTGCCGCACATGCCGCAGCAGCGACAACGCGACGGCGAGCAGAATGCCATGCTCGACGCCGACCATCACGACGGCTGCCGCCGTGATGAGCGCGAGCGTGAACTCGCCGGGGCTTTCGGCGCGGATCGCCGCGAGGCTCGGCACGTTGACGAGACCGACCGCGATCGTGAACACGATCCCGGCGAGCACGCAATGCGGCAGGTATTGCAGATACGAGCTCAGAAACAGCAGCACGACGACGACCACACCCGCGAACGCCAATTGCCCGATCTGGCTGCGCGTGCCGGCGCGTTCGGCCATCGCTGTCTGCGTCGGACTGCCGTTGACGACGAACGTGCCGCTGAATGCGGCAGCTGCATTGGCCGCGGCCAGCCCGAGGATGTCCGCGTTGGTGTCCACTTCTTCGTGATACTGCTGCGCGAACACGCGAGCCGCGGCAGCGCTTTGCGCAATGATCATTACGAAGCACGACGCCGCCACGGGCACGAGGTCGAGAAACTGTTGCCACGTGACAGCCGGAAACGCGAACGGCGGCAGACCGCCGCTGATCGGGCCGAGGATGGTAATGCCGTGCCCGGCGAAATCGTAGGTCTTGCTCGCGGCGATGCTGCCTATCACGGCGAAGAGGGGAATCGGCACGCGCGGCAAGAAGCGCTTGCCGACGAGAATCGCGCCCACCACCAGCACGGTGAGCGCGAGCGTCGGCAGTTGCGCATGCACGACATGCCCGATCACATAAACCAGTTGCGCAAGACTCCGCGACGAAGGATACGGCACGGTCATGCCGAACATGTCGCCCAGCATCGCAATCGATACCTGTATGCCCACGCCCGTCAGGAAGCCGACCAGCACGGTACGCGAGAGGAAATCGGCGAGAAAGCCGAGCCTGAAGATGCGGGCAACCAACAGGAGCGCCGCCGTCAGCAATGCGACCATGCCCGCCAGCGCGACATACTCGACACTGCCCATCGGCGCAATGGTCGACGCGCGGCTGGCGAAGATGGTCGCCGTGGCCGAGTCGGCGGCGACCACGAGGTGGCGCGACGCGCCGAAGAACGCGAACGCCACGAGCGGCAGAAATACGGTGTACAGCCCCGTCACGGCGGGCATGCCGGCGATGCGCGCGTAGCCGAGCACCTGCGGTATGTCCATCGACGCGAGCGAGATGCCGGAGAACACGTCGCGCCATGCGCTCGCCCGGCCGATCGGAAGGATGCCTTTCAGAAGGCTCAGGGATGCTGAAGATTTTTCTTTTGAGTTATGCATGCTCAAGTACGTTGGAGTGCTATCCACGCATCCTGCCCTGAATGCTTGCGCTGTGGCAAGGAGCCTCGGCGCATATCCGCGCTCCGTACCGGAAATCATTCACACATCTGTACCGGTACTGTACCGGCTCCGATCGGTACACTGTCGCCAATCTCGAAATAGTTTGCGGAGCCGACCATGACCCTCGACATCCTGAGCGCCGGCGCCCTGCCCGCCGGCATCCTGTTCGCGCTCGTCACGACCATCACGCCCGGACCGAACAATACGATGCTGCTCGCATCCGGCGTCAATTTCGGTTTTCGCCGCACGCTGCCGCATATTCTCGGGATCAGCGCGGGCGTCGCGTTGCTGATGCTGTCAGTGGGATTCGGGCTTGGCGAAGCGTTCCGCCGCTTCGAGGTGCTGTACACGGTGCTCGAAGTGCTGAGCGTCGTGTATCTGCTGTACCTCGCGTGGAAAATCGGCACGTCGGGCGAGATGCAGGTCAAGAAGGGCGAGCGCCGCCCGATGCGCTTTCATGAAGCGATCGCCTTCCAGTGGGTCAATCCGAAGGCGTGGATGATGGTGCTCACGGCCGCGACGACGATTCATCTGAGCGCCGACTTCGGCATCAACGCGCTGTTGATGGCCGTGCTGTTCTATGTGATCGGCTTGCCGTGCATCTGCCTGTGGGCCGCGTTCGGCACTGCGATGCGCCGCGCGTTGTCGAACCCTGTGTGGCTGCGCACGTTCAACATCGCGATGGCGTTGATGCTCGTCGCGACGCTTTATCCCATCGTGTTGCGCCTGCTCGCGTGACGCGCGGACAGTCTGGAAATTTTTCTCGCCTTGCACGCCATTTTGGCCAGCCGCGGCGCGCTTCAAATGTCCGTTTTCCGCCACGGCCCGTCTCGCGAATTGAAAGTAGAATAGCCAACACATAACCCTGTTCTCGCGAGCGGGCTCAACGCTGTCCTCGCCGGCATCATCGCCGGATTGCGGCATTTGACGGGCTCGATAATTGCTCCAAGACCACGGTTATCTCCGAGCAGATTTCACCGGCGCGTACGCGACGCGCCAGTCCCGCCATTGACAGACGCAGACCGCAAGGGTCGGAGGCGTTGCACACATGGACGCACAGGAATCTCCGGACCGCGAGCGCGGCGGCCGGCAGCAGCAGTACGACAGCGCGCCTCTGCCGGATAGCGACGATCCGCAGGCACGGCATTACAGCTGGGTGCAGATCTGTCTGATCTCGGCGATGGGTCTCGCCGTCGGCGTGATGGGCACGGCTGCGTATGTGATCTGGTTCAACCGCGACCAGGTGGCCTACGCCGAAGCCGTCGAATCAGCCCGGCGCCCGCTGCCCACAACGGCAACCAGCGCGAACGGCGATCTGCGCATCCCGAGCCATGCAACTGCAGCTGTGCCGACGAGTTCAGTGTCGGGCCGCGTGATACCGGCACCGCCGACGCAAAAGCCCGCGCCCACCAACACCGACTCGCTCGCCGCAGCGCAGACAGCCGACGACAACACGGACGCAGACGCGGACCCGGACGACTCGTCGCAAGCCGCGCGCACCGCGCCCGGGCCAAACAATTCCGCCGCCGCTCGCGCCGACCGTGGCAAGCAGCAGGGCAACGCCGCGCGCCATGCGCAACGGGCGAAACCGAAGGAAACGTTCGTGTCGCGGCTGACCGCGATGTTCCGCAAGGTCGGCTACCACCGCCGCACCCGAGAGCCCGGCAACAACCCCGATCCGTATTCGCACCCCTAGCCCACCGGCGTGAAGCAAACCGTCACGCCGATCCGCCCGCTCAGCCCGCGATGGCGCCCGCAGCCGATCGTGGTCGGCGCGCTCGCGCTCGCATGCCTCGTGGTCGGGCTGCTCTATGTCGCCGTGCAGGTCAAGGCGCTATTCTCCGATCACTTCCAGCAGCAATACGCAACGCTCGTGCTGGAAGCCGTCGGGCGGGCCGACAGCGCGCTCAACGTCGCGAGCCTGCTGAAGCGCAACGCGCCTTCGAATGGCGCTAACGCGACATACCAGCAAGCGCTCGACGAACTGGGCGCACGCGTCACCGAACTCGACGCGCTGATCGGATCGAGCCCCGTTCCCGCGCCGCGCTTGCCGCAAGCCAATGCAACAGCAAAAAGTCTTGACGAACTGAAGCAGTCGCTCGCGGCCACGGCGGACTACTGGCACGCGCGACGCGACGCCGTCAGTCACGATGTCCGCCGGCGCACGCTGCGCGTCGCGAGCGTGCTCGCCGTGCTGACCGTCGTGGTGACGGGCGCGCTGTTCGCGGCGCTCGTCGTGTTTGCGCGGCGGCATCGGCGGCTCGCGGGTCTCACGCATCAGTTCCGCCACGCCGCCCAGCATGACGCGATGACGGGCCTGCCCAACCGCCAGCAACTGCTCGCGCGGCTCGACCGCATCGCAGCCGAGCGCGCGCCCGGCAAATGCGCGGTGCTGTATGTCGACCTCGACGGCTTCAAGCAGGTCAACGACACCCTGGGTCACGCCATCGGCGACGAATTTCTAATCGTGCTCGCGCAGCGCTTTCGCCAGTCGCTGCGGCCCAGCGATATGGTCGCGCGCATGGGCGGCGACGAATTCGCGGCGCTCGTCTCCGGCTTCGGCAACGACACGGAACTCGCGGGCATCGCCGCGCGGCTGATGAACTGTGTCGGCGAAACCGACACGCAAATGGGCCTCGGCTTCGTGCGCGCGAGCGTCGGCATCGCGACCTATCCCGATCGCGTCGCCGATCACCGGCTGCTCGTCGCCGCCGCCGACGGCGCGATGTACGAAGTCAAACGCCACGGCAAGAATGGCTACGCGTTCGCCGTCAGCCCCATTCCGCCCGCATGATTTCGACGCGAGGCACCGCTTCCATCGAGTCGATTCCAGCGATCAACGCCGCCAGTTCAGCACGTCCATGCTGTTTCAATCGAATCTGAGAAACACAATCAACTTCCGTCCGGCGCTGCCGTTATAAGGGTTCAGCAAGGCGCGGCAGCATGCGCGCCGTCTCCTATGAACGGTCGAGTTGAAGTGCCTCACGCGTCAACCATCAGCCAGTGAAGAACATCGCGTCCGTAATGAGGTCGTTGACAGGCAGACTTCGCACATCCATCAAGCGCTTGCGGCCCCGCGGTCACGGCAACGCGCCGCATCGCGCGTTCATTCTGTTGCCCGCGCTGACCGTGCTGATCCTCGCTGTTTTGTGGGTCACGATCCTGATGCGCCTGCGCGTCGAAAAGACAGCCGTGCTGCACGACGCGCGTGTCGCGGCCGGCACCGTCGCGGGCGCGCTCGACACGCACACGCTGAAAACGATTCACGACGTCGACACGATTGCGCTGCTGGTCAAATACGGCTACGAAAGCTCGCCCGACACCTTCGACCTCAAGAAATACCAGGCTTACGGCCTCATCACCGCCGACACGGCGCTGCAAGTCACATTAGCCGGCGCGGACGGCCATGTGATCGCGTCGACGATTCCGTTTTCCGGCGCGATCGACCTCAGCGACCGCAAGCACTTTCGCGTGCATCGCGAGCGAGCCGATGTCGGGCTGTTCCTCAGTGAACCGCTGATTGGCCGCATCTCGCGGCAATGGTCGATTCAGGCGACGCGGCGCATCAACCGTCCGGACGGCAGCTTCGGCGGCGTCGTGATCGTGTCGGAGAATCCCGCCTGGCTCACCGACGGCTTTTACACGAGCGCCGCGCTCGGCGAGCACGGCATGATCGCGGTGCTGTCGGGCCGAGGCTCGATGCTGTCGCGCCGCGCAGGCGACGCGCCGAGCCGCACGGGCGAGTCGCTGCCGACGGGCTACGTCGATCCGCGTGCGAACGACGAAATGTTCACCGACCCGATCGACCGCGTGGAGCGCATCATCGCGCGCCGCGAGGTCAAGCGGTACGGGCTCACGGTGATGGCGGGCCTGTCCGTCGCCGAGACGCTCGACGACTACTACCGGATGCGCCGTGTCTACGTGACGATGGCAAGCGTGATTTCGGCGATTCTGGTCGGACTGTCCACGTGGATCGCCGCGCTGATCCTGAAACTGCTGAAGGGCCGGGAGCAGTTGCACCGGCTCGCGCATACCGACCGCCTGACGGGTCTGTCCAATCGCGGCTGCATCATGGATCTGCTCGATGAAGCCGTCGCCGCGCCGGACGCCGCTGGCCGCGTGGCCGTGATTTTCGTCGACCTGGACCGCTTCAAGGAGCTCAACGATACGTTTGGCCACCATCTGGGCGACACGATTCTTGCTGAGATCGCGCGGCGCCTGACGGATGTTGCGCAGGGCCGAGCGCAGGTCGGACGGCTGGGCGGCGACGAGTTCCTGGTCGTGATCGAGGACGACGCGGCGCTGGCGCCCGAGGTCGCCGCCGCGATCACGGCGGCGCTGGAGGTGCCCGTCAGCGTGCACGGCAATGCGTACCGCGTGTGCGCGAGCCTCGGCATCGCGGTGCTGCAACCCGGCGAACGCGCGGAGGATCTGGTGAAAAGCGCGGACCGGGTGATGTACGACGCAAAGGAACTCAGCCGCGCGAACCGCGCGCCAAGGGCAAAAAATGCGCTCGTCGCGTGATACGCGGACAACTCGGGGCAGAGCCATACAACGCGTTCGGCCCACAGTTTGGTCGCGGCGCAACGAATGCTTCTAAAACAGGGAAACCGGCTCAAGCTTTGCGGCTTGCTGTCGTTAGCGCAGTGTATGGAAAAGAAACTTGCACAACGCATCGTCAGTTCGGCGCACCGCGCGGCAGAAGCGATCGCGAACGCCCGCGCGGATCTGCTCGAAGTCCAGCGGGATCAGCTGTACAGCCGCGTGTTCATCGGGCTGCTGGAAGATAATGTCGGCGCGGCAAACATCGGCGAACTGATCGACTCGCTTGCCAGGCCCTGACGTTACCTGTCGCGCCTCCCGTGCTCAGCCCCGGCCGATTCGCTCGATGAAGCGCCACAACGCGTCATCGGTCGAATGCGGGACGTTGAAGCGGAACCACGCGCTCGGCGCATCGTCGGGACGGAAATAGGAACCTGGCGCGAGCCAGATGCCGTCGGATAGTGCCGCCGTCGCGATCTCGCCCGCGCGCTCCGGCTCCACGGGCAAGCGGGCGAACAGGAACAGCCCCGCGCGCGGCCGGTGAAACGCTTCGAGCCCCAGCGCATCCAGCCGTTCCTCGACGATCGCGTGCGCCGCGCGCAGCCTCTCATTGACCTGCTCGACATGCCGCGCGTAGCGCCCTTCGTTCAACACCTTGTCGACGATCCGCTCGATCGCCTCCGACGACGTCAGCCCAACTGCCATCTTCGTGCGCGCCAGCTCGCGCAGCACGTCGCGCTCGGCGACGACATAGCCGCACCGCAACGCGGGCGTCACCGTCTTCGAAAAGCCGCTGATGTACAGCACGCGGCGTAAGCCCTCCATTGCCGCGAAAATCGGCGCGCCGGGGGAGCCAAGCTCGCGGCTCACGTCGTCCTCGATCACCCACATGCGATTGCGCTCGGCGATCTGCAGCAGTCGGAACGCGGACGCCATGCCGTAGGTCGCTCCCGTCGGATTCTGCAAGGTCGTGTTGACGAAGATCGCCTTCGGATGATGCGCGTCGACGATTTGCTCCAGCACGTCCGTATCGATGCCCGCCGGGGTGCGCGGCACGCCGATCACGTTCAGCCCGGCGAGCTTCAGAATTTGCAGCAGGTTGCAGTAGCCCGGATCTTCGACGACGACGGTATCGCCCGCGCGCAGCAGCGTGCGCACGATCAGGTCGAGCGCCTGGGTCGCGCCCTGCGTCAGCAGCACGTTCGACACCTCGACGGGCAGGCCGCGCCGGTCCATCTGCTCGGCGATCTTCGCCCGCAGCGGCGCGAAGCCGTACGGATGCCCGTAGTCGCCGAGACGCGCGGCGGGCACGCGGCTCATCGCGCGAAATGCGTGCTGCATGCCCGTTTCGTTGATCCACTCGTTGGGCAGCCAGCCGCCGCCCGCCTTGATCGGCATGGAATGGTCGGCGAACACGTCGGACAGCAGCCAGGTCGCCGTGAGGCTGGGCGGCTGCCAGTCGACGGTATTCGCATGCGCGGCCCGCGCGCGCGGCGCGACGCGATAGCCGGAGCCGCGCCGTGCCGTCACGAGGCCCATCGACACGAGCCGGTTGTACGCCTCCGTCACCGTGAACGTGCTCAGCGAATGCGATTGCGCAAGCTGCCGCACCGACGGCAACAGCGCGCCGGCGCGCAGCGCCTGGCTGTCGATTGCATGCGCGAAGCCTTGCACCACCTGCTCGACGAGCGTCGGCGCTAAACGGCGGTCACGATCCAGTTCGAGTTCGATCATCAGGGTTAATCCAGACGGCAACAGATACCGCGTCAATTCCAGCACAGTTGGTCCGATTCGACCAGCACAGTTAGCAGCGCAGTGAGTGAACTGTTTATGTCCGCCATTTAACCTCGGACGCTACAGTTTCGCTATCCATTCGAGGAGAAACTCATGACTTCGCGCCCTGTAATCGACGATCTGTCGAACTTCTGGATGCCTTTCACCGCCAACCGCCAGTTCAAGTCGGCGCCGCGCCTGCTGGAATCGGCGAAAGGCATGTACTACCGTTCGACCGACGGGCGCGACGTGCTCGACGCATGCGCGGGCCTGTGGTGCGTGAACGCGGGTCACGGCCGCGATGAGATCGTCGCTGCCGTCCAGAAGCAGGCCGCCACGCTCGACTTCGCGCCGACCTTCCAGATGGGTCACCCGCTCGCGTTCGAAGCGGCGTCGAAAGTCGCGGAACTGATGCCCGAAGGGCTCGACCGCGTGTTCTTCACGAACTCCGGCTCGGAGTCAGTCGATACCGCGCTGAAGATCGCACTCGCCTATCACCGCGCGCGCGGCGAAGGACAGCGCACGCGCCTGATCGGCCGCGAGCGCGGCTATCACGGCGTCGGCTTTGGCGGCATTTCGGTTGGCGGCATTGCGCCGAACCGCAAGACGTTCTCGGGCGCGCTATTGCCGTCCATCGATCATCTGCCGCATACGCACAACCTCGAACACAATGCGTTCTCGAAGGGCCAGCCGGCCTGGGGCGCGCATCTCGCGGACGAACTGGAGCGCATCGTCACGCTGCACGACGCGTCGACGATCGCCGCGGTGATCGTCGAACCCGTCGCGGGCTCGACGGGCGTGCTGATCCCGCCGCAAGGCTATCTGCAGAAGCTGCGCGACATCTGCACGAAGCACGGCATCCTGCTGATTTTCGACGAGGTGATCACGGGCTTTGGGCGTCTGGGCGCAGCAACGGCCAGCGAATATTTCGGTGTGAAGCCCGATCTGCTGACGATGGCCAAGGCGATCAATAACGCCTCCGTGCCGATGGGCGCCGTCGCGGCGAGCCGCACGGTGCACGACACGATCGTCAACGCCGGCGCGCAAGGCGCGATCGAGCTGTTCCACGGCTATACGTACTCCGCGCACCCGCTGGCCGCCGCCGCCTGCGTGGCGACGCTCGACCTGTATCGCAGCGAAGGGCTGTTCGAGCGCGCGGCATCGATAGCGCCGAAGTTCGAAGCCGCCGTTCACGCGCTGCGCGACGCGAAGTACGTGAAGGACATCCGCAATCTCGGCATGGTCGCAGGCGTCGAACTGGAGCCGCGCGACGGCGCGCCTGGCGCGCGCGCTTACGAGGCGTTCGTCAAGTGCTTCGAGGCGGGCATGCTGATCCGCTTCACGGGCGACATTCTGGCTTTCTCGCCGCCGCTGATCATCGACGAAGCGCAGATCGACCAGATCTTCCAGACCGTCCGCAACGCGCTGGCTTCGATCCAGTAAGCGTCTTGCACGCCGCTGCTGCTCGCCGATCGTTTAATCGGCGGCGAGCGCGGAGGCGGTTCTCCCGCTGACCTTCAGTGATGCGCACGCGCGGCCCGCGTATGCGCAGCCTTCTTCGCGGCCGCCGACCGGCCCGCCGCGCCCTTCGTCGCAGCCGCCTTCTTCGCCGCAGCCGAGCGGCTTGCGGCCGGACGACGCGCTGCCGCTGCCTTGGTCTGCTTCGACAACGCTTCCTTCGATGCGCCTTGTCCGCTTTCGCGTTTCAGCACGGCCTTGGCAACGCGCGAGCGTTTCGCCGTCGATTCGCTGCTCGGACGGCGTGCGGCCGTGGTCTTCGAGGCTGTTTTCGCCGTAGCCTTCTTCGCGGCTGAGTGCTTTGCGGCAGGCGTCTTCTTCGGTCCCGCAGCCGTGTCCTTCGCGGCTTTCTTGCGCGTGGCCGCGCTCGTCGTTCCCGCCTTCGGCTTCTTCAGCGCGACGCCTGCGCGGCGAGCCTTCGACAGACCGATCGCGATCGCCTGCTTCGCCGATTTGACGCCGTGCTTGCCCTCGCGTACGTGGTCGATTTCTTCCTTCACGAATTCGCCCGCTTGAGTGCTCGACGACTTGCCGGCGCGCTTGTCGGCGGCGGCACGCTTGAGGGTTGCTTTATCAGGCATGACAGTGCTCCCGTTGAATGGTGGCCTGCCATACGCAGCAACGGGTGTGCCTTGCCCTCGCCGACGCCTGTCCTGGCTTGAAAGCCCTGCGTTTTTGCGGTCCTCCGCCCGCTCGCCAAGCGAAGGGATGCTTCGATTCGCGCTGCCTGGCAATCACGACGCAGGCGGCCTCGATGCACAACGAAGGCTGCGCAATGCGCCGATAGCGTCTATGGTTTACGTCAAAGGCGGCGATGCAACCGTCAGGAGACGCCTCATGAACACACAGACAGTCAGGGCAGGCGCCCATATCGAAGGGATTCACTGGGTGGCGGAATACGCGGAGACGATGCACGAGATCCGCATCTTCCGCGAAGGCCAGGAAGTGGACGTGCACAATGCGCCATCGACGCTGTTCGGCGACGAAGAGAACGCCGGTTCGAAAAGCTGCGCGGACCATCGCGCGGCGGAAGCGGCCGTGCTCGCGTATCTGCGCCATTTCGTGGCCGAGCACGACGCCGAGGAATGATGGCGCGCGAATAAAAAGGCCAGCCGCGCGGCTGGCCTTCCGGACGCGTCTTACCTGTTCGCGGAATCAGTCCGCGGGACGCAGTTTCTTCACTTCGGCGTCGGACGGCTGCACGCTCGCGCCGTCGATATAGCGATACGACGTCATCACACCCTTGCCGTCCTTCAACGCGGTCACACCGACGAACGCACCCATCGTCGACTGGTTGTCCTGCGGGCGATACATGATCGGCCCGAACGGCGTATCGACATTCAAGCCCTTGAACGCGGCCGCGAGCTTGTCGGGATCGGTTGAGCCCGCCTTCTTGATGCCGTTTGCAATCGACATCAGCGCCGCATAGCCGACCACCGAACCGAGGCGCGGATAGTCGTGATACTTCGCTTCGTAGTCCGCGACGAACTTCTTGTTCGCGGGTGTATCGATGGAATACCACGGGTAGCCCGTCACGATCCAGCCGACGGGCGCTTCTGCGCCGAGTGTGTCGAGATAATCCGGCTCGCCCGTCAGCAGCGACACGACGCTGCGGTCCTTGAATAGCCCGCGCGTATTGCCTTCGCGAACGAACTTGCCGAGGTCTGCGCTGAACAGCACGTTGAAGATCGCGTCGGGCTTCGCGTCGGCGAGGGCCTGCACGGTCGAGCCGGCGTCCAGGTTGCCGAGCGGGGTTGCCTGTTCGGTGACGAACTCGACGTCGGGCTGCGCGGCCTTCAGCAGCTTCTTGAACGTGGCCACCGCCGACTGGCCGTATTCATAGTTCGGGTACACGAGTGCCCAGCGCTTTTTCTTCAGCTTTGCCGCTTCGGGCACGAGCATCGCGACCTGCATGTACGTGGAAGGACGCAGGCGGTACGTGTACTTGTTGCCGTCGGCCCAGACGATCTTGTCGGTGAGCGGCTCGGCGGCGAGGAAGAACATGCGCTTCTGTTTCGCGAAGTCCGTTAGAGCGAGGCCCGTGTTCGACAGATAGCCGCCGAACAGCAGTTGCACCTGCTCGCGGGCGATGAGTTCTTGCGCTACGCGGATCGTGTCGCCGGGGTTCGCGTTGTCGTCGCGTGAGATTACTTCGAGCTTTTTGCCTAGCACGCCGCCGGTTGCGTTTACCTGATCTAACGCGAGATTCCAGCCGTTTTTATAGGGCATCAGGAAGGCGGGCTGTGCCTTGTAGCTGTTGATTTCGCCGATTTTGATGGTCTGTTGCGCGGAAGCGCTGAGGGCCGTCAGCGAGACGGCTAGTGAAGCGGCAATGCGGGAAATCCATGCTGCGCGCGAGGTCATGCGGTGGCTCCGTTTTATTTATCCGTTCAAGGGTGCGGGTGGGATGGGTGAAGGTTGAATCGTACCGGTTCTTTGCGTTCGCGGTGCGGGCGTTGGTTTTGGTTTGCTCGTGGTTGCGCTGGCATCCGCGTTTTGCCTTCGTGCTTCAAGCGTCGCCCCTGTGCGGGGCGGCACCTACTTTTCTTTGCCGCCGCAAAGAAAAGTAGGCAAAAGAAAGCGGCTCACACCGCCAACATTTCTTCCTGCCTGAGGGCCCCCAAAGGGTCTTACGCTTCACACGGCAGCATTTCTGTTCGCGTTCGTTGCCAACGCTTCGAATGACCGCCTCACCCACTTCAAACACCCGAACAAGAGCTAGCGGTAGCGAATGGTTTGCGCCGCCCAGGTGGCAAACTGTGTGTAGGTTGTCGCGTCGTATAGCTTGGCGCTCTTACATGGTGGGACGCGTGCGCTATTGGTCCGAAGTGAAGCGTGTGCAGCGCTACAGCCTACACACAGTTTGCCACCTGGGCGGCGGTGGAATATCTGGCACGGCATGCTGCGACGCGGGCGCGTGAAGTGGGTGAGGCGTCAATTCAGAGCGATGGCAACAAGCATGCGTCACGTGATTGCCGTGTGAAGCGTGGGACCGGTTGGGGGCCCTCAGGCAAGAAGAAATGTTGGCGGTGTTAGCCGCTTTCTTTTGCCTACTTTTCTTTGCGGCGGCAAAGAAAAGTAGGTGCCGCCCCGCACAGGGGCGACGCTTGAAGCACGAAGGCATAGCGCGGATGCCAGCGACAAAACCAGCAAACCAAACCGCCCGCGCCACGAAGACAAATCCCGGATGCCACCGCAAAGGCTAGAACAACCAAACCAACCGGCAACGCCCTTACCACGAAGGCCTAAACGCGAATGCCAGCGCAAAGACAAAACACCACAAAACAAGGCATGCGCAGCAACCACCCCCTCGCGGATGCGAGCGAAAACCAAACCCCAACCCCCAGCGTCGCAGACATCAAACCCCCAGATACGCCCGCCGCACACCATCATCCCGCGCGAGTTCGTGCATCGCCCCACCATACCGAATCTGACCTTTTTCGAGCACATACGCGCGGTCACTGACCAGCTCGGCAAAATGAAAGTTCTGCTCAGACAGAAGAATGGACAACCCCTCGCGCTTGAGCTCAAGAATCATATTAGCCATCTGCTCGACGATCAAAGGCGCGACGCCTTCCGACGGCTCGTCGAGCAACACCAGATACGGATTCCCCATCAGCGTCCGCGACACAGTGAGCATCTGCTGCTCGCCACCGCTCATCTGCCCGCCGAGACGCTGCGGCATCTCACCGAGATTCGGAAACAGCTGGAAGAGCTTGTCGGGCGTCCACGCAGGCGCCCCCGCGCGCTCGGGCTGCCGCCCCGTGTCGAGATTCTCCATCACAGTGAGACCAGAGAACACCCGACGATCTTCAGGCACATAACCGAGCCCCATCCGGGCAATCCGATGCGGCGGCAACGCAGAGATATCGGCCCCGTCGAAATGAATCGCGCCTTCACGACGCGCCATCAACCCCATGATCGACTTCATCGTCGTCGATTTGCCCGCACCGTTACGGCCCATCAGCGCGACAACTTCGCCGCGCCCCACTTCGAGGCTCACGTCGAAGAGGATTTGCGCGCGCCCGTAGAACGCATTCAGTCCGTCGACTTTCAGCAGTGGTGCGTTCATGTGCGCGGCTCCGTGTGTGGCTCGCCGCCATCGTGCGATAACGCCGCGCGCGGCTGGAACGTCTTGCCCGTGCCGAAGTAGACGGCCTGCACGTTGGCGTCGTTGCGTATCGTTTCCGCGTCGCCCTGCGCAATCAGCTTGCCGCGCGCAAGCACGATGATCCGGTCCGCAGTGGAAAATACGACGTCCATGCTGTGCTCGGTGAACAGCACGCCGATATTGCGCTCGGCGGAAAGACGCTTCGTCAGCGCCATCAGCTCAGTGCGTTCCTGCGGCGCCATGCCCGCCGTCGGCTCGTCCATCAGCAGCAGCTTCGGTCGGTTCGCGAGCGCAATGGCCATCTCGACACGCTTCACGTCGCCATAGGCAAGCACGCTGCACGCGCGTTGCGCATGCGCCGTCATGCCGACCTGCTCGAGCAGCGCAAGCGCTTCATCCTCGAAGTGCGACGCTGCCGGTTTCCACAATCCGTATAGACGCTTTTCGCGCGATACGAGCGCAATCTGCACGTTTTCAAGTACGGTCATCGAGTTGAAGGTCGCCGCGACCTGGAACGTGCGGCCGACGCCGCGTCGCCAGATATCACGCGGCCGCATGCCGACGAGTTCGTGTCCGTCGAGCATCACCGAGCCGTGCGTCGGACGCAGTTGTCCGTTGACGATGTTGAAACACGTCGATTTGCCAGCGCCGTTCGGGCCGATCAAGGCGAGCAGTTCGCCGGGCTTCACGTCGAACGAAACGTCGTCGACGGCTTTCACGCCGCCGAATGACATCGACAGATTCGATACGCGCAGAAGGCTCATTGGCGGCCTCCTGCTTGTGCTTCATCGCGCTCGAAGCGCTCGCGGACGAACCCCACGATGCCTTGCGGAAACGCAATCACCAGCAACAGGATCGCGATGCCTAGCAGCGCCTGCCAGTAGTCGGTCTGACGCGCGACGGTGTCCTGCAGCCACGTGAACAGCGCCGCGCCCGCGACGGGCCCCGTCAACGTCTGGATGCCGCCGAGCAGCACCATCACGAGTCCGTCGACGGAACGGCTCACGCTGATCACTTCCGGCGAAATCGTGCCTTTGGAAAATGCGTACAGCGAGCCAGCAAGCCCGCAGAACAGCGACGCAATCACGAACGCGGCCCATTGCACGCGTTTCGTGTCGATGCCGATGGCTTCCGCGCGCAACGCCGAATCGCGGGACGCGCGCATCGCAAATCCAAGCGGCGAGAACAGCATGCGGCGCAACAGCCACACGCCGAGCACGGCGAACGCGAGCGTCAGGTAGTAGTAGGCGACGGGCGACGACAGCCAGTTCGACGGCCATAGCCCAAGGATGCCGTTGCTGCCGCCCGTCACGTCGTCCCACTGATACACGACGGACCAGACGATCTGCGCGAACGCGAGCGTGAGCATCGCCAGATACACGCCCGACAGTCGCACGCAGAACCAGCCGAACACCAGCGCGCCGAGCACCGCGAGGAGCGGCCCGAGAACGAGCGCGGCTTCCATCGGCAGATCGACCACTTTCAGAAAGAGCGCTGCGCCGTACGCGCCCAGGCCGAAGTACGCGGCATGACCGAACGAATGCATGCCTCCCGGTCCCATGATGAAGTGCAGGCTTGCCGCGAACAGCACGGCAATCAGAATTTCGACGAGCAGCACGGGCATGTACGGAAATGCGCCGGCGGCGAGCGGCGCGAGCACGAGCACGGCCAGCACGCATGCCGCGAGCCACCTGAGCTGCTTGCCTGCGGGCTTCAATGGCATTTCCGCGGGCGCCGCCGCGCGAACCGTCGACGTCGCGCGTCCCAACAGGCCCCACGGTCGCACGACGAGCACGACGGCCATCACGACAAACTCCGCGACGAGCGTGAATCGGCTCAACGACAGGTCGACGCCGAACAACGACACATGTCCGATGCCAATGCACAGCGCCTTGATCTCCGCGATCAGCAGCGCCGCGATGAACGCACCCGGAATCGAACCCATCCCGCCGACCACGACGACGACGAACGCGTTGCCGATCGTTTCGATATCGAGCGACAGATTCGCCGACATGCGAGGTCCCTGCAATGCGCCGCCAAGCCCCGCGAGAAACGCGCCTACGAAGAACACGCCCGTGAACAGCCACGCCTGGTTGATGCCGAGCGCGCCGAGCATCTCGCGATCCTGCGTCGCCGCGCGCACGAGCGTGCCCCAGCGCGTGCGCGTCAACGCGTACCACAGCAACAGGAGCACGAGCGGCCCGATTACGATCAACGCGATGTCCCACGTGGGCAGTTGATGACCGAGCAGTTCGACGGCACCGGACAGACGCGGCGCGCGCGGGCCGAACAGGTCCTGCGGTCCCCATATCGCGAGTGCGGCGTCGCGGAAGATCAGCACGAGCGCGAATGTCGCTAGCAGATGGAACAGTTCGGGTGCCTTGTAGATGCGCCTCAGCACGACGAACTCGACGAGCGCGCCGAGTATGCCGATCACCAGCGCAGAGGCGAGCATCGACAGCCAGAAGCCGATGACGCTGCTCGTGCCGAAGCGGCTCGCGATGCTGTAGGCAACGTAGACACCCAGCATGTAGAACGATCCATGCGCGAAGTTGACGATGCGCGTGACGCCGAAGATCAGCGACAGGCCCGCCGCGACGAGAAAGAGCGCCGAGGCGTCGGCGAGTCCGTTGATCAATTGGACTAGCAGGTTGGGAAGCATTTTTGCCTGGCGGCGGGTGGGTTGGGGTTAGGTTGTGTCGGGCGACAGGTATACCGGAAATGTTTTTGGTTTGCAGGGGTTTTTGATCTGCGGTTTGGTTTTTTGTTTGCAGCCGCGGGGCGGTGGGGGTGGTCTGTCTGTCTTTGCGGTGGGCATCCGCGGTGTGCTTTCTGTGTGCAGGAGTTGCCGGTCGGTATGTTTGCGTTTTCGCTGGCATCCGCGCTATGCCTTCGTGCTTCAAGCGTCGCCCCTGTGCGGGGCGGCACCTACTTTTCTTTGCCGCCGCAAAGAAAAGTAGGCAAAAGAAAGCGGCTAACACCGCCAACATTTATTCTTGCCTGAGGGCCCCCGGCGGCCCCGCGCTCCACGCGGTAACGCGCTATCGCCTGCCCGTTGCCAACGCTTCGAACTGATGCCTCACCCACTTCAGACACCCGTACAAGGGCCAGCAGCAGCGAATGGTTTGTGCCGCCCAGGTGGCAAACTGTGTGTAGGTTGTCGCACCGCACAGGTTAGTGCTCTTACCAGAAACACCAACCTTGCGATTCAGTCCGGAGTGATGCGCGTACGGCGCGAAAGCCTACACACAGTTTGCCACCTGGGCGGCCGAGGTCTATCTGGCACGGCGTGCTGCGACGCGGGCACATGAAGCGGGTGAGGCGTATGGAGAGAGCGTTCGCAACGCACGCGTACAGATACGTTGCCGTGTGAAATACGGGGCCCTTGGGGGCCCTCAGGCAAGAAGAAGATCTGGCGGTGTTAGCCGCTTTCTTTTGCCTACTTTTCTTTGCGGCGGCAAAGAAAAGTAGGTGCCGCCCCGCACAGGGGCGACGCTTGAAGCACGAAGGCATAACGCGGATGCCAGCGCAACCACGAGCAAACCGAAACCAAACCGCCCGCGCCGCATAGGCGCATCACATGCACCGGTTAAAAAAACAAAAGCCGCGTGACCCACAATCACAACGGCTTCGCCAAAAAAAACCACTACCCGAGACTAACCCTTCCCGGCATCCTGCTCATCCTGCTCCTTAAAAACCTTATCAGCCAGATGAAAAGCAGAATTCGCCGCAGGCACCCCACAATAAATAGCAGTCTGCAACAGAACTTCTTTAACCTGCTCCCGCGTCACCCCATTATTCCGCGCAGCGCGCAAATGCAGAGCAAGCTCCTCGCTGCGATTCAGCGCGACCATCATCGCAATAGTCAGCAAACTACGCGTATGCCGCGGCAACCCGTCGCGAGTCCAGATCTCACCCCACGCATACCGCGTGATGAAATTCTGAAACTCTTCCGTCACTTCCGTGCGATTCACCAGCGACCGGTCCACATGCGCATCGCCCAGCACCGCGCGGCGCACGCCCATGCCTGCTTCGTATCGTTGATCGTCGTTCATCGCTGCCCCTTCAGAAAATCGAGCACGGTCTTCGTGAACATGTCGGAAACTTCGATGTTCGAGATATGCGACGCATCCAGTTCGACATACCGCGCGCCCGGAATCGCCGCCGCCAGTTCGCGGCCTTGAGCTGGCGTCGCGGCGAGATCATGCGTACCCGAAATCACAAGCGCGGGCGCCTTGATGCCAGGCGTCTCGGGCCGCAGATCCGTCGCATTGATCGCTTCGCAGTTCAGCGCGTAGCCTTCCCTATCGGTGTGCACAAAAACGTCGCGCACATAATTGAACACGATCGGCTCGCGTGCAATGAACTCCGCCGTGAACCAGCGCGGCAACACAGCATCCGACAACGCGAGCATGCCTTCCGTGCGCGCACGCGCCGCGCGCGGCACCCAGACTTCCGGCGAGCCGATGCGCGCCGCCGTATTGCACAGCACGACACGATCGATACGGTCCGCGTGGCGCGCCGCCAGGCCGACGCCCGTCAACCCGCCCATCGAAATGCCGCAGAAATTCGCGCGTGCGATCTTCAGCGTATCGAGCAGGCCGATCACATCGCCCGTCAATTGCTCGATCGAATACGGTCCCTTCGGCGCTTCCGAATGGCCGTGGCCGCGCGTGTCGTAACGCAGCACGCGAAAGTGCTTCGCGAATTCGGCAACCTGCGGCGTCCACATCGACAGGTCGGTGCCGAGCGAATTCGACAGCACGAGCCACGGCGCGTTGCCGTGCCGGTCGCCGTCGATCCGGTAGTGAAGCTCGATGCCATTGACTGCGGCGTAAGGCATTCCTTTACTCCTGATGTTGGTTCACGCGTGCTTTGCGCGCGGTATGAAGAGCCAGCACGGCGTCCACGAAAGCGTGCGCGCTGCCCACGTAATGCGCCGGATCGAGCAGACGCCTGAGTTGCTCGACGGGCAGATGTTGAGTGACGGCCGCATCGGCAGCCAGCACGTCGAAGAGCGTCTTGCCGCTCTTCACAGCCTCTTTCGACGCATGCTCGACGAGATGATGCGCGTCCATCCGGCCGATTCTGTCGCCGAGCGCGAGCATCACCGCTTCGCCGAGAATCAGCCCATGCGTCACCTCGAGATTCGCCGCGAGCCGCTCGACGTTCACTTCGAGTCCCTGCGCGATCTGTTCGATGTTCGCCAGCGCACCGCCCGCGAGACGCGCGAGATCGGGCAGCGCGTCCCATTCGGCCTGCCAGCCGCCGAGCGCGCGCTCGTGCTCCTGCACCATGCCACCGAACACCGTTGCGACGAGGCCAGGCGCGCGCGCCGCCGCCGTCAGCACGGCTGCGCAGCCGACCGGGTTGCGCTTGTGCGGCATCGTCGACGAGCCGCCTTTGCCGGCGGCAACCGGCTCGCCGAGTTCACCGAGTTCGGTCTGCATTTGCAGCGAGATATCGCGCGCAATCTTGCCGAGTGTGCCGATCAACATGCCGAAGAACGACGCCGTTTCGGCGATGCGGTCGCGCTGCGTGTGCCACGGCACAGCGGGCATTTGCAGACTCAATTCTTTCGCCAGCGCGGCGGCAACCATGCCGCCCTTGTCGCGCAAACTCGCGAGCGTCCCGGCCGCGCCACCGAATTGCAGCACGAGCACGCGCTCGCGCAACGTGTCGAGCCGCTCGCGATGGCGCAGCAGCGCATCGAGCCACTGCGCGAACTTCAAACCGAGCGTGATGGGCAGCGCCTGTTGCAGCCATGTGCGGCCGATCATCGGCGTCGCGCGATGCTGGTGCGCGAGCGCGCCAATCGCATCGCAGGTGGATGACAAGGCGCCGTCGAGCAGATCGAACGAATCGCGCAGTTGCAGCACGGTCGCCGTATCGATGATGTCCTGGCTCGTCGCGCCCCAATGGACGAATTTCGACGCTTCCGCATCGGCGTCCTTGACGCGCGCGGTCAGTTGCTTGACGAGGGGAATCGCGAGATTGCCGCCGAGCGCGGCGTCGCGGCCGAGCGCGTCGGCATCGAGCTTGTCGGCGCGGCAGGTTGCCTCGATGGCGGCAACGGCCGATTGCGGAATCACGCCATGTGCCGCCGATGCGCGCGCCAGCGCCGCTTCGACGTCGAGCATCCGTTGCAGCGTCGCGCGCGGCGACCAGATGTCGTTCATCGGCTGCGTGCCGCAGATCAGGCCAGTCAAGCGAGCGCTAGCTTCTAGCATGATGTTCTGTGCGTTGGGATGAATGCGCGTTGAGTCGCGCCTGAAAGCGCGCGGCGTTCGGCTTCATTGTCGCCGAACGCCGCGCCGAGGTCACGCGCGCATTTGCGCGCGCGTGGCTGCTACGTGTCCAGCCTGAGCAAGCCTCAAGCCGCGCGAGCCTGCTGCGTGCCGTCGATCAGCGCGACGCCCGTCAGCTTCTCCAGTTCCGCGAAGTCGATATCCGAGAAGATTTCGCGCACGACGAGGCCGTCCTTCGTCACGTCGATCATCGCGAGGTCGGTGTAGATGCGGTCCACGCAACCGACGCCCGTCACCGGGTACGAGCATTCGGCGACGATCTTGCTTTCGCCCTGCTTGGTCTGATGCTCCATCATCACGAACACCTGCTTCGCGCCGATAGCCAGATCCATCGCGCCGCCGACAGCGGGAATCGCATCGGGTGCGCCCGTGTGCCAGTTCGCAAGGTCACCCTTCGACGACACCTGGAACGCGCCGAGCACGCAGTAGTCGAGATGGCCGCCGCGCATCATCGCGAACGAATCGGAATGGTGGAAGAACGCGCCGCCCGTCAGCAGCGTGACGTGCTGCTTGCCGGCGTTGATCAGTTCGTCGTCTTCCTCGCCTTTCGCGGGCGCGGGGCCCATGCCGAGCAGGCCGTTCTCGCTGTGCAGGAAGATTTCCTTGCTCGCGTCGAGGTGGTTGGCCACCAGCGTCGGCACGCCGATGCCGAGGTTCACGTAAGCGCCTTCAGGAATGTCCTGCGCGACGCGCTTCGCCATTTCATCGCGGGTCAGTCGTTTCATGTCGGGTCTCCTTCAGGCGGCTTGTTCGGGGCGTTGCGAGGCGTGGGCCGCCTGCGGCACTTCGACGATACGCTGCACGAAGATGCCCGGCGTGACGATCACTTCCGGGTCGAGCGCGCCAAGCGGCACCACTTCCGACACCTGCACGATTGCCGTCTTCGCCGCGCTCGCCATGATCGGGCCGAAGTTGCGCGCCGTCTTGCGATACACCAGATTGCCCCAACGGTCGCCCTTGTACGCCTTGATCAGCGCGAAGTCCGCGTGCAGCGGCGCTTCCAGCACGTAATGCTTGCCGTCGATCTCGCGCGTTTCCTTGCCTTCGGCGAGCTTCGTACCGTAGCCCGTCGGCGTGAAAAAGCCGCCGATGCCTGCGCCCGCAGCGCGGATGCGCTCGGCCAGGTTGCCCTGCGGCACGAGTTCCAGTTCGATTTCGCCCGCGCGATAGAGCGCGTCGAACACGTACGAGTCGGTCTGACGGGGGAACGAGCAGATGATCTTGCGCACGCGCTTCGCGTTGAGCAGCGCGGCGAGGCCTGTGTCGCCGTTGCCGGCGTTGTTGTTGACGATCGTGAGCTCTTTCGCGCCCTGTTCGATGAGCGCGTCGATCAGTTCGGAAGGCATGCCCGCCGTGCCGAAGCCGCCGATCATGACGGTCGCGCCGTCATGCACGTCGGCAACCGCCGACTGGAGTGACTCGAAAATCTTGTTGATCATGTCGAATATCCTCTGAAACGCGTCGATCCGCGCCGCACGATCCACCAGATAACTGGCGAAACGCGCGCCGGACGGTCTCCACGTCCGCTTTCGTCCTTCATAGTCTGCTGACGACGGAATGCAGACCTGCGTGTTTGGCTCGCCCTTCAATCCCTATCGCCCGTCGAACTTGCGAAAAGTTCTTAATGCGAACACAGTTTCGTTTAGCGAACGTACCGGCGCATTATGGTTTGCGCCTGCGTCTCTTGTCAAGGCAACGGTTTCGTGGTTTGCCCTATGCCGCTCCGCCTGCCGCCGGGCCCGCAAATCAATCGCGAAACGGCAGCCCCACGTAATTCTCTGCCAGCATCCGCGACGCCGCATCGGAATGGGCGACGTACCGCAGCTCGGCCATCTTCAGCCGGTTGATGAACGGCGTGTCATCGAACGACGGATGCAGCATGTTTGTCATGAAATACGAGAAATGCTCGGCGCGCCAGACGCGTTCCAGGCAGGTCGCCGAATAAGCGGCGAGCAGATCGTCGCGGCCTTCGCGATAGCGCGCCGCGAGCGCCTTCGACAGCATGCGCACGTCGGCGACGGCGAGGTTCATGCCTTTTGCGCCCGTCGGTGGAACGATGTGCGCGGCGTCGCCGGCAAGATAGAGGCGGCCGTACTGCATCGGCTCGCACACGAAGCTGCGCATCGGCGTCACGCCCTTCTGCGTGATGTCGCCGACGGCGGGCAGCCAGCCTTCGTCATTCTCGAAGCGCGCGTGAAGCTCGGCCCAGATGCGCTCGTCGGGCCATTGCGCGAGGTCTTCGTCGGGACGGCATTGCAGGTAGAGACGCGTCACCTCCGGCGAACGCATGCTGAAGAGCGCGAAGCCGCGCTCGTGATGCGCGTAGACGAGTTCGTCGCAGGTCGGCGCGGCGTGGGCGAGGATGCCGAGCCATGCGTAGGGGTAGATACGTTCGAAGTTTTGCAGCGCATCGGCGGGAATCGACTCGCGCGCAACGCCGTGAAAGCCGTCGCAGCCTGCCACATAGTCGCAGTCGATACGCTGCACTGCGCCATCGTGCGTGAACTGAATCCAAGGTTTGTCGCTCGTCAGATCGTGCAGCGACACTTCGGACACGTCGAAATACAGCTGTTGCTGGTGCTCGACAGCAGCGGCGATCATGTCGCACACCACCTCATGCTGACCATACACGGTGATCGCGCGGCCGCCCGTCAGCGCCGTCAGATCGATTCGATGCCGCTTGCGCTCGAACAGCAGCTCAATGCCGTGATGCACGAGCCCTTCGCGCTGCATCCGCGCGCCGAGGCCGGCTTCGTTGAGCGTATCGACGGTGCCCTGTTCGAGCACGCCCGCGCGTATCCGATGCTCGCAATGTTCGCGCGACCGGCTTTCCAGCACCACCGATTCAACGCCCGCCAGCCGCAGCAGATGCGACAGCAGCAGACCGGCGGGACCCGCGCCAATAATGGCAACTTGAGTGCGCATCGTTCGTCTCCGAGTCTTTTGTTCGGGTATTCAAACGATTCTCGGCGCTTTCCCGAATATGCGACAACGCGATTTTTAGGATAGGTTGTATACGCATAACCGATACTGCGCGAGCGTCTTCCCGCGCCCGCGCACCCCAGCATGGCCGAACTCGATCTCAACCTGATTCCCTACCTCGTCGCGCTCGAAGACATGCGCAACGTGAGCCGCGCCGCCGAACGTCTCGGCGTGAGCCAGCCGCGCGTGAGCACCGCGCTCGGCCGCTTGCGCGAGTATTTCAACGACCCGCTGTTCGTTCGCACGTCGCGCGGCATGGAGCCGACGCCGCGCGCGCTCGCGCTGATTCCCGCTGCCCGCGAGGCGCTCGCTCGCATCGAGAAAGGCATGCTCGACTCGCAGGATTTCGATCCCACGACGTCGACGCATACGTTCTCACTGGCGTTGTCCGACGTCGGCGAGATCGTGTTCCTGCCGCGGCTGTTGCAGCTCTTCGCCGAGCGCGCGCCGCATGCGAATCTGCGTTCGGTATCGCTGCCGCCCGCACATGTCGAGCGCGGGCTGGAATCGGGCGATGTCGATCTCGCCGTCGGCTACTTTCCCGATCTTTCCGGTAACAACTTCTTCCAGCAGCGTCTGTTCACGCACCGGTTCATCTGTCTGATGCGCAGCGATCATCCGCTCGCGGGCGCGCCGCTCACGCTCGATCAGTTCATCGGCCTTGGGCATGCCGTCGTGCGTGCGGAAGGACGCAGCCAGGAAGTGCTCGAGCAGTATCTGGAGAAAAAACGCATCCGCCGGCGCGCCGTGCTGGAGACGCCGCACTTCATGAGCCTGCCGTTCATCCTCGCGCGCACCGATCTGATCGCAACCGTGCCGCACGCGATCGGCTTCGCGTACGTGTCGGAACACGCGTCGATCACGCTCGTCGAACCGCCTTTGCCGTTGCCCCGCTTCGACTTGCGCCAGCACTGGCATCGCAAGTTCCACAATGATCCGCGCGCAAGCTGGCTGCGCGGCGTGGTCGCCGAGCTGTTCAACGATGCGAAGGACGAGTGGCCGAAGTAATTTACGCAAATAAGGCACGCATATAAGGCCCACCTGTAACGCCCGCACGAGCCCGCGACGCATATCCCTGTTCGGCGTAGGGCCGGGAAACATGGAACAATGCCGCAACGTGCGATGCGCGTTTTACTGGAACTGGAGCGAAGGATGAATACGAAGAACACAACGTCCGCCGACGCACCCGGCCGGCCGTCCCGCGACGAGGCCGAAGAAGCCGTGCGCGTGCTGCTGCGCTGGGCCGGCGACAATCCTCAGCGTGAAGGGCTGCTCGACACGCCCGCGCGCGTCGTGCGAGCGTATGAAGAATTTTTCGCGGGCTATGACGTCGATCCGCGCGAGATTCTGGCCCGTACGTTCTCCGAAGTGGACGGCTACGACGAAATGATCGTGCTTAAGGACATCCGCTTCGAAAGCTATTGCGAACATCACATGGTGCCCATCATCGGGCGCGCGCATGTCGCTTATCTGCCGGAGCATCGCGTGGTAGGCATCTCGAAGCTCGCGCGGCTCGTCGATGCGTTCGCCAAGCGTCTGCAGATTCAGGAAAAGATGACCGTGCAGATCGCCGATACGCTCAACGAAGTATTGCAGCCGAAGGGTGTAGGCGTGATTCTCGAAGCATCGCATCAATGCATGTCGACGCGCGGCGTGCACAAGGCCGGCGTCGAAATGGTGACGTCGCGCATGCTCGGGACGTTCCGCACCGACCCGTCGACGCGCCGCGAGTTTCTGTCGATCGTCCACGGTCCGACTTCCGTTAGCGTGGCGAATACCTGATTTGTCGAGGATTTGTTGAGAGTCGGGATTATTGGCCTGCTTTAGCCACGCGCCGGATAGCGCGTGGTTGCCCCAGCGGTCTGGTCAGAGTCTCAACTCTCAAAACAAGCTTAGTGGTTCTGACTGAAATCAGTCGAATAGAAAAAGTCTGATATCTGAAGCAGTCCGAGCAAGGCCAGGATCGGCTCAATCACGCTTCCGCGCGCATCCTCATCGACCGAAACCGTCCGAACGTCGCGAGCAGCACCGCTGCCAGCACACACGCGACGCCCACCACCTGCGCATGGCTGATCGGCTCATGCAGCACGCCCGCCGCAAGCGCGAGCGTCGACACGGGCACGAGCGCCGTCACGAGGCCCGCTTCCGCGCCGCTCAGGCGCGAAGCGCCCGCGTACCACAGCACGAAGCCAAGCACCGTCGGCACGAGCGCGTAATAGACGACGCCCGCGAGCGCGGCAACAACGTTCGCATCGAATGGCAGACGCCACGGCTGCTCGAAACAGGCGGGCACGATCGCGACAAGCAAGCCGATCCCGCTCATCAGCGCCGACAGCGGCAAAGCCGGCACAGGCGTGCGCAGCTTGCGGTTGAGCAAGATGAAGAGCGCTTCGCACACAATTGCGGCGAATACCAGCGCATTACCTGCGAGGGAATGCGCGCCGCTCGCGGCCGCCACGTCGTCGAGGCGCACCGTGCAGGCGAGCACGCCCAGCGTCGCGAGCGCAATCGCGCCAAGCAGCGCGGGTGACGGACGCTCGCCGAGCGCGAGCGCCGCGAAACCCGCCGACACCGCAGGCAAGGTCCCCGCGATCACACCCGCATCGGCGGCCGACGCGAGCCGCATCCCGCCGATCAGACAAACCGTATAGCCGACGCTTCCCGCGCCCGCCTGCGCGATCACGAGCAACGCATCGTGCGCGTCGAGCTTCGGCCAGCGGACTTTTCGCACGCGCATCATTGCGACAAAGACGGGAAACGCAATCGCAAAGCGCAAAGCCGTCGCCGCGAACGGCGGCAAGCCGCCCGCTATCGCCTTGCTGACGACGACCGTGCTGCCCACGCCGATCATCGCCAGCGCGCAAAAGGAATAACCGACGTAACGCGCGTTCATGCCACTGCCTCCTCGTATCGAACGATGAGGCGAGCGTACGGCCCACGCCCACGCGCGGTCTTGAACGTTATTGCAGAGGATCAGCGGACAGCGGCCGCGTAGCTCGCGGGCGTGACACCGAGAAGCCGCACGAAAGCGCGCGTCATATGGCTTTGATCGGAGAAGCCCGCCGAGACGGCGGAATCCGCCAGCGTGGAACCGCTGGCGATCAGTTGCCGCGCCAGCAAGACACGGCGCTGCATCCGGTAGGCATGCGGCGGCAAACCGACTTCATGCGCGAAACTGCGCAGCAGCTGAAAACGGCTCATACCGGCTTCGGCGGCGAGATCGGCGAGCGTCGATGCCGACGCGGGATCGTCGTCGATACGGTTTTTTGCGCGCGCTACGGGACCTACAGGACCAATATGCCCGGGTCTGTGCGGCAATGACGTCGCGTGGTATTGGGCGACGTACGAAAACAACGCGACCAACGCTTCTTCGCAAGCGAGATTGTCGGGCGACACGCCCTCGTTTGCCTCGTTCACTGCAACCGAGAAAAGTCGCGCAAAACGCAGCGACAGTTCCGCGTCGTTCAACACGGGGCGCGTCAACTCCACTTCCCGCAGCGGCGACTCCGCGCATTCGGCGACCGTGCCGATCACCAGCGACGGCTCGAAATACAGCATCCGCCAGGCGCGTCCGTGTTCGTCGAGCGGACTGCCGTCATGCACTTCGCCGGGATTGACGGTGATGACATCGTTCACGCGCGCTTCGACAGGGCCGCGCCCGCTTGCCGAACGCTGCCCGCCAGCGACGACGATGCCGATGCCAAAGCGATCGTGCGAATGACGCGCGAACGCGTGCGTCGTATGCGCGACGGTCGCTTCGACGCCGCCGAGCGCGCAACGCAGCATCTGGACGCGCCCACGCGGCTTCATCGTCTCAGGCGCCCGCACAGATGAAACACGCCCACGCATCAGCGCCGCCCTTCGTCGTTGCGCCCGCGCTCGCCTTCGCGGATCTTGCCCTGCGACACGCTGCTGCCCGGCGGCACGCTATGCGTGAGCCACACGTTGCCGCCGATCACCGAGCCGCGCCCGATCGTCACGCGCCCCAGAATGGTCGCGCCCGCGTAAATCACAACATCGTCTTCGACGATCGGGTGACGCGCATTGCCCTTCACGAGCGTGCCGTCTTCATCCGCAGCAAAACTCTTCGCGCCGAGCGTCACCGCCTGATAGACACGCACGCGCTCGCCGATGATCGCCGTTTCGCCGATCACGACGCCCGTACCGTGATCGATGAAGAAACTCGGGCCGATCTGCGCGCCAGGGTGAATGTCGATACCCGTCGCCGAGTGCGCGATCTCGTTGATGAACCGCGCGAGCAGCGGCACGCCGAGCCGGTGCAACGCATGCGCGAGCCGGTGATGCGTCATCGCCCATACGCCCGGATAGCAGAGCAGGATTTCCGTGATGTGCTGCGCGGCAGGATCGCCGACGTACGCCGCCTGGATATCGCTGACCAGCAATGCGCGAATGCCCGGCAACTGCTTGCCGAACTGGCGCGCGACATCGAATGCGAGCGCGCTCAGATCGGCGTCCGGCGTCTCCGCGTGCTCCGGCAAGAAGCGCAACGCGCGGCGAATCTGCTCGGCCAGCAGGCGCAGCGTGCTTTCGAGCGTATGACCTACGTAATAATCGACGCTCTCGTCGGTCAGATCGGGCGCGCCATAGTGCGTCGGGAAAAGCGCGGCGCGTAATCCCGCGACGATGTTGATCACGCCATCGCGAGAAGGCAGCTCGCGGATGCCGCGCGGATGGCGCGTGCGATGCAGTTCCTCACGCGACGCGCGCAGTTCGGCGACGATCTGTTCGAGGCCCCAGTTGTGGGAGGAAACATTTGACATGGCGAGGACGGCAGTCGCGCGTGAAGCGCGACGATAGTGAATTGTCCCCAGAGATTACCGCGTTTCGGCGCGCGCCGCCGGGCGCCGGTGCGGATTGCATAATGAACGCATACGGAACAGCTCATGCAGTGCCGGCCGTTGCATGTGCGGGAGTGCGTAGCAAATGACGTGCTATACGGTCATACTGCTTGCATCGATCCAGCGCACGGCCCAGTCGCGGGCATGCGCGATAGCAGCTGCTTCGTCAGTGAAGCGGAGGTCGGTGGGAAAGAAGCGGTTGGCGACGAGTTCGCCATCGCTGGAGCGCGACACGACCACATACGGTTGCCAAGTCCCATCGCCCGCGCGCGCTGGCGCGCAGTTAAGCAAGTAGCCACGATGTGTGAATGCAGCATCAACGTGCATGAGTCACCCGCCCCTGACTGCCTCATAGATGGTCCTTTTGCGAGTGCGATGCCGTGTGTCGTGGCAGTCCATGAGACTGCAGCGGTCATGCTCTTGTGTGCGTTGCTACACTCGAACCAGAATCATACTCTGTAGGAAAAGGGCGTCCATCAAAAAAATAGTAAAAATTCGCGGGTTGCCCTAAGCGCCGTCGCACGTGGATTCCAACGTGATTGGGCGCTCACGCGGAACGAGTTTTGCTCGCTCCGAATGCTTTGAAGGCATGAGTCAAGGAGGGCGTAAAAATGAGCCTCAACACCCGCAAGATACCGGCGACACAAACAGGAACCGACGTCGCGCGCAGCGCCGAAATGCACAACGACCGCACGCACGACAGCACGGTGGATACCGACAGCAAGAACCACGAAGCCGCGCGCATCGCAGGACACGCGCCGATCGGCCCCGATGAGATCACGACCAGCAACGCATCGCTCGTCAACAGCGTGCCCGACAACCCGTATGCGGAACTGGCGGGATTCGACAGCCGCATCGGCGGAAACCATCTGCTGCTCGCGCTGGAACCGGGCTACCGCGTGATTGACAAGGGCATGACGGTGCCCGAGCCCGTCGAGCACTTCGACGACCGCTTTCATGAACCCAGCACGCAAGCGGGCCAACGCACGCGCGGGCGCGTGCATTTCGCGCTCAATCATCAGCGGCCGATGCGCGTGATCGAACTCGAGCGCGTCAAGTGAGCGCCGTGTCCCTTTCGCACGATGCGTCGTCGGTTGGCGCGTCGTGCGCCTTCGCGTTTGTACCCTTCGCGTTTGTACGAATGTAGATGCGATTCGAAACTGCTGGTTTCATGACTTCGTCGCACGCACATCTTTTTCGCGTTTGAAACGATCAGCACAATCAGCGCAATTCCATCCACGGAGCAGCAGATGAGCAAAATCGTCGTGATCGGCGCAACGGGCACACTCGGCCAGGCCGTCGCCGCCGAACTGAAAGCGCGGCATGAAGTGATCGAAGTCGGCGCAACGCGTGGCGCGCATCAGGTCGACAGCACGGACCCGGCGAGCGTCGAACGGCTGTTTCAAACAATCGGCAAGGTGGATGGCGTCGTCACGACGACGGGCAAGGTCCACTTCGGCCCGTTGCCCGAGATGACCGTAGAGCAGTTCTGGGTCGGTCTGCGTGACAAGCTGATGGGACAGATCAATGTCGTGCTCGCCGCGCAGAAGTATGTGAACGACGGCGGCTCGTTCACGCTGACGAGCGGCATTCTCGCCGACGAGCCGATCAACCTGGGCGTCAGTGCGACGACGGTGAATCTCGCGCTCGAAGGCTTCGTGCGCGGCGCGGCGATCGAACTGCCGCGCGGTATTCGCATCAATGTCGTGAGCCCGACTGTGCTGACGGAATCGATGGAAAGCTATGCGCCGTTCTTCCGCGGCTTCGAACCTGTCGATGCGAAGAAGGCTGCGCAGGCCTATCTGCGCAGCGTCGAGGGCGCGCAGACGGGACGCGTGTATCGCGTTGGATACTAGAACGTTCGATTGACGTCTGTTAGCGAGCGCACGTTGTCGTGCGCTCGTTTTTCATTGCGCGGCGCTTGTCGCTTCAGTGAATCTCCGGCTCACCCGTTGCAGTGCTTGCGCCACCGCGCTGCAGGAAGTCGAAGTCGCAGCCCTTGTCGGCCTGCAGCACATGCACCTGATGCATCGCGCCGTAGCCGCGCGAGAATCTCGGCGCGGGCGCGACCCACTCCGCCTTGCGGCGAGCGAGTTCTTCATCCGATACCAGCACGTTCAGCTTGCGCTGCGGCACGTCGAGTTCGATCATGTCGCCGTCGCGCACCAGCGCAAACGGCCCGCCGATAAACGACTCCGGCGCCACGTGCAGCACGCAGGCGCCATAGCTCGTGCCGCTCATGCGTGCATCGGAAATGCGCAGCATGTCGCGCACGCCCTTTTGCAGCACCTTCTTCGGCAGCGGCAGCTGGCCCCATTCAGGCATGCCCGGCGCGCCAACGGGCCCCGCGTGCTGCAACACGATCACGCAGTTCTCGTCGATATCGAGCGCGTCGTCGTCGATGCGCGCGGCCATGTCGTTGTAGTCCTTGAACACCACCGCTCGGCCCGTGTGCACCATCAGATGCGGCTCGGCCGCGCCCGGTTTGATGACGGCGCCATCGGGCGCGATGTTGCCGCGCAGGACAGCCAGACCGTTGTCCGGCATCAGCGGGTTATTGCGGCGGCGGATCACGTCGTCGTTGAAGATCCGCACGCCTTCGAGGTTCTCGCCAAGCGTTTTGCCATTCACCGTCTTCTGCGAGCCGTCGATCAGGTCGCCCAGTTCCGCGAGCATCGCCTGCAGGCCGCCCGCGTAATAGAAGTCTTCCATCAGATACGCGCCCGTCGGCCGGATGTTCGCGAGCACAGGCGTGCGGCGCGAAATGCTGTCGTAGCGATCGAGCGTCAGTTCGATCCCGGCGCGGCGCGCGAGCGCAATCATATGCACGATCGCGTTCGTCGAACCTGAGAGCGCGAGGCACGTCGTCACCGCGTTGTCGATTGACTTCACGGTGAGGATGTCCGATGGCTTCAGGTCTTCCCACACCATCTCGACGATACGCATGCCCGTTTTTGCGGACATCTGCGCGTGGCGCGAATCCGGCGCGGGGATCGACGCGAAACCCGGCAGCGTGAAGCCAAGCGCTTCAGCGGCGCTCGTCATGGTGGACGCCGTGCCCATCGTCATGCAATGGCCCGGCGAGCGCGCAATGCCGCCTTCAACGCCCTGCCAGTCCTCTTCCGTGATCTTGCCCGCGCGCAGGTCGGCCCAGTATTTCCACGTGTCCGAACCGGAGCCGAGCGTCGCGCCATTCCAGTTGCCGCGCAGCATCGGGCCGGCGGGCAGGAAGATGGTTGGCAGGTCCATGCTGATCGCACCCATCAGCAGCGCGGGCGTGGTCTTGTCGCAGCCGCCCATCAGCACGACACCGTCAGCGGGATACGAGCGCAGCGTCTCTTCCGCTTCCATCGCGAGGAAGTTTCGGTAGAGCATTGTCGTGGGCTTCTGGAACGGCTCCGACAGGGTCTGCACCGGCAACTCGATCGGAAAGCCGCCCGCCTGCCAGATGCCGCGCTTGACCTCTTCCACACGCTGCTTGAAGTGCGTGTGACACGGGTTCATCTCGCTCCACGTGTTGAGGATCGCGATGACGGGCTTGCCCGCATACTCCTCGCGGCTATAGCCCATTTGCGCCGTGCGCGAGCGATGGCCGAACGAGCGCAGATCGTTCACGCCATACCAGCGGTGGCTGCGCAGTTCGTCGGGGGACTTGCGTTTCTTCGTCTGATCGTTCGACACTTCGACTCCTACCGGCGCTGCTCCTTTACCCGCGACACGATCTGCGTCGGGCTCACGAACTGCAGCGCAATCAATACCCAGATCAGCGTGATCGCCATGTAGATCATCGCCATTGCGTCGATCGACTGCGGCGCGCGCACGCCCGTTGAAAATACAGCGTAGTACAACGCGACGACGAGCGTCTGCGTCGCCGGCCCCGCCGTAAAGAACGTCAGTTCGAACATGCCGATGGTACGAACCAGCACCAGCAGACCGGCGGCAAGCATGCCGGGCACCAGCAAGGGCAGCAGGATATAGCGGAAATAGCGGAACGTATTCGCGCCGAAGATACGCGCCGCCGACTCCAGATTTGGATCGATCTGCTCGATGAACGGTGTCATCACGAGAATGACGAACGGCAACGCGGGCACCAGGTTCGCGAGAATCACGCCGGACAGTGTTCCCGCCAGCCCGATCTTGTACATCACGGTCGCCATCGGAATGCCGTATGTGACAGGCGGCACCATCAACGGCAGCAGGAACACGAGCATCGCGAAACGCTTGCCGCGAAACTGCACGCGTGCGAGCGCATATGCAGCGGGCACACCGAGCAGAATAGACAGCAGCACGACCGCGCCGACCACTTCGACCGTCACCCACAACACCGCCGCGAGCTGGAAGTCGCTCCACGCCTGCGCATACCAGTGCAGCGTGAAGCCCTGCGGCAGTAGCGTGCCGAACCAGCGCGTCGCGATCGAATTGACGGCGACGGTTGCGATCAGCAGCACGATGTTCAGCAGGAAGAAAATCATCGCGCCCCAGACGAGCGCCTTGTACACGCGGTCACGCAAACTGACGTGCGGTTTCATCGATTTCACCGTTTGCCCTTGCGGCGCAGCGGGCCACGGATGCGCGACTTGATGATCGGTTGCCATCAGCCCTTACCTCCCGTCGCCGGTCCACTGTAGAAGAAGCGGCGCGCGCCGAGCATCGCGGCGACGATCACCAGTTGCACGAAACCCATCACGATCGCAATCGCCGACGCAAGCGAGTAATCGTAGCTCTCGAACGCGGCCTCCGCGGCGGCAATCGACATCACGCGCGTCGGCCCCGCAGGCGCGCCGAGCAGCACTGCCGATGGAAACACCGAAAACGCCTGCACGAATGACAGACATGCGGCCATCGTCAAGCCCGGCACGAGCAGCGGCAGATAGATCTGCCGGAACTGCTGCCAGGGGTTTGCGCCAAGCGTCGCGGCGGCGCTTGCGAGCGTCGGATCGATGCCCGTCACGTACGACAGCGTCAACAGAAACGCGAACGGAAAGCCCGACACCACCAGCGAGATCAGCACGCCCCAGAAGTTGTGCGTGAGGCGCACTTCGTCGGTATAAAGGTGCAGCCCTTGCAGCGCTTGCGGAAACCAGCCGTTCGGACCGAAGTAAGTGAGCATGCCATCCGCGATCAGCACGGTGCCGAGCGTGATGGGAATCACGAGCAGCGTCGTAATGAATTTCTGATACGGCGACGGACGGCGCAGCGCGAACGCGACGGGCACCGATATGCCGACGTTGATCAAGGTGGCAGGCACCGCGAGCTTCAGCGTGACGATGATGGTCGGCCACATCGACGTGTCGCTGAAGAACTTCGCGTAGTTCGCCCACATGCCGCCGCCTTCCATCGGACTGAAGGACAGCGCGAGGCCGTAGACGAACGGGTAGACGAACAGCGCGAGGATGAACAGCAAGGCGGGCGAAACGAGCCACGCCTTGCCGTCACGTTGCGCGACGGGTGTCGTTGCGGCAGCGGGCGTCAGCGTGCTCATGACGGCTCTCCGTCGTAGACCAGCGTGCGCGACGGCGGCACGCGCAGCGTGACGCGCTCGCCTTCGGCAAACTCTCCCGCGACGCGCGCCCACAATTCGCCGAACGCGCTCTTCACACGAATCAGCGAATCACGGCCGCCGTACTCGACCGTCGTGACCTGCGCGTCGAACGCGTTCTCCGAGCCGGGCGCGGCGCGCTCCATGTCCTCGGGACGCATCGCGACGGAAACACGCTTGCTGTTGAAGCCATCCATGGCCGTGCCGATCAGGCGCACGCCGTTCGCTTCGACGGCCACGCCTTCGCCCTGCGTGCCTTCGAGCGTGAACGGCAGCACATTGCGATAGCCCATGAAACGCGCGACGTGCAGATTCTTCGGCCGCCCGTAGACTTCCTTCGGCGTCGCGACCTGCTGCACGACGCCCTCTTTCATCACGACGATGCGGTCGGCCATCGACAGCGCTTCGTCCTGGTCGTGCGTCACGTAGATGGTCGCACGATCCAGCTGGCTATGAATGCGGCGAATCTCGGCGCGCATTTCGATGCGCAGTTTCGTGTCGAGATTCGACAGCGGTTCGTCCATCAGAATGAGCGGCGGCTCGATCACAATGGCGCGCGCAATCGCGACGCGCTGCTGCTGACCGCCTGACAACTGCCCCGGCAGCTTCTTCTCATGCCCGACCAGCTGCACGAGTTGCAGCGCTTCGCGCGCGCGCTTCACCGTTTCCGCCTTCGCGATACCGCGCATCTTCAGGCCGAAGCCGACGTTGTCGAGCACCGACATATGCGGAAACAGCGCGTAGTTCTGAAACACCATGCCGAAGCCACGCTTTTCGGGCGGCAGCACATCGATGCGTTTGTCGTCGAGCCAGATGCCGCCGCCCGACAGCGGCTGCAAGCCCGCGATGCAGTTGAGCGCCGTCGACTTGCCACAGCCCGACGGCCCGAGCAATGCGATGAATTCGCCGCGGCGGATACTCAGATCGAGACCCTGCAGCGCCGAGACCGCGTGCCCTTCGGCATTCACGAAACTGCGGCTGACGGACTCGAGGCGCAACTGTTCAAAGTGATGCTTCATGATCGCTTCCCTACGATGTTGCATGGCCGCGCCATATGACTCACCATATGGCGCGCCGTCACAAATCGCCGATGCGCGCGAGGCGTCAAGCACGCCCTGCGCGGCACCGGCTGGTCCGCTTTGCGCGGTGATGGGTACGCGTTGGTATGAACTTACTTGGTCTTTTGCGCGCCCACTTCGCGGTCCCACTTCTGGAACGCTGCGACCATCGCTGCCGCGCTCAACGGCTGAACGTGCGGACGATCGGCAAGCAGTTTCGCGTATTCCGGACGGCCGAACTTCTTCAGCACTTCCTGGCTCTGCGCGGGCGCTTGTGCTTCTGTCATGCCGTTGATGGCCGGGCCAGGATAGAAATAGCCGTCGTCATAGGTCAAGGCCTGCTGCGCCGGCTCCAGCATGAAGTTCATCAGCTTGTAGAGCGTGTCGAGCTTTTCTTTCGGCACGCCTTTCGGAATCACCATGAAGTGCGCGTCGTTGACCCACGTCATGTTGTCGAACGCCTGCACCTTGAATTCAGCCGGCACGATGCCGAGCGCGCGCGGGTTGATGTCCCAACCCGTCACGGTGACGGTCATGTCGCGCGTGCCTTCGCCCAGTTCCTTCATCACCGCCGACGTGCCGCCCGGGTAATAAGGAATGCAGTCGTTCAACTGCTTGAGGAACGCCCAGGTCTTATCCCAGCCATTGACCGGGTCTTTCGGATCCTTGTCGCCGAGCACGTACGGCAGGCCCATCAGGAACGTGCGGCCCGGACCGGAATTGGCCGGACGCGCGTAGATCAGCTTGTTCGGATGCGCCTTGCACCATTGCAGGAGCTGGTCCGGCGTCTTGGGCGGATCGCTGACCTTGGCGGGGTTGTATTCGATCAGCGGGCCGGCCGGCATATAGGCGACTTCGAGACCGAAGCCCTGCGCGAGATCCTGCATCTTGCGCGGACCGGGCGCGTACTTGTCGAGCACGCCGGGGAATGCCGCGTTGTTCTCCGGCAGCAGCTTGATCCACAGGTTCTGCTCGATACCAGCGGCAAGCGCGTCGGTGCCCGTCAGCACGAGGTCGATGTCCGAGCGGCCGGCCGCCTGCATCGCCTTGATCTTGCCGGGCAACTGCGGCGCGGGCGCGTTCGTGTACGTGATGTTGGAAACGAGATTCGGGTACTTGGCCTTGAAGGCTTCAAAACCCTTTTGCGTCAACTGGAGATCGCCCGCGACGTCGACGATGTTGATCGTGACGGCATCCGCCGCTCGCGCCGATTGCGTGAACCCTGCTACTGCTGCGCCAACGGCAACGCACAGTGCGGCCACCTTCAGTGGCAACTTCGCTGACAACTTGCCAGAAAAAGCCATTTCGTCTCCTCGCCTCTTTATATGGAACGTCCGCCGACGGGATGCGCGGCGCTGACGTGTTACGGGCTGCTAGTGGGTGAAACATAACGAACGGGCACGCATGATGTCAAGCAAATTTTAGCCTGACATGTTCATCGCGTGATGACCTTTCAAATTCTTCAAGTCCTTTTATGGTAAGGATTTCAGCGGGTTTTGCCGATTCGTCCGTGTGGCATAGGGAGAACACCAAGATACGACTTGTTAGGCAACTTCAGCCGCCGCGCAGGCCCTGAGTATTCACGTACAGCGAATACAGGCCGTGGCTCGCGGCCATGAACAGGCGGTTGCGATGCCTGCCGCCAAAACACACGTTCGCGCAGCGCTCCGGCAGCGCAATATGCCCGAGCGCTTCGCCTTGTGGCGAAAACACGCGCACGCCGTCGAGTTCATCGGTGCCCATGCCCCAGCCGCACCATAGGTTGCCGTGGATATCGATTCGAAAACCATCCGGCGTACCGTCCTGCGCGTCGATCAGCACGCGGTTGTTCGCAAGCGTCCGCCCTTGGCCGACCACATCGAACGCACGGATCGTGCGCGGCGTGGAGCGCGATTCGACGACGTAGAGCACGGATTCATCCGGCGAAAACGCGAGGCCGTTCGGGCCGATCACTTCGTCGCAGACCATCGTGACCTCGCCCGTCTGCCCGTCCACGCGATACACGTTTTGCGGCAGTTCCGGCTCCTGCTTCTCGCCTTCATAGAAGCTGTCGATGCCGAACGATGGATCCGTGAACCAGACCGAGCCATCCGACTTCACGACGACGTCGTTCGGCGAATTGAAGCGCTTGCCCTGGTAACAGTCCGCGATCACGGTGATCGAGCCGTCGTATTCGGTGCGCGTGACGCGTCGCGTCAGATGCTCGCAGGTGACGAGCCGCCCTTCGCGGTCGCGCGTATTGCCGTTCGCGTTATTCGACGGCCGGCGAAACGGCGTCACTGCGCCCGTCTCCTCGTCCCAGCGCAGGATGCGGTCGTTTGGAATGTCGCTCCACAGCACGTAGCGGCCATCGCCGAACCACACTGGGCCCTCGGACCAGCGCGCGCCCTGATACAGGCATTCGACGGAAGCCGAGGCAAGTCGCAGTGCGTCGAAGCGGGGATCGAAACTGCGGATGGAGGGATCGGGATAGCGGCGCTGGTTCGGGTGGGTGAGTTCGGTCATGGCGCTGTCAGAGCAACGCCGGGCGTCGAATCGATCGACGCCCGGCGTTCGTGGTGGTTACTGGTTATTGGTAATGACGCTGCTTGAAACGCTGTCGCCAACAAACGCGAGCCGTTACGCCTGCGCCGGCTTGCCGTCGCGCAGACGCCAGAGCTTCAGCGGATTGTCGTCGTGCAGCGATTGCGGCAGCAGTTCGGCGGGCAGGTCCTGGTAGCAGACGGGACGCAGGAAACGCTCGATCGCCGTCGCGCCGACCGAGGTCGCACGCGGATCGGACGTCGCCGGGAACGGACCGCCGTGCACCATCGCGTACGACACTTCGACGCCCGTCGGGAAGCCATTCGCCAGAATGCGGCCGGCCTTGCGCTCGAGCGTCGGCAGCAGGCGCCGCGCGATGTCATAGTCTTCGGGTTCGATCTGCAGCGTTGCCGTGAGCTGGCCTTCGAGGTATTCGGCCACCTTCACCATCTCCTCTATGTCAGCGCACGTGACGATCAGCGAAGTCGGCCCAAAAATCTCGTCCTCGAGTTCCGCGGATGTCAGGAACTGTATCGCCGACGTCTGGAACAGCGCGGGCAGCGCGGCGCAGGTCGCATCCGACGACGTGCCGCGCGCAATACTCTGCACGCCGCGTTGCTCGGTGCGATGCGTAATGCCGCCCTGATACGCGCTCGCGATGCCCGGCGTGAGCATCGTCTGCGCACTCTTTTGCGCGAGTGCCTTTGCCGCGGCGTCGATAAATATCTGTTTGTTCGGTCCGTCGAGAAGCAGCACGAGACCAGGATTCGTGCAGAACTGTCCGACGCCCAGCGTGACCGATTCGATAAAGCCTGCCGCAATCTGATCCCCGCGCTTCGCAAGCGCGCCGGGCAGCACGAAGAACGGGTTGATGCTGCTCATCTCGGCAAACACGGGAATCGGCTCGCGGCGCTTCTGCGTGAGATTCAAGAGTGCAAGGCCGCCGGCGCGCGAACCTGTGAAGCCGACCGACTTGATCGCCGGATGCTGGACGAGCGCCTCGCCGATCTCATTGCCTGCGCCAACCACGAGCGAGAACACGCCTTCGTGCAGACCGCAATCGGCGACCGCTTTCTGAATGGCGCGGCCAACCAGTTCAGATGTACCGAGGTGCGCCGGGTGCGCCTTCACGACAACCGGGCAACCCGCCGCGAGCGCCGATGCCGTATCGCCGCCCGCTACGGAAAACGCGAGCGGAAAATTACTAGCTCCGAACACGCCGACGGGACCAACGGGAATCTTCTGCAAGCGCATGTCGGGACGCGGCAGCGGCTTGCGATCCGGCTGAGCGGAATCGAGCGTCGCGGTGAGCCAGCGGCCTTCGCGTACCAGCGATGCGAACAGCTTGAGTTGCCCAACGGTACGCGCGCGTTCGCCTTCGAGCCGCGCCTTGGGCAATGCCGATTCGGCTTGCGCGCGCTGGATCAATGTGTCGCCGAGCCCGAGGATGTTCTCGGCAATGGTCTCGAGAAAATGCGCGCGAATTTCGAGCGACGTCTGACGGTACGAGTCGAACGCGAGCGCGGCCAGCGTGCATGCACGATCCACCTCGACCGCGCCGCCCGCACCGAACTCGGGTTCGATTTCCATGTTGCGCGCCGGGTCGAACGCGCGCAGCGTGCCCTTGGTGCCGCGCACCTCGGACCCGCCGATCAGCATGTCTCCGGTAATTTGCATGTCCTGCTCCTGTCGATGGCTGCGCGGCAGGAACGCATGTCGCGTCGCGCGGCCGGAAATCCAAATAGTGCGACGTCAAGAATGGGCGGACGATTCCGCGAGACGGCGCTCGAAGTCGAGCAAAGCCAGCGTCGCAACTTCGATCTTCGCATGATGTTCAGGCGGCGTCGAACGCAACAGCGGCAGGATCTGCCCTATGTCCGCGAGCGTCGCCAACGTGACCACGTCGTGCAGCACGCGTATCGGCGAAACGTCGTCGCGCAGGGTTTCGAGCGGCATGAACGCGTGTCAGTCACCCACTCCTGATATCACCTTTGCCGCCTTTACGCTTTGCAGCAGCCGGCGCAGGTAGTCGTCGCGCGAAGGATCGTCGCGCACGATCGCGTACTGCACAGCAACGAATGTGCCGCGATCGACGAGCCGTGCGAGCGTGTCGACGAACGATCGGAGACACGTTCATGGGGCGGCTCGCGGCAAAGACGATCACCCGGGCAAGTTAGCATCGCCACGCCAATGTTGTCAAACAACTTTGGATGCACAGATCTTACAATGCGACACGCATGAGCGCGGTTTCCTCACATGAATACTGGCCCTGCATGCTGCGCTGCAGATCAAACTCTTAATAATTTTGGTATGACAACGAGTGGAAAAGCAGACTGGTTTGAATCAAACGTTTCGTAATCTCTTCCGATTTTCGGGATCGAACCGTATTTAATACCGATTCAAAACCGTGCAAAACCCTACTAAATAGCCGCTTATTCAGATGGCTGTCAGGCACGGCAGGAGCGGATTTGCGGCATTTGCTGCAGAATTGCGTCAATGCAATTAAATGTCGGTTGGCGTAAAGCCCGATTTTTAGCCATAAATGAAACAGGCAAGAAATTCTCTATCGCCAATTCGTATTATCCTGCGAATATAGTGATAGATTGATGCGCAACAAGACCCATGAGTAACCGCAGCATCGGCATGGCCATAGCCCCCTCCGCTGCGAACCTCGAGAGATAGCACCTTGCCGCAACATTTTATTGAACAGATGTCGCCGTTGCTGAAAGCGGAGAACGATGTCAGCTGGTTCCGCGAAGTCGCCCGACTGGCAGACGGCTGGGGGTTCGACCGCGTGCTGGTCGGCATCCTTCCGCGGCCGGGCATGCGGCTGGAAGACGCGTTCATCCGCAGCACGTACTCGCCGTCGTGGCGGCAGTTCTACAACGACCAGGGGTTTGCGCACATCGACCCGACGGTCGCGCATTGCATGACGAAGTCGTCACCGCTGATCTGGTCGCCGGATCTGTTCGAATCGAATCCGGCGCAAACCATGTATGAGGAAGCGCGTGCGTACGGCTTGCGCGCCGGCGTGAGCCTGCCTATCCACGGGCCGAGACAGGAATCGGGACTGATCTGTTTCGTCAACGACCATAATCCGACCGACGACTTCTGGCGTCATCTCGACGTCGTGCTGCCCAACCTGGTGCTGTTGCGCGATCTCGTCATCGACACGAGCCAGCCTCACCTGAATGCGCACACGCAGGCGTTGGTGCCGAAGCTCACGCCGCGGGAACAGGAATGCCTGAAATGGACCGCACGCGGTAAGTCCACTTGGGAAATTTCGCACATTCTTAATTGCTCGGAAGCCGTGGTGAACTTCCACCTTAAGAACATTCGCACGAAATTCGGCGTGAACTCACGGCGCGCGGCGGCCGTGATTGCAACGCAACTCGGCCTTATTGATCCAGGTTGATGAGCTCGCGCGCTTCCGGGTTATGGAGCACCTTCTCTGCCCTGCCCAGGTCGCCGTCCGTGACCGTCTTCGTGAAGTAGAGGCCCAGCAGGATCGAAACGGGTGCCGGAATCTCCGCGCCCGATTCGAAGCGGCTGCCGCGCGACTGGGTCACGCCAAAGCGCGCCCAGAATTGACGTTGGCTCTCTTTCTTTTTCTTGCGGTACGCGATGATCAGCACGCGGTCCACACCAGTCGAAGTATCCGCGCCGCGGCTCTGCACGGTCGGTTGAACGTTTGCGTGAACGCCCGCTTGCCAATGATTCTGAAGTTCCATGATGTTTTTTCCTGTGTTGGCCCTCATCTCAATTTTGTAATCATCAGACGGACTGAGCACCTATCCAGGTGAATAGGTGTTTTTTTTATCCGAAATGCATACGGTTTCCTGCGTACCCGCGACCAACGTAAGGAGCACACCATGCATACGGCGATTCGGATTGGCACACGGCAAGAGTTCGACAACAACCACATCAACGAGATGTACCGGCTGCGCGCCCGCGTGTTTCGGGACCGCATGGGATGGGACGTTCCGACCATCGCCGGCATGGAGATCGACGGCTACGACGCGCTCGGGCCGTACTACATGCTCATTCAGGACGCCGACCGCGCCGTGCGCGGCTGCTGGCGGCTGATGCCGACGGAAGGCCCGAACATGCTGAAGGACACCTTCCCGCAGTTGCTCGACGGTCAGGACGCGCCAGTCGGACGGCATATATGGGAACTGAGCCGCTTTGCTATCGAAACGGATGGCGAGCAAACGTTTGGCTTTGCAGATTTGACGATGCACGCGATCCACGAACTGGTGACTTTCGCGGACCGGATGGGTATTACGCGCTATGTGACCGTCACGACGACGTCGATTGAACGGCTGCTGCGGCGCACGGGCATCGAGGTGACGCGGTTGGGGCCGCCCGTGAAGATCGGCGTCGAACGGACGATCGCGCTCGACATCACCGTCGACGCGATTCGCGCGGCCGTCTGCAAGCCGATGCCTGTGGCGGCGTGATGAGCCTGAGCGGAGACTAGCTGCGCCGGAACGTGATGTGCGAGATCCGGCGCACGAACAGCGCCGCCGCCAGCGCGGCGCAGCCCGTCAGCACGACGCCGATGTGGATCGACTGCACCAGCACGTGACGCGCGGCGTCGAACAGCGCCGGCCCTTCGAGACCGGCGCGTTTCATCTCGATCAGCAGCGAGTCGCGCAGGTTTTCGTCGACGAGAATGCGCGGATCGGCGAGCTTCGGCCGCCACGCCGACGCGACGGTTTCGCCGAGCACGCGTAACGAATCTTCCACGCCCGACGCATAGCGCCGGTTCACGATCGTCGCGACGATGCTGGTGCCGAGCATGCCGCCCACCATGCGCGTCGATTGCAGCAGCGCCGTCGTGATGCCGAAGCGCTCGCGGCCGGCAATCTCCTGGCCGAACACGTTCAGGTTGTTGAGAATGAAACCGAGGCCAATGCCGACGGCCGCCATCGACATTTCGAGATAGAGATGCGGCGTCGCGGGCGTGGCGAGCGCGATACCCACCGACGCGACCACCAGCAGGCTGAAGCCGATTGTCAGAATCGCCGTCGGCCGCTTCATGTGAATCACGATGCGCGTGTTGATCATGCTGCCGAGGGCGATGCAGGCGGCAATCGGCGTCGCGAGCAGGCCGGCCTGCTGCGGCGACAGCCCGAAGCCGCCTTGCAGCAGCAGCGGCGCGAAAAAGATCAGCGAGAACATCACGAAACCCGACAGCACCGACAGCGTGAAAAGCGTCACGAGCTGCGGGTCCTTGAACAGATCGAGCGGCACGATCGGGTGCGTCGCGCGCCGCTCGCAGACCAGCAGTGCCGCCGTACCCACTACGACCAGCGCGGCGAGAATCAGGTTGCCCGTGGTCAGACCATCCTTCGGCACGGCTTCGATGAAAGTCTGAAGTCCGCCGAGCACCAGCGCGACGAGCGCGGCGCCCGCCCAGTCGATCCGTACGTCGCCCGTGCGTTCGCGCCGGTAGTACGGCAGATGCGCCCAGATGAAGTACAGCGCGAGCGCACCGACGGGCAGATTAACGAGGAATGTCGAGCGCCAGCCGAATTGCTCGCTGAGCCAGCCGCCCAGCGACGGTCCCGCCGCCGTGCCGATTCCGTATGCGGCCGCCAGCACCACCTGCCAGCGCACGCGGGTGCGCGGGTCGGGAAAGAGATCGGGGATCGACGCGAACGCGGTGCCGACCATCATCCCGCCGCCCACGCCCTGCAGGCCGCGCGCGAACACCAGAAACGGCATGCTGGATGCGAGGCCGCATAGCGCCGACGCCACGGTAAAGACGATCACGGCCGTAATCACGAAATACTTGCGGCCGAAATAGTCGCCAAGGCGCCCGAACACGGGCACCGTGACCACGGACGCAAGCAGATAGGCGCTCGCAATCCACGCGTAATACTCGAAACCGTGCAGTTCGACGACGATCGACGGCAATGCCGTGCTGACCACTGTCTGATCGAGCGCGACCAGCATGTTGACGAGACCGATGCCAAGCATGGCCAGCAGTGCGTCGCGAAAAACCAGGGGACGGGAAGGGTTCACTTCTTTGCGATACGGCGCAGTGCGCGCCGTATTTTCAGATCAGGGAAGAGGGAACAGGGCCGCAAGCACGACGCAACGGCCCGGCAAGGCGGAAAACGTCAGGAGCCGAACATCCGGTCGCGCGCATGCTCGAGATGCAGGCGCATCGCCTGGCCGGCCGCGGCTGCGTCCTTGCTGCGGATCGCGTCGAGCACGGCCAGGTGCTCGGTCTGCACGAGCCGCTGGCGTTCAAGCGTCTTCACCAGCGACAGATTGCGCGACAGATTCATGCTGAAGACGATCTGCTCTTCGATGAACGACATCATCGTGATGAAGAACTGGTTCTTCGACGCCCGCGCAACCGCGAGGTGAAACGCGAAGTCGTCCTTCGCGCCGATGCCCTGCGTTTCGATCACGCGCTCCAGTTCGTCCCATGCGTGCTGGATCGCGGCGATGTCGTCGGCCTCGGCCATTTGCGCGGCCAGTTCGGCAGCGCCCGACTCCGTCACGATGCGAAAGTCGTAGCAGCGGCGGATGTCGGAGAGCGTCTCCAGCGGCGCGAAACGGCGCACGTCGGGGTCCGGACGGCGCGCGACCGTCGTGCCCGAGCCGTGCCGCGTCACGATGATGCCGTCGGCGCGCAGCCTCGCGAGCGCCTCGCGCACTGTCGGCCGCGACGTCTCGAAGCGTTCCGCGAGCGCATGCTCGGTCGGCAAGCGTTCGCCTTCCTTGTATTCGCCTTCGAGAATGCGGTTCAGGATGTCGCTGTAGATCTTGTCCGGCAGACCTGTCGATTTGCGCTCGTTCATCGTCGAGAGAAGCGGCTTGTCAGAATAGATTGGAATTGTAAGGCAAATAACGCGTGCTACCTGGCGAAATAACGGCTGATTCCAGCCAGAAGACGCGTGGTAGCGTGCACGCCGCCAGTATGACCGACCTCGCGTCCCACGGCAAAATTTGACAAATCTTTGATTGACATCTGTGTTCCCGCCGACCAAAGCGCGCCCTTTTCGTCGATCATTTATGCTGCAAGCGCAATCCGGACCCATTCATACCGCTTTCACGGGCGGCCCGCGCAGGCGGAACACGGCGGCGCGACGCTCTCCACGACACGGAGGCTTCATGTACACCCGCATCCTTGTTGCCGTCGACGGCAGCAACACGTCGCGCCGCGCGTTCGACGGCGCCCTGAATCTGGCCAGCAAACTGGGCGCGACGCTGCGCGCGTTCTACGCGGTCGAAAACACGCCGATGTACTTCGACGCGCCCGGCTACGATCCGTCCATCTTGCGCAACCGTCTCGTCGAGCAGGGCAAGGAGCTGACGGCCGAACTGTCGGCGGCGATGCGCGCGCAGGGGGTATCGGGCGATATCGCGGTGGGCGAGGCGTCGTCGCTCGACGACGTGCCGACGCTCGTGCTGCGCGCCGCCGCCGATTTCAACGCCGACCTGATCATCATGGGCACGCATGGCCGGCGCGGCATGCAGCGGCTGATTCTGGGCAGCGTAGCCGAGCGCTGCGTGCGTCAATCGACATTGCCCGTGCTGCTGATTCCGTCCGCTGCGGGCGGCGGCGAAGCGGAGGAAGAACCCAAGGCCTGAGCGTCGCGCGCGAAAACGAAGCCTGACGCCGCTCAACAACGCGATCGCTTGCGACGCGTCATTTTGCCGCCTGGTTGCGCGCGCATCGAGTGGGACAATCGGTTGTCACCCTGCTTGTCAACCTTTTAATGCCGGTTGGTCCCATGCTCAATCCCATCGCAGTTACCGCCGCTGTCGCCCCTGCCCGCGCTGTCCGCCGCAGCCCCGCCTCCTCCACGCAGCGCGCCGTGCGCAGCGCTGCACGCTGTTCGTCGTGCGCGATGCGGCATCTGTGCATGCCGCAAGGCGTGGCCGCCAACGAAATGCCGCAGCTCGAAGCGCTGATCTGCTCGGCGCGCCCGGTGCGTCGCGGTGAGGCGCTCTATCGCGCGGGCGATTCGTTCGACAGTCTGTACGCCGTGCGCTCGGGATCGCTGAAGACGGTGATGGCCCATCGCGACGGCCGCGAGCAGGTCACGGGCTTGAGGATCGCGGGCGAAGCGCTCGGCCTCGACGGCATCAGCAGCGACCAGCACGCATGCAGCGCCGTCGCGCTGGAAGACAGTTCGGTATGCATCATCCCTTACGCGGCGCTCAAGCATCTGTGCCGCGAGATCAGCTCGATGCAGGAGCGGCTGCACAAGCTGATGGGCGAGCAGATCGTGCGCGAGGCCGCGCAGATGATGGTGCTCGGCTCGTTGAGCGCCGACGAGCGTGTCGCTGCATTCCTGCTCGATATCTCCGAGCGCAATGCGCAGCGCGGTTATTCGTCGGCGGAATTCAATCTGCGGATGACGCGCGAAGACATGGGCAGCTATCTCGGCATGACACTCGAAACGGTGAGCCGCACCCTGTCAAGATTTCAAAAGCGCGGACTGATCGACGCACAAGGCCGCCTGATCCACATCGTCGATCCCGAAGGCTTGCGCCAGGTCGGCGCCCCGTCGAACGCCTGATCCGCCAGGGTCCGCCGCGCGGCTTCGTCTCGCACGACGCCCGCGCGCATCCATCTGGCACGTCTCCTGCGCCTGCGGTACAGTTCAAGATTATTCTTCTCGGCGAGAGTCGGGTCTTCGGCACCCCGCACTCGTCTCGTGCAAGATGCTTGCTGTCCCCACGAGGAGACCCGGCGAATGAACCGCGACCCCGCACCGCACCACCCGCTGGCCGAACGTCTCATCGACGCGCGCCGCGTGACCGACGCCCTGTTCTCGGTTGTCAAACCCGAATACCTCTATGACCGGCCGATCCGCGAGCGCCACCGGATCGTGTTCTACATCGGCCATCTCGAAGCCTTCGACCGCAATCTGTTCGACGAACGCCTGTGCCCGCTGCCCGCGTTCGCGCCGGAGCTCGACAGGCTGTTCGCGTTCGGCATCGATCCCGTCGACGGCGGCTTTCCAACCGATCAACCTTCCGATTGGCCTTCAATCGACGCCGTGCGCGACTATGCGAACAAGGCGCGGGCGCAGATCGACAGTCGTCTCGCCGCTTATGAATTCGGCCGCGGCGGCATGGCGACGGGCTCGCCCGAGCAGCTGATGCATGTCGCCATCGAACACCGGCTGATGCACGCGGAAACGCTCGCGTACATGCTGCATCAGTTGCCGCTGGAGATGAAGGCCGCGCCGCCGGGCGTAACGTCCGCCGCGCAATACGCGCGCAACGTCGAAGCGTCGCCGATGGTGCGCGTGTCGGCTGGCGTTGCCGTGCTCGGCATGAAGAAGGAAGATGGCCGCTTCGGCTGGGACAACGAATTCGGCGAGCAGCGCGTGCAGGTCGAAGCGTTCGAGATCGACCGCTATATGGTGAGCAACGCGCAATTCCGCGAGTTCATCGACGCAGGCGGCTATCGCAATCGCGCTTACTGGAACGACAAGGACTGGGCGTGGAAGGAAGCCGAGGGCGTCGCGCATCCCGTGACGTGGTCGCAGAATGCTGACGGCCAGTGGACCTTGCGCACGATGTTCGAAGATATCGCGCTGCCGCCCGATTGGCCCGTCTACGTGAGCCATGCGGAAGCGAGCGCGTACGCGCGCTGGGCCGGCAAGGCGCTGCCCACGGAAGCACAGTGGCAGCGCGCTGCGCAAGGCGTGCCGAATGCACCATCGGGCAACTACGGTTTCCGCAGCTGGGACCCGCAAGCCGTCGATGCGTCGCCGGACAATGTCAGCGCGTTTGGCGTCGAAGGCCAGTTCGGCAATGGGTGGGAATGGACATCGTCGTTATTTGACGCACTGCCGGGCTTCGAGGCGTTTCCGTTCTATCTCGGCTACTCGGCCAATTTCTACGACGGACAGCATTACGTGCTGAAGGGCGGGTCGGCGCGCACCGCGCAATGCATGATCCGGCCGACGTTCCGCAACTGGTTTCAGCCGCGGTATCAGCATGTGTATGCGGGGTTCAGGTGTGTGAGGGTTTGACAAACAACGCATAAGTTGGCGAACACGCCTTCCAGGATCACCGTGTTCGCGCGCTCATCAGACGTTAGGCGATCGCGCTCCCGCCGTAGCGATAGGCATTGTTTCGTCTGTACGGTCAAACACTTTTTCCGGTTCGTCCGCCTCTTCCGGCGTTTCGTTATCCAGGACCCGGCGCATTCTGGGTTGGTCCAGTTCGTTGGTCCATTTGGCGACCACCAGCGTAGCCACAGCATTGCCGATGAAATTCGTCAACGCGCGCGCTTCGGACATGAAGCGGTCGATCCCAAGAATAAGCGCAAGCCCAGCAACGGGTACATGCCCGACGGCAGACAAGGTTGCCGCAAGCACGATGAACCCGCTGCCCGTCACGCCGGCAGCGCCTTTAGAGGTCAGCAGCAATACGGCGAGCAACGTGAGCTGATGCGTGAGGTCCAGCGGCGTGTTGGTCGCCTGGGCGATAAAGATGGCAGCCAGGGTGAGATAGATCGACGTGCCATCGAGGTTGAAGGAATACCCGGTTGGAATGACCAGGCCAACCACCGACTTCTTCGCGCCAAGATTCTCCAGCTTCACCATCACGCGAGGCAGAGCGGCTTCCGATGAAGACGTTCCAAGTACGATAAACAGTTCTTCCTTGAGGTACTTGATCAACTTCCATACGCTGAAACCATGGAACCAGGCAATCAGTCCTAGCACGACGAAGACGAAGAGAAGACAGGTCGCATAGAACGTGAGCATCAGCTTCCCAAGAGAGAGCATGCTGCCGATGCCGTATTTGCCGATGGTGAAGGCCATCGCGCCAAACGCGCCGATCGGCGCCACTTTCATGATGATGCCGACAATGCGGAAGAACACGTGGGAGATCTTCTCCACAAAGTCGAATATCAGCGTGCCTCTGCCGCCGAACCAGTGCAAAGCGAAGCCGAACATGAGCGCGAACAACAGAACCTGAAGTATCTCGCCCTTGGCGAATGCATCGACCACGGTCGACGGGATGATGTTCATCAGGAATTCGGTGGTGCTCTCCATCTTGCGTCCGCTGGTGACGGTAGCGACCGCCTTCGCGTCCAGCGTCTTCGGGTCCACGTTCATGCCGGCACCGGGCTGGACCACGTTGACGATCAACAATCCGACCACCAGGGCAAGGCCGCTGACGATTTCAAAATAGAGCAACGCCAGCCCGCCTGTCTTGCCCACTTTCTTCATGTCTTCCATCCCGGCGATGCCGACGACCACCGTGCAGAAGATGATGGGGGCGATGATCATCTTGATCAGTTTGATGAACGCGTCGCCGAGCGGCTTCATCGCTTCGCCAGTGTGCGGAGCGAAAAATCCCAGCAGCATACCGGCGATGATCGCGACGATCACCTGAAAGTAAAGTGATCTGTAAAGCGGTTTGTGCGCAGCCATTTGAGCCCCCGAACAGTCACTTCAGGCGTCATTCAAAGCATCGTTCGACACGCCAGCGTGATCCGTGTGACGTCTCCCGGCACCGAACGGTGGACTGCAATCTAATACCCATGCATGCAGCGCAGGTCGCGAGCACGGCTTGCTTACCCGGCAACCTGCGAATAGCTTCTTACCAAATCATTACGAAGGCTATGCTTCGCATCCGTCCGCGACAACCGGGCAAACCCGAGCGTGCGCTGCAGCAGACCGTTTGGAAATAGTAAACAAGCCTTAACAAAAGCTGTCGAGCATGGAGGAAAGCGAACCCCGTGGCTTCGTTCGGGGCCGTGTGGCGCACGTCGCGGATGTCTAGCGCATCCGGGAGACCGCCTTGAGAATGGAATCACCATCGCTTGTGACATGAGCACGTGGGCGTCCTGAAGCGAGGTTTTCCAATGAGATGAGTTGGCGCTGCAGGAGCGTGTCGAGCTCAGCGCGGCCCAGTTCGATCTGATCCGGCGCGTCCTTGATGAGCATCAAGGTGGCGAATTCATGTGGACTCAGCATACCGTCTCCTCGATTGAGTCTGTCTGCGCAGGGCAGCATTCCTTACCCTCTCCGCCTGGCGAAATAAACGACGTCGGCTCGCTGACATGCAGCAAGCCGACTGCCAGTTCAACTACGCACCTTTAGTGGTTCATCTGCTGGATGCCCGCCACTCGCCACGCCTGGTCGCCCTGTGCGTTCCTGACCAGGTTCCAGATTTCCTGGAACGGCTGGGCCGTCTGTGCGTCGTCCTCCCGCATTTGACCGTAAAAGCGAACGCTGACCAGCGTTTCCTCCACGTTGCTTTCCGTGCCCAGCACCTCGGCATCGAGCTGCGTGACTTCCGTCACGCTCGGCTCGCGACCGCGGGCTTCCAGGTCCATCTTGAGCCGCCTGAACATTTCCGGCGTCGTCAACTCGAACAGGTCACCCTGTTCGTTCCTGTCCCACGCGCCTTGAAGACGCATGAACAGGGTCTTTGCCGACGCCAGAAAGGCAGCCTGATCGGGCCCGAGCGCAAGTTCCGGTGCCTGCACGGCGCCTGCAGCACCCGTCGAATTCATCGCTGCGCGCGGCCAGCCCATGGGCGTCGCTTCAGGCCGCGCTTGCCGGATCTGATTGAGAAATTGTGAGCCGTTCGATTGCTGCCGGTTCGCGGCACCATGTCCATAAGCCAGATCCGGACGACGCCGGTTGGCGATAAAGCGGAACAGCATCACGCCGGCGAAAACCACCAGCCCGATGAGCAGCGCATTCGACAGCATTTGCGCGAGCCCTTCACCCAGCCCAAACGATGACAACAACGCCGCAATGCCAAGGCCGGCGGCGAGGCCGGCGAGCGGGCCCATCCAGCGGTTACCTGCCGCGGCAGCAGGCGCCTGCGTTGCCTGTTGCGCCGGCTGGGCTTGCTGGCGTTGTTGCACCTGCCCGGACGGCGACGCCGACTGCGACTGGCGCCCGATGCTTTGACTGCCGCCCACCCGCTTCGCTTCGGCATCATTCGACGCCACCGCGCCGAGGGCAAGCAGTCCCGCCAGACCGAGCGCTGCCGTCCCGCGCGTTACCGCACCGGCAGCACGTCGAAGGTGATTGACGAATTGCATGAACATAAAAAACCTCTTTTGGTAAGTCCGGGGGCTACCCGGATCGCGCTCTTCATAGTCGCGCGGAAAACATTACGAACAGTAAATATTATTGGGTCGTCAGACTCGCGGCTGTTGAGCCTGCGCTCCGTTATGGCCGACGTGAAAACTGTTGCCGTGGATGTAGTGCTCCAGTTGCCGGATCGTGTGTTCCTGCTCGGTAATCAGGTTCTTGATCAGGTCGCCGATCGACACCATTCCGATCACCTGCCCCGCCGTAATCACGGGCAGATAACGTATCCGGTGCTCCGTCATGAGCGCCATGCATTCGTCGGTTGTGTGCTGAGGGCCGACATGGCGCACCTCTGTCGACATGATGTCGCGCACCGGCGTATTCCTTGATGAGCGGTCCATCAGAACGATTTTCCTCGCGTAATCCCGCTCCGTGACGATACCGGCCAGGCGTCCTTCGTTTGCGACGATCAGTGCTCCCACCTGCCGGTGCGCCATGATCGCGATCGCGTCGTAGACGGATGCGGACGCGTGGGTGGACCACACTGTCTGAGAATCTTTTGAACGAAGAAATTGCGCAACCGATGCCATAAGTCACCTCTGTCAGTAGTCGTTAGCCGCTCACCGGCGTCCAGGTGCGAGGCTTCAATCTAACCGAATCTGATAGAACATAAAATTCGTATTTTTGTTGCCAATAGTTCGAAAAAACCGTAGCTTTGATTGACTGACGGAGGGGGCGTGAACTTCAAGCATCTGCATTACTTTTGGGTTGCGGCGCACGCGGGAGGGATCGTCCGCGCTGGCGAGCAGTTGCACATCTCGCCGCAGACGCTCAGCGGCCAGATCAAACTGCTCGAAGAAGCGCTGGATAAGAAACTGTTCAGGAAGAGTGGGCGCACGATCGAACTGACCGATGCTGGCCGGCTGGTGCTCGACTACGCGGACGAGATCTTCTCGCTGGGCTCGGAACTCGAGAGCGCGGTGCGGCGCGAAAACGAATCCGGCGCGCAAACGCGGTTTCGGGTCGGAATCGCGGATTCAGTTCCGAAGGCAATCGCGTACCGGCTGCTGGAACCCGCGCTGGGCGCGCCCGTGTCGCTGCGTATGATCTGTCACGAAGGCAAGCTGCATGCGCTGCTCGCGCAACTGGCCGTGCACCGCCTCGACCTGATCATCGCGGATGCCCCCATTCCCGCCGACGTCAACATCAAGGCGTTCAATCACCGGCTCGGCCGTTCGACGCTGAGCTGCTTCGGCGCGGAGTCGCTGGTCCAAACCGCCAGGAAACGCTTCCCGTTGTCGCTCGGTCAGTTGCCGGTGTTGCTGCCCGGCACGGAATCCGCAGTGCGCCGAAAGCTGGACCACTGGCTGGCGTCACATGCCATTTCGCCGCGCATCGTCGGCGAATTCGACGACGGAGCGATGACCATGGCGTTCGGCCGCGAGGGCCGCGGCCTGCTGTTCGCGCCAACCGCGCTGGAGAGCCAGTTACAGGCTGAGCACAAACTGACGATGGTCGGGCAGATCAACACCATCGTCGAAGAGTTCTTTGCGATCTCGATTGAGCGCCGCATCAGTCATCCGGCTGTCGCGATGATCATGGACGCGGCGCGAAGCGAATTGTTCAATGGTTAGAGGACGGTGCGCCCCTCTGCGGTCCTTCCTGAACGACTTCCGTACCGCCGACTCTAAAGATCAGGGTCCTTCGGCCTCACGTATGAGCCTCTGCGTATTGAACCCATAGAAAACGGACTCAGCGCTATTTGTCCATGCCTCGTTGCGCCGTCGCCAGTTGTTCGAACTGGACTCGAGGCGAGGAGTACGCAAATGATCAAGCTCGTTCGTTTTCTGGTCGCTGCCGCGCTCGGCGCGGGGTCGGCCGGCTTCGCGCAGGCGGGTGGTGTGTCTGTAGGCGTCGGCATAGGCATCGGTGTGCCGGGCGTCGTGTATGCCGGTCCGCCCGTTGTCTATGTGCCGCCGCCCGTCATCTATGGGCCGCCGGTGATATATGGACCGCGCCCCTGGCCCGGATACTATCGTTATCCTTATTGGTACGGCGGATATCGAGGCTATTACGGCCGCGGCTACTATGGCCCTGGCTACTACTACAGACGTGGTTACTACGGGTATCGCGGCTGGCGCCACTAGATACGCCGCAAGCGCAACGCTCACTGCGCCTCGCCACCGGCCATCGACTGAATGATGGTCGCGAGCTGCCTGCTCATCGGCAGGTCGAGGCTGGTGCCCGACGGCAGGCGGCGCAAGAACCAGCGCTTGTACTGGCGATCGATTTCTCCATCCGCCGCAAGCTCCTGGAAAGTATCCCTCACCACTTGCGCGAGCTGCGGGTCGTCCTTGCGGAACATGATGCCGTACGGGTCATAGGACAGATAATCGCCGACAACGCGGAACTCGCCGCGCTCGCCGGCATGCTGGGCGATCAAGCCATACAGCAGCACGTCGTCGGTGGCGAAGGCGTCGGCCTTTCCCTCGGCCACCTGCGCGAAGCCCTGCGCATGGTCAGGCACCACCTGCAATTGAATCCCGAGCCTGAATTTCGCGTCCAGATCGCGCAGTGCCTTCTCGTTCGTGGTGCCGGCCGTCACCGCGACCTTCCTGCCAGCGAGGTCGCGGAACGAGCCGATTGGCGAGCCTTTCTTGACCATCACCTTGGTGCCGGCCACGAAAATGATCGGCGAGAAGGCCACACGTTTCTGGCGCTCCACGTTGCTGGTCGTGGAGCCGCACTCCAGATCGACCCGGCCGCTGACCACCGCGTCAATGCGGTTCTCGGGCGTGACAGGCACCCATTGGATGGTCAGGGTCCGGTTGACCGCGTCCCCGATCGCCGACACGAGTGACTTGCACAGCTCGATCGAATAGCCGATTGGCTCGTTGCGCGCGTTCAGATACGAAAACGGCACCGACGACTCGCGGTAGCCCAGCGCGATGGTGCCCGACTCCCGCACCTTGGACAGCGTGCCCGTCAGCGCGACGGGTGCAACGTTGTCGGGACCCGGGCGGGATGACTGCGCGTCCTCCTGTGCCCGCACTGCGGCACCGGCAACCAGCAGCCCCGCGATGGCCAGCATCGACCAGAATCGCTGCGTCTTCATGGCCCCGTCCCCGTCAGCTTTCTGCCGGATGGGCGAGCGTCGCGCCAAGCTCGGCGTCGATGCGCGCCGCGTTGGCCTCGGCGTCGGCTTCTGACAGCAGTTCCCCTTCCCACTTGCCGACCACCGCGCTCGCGATCGAGTTGCCCACCGCGTTCGTCGCCGAACGGCCCATGTCGAGGAACGTATCCACGCCCAGGATCAGCAGCAAGCCGGCCTCGGGGATGCCGAACTGGTTGAGCGTGGCGGCGATCACCACCAGCGAAGCGCGCGGCACGCCAGCCATTCCTTTGGACGTCAGCATCAGGATCAGCAGCATCGTCAGCTGCGTACCCAGCGACAGGTGCATGTTGTACGCCTGGGCGATGAATAGCGTCGCGAACGTGCAATACATCATCGAGCCGTCGAGGTTGAACGAATAGCCCATTGGCATCACGAAGCTGGAAATCTTGCGATTCACGCCGAAACGGTCGAGCGCGTCGAGGATCTTCGGATAGGCGGCCTCTGAACTCGCGGTCGCGAAGGAAAGCATGAATGCCTCCTTGATCAGCGCCAGTAGCTTGAACACGCGCGGCCCGAGGAACACGAAGCCGGCCGCCGTGAGCACCGCCCACAACAGGAAAAGGCTGAGGTAGAAGTCGCCCATGAAAACCGCGAACTTCAACAGGATGGTCAGCCCGTTGACGGCCACGGTAGCGGCCATCGCCGCCAGCACCGCCAGCGGCGCAAGCTTCATCACGTAACCGGTGATCTTGAGCATGACGTGCGACAGCTGGTCGATCGCGGCCACGAGCACCTTGCCCTTCTCGCCCAGCGCGGCGAGCGCGACGCCGAAGAACATCGAGAACACGACGATCTGCAGGATTTCGTTGTTGGCCATCGACTCGGCGAAGGACCTGGGGACCATGTGACCGACGAAGTCCTTGAGCGTGAACTTGGCGGTGGCCAGGTTCGCCGACGCGCCGATGTCGGGCAGCGGCAGCCCGAGATTCTCGCCGGGTTTAAGCAGATTGGACATCAACAGACCGAGCAGCAGCGAGATCAGCGAAGCGGTGACGAACCAGCCAAGTGCTTTCGCGAATACGCGTCCGACCGAGGCGGCGTCGCCCATGTGCGCAATGCCGACGACGAGCGTCGAAAAGACGAGCGGGCCAATCACCATCTTGATCAAACGCAGGAACACGTCCGACACCAGCGAGATGTAGCCCGCGATCTCCGTGGCAGCCTTCTTGTCAGGAAAGCTCGTGTAGATCATGTAGCCGATCCCGATGCCCACCAGCATCGCAATCAGAATCCAGATGGCCGCGGCATTTTTTCTGTTCATCTCGAAGCCTCCATTCACCACGTGTATTTGCGGCTGGAAAGGTCGAAACAGGATGCGCCAAGTGTTACCCGGAATGCTGTCTACTGGGGGCTGCGCCCATCGTTCGTTGGGCCGCCCGTGAACCCCGGCCCGTCCCGACAGCTTACGGTAGGTCGTCGAATAATTAGAGTGTAGCCTAGTCGCTCATCCAGAGTCGATGTTCTAACGGCGCGCGCATCCATCGCGTGCGAAGGGCGGGCAACGAGGCGCCGTCAACCGGCGTCCCCCTCGGTCGACTGCGGTGGAAAGACAACGGCCTGTCTTGGCTGAGTCAGCATCGACGGTTGCAGAATTTCGTCGAGTTGCGCCCGGCTCAGCAAACCCTTCTCAATGACGATCTCGGCGACGCTTCTCCCTGACGCGAGCGCCTCCTGTGCAACCTGCGTCGCGTTGGTATAGCCGATATAAGGATTGAGCGCCGTCACGATGCCGATCGAGTTCTCAACGAGCGCGTGAAGCCTGTCACGATTCGCCGTGATCCCGTCGACGCACCTCGAAGCAAGCGTGAGGCATCCCGCGCGCAGGTGTGCAACGCTCTTGAAGAGACTGTGTGCGATAAGCGGCTCAAACGCATTCAATTGCAGCTGACCGGCTTCTGCCGCAAAGCTCACCGTCACGTCGTTACCAATGACTTCAAAGGCGATCTGGTTGACGACTTCCGGAATGACGGGGTTGACCTTGCCGGGCATGATGCTGGAGCCAGCCTGGACGGGCGGCAGATTGATTTCACCAAAACCCGCGCGCGGACCGCTCGAAAGAAGCCGAAGGTCGTTACACGTCTTGGAGAGTTTGATGGCAACGCGCTTGAGTACGCCCGACAACTGGACGAACGAGCCCACGTCTTGTGTCGCTTCGACGAGATTGGGTGACGTGGTGACGGGTATGCCCGTGATACTGGCAAGATGCCGGCACGCAAGTGCCGCGTACTCTGGCGACGTGTTGATCCCGGTGCCGATGGCCGTTGCGCCGAGGTTGATCTCGCAGATCAGCTTTGACGCTTCCGTAAGCCGATCCTCGTCTTCTCCAAGCATGACCGCGAATGTGCTGAACTCCTGACCGAGCGTCATGGGAACAGCGTCCTGCAGTTGCGTTCGCCCCATCTTGAGGTCGTCGCGGAATTCCTCAGCCTTGCGTTCGAACGAGTGACGCAATACACCCATCGCATGGACCAGCTGAACGATCCCCATGTACGTCGCGATCTTCAACGCGGTCGGGTACACGTCATTCGTGCTTTGACCGAGATTGACGTCTTCATTGGGATGCAGCAACGCGTAGTCGCCGCGCTGGTGGCCAAGGTGTTCCAGCGCCAGATTGGCGATCACTTCGTTCGCGTTCATGTTGGTCGACGTGCCCGCGCCGCCCTGAATGACGTCCACCACGAACTGGTCATGCGCGGTACCGTTGCGGATCTCCCGACACGCATGAACGATCGCCTTCATCTTGTGTTCCGCAAGCAGGCCGAGTTCGTGGTTGGCCATGGCTGCCGCCTCTTTCACGCTCGCCAGTGCATTGACGAGATTCGGATACGTCGAGATCGGGATGCCCGTGATCGGGAAATTGGCGAGTGCCCGAAGGGTGTGCACGCCGTAGTAGGCGTCATTCGGCACAGGGAGGTCGCCGAGAAGATCGTGCTCGATGCGTTCATTGGACGTGGACATCGTGTTGCTCCGTTAGCGTGTCAGGGATGGTTCGATGCACCCGGTGCAACAGGGCAACGGGAGCATCTGGTCGACAAGTTTGGCTTTACCTTACGCTCTTGCTGGCGGGTGATTCGCTGGCCGCCGTCGCATAGGCGATGCACTGCCGGGCAAGCACGTCGGTCGGATCGATCAGCCTCACGCGAGCGCCGTTTCTGCCTGCGAACTCACTCTGCGGAAGAAGAAGCGGGAGTTCGGTGCAGCCCAGGACGATGATTTCGACACCTTCAGCAATCAGGCCTTCGACGGCTGCAGCGATGTCTTCCTGACACTGCCCCGTCGTGAACCCTGCCTTGACTCCGTCCTTGCCATAGATCGCCTCCATCACGCGCGCCTGGAGTGCGGGGCCCGGCGCAACCTGGCGAAGCCCCTGCGATTCAAGCGCTTTTTCATAGACACCGCTCGCGATCGTGCCCGAGGTCGCGAGAACGCCGATCTCGCGTTGCGCCGGATAAGACTCCCGCAGATAGCGGACCGTTTCCGTCAGCATGTTCACGATGGGGATGCCGAGGTACGGCTGGATGCGTTCCACAAACGCGTGAGCGGTGTTGCACGGAATGGCGATGATGTCGGCATCGCCCTCCTCCAGCCGCTTGCATGTTGCGTACAACGACACCGTCGGGTCTGCGCCGTCGCCGATCAGATTCTCTGTACGATCGGGAATCTGCGGGTTCTGTTCGACGAGCAGCCTGATGTGATCCTGGTCTCGTTGGGCCGGTGTGTTGCGCACGATCTTGTCGAGGAAATCAATCGTCGCAGCAGGGCCGACTCCGCCCACGACCCCGACCTTGAAAACACCCGAGGCCGGGTCGTATTGGCCCGACACGACGTGCTGTGCATACACGAGATTGGAATCGACCAGCGGCACGCTCAGCAGACGGATTTCATCCGCGACGAGCGCGATCTCGGTCATTCCCGGAACGATGACATCGACGCCTTGCTCGATGAGATCCGCGCAAGCGTTGTGCAGCAGTTCAACCGGCCGGCCGCGCAGATGACCGCTCTTGATGCCTTCCGGGCCATAGACGGCTTCGGTGACAAGGTCGATGCCCTCGGCCATGCGCGGGTGAACAACCTCGAACTCCGGCGACGTGAAGTAACGCTCGAACAGTCGTTTCTCCCGCGTGTAGTCCGACGCGAGGACACCTATCCGACGCGCTCCGCGAAATCGCCTGCGGACGTGGTGACGCACCGCTTCAACCATATCGACGATCTGCAGAGTCGTGTTCGATTTCAGTTCATCGATAAAGGTGTGACTGAGAAAGCAGGGAAGCACGACTGTCGTCACGCCCCGCTTTTCAAAATCGCGGATCATGTTGAAGATGTAGAGCTTGCGCTCGGTCGTGGCGGCGCTTCCCACGCCCGAACTCCTGAACGGATGCTGCTGGAAAATCAGATCGGCGTGCTCGGCATCCGTCGACGGCGGCATCGCCTTCACGAGCTTGAAGAACACGTCGGCGCTTCCCAGCGGCCCGAGGCCGCCGACGATACCGTACTTGCGCCTGTTCTCGACGATCCCGGGTGTCATTTCGCTCCGACCTCCGCCTGATCGAACAGCGACGCGTCGTCAGGTTCGCTCTGCCGGCGACCCTCCCACTTTGCAATGACGGCTGTCGCTACGCTATTGCCGATGACATTGGTCATCGTGCGTCCCATATCGAGGATCTGATCGATGGCCAGCACCATCGCCACGCCTGCAGCCGGCAGATGAAACATCGGCGCCACTGCGGCGACGACGACGACCGAACCGCGTGGCACGCTGGCCATGCCCTTGCTGCTCAGCATCAGCACCAGCAACATGAAGATCTGCTGAGAAACGGGCATGTCGACACCAAAGGCCTGCGCGATGAAGATCGCGGCAAACGCCTGATACATCATCGAACCGTCCAGATTGAAAGCATAGCCCAGCGGCAGCGTAAAACCGACGACCTTCTTGTCGACGCCGAACTTCTCCAGTTGCTCCGTCAGACGGGGATAGGCTGCCTCACTGCTGGCCGTCGAGAATGCGATCATCGCCGGCTCGCGCACAGCCTTGAGCAAGGTACCGACGCGACGGCCGAGGAACACGTAGCCAATGCCCGTCAGAATCAACCACAACAGCGCCAACCCAAGATAGAACGAGCCAATCAGCTTGCCGTAGGTGTAGAGCACGTCGACGCCCCGCAGCGTCACCGCCGAAGCAATGGCCCCGAACACGCCCAATGGCGCGGCGCGCATCACATAGTTGGTCAGGCGCAGCATGACAGGCACCATTCCGTCGATGGCCTTGATGACGACCATCACGCGTTCGTCTCGCTTCAACGCACTGAGCGCAAGTCCAAGCAAGACCGAGAAGACCAGAATCTGCAGGATGTCGTTGCGCGCCATCGCATCCATCAGGCTGGTCGGAAACGCGTGCGTGATGACGTCCTTGACGTTCAATGCCGACGTATTGAGCCCGGTACTCACCTCACCGGCATTCTCGACCAGATGCAGGCCGGCGCCCGGCTGCAGCAGATTGGCCAGCACGAGACCCAGACTCAGCGACAGCAAGGATGCACAGACGAACCAGCCCACCGAGCGCAGGCCGATACGGCCTACATCCTGCCCGCTGTCCATCCCGGCCAGCCCGGACACGAGGGTCGCGAAGACCAGCGGCGCGATGATCATCTTGATGAGCCGCAGAAAGATGTCCGTGACGATCGAGAAATAACCGGCCACGGCCTTGACCGTCGCCGGGTCGGACAAGCTCGTGTGACACACATAGCCGGCAATGACCCCGAGCAGCATCCCGGCGGCAATATTCAGAGTAAGGCGATTTTTCATGTCCATCCGTCCTTGAATGGCGCAATGCAATCGCGAGGCGACTGCAATGCGCTGGAAGAGGTCTGGAGCGACGTCGGCCACACGTCGCGCCAGAATCAGAACGGATGGTAGAGATGGTCAAAAAGACGTGGATGCAAGTGCTGCATGCGGGCATGCGATATTCGCATAAGACGGGAAAACCCTAGCCCGTCACGGGCGAAACGGCACGAAGATGCTGCCAGAGCGTATCCAGAAACTCATTGCGGTTGGATGCGTCGCGATAGACGCGAAGCTCGATCTCCAGATTCCACGCAGACGGTCCAGCGGGAACCAGCTCGCCCTCGTCGAGTTCGGCAGCGATGGCGCTCTTCGGAAGCCACGCGATGCCTTCGCCTTCCATCACGAGCTTCTTGAGCACTTCGGCCATGTCCGATTCATAGTGAAGCCGCAATGCCGGGGTATCGGAAGCCCGGCTGAGCAGCAGGGCAAGACAACGTCCGAAATAGCTCGTTTCCGTGTACGAAATGTGGGGCAAGGGCTGCTTCGTCGTTCCCGGCAGACGAAACAACGGAGCCAGACGCGGGTTCGGCCTGCTGGCAGGCATCAGCGTGTCGATACCGACTGTGACGTGCTCGTACTTCACAGGATCGAGATGCAGCGGAAGTTCGGGGTGGTGGTATGCGAACATCAACTCGCAGTTGCCGTTCACGAGCATCAGGATCGAGTCATGCACATTGGTGGGCACCACACGTGCGCGCACTTCTCCAAAGTGAGTCGAAAGATGCTTGAGCCACGAAGGCAGGAAACTCAGCGCGATCGTGTGCCCCGCCGCAATCTGCAGGCTCTTGCCGGCGATGCGTTGCTCGGTACGTATGATGGCGCGGGTATCGAAGAGCTTGTTCAGGACGTCATCGGCGACTTCGCGGAACAGTTGCCCTGCAGGTGTCAGGACGGGAGGGAAGCTGCTGCGGTCGATCAGTTCCGCGCCAACCCATTGCTCGAGAGACTGAATGCGCCTGCTGAATCCGGATTGGGTCACGTTCCGGAATTCCGCTGCACGTGAGAAGCTCTGGTACTGAGCGAGGGCGATGAAGTCCTCGATCCACTTGATTTCCATAGCGAGTGGGTAGCCTTGTGGGACACGGGCATTCTACCTCTCGCCCGTTTGCGTTCCGTGCGAACCAGGCCGGTCCGCTCGCTTCACAACGAAGCCTCCACATCACCGGTTGCGGACGGCGTCTGCACTTTCGAGCCGCAGACGCCATCCTGCCTTGGCGCGAGATCCCGCAATCTGCGTCGTCAGAACATCGGCGGTATTTTCAACACCGGTCTGTCGAAGTCAGTACGTTGCAGAAAATGCCTGCTGCACTTTGGCGGGTGTCGTGATGCCGTTTGCGATCAGCAATTGCGTCAACACACGGGCCTTTTGTGGATTGAGATCAAGAGAGGCGACAAAGCCGCTCTTGTCATCGTCAACTTCCACATTCCGATTCACAAAGCCCGTTCCGACGCGAGAAGCGCGAACCACCACAATCCCCATCTTCGCGGCCCGCTCCATGGCAGCCAACGCCGCCTTCGATACGTCACCGTCGCCTACGCCTGCGATCACAATCCCTTTCGCATTGTCGGCGACTGCATGGTCGATCTGCGACGCATCCATATTGCTGTGCGCGTAGACAATATCGACGCGGGGCAACGGTCCGGCGGCGGGCAGCGTATAGGGAGACTGACGGGAGTCCGTTAGGGGCATGACGAATCGGATCGATGCCGGATCGACAAATCCTATTGGACCTGCGTTCGGCGACAGGAATGTCTGAACGGAGGTTGTGTTCGTTTTGGTGATCCAGCGCGGGTCGTGGATCGTATCGTTCATGACCACCATCACCCCGCGCCCCTGTGCCTGAGGACTCGCCGCAACCTCAACTGCTTCGAGAAGGTTATTCGGACCATCAGCGCCGACAACGCCACCCGGGCGCATGGACCCGACGAGAACCACCGGCTTGCGAGAATGCAAGACATTCTTCAGGAAGAAGGCGGTCTCTTCCATCGTATCCGTACCATGCGTTATCACGACACCATCCGCCTCACCGCGATCGAAGATTTCATTGATGCGTTTGGCCAGCTGAAACCAGATCCCGTCATTCATGTCTTGCGAACCGACATTCGAAACCTGTTCGGCAGTGATCGTCGCGAACTTTCCGATTCCGGGAACATCCTTGAGCAACTGCTGGCCAGTTCTCTCGCCGGAGTTGTAACCAATGGCTGAACGTGCGTCTGCCGTTCCAGATATCGTCCCACCCGTCGCGAGCACCACGATGCGTGGCAGCTTTTTGTTCTGGCCATCGACGGTGGTCGACTGATCCGCATTGGAGTCAGCGGCTACCGCAAATGTCGAGCAGACGGGAAGCGCAATACATGCCGCGATCAGCAGCGCGCTCACGGTACGGCCTCGCGCAAAAGCGAGTCGGGATAGTGTGTTCATGATCGTATGTGAATGAGTAAGAAACCGTGACGGTACTAAACCGGATTCATCGGCCTGGCTACGATCGGGCGAAGACGTTACGGTCGCCGACCGATGAACTGTGCCTTCCATTCAGTGTATGCACCACTGGGTCGTCAAAACAGGGTTGCGATCCGTCCGTAGTACGCTGGGAAAGGCCTGGAGCGATGTTGGCCAAACAGCGCTCCAGCGTAAGAACGGATAGTAGGGATGGCCAAAAAAAAGGTGATGCTAGTCATGCATGCAGGTATGCGGACTTCGCATAACGTGATCGCACCGACATCATCGCCGTTGGCCACGAAGGTCCAGTGGTCTGTGAGTGGTCAATCTCCCAGGAGCGCAGTTGAACAACCAGCTTCGCCTGCGCCTCACTGCTCTGCGCAATAGCACGCCCGCCGCACGCTTCGATGCATCTCCCGCACCGTTTGCGATCACGCGCGCCCCATTGTCGATAGCGCCGCCCATCGCCTCTCCCACCCGCTTTCTGTCCGTCCAGCACCGTTCCGGCAAATCCGGTAAGCCGGGCCGCATATTCCTGCCAACTATGGTCGCCCCAAAGACAGCCGTGAAAATTCGGCCTGGAAGTCGCTAAGAATCGTGCGTTCCCAACCTGCGCACCGCCGCAAGGCAAGCGCCAAGGACGACCGCGATGCGACTCAAGAAAATCCCTACGACAGTAGTGACCGGCTTTCTCGGCGCCGGTAAGACGACACTCGTCAATCACATCCTCGACGCGACGCGGCCGATGCAGATCGGCATCGTCGTGAACGAGTTCGGCGAAGTAGGTATCGACGGACAGTTGATCGTCGCCGACGAAGAAGCCGTCATCGAAATCAACAACGGTTGCGTGTGCTGCACGGTCCGCACGGATCTCGTCGCGAGCGTGCGCGATCTGCTCACTCGTTTCGGCGACCGGATGGAGCGGCTGATCGTCGAGACCTCGGGCCTTGCCGATCCCGCGCCTGTATTGCAGACGTTTCTCGCCGATCCCGACGTGCGCGAGCGCGTCGAACTCGAATCGGTGGTCGCCGTCATCGATGCACTGCATGCCGATGCGCAGCTTGACGACGACATCGCGAGAGAACAGGTCGTGTTCGCCGACCGGATCATCGTCAACAAGACCGACATCGCGTCGCCGCAAGCAGTCGATGCGCTGGTCGAACGCATCCGTGAGCTCAATCCCACCGCACAGGTCGACTTCGCGAATCACTCCGCCGTCGCCGTCGATTCACTTCTCGGCGTGCGCAGCTTTTCGCTCGACAACCTGCTCGCCGTCGAACCCGATCTGCTCGACGAAGCGGGCCATGACCACGAGCACGACGACACGATCGCATCGTGCGCGTTCATCGTGCCGGGCGCGCTCGACGCAACGCGCTTCAACCGTTGGATCAATCAGCTCGTGCAGACCGACGGCCTGCAACTGCTACGCATGAAAGGCGTGCTCAACCTGCACGACGAAGCGCGGCGGCTGCATTTCCACAGCGTTCACATGCTGCTCGATGCGAAGTTCGGCAAGGCGTGGGAGCGCGATGAACACCGCGAGAACCGCTTCGTGATGATCGGCAGAAATATCGACGCCGAGCGGATGCGCGACGGTCTATTGAGTTGCATGCACTAACCCTTTCACTCAACTTCCTTGAAGGAGCACGCAAATGAAAAAGCCTGAGGCGTACACATTGAGCATCGGCGTTCTTGCTGTCGCCGACACATGGCTCACGGGAACCCTGCTTCCCGTTCCCGTCTGGGTGACGTTCATCGCCTGGGCATCGTTCTTCGTGCTGGGCGGCGGACGTGCAGGCTTCGTCAAGAGCGTCGCGTCGAATCTGACGGGGCTCGTGATCGCCTCGCTGACGCTGCTGTGCATTGCGACGACGAGCGGCAGCGCATTCGCGGTCGCCGTGCTGGTCGGCATCGGCAGCGCGGCGATGGTGCAGGCGTCGAAGCTCAAGCTGCTCGACGTGTTGCCCGCGATCGTGTGGGGCTTCGCATCGACAGTCGGCACCAACGTCGCCACCGGCAAGGCGATCACGACGGCGGGTATCGGCAACCCCGCGCTCGTCGCCGCTGCCGCGCTCGTGACGGGCGCGGCGTTCGGCTTCGTGTCGGAAGTCGTTGGCGAAGCGCTCGCATTCAGGCGCGAGCATCGGCTTGGTTAAGTTTCTCTTCACCACTCTGCGGAGCGAATCGTGAAATTACAGCATCACCTTGGCGGCATCGAAAACCTCGGCCCCGTCAGCACCGAGACGCGCGTTTTCGTCGAGCCGTGGGAAAAGCGCATTTTCGGCATTCATACCGTGATGATGGCCGAGAGCGCGCATCTGGCGAACGCGCTGCATTCTTATCCGATCGATCAACTGCCGACCACGTTCAAGAACGACTGGACGTGGGCGTCGCTGCGCACGGGCGCCGAAGACATGCAGCCATTCGATTACTTCAAGTACCGCTACTACGAGAAGTGGCTAGGCGGCATTTCGCAGTTCTTCGTCGATCAGGGCTACATCACGGCGGAAGAACTCGCGCAGAAGACGGCGCACTATCGCGCGAGCCCAGATGCCACCTTGCCGGACCAGCCGGACACGGCCCTCGCCGCGCAGGTCGATGCGTATCTGCAAAACGGCGATTCGGGCTATCACGCGCTCGAACGCGCAGCGCGCTTTGCAAAAGGCGACACGGTGCGCATCGCCGACCCCGACGCCGTCGATCACACGCGTCTGCCCGGCTATCTGCGCAACAAGACGGGCACCGTCGATCTCGTCTATCCGGGCGCGTTCTCGTACTTCGTCTCGACGGGCGTGGACGGCATCGGAGAGCCGATGCCCGTCTACCGGATCGCCTTCGATACCGCCGACATCTGGGGCGAAGGCAAGAGCGAAGCCAACACGACCCTCTACGCCGACCTGTACGAAGCCTACGTACAGCCGGCCAACTAAACCGACAGCGAGACCAGCATGACCCAACAGTTCGAATATCCGGAAGACCGCGAAGCGTCGAGTGCCGCCAAGGTCCGCGCACTCGAAGCGCTGCTGATCGAGAAAGGCGTGATCGGCAGCGATTCCGTCGATGCCGTGCTCGCGCACTTCGAGACGATGGCAGGCCCGTTCAACGGCGCGAAGATCGTCGCGCATGCGTGGGTCGATCCGGACTACAAGCAGCGACTCATCCAAGACACGCCCAAAGCGATTGCCGAGCTTTCGCTGCCGCTCGGCATGGCGGGCGCGGAAGGCGAGCACATGGCCGCCGTCGCCAACGACGCCAACGTGCACAACCTGATCATCTGCACGTTGTGCTCGTGTTACCCGTGGCCCGTGCTCGGCCTGCCGCCATACTGGTACAAGGACCCGGTATTTCGCGCGCGCGGCGTGCGCGAGCCGCGCGCGGTGTTGCAGGAATTCGGCGTAACCGTGCCCGCGGAGAAGGAAGTGAAGGTGTGGGACAGCAGCGCGCAAATCCGCTGGTTCGTCGTGCCAGAGCGGCCCGCGAACACTGGACATCTGAACGAGGAAGAACTCGCCGCGCTCGTCACGCCGGAATCGATGATGGGCGTCGCGCTCGTCGCCGCGCCCGCTGCCTGAGGACAACGCCATGTTCACGCGCTTCGAGGAATACGCCGCGGCATCGATGCTCGGCACACCGGACTCGCCGCCGCGTCTGGACGGCAAGCTGTTTTTCACCAACCGCTGGGAGCGCGACGTGTTCGGTCTCGCGCTGTCGCTGTCGAAGGCGGGCTGCTTCGAATGGGAAGACTTTCGACAGAGCCTGATTGCGTCGATCGCGAAGTGGGAAACGATCGACTGCGAGAACCAGCCGCGCTGGGACTACTACGAACGCTTTCTCGAAGCGCTGTTGAACGTGGTCGAAGCGAGCGGCGTGCTGTCGCGAGACGAACTTCAGCGAGTCATCACGGCGCGGCGCGTGGCGGTTCAACAGTAAGCCGGACATCCTGATCATTCATTCACACCCAAGAGGTTTTTCATGAACGATGCTGTTCTCCAACCCGTAGACGCGCTCGCGCCCATTCCGCTTCGCGAGTTGATGCCGTGGATCGTCTTCGGCGGCCTGCTGATGTTGCTGGTGCTGTACTTCGTCGGCGCAGAGGAAGGCGCGACGTCGCTCGTGCCAGGTATGTATGTGCACGAGTTCGTGCACGACGGGCGCCATCTGCTCGGTTTTCCCTGCCACTGACAAGGAGACGATCATGGTCGGCAAGCTGTTGATGCGCGGCATGCTCGCGGGCGTCGTCGCGGGGTTGATCGCGTTTGGATTCGCGCGCGTGGCGGGCGAGCCGCAGGTCGATCGCGCGATCGCCTTCGAGGAACACACGCACGCCATGGAAGGCGACGCGCACGAACCCGAACTGGTGAGCCGCGACACGCAAGCCGGCCTCGGTTTGCTGACAGGCGTCGTCGCGTACGGCGCGGCGTTTGGCGGGCTCTTCGCGCTGACCTTTGCGTGGGCGTGGGGACGCGTCGGCAAGCTCGGCGCACGGCCGCTCGCCGCGTGGCTCGCGCTTGGGGCGTTCGTCGCGCTGGTCGTCGTGCCGAATCTCAAGTATCCCGCCAACCCGCCGTCCGTCGGCGATCCGGATACGATCGGTTATCGCACGGGGCTGTTTTTCCTGACGATCGCGATCTCGGTCGCGATCATGGTGCTGTCGCTCAACGTGCGCAGCGTCGCCGCGCGTCGCTTCGGCGCATGGAACGGTGCGCTGGCGGGGCTGCTCGCGTTCGTCGTGATGCTGGCCGTGGTGCTCGCAGCATTGCCCGCCATCGACGAAGTGCCGGCCGCTTTCCCCGCCACGCTGTTGTGGAAATTCCGCGTCGCCGCGATCGGTATGCAGGCCGTGATCTGGACGACGCTAGGCGCGCTGTTCGGCGTGCTGGCCGAGCGCACAGGACTCGCGGACTCGCGCGCGCCCAGCAATGCGCGCGGGACGGGCGAACCGGGCACAGCAACGCAGGCTTTTTGACCGCCCGGACGCGTCGGGCATTGCCGTATAGACTAACCGTTCGAGGCGTCCGCCCACGCGGGCGCCCGTCTTCTAGCGTATTCGGACACACGCGATGAAACGCATCAAGGTCGGCATGCTTGTCTTCCCCGGTTTCCAGCTGCTCGATATCGCCGGGCCGAGGGACGCGTTCGCCGAAGTGAAGATACTGAGCAAAGGCGAGTGCGAATACGAAATGCTGACGGTCGGCACGACGCGCGGCGCCGTGCAATCGTCGAGCGGCTTGAGCACGATGCCCGACCGCACGATCTTCGACGTGTGCCCCGAGTTCGACACGATCATCGTACCCGGCGGCCTCGGCATCTTCGACGCGTTCGACGACCCGGCGCTGAGCGGCTGGCTCAGGACACAGCACAGACAATGCCGCCGCGTATCGGCGATCTGCAACGGGCTGTTTGCGCTCGGCGCGGCAGGCCTGCTCGACAACAAGGTGGTGACGACGCACTGGATGGACGTGCCGCGCCTCGCCGCGACCTTTCCGAAGGCGAAGATCGAACCGGATCACATCTTCGTGCAGGACGGCAACATCTACACGACGGCGGGCGTCACGGCGGGCATCGATTTGTCGCTTGCCATGATCGAAGACGACTTCGGCCGCCAGATGGCGCTCGATGTCGCGAAGTATCTGATCGTCTATCTGCGGCGCGCGGGCGGGCAGTCACAGTTCAGCCCGCTGCTGGAGACGCAGGCGTCGCCGGGTTCGCAGATGATCGCGCTGCAGCAGTTCATGCTCGACAACCTGCATGTGGACCATACGGTGGCGTCGCTCGCCGAACGCGTTCACATGAGCGCGCGCAACCTGTCGCGCCTCTTCGCAAAGGAATGCCGCATCACGCCGATGACGTTTCTCGCCAATGCGCGCATCGATGCGGCGAGGCGCTTTCTCGAAGCCACCGATCTGTCACTGCGCGACATCGCGCAACGCTGCGGCTTCGAAGACACCGACGGGTTTCGCAGGACTTTTCATCGCCGGCTGCAGATCAATCCGGCCGACTATCGCGACCGGTTCAGATCGAAGAAGCCACTCGCGGAGAAGAAGAAATCGGGCGCACCGCGCGCGGAGTCTCGCGTGTCTGCCACGGTTTCGAATAGCGCGATGCGTGACCCGCGCTAATATTGTTTGCAATTCACTACGAGCTTGCGCGTCGGATAGCTGCCGTAGTCGGTGTGATTTCTGCTTTCCTGGCGATCCACCACATCATAGCCGCCCGGACATGTTTTCCTTGCCGCCTTGTCGCAGATCTTCCAGTTATAGAGCAGGCCGTCGCAGGAAATCACCGCGCCGTCGCGGCCGTTGGTGAGCGTCGGCTTGACAGTCGCGCTGCATGCGGTCAGAAAAACCATCAGGAGAATCGCGCTGCGCCGCATCAGATTCCCTCGGTGTGAGTGGATCGTCCGATTATAGAAGCCGATGCGCGCAGGTAACGGGAGCAACCGCACGCTCCCGTAGAAGTCACTACTGCGGAATCTTCCCGCCGAGTTCGTCGTCGATGAACGCGCGGACGATGTCCTTGAACGACGCGTCGCCGTGCAGCCCAAGCTGCGCCGCGCGGGACACATCCCATCGCGCAGGCCAGCTGCCGACGATCTTCTCGACACGCTCATCCGCCTTCCATTCGATGCGCGCCGCGACGGCATCGCCTGCTACCTCGCGCAGCGCGGCGACCATTTCGTCGACCGTCACCGACACGCCCGGCAGGTTCACTGTGCGGCGATTGCCCAACGCCGCGCTGTCGATCTCGCTTCCCGCGATCAGACACTCGATCGCCTTGCGCGGCGACAGTAGCCACAAACGCGTCGACCCGCTCACCGGGCACACGGCCGGTTCGCCGGTGAGCGGCTCGCGAATGATGCCGCTCGCGAACGACGACGCCGCCGCATTCGGCTTGCCGGGCCGCACGCTGATGGTCGGCAGGCGCAGCACGCGGCCATCGACGAAACCGCGCCGCGCGTAGTCGTTGAGCAGCAACTCGGCGCCCGCCTTCTGCGCGCCATACGACGACTGCGGATTGAGCGCAGTTTCGTCGAGCACGACCTCGGGCAAGTCGCCGCCGTAGACGGCAACCGAACTCGTGAACAGAACGCGCGGCCGATGCCCGCGCGCGCGGCACACGTCGAGCAGCAGCCGCGATGCGTCCAGATTGATGCGCATGCCAAGCTCGAAATCGGCTTCCGCCTGGCCGCTGACGATCGCCGCAAGATGGAAGATCGCCGCCGTCTTGTCGTCGATCAGACGTTCGAGCACGCTGCGCTCGGCAATATCGCCGACTTCGACGCGCACGCGTTCGTCTTTCGGACCCTGCGCCGCGACGACGTCGAGCAACACCAGTTCGGTAATCGGTTGACGCTGTCCGTCTGCGCCCTTCAGTTCGCCGCGCGCGAGCAGCTCGCGCGCAAGACGCTGGCCGAGAAATCCCGCGCCGCCTGTGATCAGTACTTTCATGTTCCTGTTAATCCTCAGTGTGTCTGTCGAACGCGCTCAGGTACCACCTTAGCTGCGTGCCTTCACATACGGCCTGATCCAGCCAAGCCCATCGGATGTGCCCGCGCGCGGCCGGTATTCGCAGCCGATCCAGCCGTCGTAACCCAGTTCGTCGATCAGCGAGAACAGATATGGATAGTTCACTTCGCCGATATCGGGCTCGTGCCGCTCGGGCACGCCCGCAACCTGGATATGACCGATGCCCTTGATGTCGCGCTTGAGCTTCACAGCGAGATCGCCTTCGACGATCTGGCAGTGGTAAAGATCGAACTGCACTTTCAGGTTCGCCGCGCCGACTTCCGCGCAGATCGCCTGCGCATCGTCCTGCCGGTTCAGAAAGAAGCCGGGAATGTCGCGCGTGTTGATCGGTTCGATGACGACGGTGATGCCGTCCGCCTGCGCGGTCTTCGCCGCATACGCGAGGTTCTTCAGATACACCTCGCGATGCGCCGCGCGCGATTGGTCCGGCTTGATCAAACCCGCCATCACGTGCAGCTTGTCGTTGCCGAGCACACGCACATACTCGAGCGCCGTATCGACGCTGCGGCGAAAATCGTCCTCGCGGCCCGGCAACGACGCGATGCCGCGCTCGCCCGCCGCCCAGTCGCCGGGCGGCGCGTTGAACAGCGCCTGGGTGAGGCCATGTTCGTCGAGGCGCGCCTTCAGGTCGGCGGCCGGAAAGTCATAGGGGAACAGGAACTCCACGGCCTCGAAGCCATCGCGCGCCGCAGCGGCGAAGCGATCGAGAAACGCGTGTTCGTTGTACATCATCGTCAGATTGGCGGCGAAGCGAGGCATCGAAGCAACTCCTTAAATGCGCGTTTAGCGGTTCACGAGGCGCGCGGGCGTCAGCCAGGTGGCGAGCGCACCGATCACGAGCATCGCGGCGAGCACGTACATGCCGGACTGCGTGCTGTGCGTGAGGTCCTTAAGATAGCCGATCATGTACGGGCTCGCGAAGCCCGCCAGATTGCCGATCGAATTGATGATCGCAATGCCCGCCGCCGCCGTCGCGCCCGACATGAACGCCGTTGGCAGCGACCAGAAGAGCGGCGCACAGGTCAGCACGCCTGCTGCCGCGATCGACAGGGACGCGATCGATACGACCGTGTTGTCAGCAAACGAAGCCGCGATCGTAAAGCCGACCGCACCCGCAAGCGCCGGTCCGATCAGATGCCAGCGGCGCTCGCGACGCTTGTCCGCGCTGTGGCCCATCACGTTCATCACGACGATCGCGACCAGAAACGGAATCGCGCTCAACAGGCCGATCTGGAACGCGCCCGTAACACCCGTCGATTTGACGAGCGTCGGCATCCAGAACGTCAACCCATATTGACCCGTGACGAACGCGAAGTAAATCAGCGACATCCACCACGTGCGCGGATCGCGAAACACGGCGCCCACCGAATGCGACTTGGTTTTTTCTTGCGGCTGCGCGGCGATCTCATCGGCGAGCAGTTTTTTCTCGCGCGGCGTCAGCCATTTCGCGCTGGCGATGCCGTTGTCGAGATACAGAATCGTCGCGATGCCGATAGCGATGGCGGGCACCGCTTCGATCACGAACATCCATTGCCAGCCCGCGAAGCCGTGATGCGAATCGAAGCTCTGCATGATCCAGCCCGACAGCGGATTGCCGAAAATGCCCGACACAGGAATCGCCGACATGAACACCGCGATAATCTTCGCGCGACGATGCGACGGAAACCAGTAGGTCAGGTACAGGATCACGCCGGGATAGAAACCGGCTTCGGCAAGACCGAGTAGAAAGCGCAGCGCATAGAACTGCGCCGGCGTCTTGACGAACACGAACAGCGCGGACATCAAGCCCCACGTGATCATGATGCGCGCAATCCAGATCCGCGCGCCGAGCTTATGCATCAAGATGTTGCTCGGCAATTCGAACAGGAAGTAGCCGACGAAGAACACGCCCGCGCCGAGACCAAACACGGTTTCGCTGAACGCCAGGTCCTGCGACATCTGCAGCTTCGCAAAGCCGACGTTGACACGGTCCAGATACGCGACCACGTAGCACAGCATCAGGAACGGCACGATGCGCCAGAACACCTTGCCGTAGGTGCGTTCGATTTCAGCCGCGCCGGGTTGTTGTCCGGCTGCGTCGGCAGTTGATGCGGGGCGTGCGGATGCCGCCTGATAGCTTGTCATGCACTGTCTCCTTCGGATGGCGCCGGTTGTTGGCCGCCCGCTTCATGGCGGTCGGTCCTCCGGCTTTTTGCCTGGTTGGTCATGCGGATGGCCCGCGACGTTCGCGGACCGTTGAGCTTCTATGCGTGCGAGCGTTTCACCAGCGTGCGCCGAACACCGTGCGCAATTCTTCAAGCGCTGTTTCGTCGAGCGGGGCGGGACGCGGGTTCGTCATCAGCCACAGGCGCGCCGTCTCTTCCAGCTCTTCGAGCACATACGACGCCTGTGATACCGACCGCTCCCACACGACAGGCCCCAGCCGTTCGAGCAGCACGCCGCGCACGCTTTCGGCGAGCGCCGCGATCTGCTGCGCGACTTGCGGATCGCCGGGACGCCGGTAGCGGATCAGCGGAATGTGGCCGACCTTCATCACGTAGTACGGCGTGATGGGCGGCAGCACGTCGGCTTCGCTCCAGACGCCCGCGAGCGTCAGCGCGACGAGATGCGTCGAATGCGTGTGCACGATGCCGCGCGCCTCGCGGTTGCGCTCGTAGACGCCGCGATGCAGCGCGAGCGTTTTCGACGGCTTGCCGCCTGACACGGCGTTGCCTTCGAGATCGACTTTGGCGATCTGCGCCGGGTCGAGACGGCCGAGACAGACGTCCGTCGGCGTGATCAGCCAGCCGTCGTCGAGGCGCGCGCTGATGTTGCCCGCGCTGCCGACGGTGTAGCCGCGCGCGTACAGGCTCGCGCCCGTCACGCAGATTTCTTCGCGGACTTTCGCCTCGCTGCCTGTGTGGATGGCGAGCGTCATTGCGCGTCTCCGTCGAGTTGACGCAGCGCCTTCGCGAAGAAATCGACGGCGCCGAAGTTGCCCGACTTGAGTGCGAGTGCGAGCGGCTCAGCACCGATGGTCGCGGTCGCGGGCACGCCGGGATCGATCTGCTTGCCGATGCGCAGCATTTCGACGTCGAGCGCCTGCACCACGGCGCCCGATGTCTCGCCGCCCGCGACGACGAACTTGCGCACGCCGAGATCGTGCAGTCCGCGCGCAATTGCAGCCAGCGTGCGCTCGACCAGTTCCCCGGCTTGCGCGACACCGAGTTCGCGCTGCGTGGCCTTCACTTCATCCGGTGATGCCGTTGCGTAGATCAGCACAGGCTGAGGCTGCGCCGCGTTCATATGCTCGCGCGCGAAGGCGAGCGCCTGTTCGACGACGGGCTCGCCGCGCGCGGCGGCCAATGGATCGATGCGGAACGCGGGGCGCGTGTCGCGCCATGCGGCAACCTGCGCATTGGTCGCTTTCGATGCGCTGCCCGCCAGCACTGCCGACGCGCCTTCGACGCGCGGCAGTTCACCGGCATCGGCGGCATCGTCGAGCAGACCGGCGCGGCGGAAATTGCCCGGCAAGCCGAGCGCGACGCCCGAACCGCCCGTGATCAGCGGCAGGTCCGCGCAGGCTTCGCCGAGCGTGTAGAGATCGGCGTCCGAGACGGCATCGGCGATCGCCATACGCACACCGTCGTGGCGCAGCGCATCGATCGACGCGCGCACGGCTTGCGCGCCTTGCGCCACCGCGTCATAGCGCACGAGGCCGACTTTCGACTGCGTTTGCCGCTGCAACACGCGCACGAGATTCGCGTCCGTCATCGGCGTGAGCGGGTGATGTTCCATGCCCGATTCGTTGAGCAGCACGTCGCCGACGAACAGATGCCCGCGATAGATCGTGCGGCCATTCTCGGGAAACGCCGGGCACGCGATCGTGAACGGCGTGCCGCCGTCGATCGCCGACAGCGCATCGAGCAGCGCATCGGCGACGGGGCCGATGTTGCCTTTATCGGTCGAATCGAAGGTCGAGCAGTACTTGAAGAAGAACTGGCGGCAGCCTTGCGCGCTCAACCAGTCCAGCGCGTCGAGCGATTGCGCGACGGCATCGGCGGCGTCGATGGTGCGCGACTTCAGCGCGACGACCAGTGCGTCGGCTTCGATGCGGGTATCGGCAGCGGGCACGCCGATGGTCTGGACGGTGCGCATGCCGCCGCGCACCAGCATGTTCGCGAGGTCGGTTGCGCCCGTGAAGTCGTCGGCGATGCAACCAAGCAGGGGCTTGCGGGTAGAGGTGGTCATCTCGTTCGGCTCCGCTTAGCGCTTCGGCGGCACGTCGATGCCGGGGAAAATCTTGATGACGGCGGAATCGTCTTCGCCGCCATGCCCTGCCGTCGACGCCATCATGAACATCTGATGCGCCGCCGCCGACAACGGCAGCGGAAACTTCGAGCGACGCGCGGTATCGAGCACGAGGCCGAGGTCCTTGACGAAGATATCGACGGCCGACAGCGGCGTGTAGTCGCCGTTGAGAATGTGCGGCACGCGGTTCTCGAACATCCACGAGTTGCCCGCACTGTGCGTGATCACGTCATAGAGCGCGTCGGGGTCGACGCCTTCGCGCAGGCCGAGCGCCATCGCTTCGGCAGCGGCGGCGATGTGCACGCCCGCGAGCAGCTGGTTGATGATCTTCACCTTCGATCCCGCGCCATGCTGATCGCCGAGGCGATAGACTTTGCCCGCCATCGCGGCGAGCACGTCGTCGCATGCGGCGTAGGCGGCGGCGGGGCCGGACGTCATCATCGTCATTTCGCCCGATGCCGCGCGCGCCGCGCCGCCCGACACGGGTGCGTCGAGCAAGTGCAAGCCGGACGCTTCGACGCGGCGGCCGAGGTCGATGGCGAAGTCGGGCGCAACGGTTGCGCAGGCGATCACGACGCCGCCCGGTTTCATCGCCCTAATGGCGCCCTGCTCGCCGAACAGCACGGTTTCGGTTTGCGCCGCGTTGACGACGAGCGTGACGACGACGTCGCATTGCGCGCCGAGTTCAGCGGGACTTGCGCAAGCCTTGCCGCCATCGGCGACGAACTGGTCGAGCACATCGCGGCGGACGTCGCACGCATGCACGTTGAAGCCGCCGCGCAGCAGCGAGCGCGCGACGCCCATTCCCATCGCGCCAAGACCGATCACTCCGACATTTCTGGACATACCATTCCTCTACGAACAATGCTTCGGACGACGGCTCGCGCGTGCCGCGAGCAGACGTGTGTGGATCAGCAGATACCGGCCTCAGCCAGGCGGCGGGCGGCGTTGTACATGTGCGTTTGCGCGGCGTTGCGGGCGGCCATTGGATCGCCGGCGCGAATCGCGGCGACGATTGCGGCGTGCTCGTCGCGCACCTGACGCGAGAAGTCCTCGCGCAGCGCTTCGTTGCGGCGCGTGATGACGGTGCCTGCTTCGAGGTACTGGTTGAGGAACGTCAGGGTTTTCAGGAAATACGGGTTGCCCGTCACGGTAGCGATCGTGCGGTGGAACGCGACGTCTTCAGCGACACCGTCGCGGCCCTCGGAGACGGCTTCGTCGATTTTTTTGAGGACGGCGTCGATTGCCAGCATGTCGGCGTCCGTGCGGCGCATGGCGGCTTCTGCTGCGACTTCGGCTTCTATTGCGCGGCGCACTGCGAGGATCTGCAGCACTGAGCCGCCTTCCATTGCTTCTGCGTAGTCGATTCGCAGCGGGCGGATCGCGCCGTGGGCTGACACATACACGCCGCTGCCCTGGCGGGGCTCGACCACGCCTTCGTTCTTTAGGCGTGAGATCGCTTCTCGGATTACTGTGCGGCTGACGCCGAATTCTTGCGATAGCACGGCTTCTGTTGGCAGCTTGCCGCCGCGGGCGAAGGTGCCTTTGTCGATTTGTGCGAGGAGCTGTTGCGCGACCGTGTCGCTGAGTGCCCGGCTCGGGATCTTTTCGAACATATCAGTGGATTTGCCATGTCATAGGGTCATCATACAAATTTGCCTGCGGCAGGTGTTATGGGGGGAAACCCTCGGGGTTTGGGTTTAGCCTTCGTGGCGCGGGCGATGCCGGTTGGGGTTTTTTGGCCTTTGCGCTGGCATTCGCGATTGAGCCTTCGCGGCGCTGCCGGGTTGGTTATTCTGGGCTTTGCGCTGGCATCCGCGTTTTTGCCTTCGTGGCGCGGCCGGTTTGGTTTGCTTGTGTTTGCGCTGGCATCCGCGTGACGGTGTTTGCCGTTCATGCGTCGCCCCTGTGCGGGGCGGCACCTACTTTTCTTTGCCGCCGCAAAGAAAAGTAGGCAAAAGAAAGCGGCTAACACCGCCAACATTTCTTCTTGCCTGAGGGCCCCCAAAGGGTCTTACGCTTCACACGGCAACATCTCTGTTGGCGCTCGTTGCCAACGCGCGAACTAAGCGCCTCACCCACTTCGCATTCCCATGCACCGGCTAACGGCAGCGAATGGTTTCCGCCGCCCAGGTGGCAAACTATGTGTAGGTTGTCGCGGCGTATAGCCTGGCGCTCTTACAGGGTGGGACGCATGCGCTGTCGGTCCGGAGTGAGGAGTGTGCGGTGCTACGGCCTACACACAGTTTGCCACCTGGGCGGCAGTGGAATATCTGGCACGGCGTGTTGCGACGCGGACGCGTGAAGCGGGTGAGGCGTCAATTCAGAGCGTTGGCAACGAACATGAGTCACGTGATTGCCGTGTGAAGCGTGGGACCGTCTGGGGGCCCTCAGGCAGGAACTAGAACTGGCGGTGTTAGCCGCTTTCTTTTGCCTACTTTTCTTTGCGGCGGCAAAGAAAAGTAGGTGCCGCCCCGCACAGGGGCGACGCCTGAAGCACGAAGGCAAATCGCGGATGCCCGAGCAAAGGCAAAAATCCAAAAGCGACGCCGGTTACAGGCAAACCCAAAGGCAAAAGCAAACCGCGTCGCGGACAACAACCAAACCTCAACTCTCCATCATTTCCCGAGCCCAAACCACAGCAGCGCGAGCCGGCGCAACGCCAGTTGCCTTAACCCTCTCAGCAAGCTCAAAAACCCGCGGCGCGATCATTGCAACCTCATCCAGCACGGCCTGCTTATCGGCGGAGCCGAGATACTCCCGCACGCAGCTAATAATCCCACCCGCGTTGACGAGAAAATCCGGCGCATAAAAAATCCCACGCTGATGCAGCACATCACCCTCAGCCAGCGACATCAGCTGATTATTAGCGCCACCAGCAATAACCTTAAACTGACAACCAGCCGCTACAGCCTCAGTAATCGACCCACCCAGCGCGCAAGGCGCAAACACATCAGCGTTGACGGATGCAATCCGCGCCGCATCAGCGATCTGCGCGCCAAACATCTGCTGCGCGCGCCCGGTCTTGCCTGCATCGATATCCGACACGATCAGTTCCGCGCCCGCGCGATGCAGCCGTTCGCACAGATCCCAGCCGACCGAACCCAAACCCTGCACGGCAACCGAAATGCCTTCCAAAGTGTCACGCCCAAGCGCAACCTGCACCGCCGCCTTCAGGCCCACGAACACACCATACGCGGTGCGCGGCGACGGATTCCCGCCATACACGTCGTTGTCGCGCGGAATGCCGCTCACATACGGCGTCTCGCTTTGCACCGCGCGCATGTCGTCGGCCGTCGTGCCGACGTCTTCAGCCGTCAGATAAACGCCGCCGAGCGATTGCACGAGCCTGCCGAACGCCTTGAACAGCGCCACGCGATCCATCTGCTCCGGACGCTTCAGGATCACCGCCTTGCCGCCGCCGAACGGCAGTCCCGCGAGCGCGTTCTTGAAAGCCATGCCCTGCGACAGACGCAGCGCGTCGTGATACGCCTCGTAGTCCGAGGCGTACTGCCAGTAGCGGCAACCACCAAACGCAGGGCCGCGCGCAGTGCTGTACACGGCGATCACGGCTTGCAGGCCGGATTCGGCATCGCTGGCCACGACAATGCGTTCATGGGCCGGTTCGCCGTGAAGCCCGAAAAGCGTTCCGGCAAAGTTCGTCGTCAGTCGGTCCATCAGTGTTCCTTCCTTGTGGGCAGGCAGTTGAGTCCGCGCGAAGCGATCGCCTCGCGCCGGCTGGCCGCTCGTCGTCCGGGTCGCGGACGCAGGCAGCGAAGTTCTCGGGACCCGCGCAAGGCAAGGTCATCCGTCGCAAAAGTGTATGCGGTCAAATTGGGAATTTTGTGCTGTTGATTAGGCACAGAACGGGATCGTGGCAGAATAATCGACTATCAGAACGGCATTACAGAAGACGAATCGTCTTGACCCGGAGACTGCATGAAACTGGACGCCACTGATCAGCGCATCCTGCGCGAACTGCGCACCGACGGACGCCTTTCGAACGCGAAGCTCGCCGAACGTGTCGGCCTGTCGGCGACGCCTTGCTGGAACCGCGTGCGCGCACTCGAAGAGGCGGGTGTGATCGAAGGCTATGCGGCGCTGCTCAACCAGAAAGCGCTAGGCTTGCCAGATACCGTCATCATCGAAGTGAAGCTCGCGAAGCACGATGAGCGCACGCTGGACCGCTTCGGCGAAGCGCTCGCCGATCTGCCGGAAGTGGTCGAGGCATTTCTCGTGTCGGGGGAATACGACTATCTGATCAAGGTCGCGGTGGCGGGCACGGAAGGCTACGAGTCGTTTCTGCGGCGCAAGCTGTATCGCTTGCCCGGCTTTCAGGACAGCCGCTCGATCTTCGCGCTGCGCTGCCTGAAGCGCTCGGTGTCCGTCGAGCCTTGAGCGCTGCAGCCATCACACCGCAAGCGACTGCTCTTCGAGCGGCATCGGCACGCCGAAGTAGAAGCCCTGCATGACCGTGCAGCCAAGCCCACGCAGCACGCTCGCCTGCGCCTCGGTCTGCACGCCTTCGGCCACGCATGTCAGTTCAAGCGAGCGGCACAGATCCACGATGCTGCGCACGATGTCCTGCGCCGCCGGATCGGCGTCGATGCGGTCTAGAAAGCCTCGGTCGATCTTGATCTTGTCCAGCGGCAGCCGGTGAATGCAGGTGAGGCTCGAATAGCCCGTGCCGAAATCGTCGAGCGAAATGTGAACACCTAGCTGCTTGAACGCATCGAGCGAAGCGAACGCCTGCTCGAAATCCTGAATGACGGCCGTCTCCGTCACTTCGAAGATCAGCCGATCAGGCGCGACGCCGCTCTCGCGAACGATGCCCGCAATGTTCGCAGCCGCGTCCAGGGAGCCGATATCGCGCGCCGACAGATTGAAAGCGACGCGCACGGCGGGATCGCACTCTCGCATCGTCGCGAGCACCTTACGCAATAGCGCCGCCGTCACGGTATGAATGAAATCGCTGCGCTCGGCGACCTTGATGAACAGCGCCGGCGGCACGTCGCCGAGCGTCGGGCTGGCCCATCGCGCTAGCGCCTCGTACGACACGACATGCTCGCGCACCGTGTCGACGATAGGCTGGAAATGAAGCGTCATTTCGCGGTCGAGATCCGCATGCCGCAGCGCCTGTTCAACTTGCCCAAGCTCGCGAATCTGTTTTTCGTGCTCCGCCGAGAAGATCGTCGTGCCGCCGCGGCGATGCTCCTTCGCGAAGTACAACGCATAATCCGCGCGCTCGAACAGTTGCGCGGGCGAGCGGCCCGCATCGGGATAGATCGCAAAGCCGAGCGATCCCGACAGCCGCGCAGTCGCGCCAGGCCACGCGTAAGGCGCGCGCAGCGTTTCGCAGATCGCCGCGCCGATGTCGCGCAAGTCCTGTGGCTCGCGCACGTCCGTCACCAGCAGGCCGAACTCGTCGCCGCCGAGCCGCGCAAGCTGGATATGCGGCCCCGAAACGTCGAGAAGCCGCCGGCCGACTTCTTCGAGCACGCGGTCGCCTGCGCCGTGGCCATATAGATCGTTGACCTGCTTGAAGCCGTCGAGATCGATTACGCCGACGGCGAACCGCGCCTGCCCTGCCTGCGCCGTTTCAAAGAGCGCGTCGAGATCGGCCAGAAAGCGCCGGCGGTTCGGCAACCCTGTGAGGATGTCGAGATTGGCGAGGCGCGAATTTTCGTCGCTCAGCCGTTGCAGTTCGGCCTGCTTCGCCTGCAATGCATGCTTCGATCCAACGAGGTTCGCGAAGTCGCGATAGTAGGTGACCAGGACGAAGATCATCGCGACGGCAACGAGCAGCATGTTGATCGCAATCGCGACAAGCACCGCGTTATGCGTCAGCGAAAAGAACAGCGAGAACGGCACGATCACGATGGCCGTCAGCAGCAATGCGGCCTTGCGCATGTGCATCAGACAGAAGATGCAGCCGATCACCGTAATCGACATGTAGAACGCCACGTGCGCGCGTGCGTACGGGTCGCCATACGGGAAAAGCAGCAATCCCCAGCCCGTGAAGATGACGCCCAGCAGTGCAATCAGCCAGATCGTCGTCTTGAGCCGCGACGCGACCTGTTCATCCGTCAGCGACGCGAGGAAGTTTCTTCGCCTTACCCACACGACCAGCCGGATCGCGCAGGCCGTGCACATCGCGAGCGGTACCCAGATGGCGAGCCAAGCCGGCGCAACGGCGACATGCGTCGCGGCCACGGCGACGCTGTTCACCACGAGGATCACATACAGCAGCGGCAATTGCCGCGAGAACGCGTCGAACTGCGAGCGTGACAGCGCGGCCTTCACGGCGGGAACAGTACGAAACGAAGCGAGGTCCTGCGGGCGAATCATGGCTCGGCAGCGTGAATGGGTCGGCAAGTCCGGGGGCGCCGCCTGTTGGTACGTCCAGGCTGCGAGAGGCGATGGCGTCTGTCGCGTACCTGCATGTTTACGGCAGTTTCGCGGCGAACCTGATGATACGAGAGCGACTATGTTCGCCAGTAAAGAAAGCTGCGAGATGCGCCACGCTGTCTCGACGGCGCCACACACGCTTGCGCAACACACGTCCGTAATGCTCGCGAAACGCCCTTTTTTACGAGGTATTCGTCAGATCAATGGCACGTTAACAGCGAACCGGTTTATCCGCCCAAGACCACCGCCGCGATCTCGACGAACAGAATTTTCACGATCGTCATCGACGGAAAGATCATCGCGTAGCCGATATCGGGGCGATCGGTCGGCGCGATGCGGTTCGCGAACGCGAGGATCGCCGGATTGCCCGTCGCGCCGCTAATCACGCCGACGGTCGCGTCGAACGGCAGGCGAAAAAGCCACAGGCAGCACGCCGCCGTGATGCACACGAGCGCAATCAGAATGGCCGCGCCGTACAGCAGGAACGAGATGCCAGTGAGGCCGATCGTCGCAAAGAACTTCGGTCCCGACGACAGCCCGACTTGCGCGAGAAACACAGTCAGGCCGAAGTTGCGCAGCACGAGATTCGCGGAAAGCGGCATCGTCCAGACGAGTCCACCCACGCGCCGGATCTTGCCGAGATAGAGCGCGACCAGCAGCAGCGCAGCGAGCCCGAGCGACAACTTGCCGACGCCCGGTATCGGCAGCGGAATCAGGCCGACCAGCAACCCGAGCGCCGCGCCGACGCCGATCGAGATGTAGCTCAACTCCGCCGTCCCCTTGATCGAATCGCCGAACAGCTTGCGCACCGCATCGCGTTGACCGGGACCGATCAGCAGACCGACACGGTCGCCGAACTCGAGTATCAGATCGGGACTCGGCAGCATGTCGGCGTCGCCGCGACGCACGTGCGCGATCGAGCACACCATGCCGTCGGGAAATCGGACATCGCGCAGCGCATGGCCGACCACGGTGCGGCTCGACGCGAACACGCGCAGATAATCGAGGTCCTCGCGGAAACGGGTCATGCGTCCGGTGTGCAATTCGCCGAGCAGTTCGGTGGCCTTACGCAACTCGTCGCCGTCCATCGAGGTCGCGAGCAGCACGTCGTCGGTTTGCATGACGAAATCGTCGGCGGGCAACTGGTTGTGATGCGCGCGGCGCACGGCTGCGATGCCGAGGCCCGCGGGCAGACGCGCTTTCAGTTCGGGAAACGTGAGGCCGACGAACGCCTGGTTGCGCAGCGCGATCTCGGCCGTCTCCATGATGTTTGCGGGCGGCGCTTCGATCTTGCGCGCCAGCGCGACGCTCAGCACATAGAGAAACAGGATCGGCCCGGCGACACCGAAGGGGTAAGCAACGCTATAGCCGACGGCCGCGCCTTCGCCCTTCAGCACGGCGAGCACCGCCTGCAGGCTTGCCGTGCTCGTGCCCGCGCCCGCATACAGGCCGAGCGCCTGATCGAGCTTCACGCCGAACAGCGGCCCGAGCGCTAGCGACACGAAGCCCGCGCCGATCACGCCAAGCACGGCGGCTGCGTTCGCCTTGAGTCCATCTGCACTCGACAAGCCGGCGAAAAACTGCGCGCCGTACTGCACGCCGATGCCATAGAGAAACAGCAACAGACCCAGCGTGCCGAGCACCGCGGGCGGCGCGGACTTCGGCGCAAAGCCGCCGATTGCAAGCCCGACGAACAGTACCGCGCCGGAGCCGAGCGCCACGCCTTTGATGCTCCATTCGCCGATCACATAGCCCAGCGCGATGGTGAGAAACAATGTGAGCAACGGCTGCGATTCAAGCAACGTCCGGACTGCATCCATGTTCGCTCCCAGGGTCGTGTACTGGCCTTGCCGTTAGCTAACGAAAGAGCATGATGCGACTGGAATGGGCGCGCGCGTCACTTGCGCTAGTGCCCATGTATTGCCTGATCAATCATAGACGCTGTGCAGGCGTGTGGCGTATCCAGGCAACGGGTGCCTGAGGCCATTTGTGATCTGGTTTGCGTATTCGCTCTCGCAGCGGGTTTTGGTTTTTTGCTTCGCTGAGGTTTACGGTTTGGCTATGCGTGGGCATTCGGGGTTTGCTTTTGCGGTGGCATCCGCGATTTGCCTTCGTAGCGCGGCCGGTTTGGTTTGCTAGTGTTTTTGCTGGCATCCGCGTGATGGTGTTTGCCGTTCATGCGTCGCCCCTGTGCGGGGCGGCACCTACTTTTCTTTGCCGCCGCAAAGAAAAGTAGGCAAAAGAAAGCGGCTAACACCGCCAGCTCTTCTTCCTGCCTGAGGGCCCCCAACCGGTCCCACACTCCACACGGCGGCGAATCTGTTCGCGTGCGTTGCCAACGCTCTCTCTGTACGCCTCACCCGCTTCACACACCCGCACAAGAGCTAGCGGCAGCGTGTGGTTACCGCAGCCCAGGTGGCAAACTGTGTGTAGGTTGTCGCGACGTATAGCTCGGCGCTCTTACATGGAGGCATGCGCGTGCTATCGGTCCGAAGTGAGGCCTGCGTGGCTCTACGGCCTACACACAGTTTGCCACCTGGGCGGCAGAGGAATATCTGGCAAGGCATGCTGCAACGCGGGTGCGTGAAGCGGGTGATGCGTGTATTCAAAGCGTTAGCAACGAACATGAGTCACGTGGTTGCCGTGTGAAGCGTAGGACCGGTTAGGGGCCCTCAGGCAAGAACTAGGACTGGCGGTGTTAGCCGCTTTCTTTTGCCTACTTTTCTTTGCGGCGGCAAAGAAAAGTAGGTGCCGCCCCGCACAGGGGCGACGCTTGAACGGCAAACACCATCACGCGGATGCCAGCAAAAACACAAGCAAACCACAACATTACCGAAATGTAATCAGACGCCACACACATCTCGGTATGATTGAAACGTCAAAATCCAGCAGCAAAGCGGAGCAGAACGATGCGCATCCTGGTCATCGAGGACGAACCAAAAACAGCGGCCTACCTGAAGAAGGGACTGGAAGAGTCCGGCTATTCGGTCGAGGTAGCGAACGATGGCTCGCACGGCCTGATCCTCGCACAGGAAGAAGACTACGACGTCATCATTCTCGACGTGATGCTACCGTGGATGGACGGCTGGACCGTCGTGAAGACGCTGCGCGCCACGCGCACCACACCCGTGCTCTTTCTCACCGCGCGCGACGACATCGACGACCGCGTACGCGGCCTCGAACTCGGCGCCGACGATTACCTCGTCAAACCCTTCGCGTTCGTCGAACTGCTCGCGCGCGTGCGCACGCTCGCACGTCGCGGGCCGCCGCGCGAAAGCGAGCTGATCCGCATCGGCGATCTGGAAATGGACGTGAACCGCCGCCGCGTCAAGCGCGGCACGACACGCATCGATCTCACGCCGCGCGAGTTCTCGCTGCTGCAACTGCTCGCGCGCCGCCACGGCGAAGTGTTGAGCCGCACGCAGATTGCGTCGTACGTGTGGGACATGAACTTCGACAGCGACACGAACGTCGTCGAAGTCGCGATTCGCCGCTTGCGCAGCAAGATCGACGATAACTTCCCCGTCAAGCTGATTCATACGGTTCGCGGTGTCGGCTATGTGCTCGAAATCAAGGAAGCGGATTGATGCGCGGCCGTTCGATCACCACCACGCTCGCGCTCGCATTCGGCGCGACGACGCTCGCCGTGTTCGTGCTGGTCGGCAACTTTCTGTATCGCGCGCTCGAACGTGAGATCAGTTCGCAGGACGACATGAGCATCGTGCTCGCTGCGCGTCACGCGCGGCGCCTCGCGCAGGAGATCGATGCATCGAAAGGCATTCGCGAGCATGGCGACCGGATCACGAGCATCGTGCTGGGCAATCCGGGCATGTCGATGGAAGTGTTCGATCCCAACGGGCAACTCGCCATCGAGCACAATCTGACGAGCACGCTCGGCGTCCCCGTACCCGCCAGCGACAGCTCGATTCTCGCCACCGGCCGCTCCATTCAGCGCGTGCCGCCAACGGCGCGCATCACGGAAGACGACATCGCCGCGTGGCGCAACAAGACGGGCGCACCGATTCGCGGCGTCGCCACCGACGTGACCTTGCGCGACGGCGAAATGGTCAGCATCCTGATCGCGCGCAACCTGAGCGACCGCTACGAACTGCTCGATCAATACCGCGACCAGCTCAAGATCTACGGCATCATCGGCGTGCTGCTGACCACGGTGCTCAGCTATCTGCTGATTCGCGCGGCGATGCGGCCCGTAAACGATATCGCCGCGAGCGCCGCGCAAGTCACCGTGAACCGCCTGAATACGCGCATTGCCGTTAAACGCGTGCCGCGCGAACTCGAAGCGCTGGTGACGACGCTCAACGCCATGCTCGAACGCATGGACCACGGCTTCAAACAGATGTCGCGCTTCACCGCCGATCTCGCGCACGACATGCGCACGCCGCTCAGCAACATGCGCGGCGCAACGGAAGTGGCGCTCGCACGCACACGCTCCGCCGACGAGTACGAAGCGCTGCTCGCATCGAACCTCGAAGAGTGCGAACGTCTGTCGCGCATGATCGAGAACGTGCTGTTTCTCGCGCGCGCGGAGCATCCGCAGTTCGTCAAGCACATGCGCGTGTTCGATGCCGTGCAGGAATTGACGCGCATCGGCGAGTATTTCGAAGGCGTCGCGGAAGACGCCGGCGTGCGCGTTCGCGTGACTGGCGCCGCGATGCTCACCGCCGATCTCGAACTCTTCCGCCGCGCCATCGGCAACCTGCTCGCGAACGCGCTGCGCTATACGCCGCGCGACAAGGAGATCGTGCTCGACGCGCATGAGATTGACGGCGACGTGTGCATCACGGTGTCGAACGAAGGCGAGCCGATTGCACACGAACATCTCGAACGGATTTTCGACCGCTTCTATCGCGTCGATCCGTCGCGCAGTTCGTTGCCTTCATCCGGTTCGCCGCAAGCGTCGCCGGGATCGACGGGGCTGGGCCTCGCGATCGTGCGCACGATCATGGAACTGCATGGCGGCACCGTTCATGCGGAAAGCGACGCGCGCAGCACGCGCTTCGTGCTGACGTTTCGTTGAGTGCGCGCGCCAACCCGGCCGCTATTCAGGCGCTATTGCGCCCGCAGTCCCGACAGCGTGACGCGAAGTCCCGGACTGCCTTCGTTGTTGTCGATGCTGAGCGTCGCCTGATGGCGTTGCGCGATTTTCAGCGCAATCGCGAGGCCCAGCCCGCTGCCATGTTCCTTGTTGCCCGCGCTGCGATAGAAGCGGTCGAACACGCGTTCGCGCTCCGCGTCCGGAATGCCGGGCCCGCTGTCCGACACGCATAGACCGATGCCGTCGCCGGTGCGCTTCAGGATCACATCCACCTTGCCGCCGCGTGGCGTATAGCGGATCGCGTTGTCGATCAGATTGTTGAGCAGCACCTCGATGCCCGCGGGCTCCGCGCTGACCTTGTAGGCGTCGTCGGCATCGCGAGAAGGATTGAACTCCAGGCCGAGGTCGATCTGCCTCGCTTCGGCAAGCATCGAAAAGTCGCCTACGGCGCGCTCGCACAGACGGCGCAAGCTCACCGGCTCGAAATGCGCGCTGCGCTGCGCGTCTTCGCGCGCCATCGTCAGCAGTTGATGCACGAGATGGATCAGCCGGTTCAGGCGCCCTTCAATGCGCTCGAAAGTCTGCTTGCTGCCGACCAGCGAGCCGTCGCGCTCCGCCGCCTGCAATTGCAGCTTCAATGCGGCCAGCGGCGAGCGCAACTCGTGCGCGGCGTCGCCGACGAAGGTGCGTTGCGATTGCGACGCGACGTTCAGGCGGTGCAGCAGGTCGTTGAGCGCATCGACGAGCGGCTTCAGTTCGACGGGCATGCGTCCGTCCAGGCGCAACGGATCGAGCGAATCGAACGAACGGGTCGCGAGCGCGCGCGAGATGCTCCCGATCGGCGCAAGTCCGCGGCCGACCACGAACAGCACGATCAGCACGATGACAGGAAGAAACAACGCGAGCGGCCACAGCGTGCGCAATGCGAGATGCCGCGCGAGATCTTCGCGCACGGACACGGGTTGCGCGACCTGCACGAAACGGTCGCCTTCCTGAACGCCGAATACGCGCCAGTGATACTCGTCGCGCTCTATCGTGCGCAGGCCGGGTGGATAACGCGGCACGTCGAGGCCTTCGAGCGACTTGTACACGCTCTGGCCCGCGTCGTCCCACACTTCGATGAACAGGCGATCGTCGGCGAGCCCCGCGAAATCCGGCGTGCGCCGCGCGAGCGCGTTGCTGCTGCCGACCGTTGCCGGCACGGAGAGCGCCACCGTGCGCAGCTCGTAATCGAACAGTTCAGTCGCTTCGATCCGCGCCGTATAGAAGATGCCGTACGCCGCGCTCAACGCCGCGAGCGCGAGGCCGGCGATCAGCCAGCCGAGCAACCAGCGCCGGATCGACGTCATACTGCGCGCTTGAGCCGATAGCCGACGCCACGTACCGTCACGATCTGGTCGGCGCCGATCTTGCGCCGCAGGCTATGCACATGCACTTCGATCGTGTTGCTGCCCACTTCCTCGCCCCAGCCATACAACTTGTCTTCGAGTTCGGAGCGGGTGAAGACGCGCGTCGGCTCTTCGATCAACGCCTGCAGCAGGCTGAATTCGCGCGGCACGAGCGACAGCAATTCGCCCTTCAGCGTCGCTTCGTGTGCGGCCGGGTTCAAGCTCAGATCGCCGTGCGTGTACTCAGGATGGGCGTGCCCCGTGCGACGGCGCAGCAACGCGCGCACACGCGCCGCGAGTTCGTCGAGATCGAAGGGCTTGACGAGATAGTCGTCGGCGCCCGCGTCAAGCCCTGCAATGCGGTTCTCGACAGCGTCGCGCGCGGTGAGAATCATCACGGGCGCGCTGCCGCCGCTCCGCCGGTAGCGGTTGAGCACGTCGATGCCATCGGCCTTCGGCAGGCCGAGATCGAGCAGCACCAGATCGTAGACATCGTGAGCCAGCGACAGCTCGGCTTCGCGCCCGTCGTGCGCCCAATCGATGGCATAGCCCGCGCCGCGCATCGTATCCACGACGGGCTCGCCAATCATGTCGTCATCTTCCACCAGCAGCAAACGCATCGTGCATTCTCTCCGTCGATAGCCTCCATTCTCCGAACCCGTAGCTTAGCGCGCCCTTAAGCGCCTCTTCATCGGGAAAGCGTTCATCCGCTCGCGCCGAGGCGCCTCGGTATTGCAGGCAGGCCCTCGCAGTCTTCGCATCGGCCGAAGATCACGAGGCTCGACGTCACGTAGTGAAAGTGCTGATCGGCGGCGATCTTTGCCTGCTGCTGTTCGAGGCCCGGATCGTACGCGTCCTGAATGCGGCCGCAGCGGTTGCAGACGAGGTGATAGTGGCGCTGCCCGCGATTGAGTTCGTAGATGATGCGTGCATCGCCCAATGTCGCGCTCGAAATGAGGTCCGCCTCATGCAGCTGCGAGAGCGCGCGGTAGACGCTCGCCAGGCTGCAAGGCTCCGGCTCGCGCGACAGCTTGCGGTACACCTGATCGGCGGTGAAGTGCTCGTGCGGGAGCTCGTGGAAAAGCCTCAGCACGGATGCCCGGCTCGTCGTCGGGCGCAGGCCGGCCGCTTTTAGCGCAGCGTAGATCGCAATCATGTGGAGCCCCGTCCGGTAACGCAAAGCCTCTGTCGGGCTTCGCAACGGGCCATTCTGGCCGTGCGATCCTTAAGAATCGCTTATCGGGGCTTGTGAAGCGCGCGCAGCGCGCGTCCTGGGGCGCTTCGGCGCGCATTGCGTGCGGCGCTCAGAGGAGTTCCAGGGTCCGCTCGTCCGGCTTGCCGCCGAAGTATCTGGCAAGCGCATCGGTGAACACCGGCTCATCGGGCGCGGCTTTCGAAAACAGCGTCATCGACGAGTGGAACTTCAGGTAATCCGGGTAGCCGAAGATGGTCTCGATAGACCGGCCCTCGACTTCGTTGACGGCTCGCGTGACCTCCTTTAAACGGGGACCGAGCAATGGATGTTGCAAATACGCGACAGCTTCGGGTAATGAGTTGATGGCAAATTTTTGGGCCATTTGACTCGTTCCGAGGCCCTGAAACTGGGGAAAGACGTACCACATCCAGTGGCTTTGCTTGCGCCCGTTGCGCAATTCCGCTAGCGCCTGCCCGTAAATAGGTGCCTGAGCATCGACGAAGCGTCGAAGGTCGAATTTATCGTCCATCCCGTCCTCCGCAGTTCTGTTGCGTGCCGCAGCAAACGCATCCGGCATGCCCGTCAGCTCCCTACGAAAACCTTTCAAACCGGTCCTTGGGACCGTCAGCACGCCGCAAAAGGGTCTCCGATGCGGCATTGCGACACTATGTCTCACCTCTGATCGCGCAATAGTTCGTTCGCATCAAAGTGCTGTACTGCAACACGTGTCTTTCGTATTATGCGAGCGCTTATAAAAGGAGCAAGGAAATGCATGCGTTCGTTCGTTTGTTTTTGTAGAGGGCCGCGATGACGAAAAAAATCGCGGGCCGGCTAGCCGGTCTCGTCTCAATTGCCCCAGCCCTCCTGCTTTCGGGGTGCAACAACCTCGAGCTGCTCGCGCCGAAAGGCCCCATCGGTGCCGCTGAGAAGTCGCTGATCGCGACCTCGACGTGGGCGATGCTGATCGTCGTGGTTCCTGTCATCTTCCTGACGCTGCTGTTCGCATGGCGCTATCGCGCATCGAACAAGTCCGCCGAATACCGTCCGAACTGGTCGCATTCGACGGCAATCGAAATCGCCGTCTGGACGATTCCCGCACTGATCATTCTGTTCCTCGCCGTCCTGACGTGGAAGAGCACGCATGAGCTCGACCCGTACAAGCCGCTCGAATCGAACGTGAAGCCGATCAACGTCGAAGTCGTCGCGCTCGACTGGAAGTGGCTGTTCATCTATCCGGATCTCGGCATCGCTTCCGTGAACCAGCTGGCGATTCCCGTGGGCACCCCGGTGAATTTCCGCATCACGTCGGACACGGTGATGAACTCGTTCTTCATCCCGCAACTGGGCGGCCAGATCTACGCGATGGCAGGCATGCAGACGCGTCTGCATCTGCTGGCTGAAGAAGCGGGCGACTACGCCGGCACTTCCGCCAACTTCAGCGGCAAGGGCTTCTCGGACATGAAGTTCCGCACGCTCGCTGAGTCGCAGCAAGACTTCGACGCATGGGTCGCGAAAGCACGCGCATCGACTGATCACCTCTCCATGGACCGCTACTACGCAGTGGCGAAGCCGGAAGAGAAGGCGTCTGTGTCGTACTTCTCGTCGGTCGATCCCAAGCTCTTCAACAACATTGTTGCCCGCTACAACAACGGTCACGTCATCGACAACATGAAGGACGTGAACTGTGCACCTAACGGGACCAAGGGGTAAGCATGTTCGGTAAATTAACCCTGGCGGACATTCCGTATCACGAGCCGATCATCGTCGTCGCCGGTATCGGGATGATTTTCGGCGCGCTGGCTGTGCTCGGCGCGATCACGTATTTCGGCAAGTGGCGCTACCTGTGGACCGAATGGCTCACGTCGGTCGACCACAAGAAGCTCGGCGTGATGTACATCGTCGTTGCGCTCATCATGCTGCTGCGCGGCTTCGCCGACGCGATCATGATGCGTACGCAGCTCGCGCTCGCGTATCACTCGCCCGGCTATCTGCCGCCGCACCACTACGATCAGGTCTTCACGGCGCACGGCGTCATCATGATCTTCTTCATGGCGATGGCCTTCATGGTCGGCCTGATGAACCTGATCGTGCCGCTGCAGATCGGCGCACGCGACGTCGCGTTCCCGTTCCTCAATTCGTTGAGCTTCTGGATGACGGCGATCAGCGCGATCCTGATCAACATCTCGCTGCTGATCGGCGAATTCGCGCAGACGGGCTGGCTCGCCTATCCGCCGCTGTCGGAGCTGCAGTTCAGCCCGGGCGTCGGGGTCGACTACTACCTGTGGAGCTTGCAGCTCTCGGGTATCGGCACCTTGCTGACGGGCGTGAACTTCTTCGCCACGATCATCAAGATGCGCGCGCCCGGCATGACGCTGATGAAGATGCCCGTGTTCACATGGACAGCCCTGTGCACGAACGTGTTGATCATGGCGGCGTTCCCGATCCTGACCGTCACGCTCGCGCTGCTCGGCCTGGACCGTTACCTCGGCATGCACTTCTTCACGAATGACGGCGGCGGCAACGCCATGCTGTACCTGAACCTGATCTGGGCATGGGGCCACCCTGAGGTCTACATCCTGATCCTGCCTGCGTTCGGTATCTTCTCGGAAGTCATCTCGACGTTCGCGCGCAAGCCGCTGTTCGGCTACAAGACGATGGTCTACGCAACCTGCGCGATCATGGTGCTGTCGTTCCTCGTGTGGCTGCACCACTTCTTCACGATGGGTTCGGGCGCCGACGTCAACGCGTTCTTCGGCATTGCGACGATGGTCATCGCCATCCCGACGGGCGTGAAGGTGTTCAACTGGCTGTTCACGATGTACAAGGGCCGCATCGAGTTCACGACGCCTGTGCTGTGGACGCTCGGCTTCATGGTCACGTTCACGATCGGCGGTATGACGGGCGTGATGATGGCGATTCCCGGCGCGGACTTCGTGCTGCACAACTCGCTGTTCCTGATCGCTCACTTCCACAACGTGATCATCGGCGGCGTGCTGTTCGGCTACCTCGCTGGCATGAACTTCTGGTTCCCGAAGGCGTTCGGCTTCAAGCTGAACGAGAAGCTCGGCAAGGCTGCGTTCTGGTTCTGGCAGATCGGCTTCTGGGTTGCGTTCACGCCGCTGTACGTGCTCGGCTTCATGGGCATGACGCGCCGTCTGAACCACTACGACAACCCGGCATGGCATCCGTGGCTGCTGGTCGCCGAACTCGGCGCCGTGCTGGTCGCAATCGGTATCGGCTGCCAGCTGCTGCAAATCGTCGTGTCGATCCGCGATCGCAACAAGCCGGAAAACCGCGACCTCACGGGCGATCCGTGGAATGGCCGTACGCTCGAATGGGCGACGACTTCGCCGCCGCAGATCTACAACTTCGCGACGGTGCCTGTCGTGCATGAGCTGGATGCATTCCACGACATGAAGCAACGCGGCAATGTCGAGAAGCCGGTGTACCGCGACATCCACATGCCGTCGAACACGAGCGCTGGTTTCTTCATCGGCGTGTTCAGCCTTGCGCTGGGCTTCGCGTTGACGTGGCACATCTGGTGGCTGGCTATCGCGGCCTTTATCGGCGCGATCGGTACGTGGATCGCACGCAGCTTCGATAACGACACCGACTACTACATCCCGGCCGAAACGGTTCGACTGATGGAAGAACGTAACGGCGCTGGTTCGGGCGCGGCCATCGCCAAGCAACTGCCCGAAGCTGAGGAGATTGCCTGATGCTACAAAAAGCTATTGTTGCGGACCCGCATCATCACGACGCGGAACACGCACCGTCCAATTCGGTGTTCGGCTTCTGGCTGTACCTGATGACCGACTGCATTCTGTTCGCGGCGCTGTTCGCGACGTTTGCGGTGATGAGCCATCAGTTCGCAGGCGGTCCGAGCGGCAAGGATCTGTTCGAGATCCAGGGCGTGGCGGTCGAAACGGCGATCCTGCTGTTCTCGAGTATCACGTACGGTTTCGCGATGCTCGGCGCGCACAAGAACAACAAGAGCACCACGTTGTTCTGGCTGGCTGTGACGTTCGTGCTGGGCGCGTCGTTCGTCGCGCTGGAAATCCGCGAGTTCTCGCACATGATCGCGGACGGCGCGGGTCCTGACCGCAGCGCGTTCCTGTCGGCGTTCTTCACGCTGGTCGGCACGCACGGCCTGCACGTCACGTCGGGTCTGGTATGGATGCTCGTGATGATGGTTCAGGTCGTGCGTGCGCCCGCTCTGGGCGAGCGCGAACTGCGCCGTCTGACGTGCCTGAGCCTTTTCTGGCACTTCCTGGACATCGTGTGGATCGGTGTTTTTTCGTTTGTCTACCTTGCGAGCGTGATCTAAATGAGCAGCCATTCTCACTCATCACATTCGGCGCACGGTGACGAAAGCCACGGCAGCTTCGGCAGCTACATGATCGGGTTCGTGCTGTCCGTCATCCTGACGGCAGCCGCATTCGGCGTGGTGCTGGCGGGCTGGGCAACGGGCACGCAGGCGCTCTACGCGATTGCCGGCCTCGGCCTCGTGCAGATCGTCGTGCACCTGGTGTACTTCCTGCACATGAACACGTCGTCGGGTCAGCGCTGGAACGTGACCGCGTTCGCGTTCACGGTACTGACGGCTATCATCGTGATCGGCGGTACGCTGTGGGTCATGCATAACGTCAGCATGAACATGATGTCGCGCTAACCTTGCGTTAAGCGCGCATCCTCGCGCCGGTTGCACGCGATGTATCGTGCGGCCGGCGCGGCTTCCCTGCCCTGCTTCATCTGCGCCTCATCTGCGCTTCAACTGCTGATCAGTTGCGCGCCAGCATCTCTGTCGGACGGCCACGTCCTGTCACCAGACATCCCGACCTGAACGCATCGCCCTGACTGCTCGCGGCGGCGTCGCCAAACCCTCTGCCCAGCGCATCCAGCTTCACCTGTTCGGCACCTTGCGCGCAAGCGAACGTGCTGGCTTCCTGAGCCTGCGCATGCAGCAGCGCCCGATCGGCAACCAGGTAGGCCAAAACGGCGATAACAGCGATGTGGAAAACTTTTCTCATGGGTTCGTCTCCTCGCGACTTAAGCGTACAGCGAACAACGGACGCTTAAATCTAGGGCAAGCCCTGTAAGCCGCCATTGCGCCTCATCGTGTGGAAGCGCTTCCAGTGCTGCTTCTTTGTGCAGCGCACTTCACCTGCGCAGGACCACCCATCAATGTCAATGCCGACTTTCGCAATAAATAAAAAACGTACTTGTGGCAGCGCAACATTATTATTTTGAGTTATCCTCGTTAACCCTGACCGTCATGCGTTTTGGTTACGCGTGTGCGCAAGCTGCGCGCCGTCCCGCGCCCTTCGGGGCCGTCCGTCGAAATGTCCATGTAAGGTTTTTTGATCCTTCGCCCCACGGGCGAGGGCCTGCTATTCGCGTTCAGGCGTTTCATCAAAGAGCAAATGCACCTCCCATCAGTCCTCGACCTCCTGATCTGGGTCCCCATCGTCGCCGGTATCGTCGTGCTGCTCGGCGGCTCTGACAGCGCGCAGAGCCGCACGCGCTGGCTTGCGCTGATCGGCGCAGCCGTCAGCATCCTGCCCGTCATTCCGCTGGTAGCGGGTTTCGATTCGTCGCTGTCGACGATGCAGTTCGAGCAGCAGTCCGCGTGGCTGCCCGAGTTCGGCATCTCGTATCACCTCGGGGTCGACGGCATTTCGCTGTGGTTCACCGTGCTGACTGCCGTGACGACGCTGATCATCGTGATCGCGTCGTGGGAATCGATCACCACGCGCGTCGCGCAGTACTACGGCGCGTTCCTGCTGCTGTCCGGCTGCATGCAGGGCGTGTTCACGTCGCTCGACGGCATGCTGTTCTTCGTGTTCTTCGAAGCGTCGCTGATTCCGCTGTATCTGCTGATCGGCACGTGGGGCGAAAAGCGCCGCGTCTATGCGGCGGTGCGTTTCTTCTTCTTTTCGCTGGTCGGCTCGCTGGCGATGCTCGCCGCGCTGATCTACCTCTGGGCGCACTCGCACACGTTCGACATCGCCACGTGGCGCACGCTGAAGCTCGACTTCATGCCGCAGATCATGGTGTTCATCGGCTTCATCGCGGCCTTCTCGGTGAAGGTGCCGATGTGGCCCGTGCACACGTGGCTGCCCGACGTCCACTCGGACGGCCCGACGGGCGCAGCCGTGCTGCTCGGCATGCTGAAGATGGGCGGCTACGGCCTGCTGCGCTTCGCGCTGCCCATCGTGCCGGACGCCTGCCACTTCTTCGCGCCGGCGATGATCGCGCTGTCGCTGGTCGCGGTGATCTACGGCAGCCTGCTCGCGCTCGCGCAGACCGACATGCGCAAGTTGCTCGCCTATTCCGCTGTCGCGCACATGGGCCTCGTCACGCTCGGCCTGTTCACGTTCGACCGCATGGGCACGGAAGGCGCCGTCGTGCAGATGCTGTCGTACGGCATCGTGTCGGGCGCGATGCTGCTGTGCACGGGAATGCTGTTCGACCGCACGAAGAACGGCTCGATCGACGCCTACGGCGGCGTCGCCAACTCGATGCCCAAGCTCGCTACGTTCGCGATGCTGTTCTCGATGGCAAACGTCGGCCTGCCGGGCACGTCGGGTTTCGTCGGCGAGTTTCTGGTGCTGATGGGCGCGATCCGCTTCAACTTCTGGGTTGGCGCGACGGCTGCGCTGACGCTGATCCTGAGCGCCGCGTACACGCTGTGGATGTACAAGCGCGTGATGTTCGGCGCGATCAAGAATACGCGCGTGTCGAGCCTGCGCGATCTGGGCCGCCGCGAGTTCGTGCTGCTCGGTGCGATGGCCGTACTGGTGCTGGCTATCGGCGTGCGTCCGAAGACGTTCACCGACGCGATCGGTCCGGCCACGGAGAACCTCGTTGCGCAAGCACAAGGCTCCGCGCTGCCGACGGACACGGGCGTCGCGTCGAACAACCGGCCGGCGGCTGTTTCGTCGCGTCTGCCGGGCTGATCTGCTTCGACTGCAAGCATTCGACGGGCGTCCATTGGACGCCCGTTTTCATTCGCGCTGACCGTTCGTTCGCAACGGTCACAGGCCGGCGTCGCTTGATGCGGCATGCGCGCCACTCGATCCGTTTCGCCCAGCACGGCGGGCAAACCTGTCGAAGCGTCTGACCAAGGAAACCGCCACTCCTCGGCGCAATCGCAGACGATCGTCACGGTCGGTTTGCGGCACCGTTTCTGCACAGGCTATGGCTGACGCAATGAAAAACGGCCTCGCATTGCTGCGAGGCCGTTTGCATGTCGCGCTTGAAAATCCGCGCTTACCCGCCGCGCTTCTCCATGAAGCCGCCGAAGAACGCGCGCGCATTCGCTTCGAGGCTTTCCAGGTGATAGCCGCCTTCCTGAACGATCACGGAAGGCAACTTCAGCGAGCCGATCGCTTCGCCGAGCCGCCCGAAGCCTTCCGTCGTCACGGCCACCTGCGACTGCGGATCATCCTTGTAAATATCGAAGCCCAGTGCAAGCACCAGCGCATCCGGTTCGAAGCGCTTCAACACGCGCAGCGCATCGTCGAGCTTGTCGAAGAACACCGCTTCCGACGAACCGTGCGGCATCGGCAGATTGACGTTGAAGCCGTCGCCCGCACCCGCGCCGCGCTCTTCCTCATAACCCGCGACCACGGGATAAAAGTTGGTCGGATCGCCGTGAATGGAGATGTACAGCACGTCATCGCGTCCGTAGAAAATCTCCTGCACGCCCTGGCCGTGATGCATGTCGGTGTCAAGAATCGCGACGCGCTTGAAGCGGCTTCGCAACGACTGCGCCGCAATCGCCGCGTTGTTCAGATAGCAGAAGCCGCCCGCCGCATCGGCGCGTGCGTGATGGCCAGGCGGGCGGCACAGCGCATACGTTTCGCGCGCGCCCTCGTTGACGGCCGACGACGCCGCCAGCGCGCTTTGCGCCGACCAGTACGCGGCACGCCAGGTATTCGCGCCGACAGGGCAACTGCCGTCGGCGAGATAGCGCGCCGCCTTCGCGAGCACGCCTCGCAACGGATTCGGATCGCGCACGTAGATGTTCGACATCACTTCGTCGCCCCAGTCGTCCGGCATCGTTTTCCAGTCGCGATGCGCTTCTTCGAGAAAGCGCAGATAGTTCATGTCGTGCACGGCGGCGATGGCGGCCGTGCCGTGATCGGCCGGTTCGACGACATCGAAATCCAGCGATTTCGCCGCAGCGACGAGGCGTGCAGCGCGCTCGGGCACTTCCTGCGGCTCACGCATCTGTCCGCGCGACAGATAAGAGCGCGGATGATGCAGCAGTTGTTCGGGGTGGAAAAAAGTCTTCATCGCAAATCCTTTCTTATTGCGCATCCGCCGTTGCCATCACGCCCGCGCGCGCGAGCACCGCATTGAGCAGCACGTTCGCGCCGCGCGTGACATCGTCGGGCAGCGCGTCTTCGGCCTCGTTGTGCGACAGGCCGTCGACGCACGGAATGAACACCATCGCCGTGGGGCAATAGCGCGCGAGATGAATCGCATCGTGACCCGCGCCGCTGACGATGCGCTCGTTCGAATAGCCGAGCGCTTCAACCGCTTGCGCGACCGAATCAACGCATGCGGTATCGAACGGCGTCGCGGGGCTGCGCCAATATGTTTCGACGCGAAGCTGCACGCCGCGCGCTTGCGCAACGCGCTCGAATGCCGCGCGCAGATCGCGCTCCATCGCATCGACTTCGCTGTCTTCGTGGTGACGCAGATCGACGGTGAACGACACTTCGCCTGCAATCGTGTTGCGCGATGCGTTCCTGATGCCGACTTGTCCGATGGTTACGAGTCCGCGCGGCGCGTAACCTTCGACGATGCGTTCCAGCTCCGCCACCATCTGCGCGCTCGCGAAGTAAGCATCCTTGCGATACGGCATCGGCGTCGTGCCTGCGTGCGCGGCCATGCCCGTCACGGTGACGTCGAGCCAGCGGATCGCCTGGCCGCCAGTCACGACGCCGATCGTCGTACCGTTCGCTTCGAGCACAGGGCCCTGTTCGATGTGCGCTTCGAAATACGCATCGACGGCCTGGCCATTGACGGCGCGCGCGCCGCGATAACCGCTGTGTGTCAACGCGTCCGCCAGCGTGATGTGGTCCGCGTCTTCCTTCGCAAGCGCTTCGTCGAGCGACGTAATACCCGTGAACACCGCCGAGCCGAGCATCGCAGGCGTGAAGCGCGCGCCTTCCTCGTTGGTCCACGAAACGATTTCGATCGGCTTTTCCGTCACGATGTTCGCGTCGTTCAGCGCGCGCACCAGTTCGAGCGCGGCGAGCACGCCATAGACGCCGTCGAAGCGCCCGCCTTCGGGCTGCGTGTCGAGATGGCTGCCGATCAGCACGGGCGCCGCATCCTTCTGCACCCCTTCGCGGCGCGCGAACAGATTGCCGATTTCGTCGACGCTCACCGTCATGCCCGCCTCGCGGCACCACGTCGCGAACAGATCGCGGCCACGTACGTCTTCATCGGTGAGTGCGAGGCGCCGCACGCCGCCCTTCGGTGTCGCGCCGATTTGCGCCATGTCCATCAGGCTTTGCCAAAGGCGCGCGCCGTCGATTTGCAACAGGTCTTTCATGAGTCTTCCGGGTCGTTCAACGTGAGTTCGGTTCAATGCGCGCCGACGGCTTCAGCCTGCTCCGCGTGCGTCGCGCGCCGTGCATCGAGTGCGACGATGCACACCAGCGAGATCCCTGCGAGGCACGTATAGAACACGGCGAGCGGCCACCATTGGCCCGTATAGCGATGCGCGAGCCACGTGCCAACCAGCGGCGTGAGACCGCCTGCCACCGCGCCGCACACCTGGTACGCGAGCGAGATGCCCGAGTAGCGCACGCGCGTCGGGAAGATGCCGCTGACGAAGCCCGCGATCACCGAGTAGAAGCTCGCCATGCAGATCACGGCGATCGCGATGCCGATCACCATCGGCACGGCCGAGCCGCTTTGCACGAGCATGAACATCGGATACGGCGAGATCATCGCGAGCAACGCGGCGATCTTCAGGAAGCGCGCGCCGCCGATGCGTTCGGCCGTCCACGCAGCGAGCGGCTGCGACACGAACTGGATGATCGCGACGGCGAACAGGCAGTCGAGAATCAGCGAGCGCGTCACGCCGACGTATTGCGTCGTGTACGCGATCATGAAGGTGTTGGTGAAGTACACGCCCGCAATGCCGATCGTATTCGCGCCGATGCAAAGCAGCACGAGGCCCCATGCCGAGCTGACCACTTCGGCGATGGGCAGCTTCGCCGTGCGGTTCGATTCCTTCACGCGCTGGAATTCCGGCGATTCGTTCACGCCGAGACGGATCACGATACCGACGATCAGCAGCACGGAACTCGCGAGAAACGGCAGACGCCAGCCCCACGACATGAAGTCCGCCTTGTCCATCGAGGTCACCGCGCGAAACGCGATCAGCGACAGGATCAGCCCCGCCGGACTGCCGAGCTGCGCGAACGACGCGAAGAACGTGCGGCGCCCTTGCGGCGCATGTTCGCCCGCCATCAGCACCGCACCGCCCCACTCGCCGCCGACGGCAATGCCCTGCACGACGCGCAGCAGCACGAGCAAAACAGGCGCGAGCATGCCGACCTTCGAATAGTCGGGCAGCAGGCCGACGCACACGGTCGCGACGCCCATCATCATCAGCGTCGTCATCAGCGCTTTCTTGCGGCCGATGCGGTCGCCGAGATGGCCGAACACGATGCCGCCCAGCGGCCGCGCGAAAAAGCCCACGGCAAACGTCGCAAACGACGCCATCGTGCTGACGAAGCGGTCGTTCGACGGAAAGTACAGTTCGCCGAATACGAGCGCGGCGGCCGTCGCGTAGATATAGAAGTCGTACCACTCGATCATCGTGCCGATGAACGCGGCCGTTGCGGCGCGTCCCGGCTGACGGGTGGTACTGATGGTTTGGGTCATGCTGGCTCCTGATGCACGTCTGACGTGGGTTGAACCCGTGGCATTGCGCGCGGTGTTGGGATGGGTGTGCCGCTCGTTTCTCAGAGCGGGCGCGCGCCACGGCATGTGTCATTTATCGGCGGCCAGAAAACATTAGTCAAATTTCGAGTTATTATTCGCCGCATAAATTCAACTTATAGTTGCCTTCGATGCGCACCGACATCGCCCGCTTTCTGAATGACCGGCTCGACTGGAATCTGTTGCGCACGTACCTCGTGATCATGCAGGAGCGCAGCCTGAGCCGCGCCGCCGCGCGCCTGCACGTCACGCAACCGGCCGTGAGCCAGGCGCTGCGGCGGCTCGAGGAAACGCTGGAGCGCAAGCTGATCGACCGCCGCGGCCCGTACTTCGCGCCGACCCAGGCGGGCGAAGAGGTCTATCGCATTGCCAGCGATATCTACGGCAATATCTCGCGGCTCGAAACCGAGATCGACGACCGCACCGAGGACATCAGCGGCTCGATTCGCCTGTTGACCATCAGCCGCATCGAGTCGCCCGTGTACGACGAGTTTCTTGCGGACTTTCATCGCGCGTATCCGCGCATCGACTTGCAGATCGAAGTGATGCGCTCGTCCGACATCATCTCGTCGCTGCTGCAAAAGACCGCGACCGCGGGACTCGGCCTGTGCCGTTCACCGCACGACAAGCTGGAGATGCGCTGCTTCCTGCGGCAACGCTATGCGATTTTCTGCGGGCGTCATCACCGGCTGTACGGCAAGTCGCCACTGACGATGGAAGATCTGCTCGCCGAAAACTTCGTGTCGTTCACGAGCGACCAGATCGGTGACAGTCTTTCGCCGCTTACCGTGTTTCGCGACCAGAAGGGCTTCACGGGGCGCATCGTCGCGTCGTCGCCGAGTCTCGACGAAGTGCGGCGGCTGATCTTCGCGGGCTTCGGCATCGGCTGCCTGCCCGAGCACATCGTGCGTGACGACATCGCGCAGCAGCGCCTGTGGCGCCTGCCGCCCGAAGAAGGACTCGTCGATGTCGACGTGCATCTGCTGTGGCATCGCGACCGCAAGATGAATGCGGCGGATCACGCGTTTCTCGACAGCATGGAGCGCTGCATGCGCCGCTATGCGCTGGCGGAACGACTGGGCAAATGACTTCCGTGTGAAGCACCCGACTGGTGCGAACACGCGCGCACAGATCGCGATCACGCTTCAACCTTGTGCACGAACCGCATGCGAAAAACGCTGAACCCAAGTAAAGACGGCAATGGCATGCTTATCGCTTAGTAACTTGCAGGAGCCGGTGCAGCATCCGGTTTAGCAGTCACAATCTGGCAAATGGATGACTAGGGTTCCGGTCCGCATCGATGCAAACACATGCATTCGATACGCGACGCTGGTCCGAGAGTTGTCGACCTCGATGAGGTTACACGGCGGGATAAAAGCCCGGGAGAGAACGCGATGCGTCGCGCCGCTCCTGCCGTCGATAACCGTCCCTGCGAGGTCAACCTCATGCGCAAGCTTCGTTTTGCAGCCGCTGCCGCCGTCGCTCTCTCCCTGTGTTTTTCCACGCCTTCATTCGCTCAGGCCCGTAAGGACTTCAAGGTCTGCTGGACCATCTACGCCGGCTGGATGCCCTGGGGTTATGCGAAGACCCAAGGCATCATGTCCAAATGGGCGAAGAAGTACGGCATCAATGTCGATGTCGTGCAGCTGAACGACTACATCGAATCAATCAACCAGTACACGGCCGGCAAGTTCGACGGCTGTGCGATGACCAACATGGACGCGCTGACCATCCCTGCGACGGGTGGCGTGGACAGTACGGCATTGATCGTCAGCGATTACTCGAACGGCAATGACGGCGTGCTCATCAAGGGCGCGGGCAAAAAGGTCGCTGACCTGAAAGGCCAGCCCGTCAATCTCGTCGAACTCTCCGTCTCGCACTATCTGCTCGCGCGCGCACTCGAATCGGCAGGCATGAGCGAGCGCGACATCAAGACCGTCAACACGTCCGACGCCGATATCTCCGGCGCGTTCGCGACGCCCACCGTGCACAACGCCGTCACGTGGAACCCGATGCTCGCCGATCTGAAGGCGAAGCCGAACGTCACGGAAGTGTTCGATTCGAGCCGCATTCCGGGCGAGATCATGGACATGATGGTCGTCAACACGAAGACGCTGCATGACAACCCGGCGCTCGGCAAGGCGCTGACGGGCGCATGGTTCGAAATCATGCAGACCATGCATGGCACGTCGCCTGACACGGAGGCCGCGCTCACGTCGATGGCCAAAGCATCGGGCACCGACCTCGCCGGCTACAAGGCGCAACTCTCCACCACGGCGCTCTTCTACACGCCGCAACAGGCGCTCGATTTCGCCACCAGCCCGAACATGCCGAAGATCATGACGCGCGTCGCGCAGTTCTCGTTCGATCACGGGCTGCTCGGCAAGGGCGCGCCGAACGCGGGTGCCGTCGGCATGGCGTTCGACAACAACGTGGTGGTCGGCAGCAAGAGCAACCTGAAGCTGCGTTTCGATCCGACATACGTGCGCCTGGCCGCGCAAGGCAAGCTGTGAGCGCGGCTTCAATCTGAGCAGGAGAGGCCCATGCGGCTCATCAACCGACATCCAGGCCGCACCGGCAGTCTCATGCTGTTGCTGCTGCCCTTCATCGTGCTGATCGCGGTGTACCTCACCGGCTCGTCGCTGCGGCTGCAGGCCAATCCCGACGACAAGCTGCTGCCGAGCGCCACGCAGATGAAGGACGCGCTGCACGAATACGCGTTCACCGAGGACAAGCGCACGGGCGAATACATGATGTGGGACGACACGGTGTCGAGCATGCGGCGGCTCGGCATCGGGCTGGTCGCAAGCGCGGCGATCGCGCTCGTGTTCGGCATCGTGACGGGCAGCATTCCGCTCGCGGGCACGACGCTGTCGCCGTTCATCACGGTGATATCGATGATTCCGCCGCTCGCGGTATTGCCGATTCTCTTCATCGTGTTCGGTCTCGATGAGCTGTCGAAAGTCGTGCTGATCGTGATCGGCATTACGCCGATGATGATCCGCGATCTTCAACAGCGCACGCGCGAAATTCCCGAGGAATTGTGGATCAAGGCGCAAACGCTCGGCGCATCGAGCTGGACGCTGATTCTGCGCGTGATCGTGCCGCAACTCCTGCCGCGTCTGTTGATTGCATTGCGTCTTGCGCTGACATCGGCGTGGCTGTTTTTGATCGCAGCGGAAGCGATCGCCTCGACGGATGGACTCGGCTATCGCATTTTTCTCGTGCGCCGCTATCTCGCGATGGATGTGATCCTGCCGTACGTCGCGTGGATCACGCTGCTCGCGTGGCTGATCGACGCAGCGCTGCGCCGTCTCACGCAATGGGCGTTCCCCTGGTACAACGGAGGCCGCGCATGATCGAGATCCGCAACCTGTGGAAACAGTACGGCGATCAGGTCGTGCTGGAGCGGCTCAATCTGCGCATCGCGGAAGGCGAGTTCTGTTCGATGGTCGGCGCGTCGGGCTGCGGCAAGTCGACGTTCCTGCGCCTGCTGCTCGGCCAGGAGCGACCGACGCGCGGCGCAATCCTGCTCGACGGCGAACCGTTGCCGCCGGAGCCGGACCCGCATCGCGGCGTGGTGTTCCAGCGCTATTCGGTGTTTCCGCATCTCACCGTGCTGCGCAACGTGATGCTCGGCCTCGAACTGCCGCATGCGCCGCTCACAGGCCGTCTGTTCGGCGCGCGCCGCCGCCTCGCACGCGATGAAGCCGTCGCGATGCTCACGCGCGTCGGCCTCGCCGATTCGCTCGACAAGTATCCGCATCAACTGTCGGGCGGCATGCAGCAACGTCTCGCACTGGCGCAGGCGCTGGTGATGAAGCCGCGCGTGCTGCTGCTCGACGAACCGTTCGGCGCGCTCGACCCAGGCATCCGCCGCGACATGCACGAACTGCTGACCGGGCTGTGGCGCGAAGCGAAGCTGACGGTCTTCATGGTCACGCACGACCTGAAGGAAGGCTTCACGCTCGGCAGCCGCGTGCTCGTGTTCGACAAGGTGCGCGTCGATCCGCAAGCGCCGCAGGCGTACGGTGCGCGCATCACTTATGACATTCCCCTCGAACGCAACGGTGTGCGCGAAGCGCATGCGGCGATGACGATTCCGCCGCTGCTCGCCGTACCCGCATGATCGAAAGGACAAAACACATGAACGAAACATTGCTCGAAGAAACCGTGCCCGGCGGCGGACATGCATCGCTGATCGTCAAGCGCGGCCAGTTGCTGCGTATCACCGATCCGCGCGGCGGCGCGAACGTCGCGATGCTGCTCTTCAATGCCGCCGAAAAAAGCGAGCGGCTGAATCTGCCCGATACGCTCAAGTGCCAGCACACGGCCAAGCTGACCAAGGGCCATTGCCTCTATTCCGACATGGGCCGCGTGCTCGCCGCGATTGTCGCGGATACGTGTGGATGGCACGACAGTCTCGCGGGTGTGTCGAATGCAGCCGAAGTGTTCGAGAAGTACGGGCAAGGCCGCTATCAGGAACTGCGCAACGCGTTCTATCGCAACGGCACCGACAATCTGCTCGTCGAACTCGGCAAATGGGGACTCGGCATTTCCGATCTGCTGATGACGCTCAATCTGTTCAGCCGCATCGATGTGACGGATGCGGGCGCGCTCAGCTTCGTCGGAGGCAATTCGAAAACGGGCGACTACATCGAACTGTATGCACCGATGAACACGCTCGTCGTGCTGACGGCGATCCAGCATCCGCTCGACCCGAACCCGGAATACGCGCCGAAACCCGTGAAGCTCACACTGCGCGCCGCCGACAGCCAGGCCGCCGAAATCTGCCGCACGTCATGCGATGAAAACGCGCGCGGCTTCCTCAACACCGAACGGTTCTTTCTCTGAGCGGAACGCGCGCCATGACGACATCCATCCTCACGACCAGCACGCTCGACCCCGCCGACGCGATCTTTCGCGAAACCTTGCCCGCGGGCGAGCCATGGCTCAAGGAACTGAAAGCGGGCCAGACGCTGCGCATTCGCGACGTAGAAGGCAATCAGGCGATCGACACGCTGTTCTACAGCCTCGCCGATCCGCGCGAGCGCTACGACGCGCAACGCACGCTGCGCCGTCAGCAAAGCCTCTATCTGACGACGGGCACCGTGCTCTATTCGAACCTCGGCAACCCCATGCTGACCATCGTCGCCGATACCTGCGGACGTCACGACACGTTGGGCGGCGCATGCGCGCAGGAGAGCAACACCGTGCGCTATGCGCTGGAAAAGCGCTACATGCACAGCTGCCGCGACAACTACCTGCGCGCGTGCGCGCATGACGGCCGTCTGTCGAAACACGACATCGCCGCCAACATCAATTTCTTCATGAACGTGCCCGTCACATCCGAGGGCGGCCTCACATTCGAGGACGGCATTTCCGCGCCAGGCAAATACGTCGAAGTGCGCGCGGAAATGGACGTGATCGTGCTGATCTCGAACTGCCCGCAACTGAACAATCCGTGCAATGCGTACAACCCCACTCCCGCGGAGCTGACGATATGGAACTGAGCACGCTGCGTGTATGGCTCTACACGGTGATGAAAGTGCGCGCCGGGCGTTTGATGCGCATCGACGGCTCTACGGAATACACGAAGCACTAAGCCCGCTTTTAAAACCTGAAACGAAGCGACCTGCCGTGGACGACCTCGGCATGCATGCCCACGTGGCGGGACGACCCGCCCACGCATTGAACATCCACTCATGTTCGATAAAGTCCTCATTGCGAATCGCGGCGCGATTGCCTGCCGCATTCTGCGCACGCTGCGCGAACTGAACGTCGACGGCGTAGCCGTCTATAGCGAAGCGGACCGCGCGAGCCGTCACGTCAGCCTCGCCGATACGGCATGCAGTCTCGGCGACGGCGCGGCGAGCGTCACCTATCTCGACATCGCGAAGATTCTGGAGATCGCACGTGCGCAAGGCGCGCAGGCGATTCATCCGGGCTACGGTTTCCTGTCGGAGAACGCGGCGTTTGCCGAAGCGTGCGAAGCCGCGGGCGTCGCGTTCATCGGGCCGACGCCCGCGCAATTGCGCGAGTTCGGCCTCAAGCACACGGCTCGCGCGATTGCCGCTGAACAGGGCGTGCCGATGCTCGAAGGCACGGGCCTGCTCGACGGCCTCGACGCCGCGCTCGAAGCGGCGCAACGCATCGGCTATCCGGTGATGCTGAAAAGCACCGCGGGCGGCGGCGGCATCGGCATGCGCGTGTGCCGCTCGGCGGATGAACTCGCGGCGCAGTTCGACAACGTGAAGCGCCTCGGGCAGAACAACTTCAGCGATGCCGGCGTGTTCCTCGAAGAGTACATCGAGAAGGCGCGGCATCTCGAAGTGCAGGTGTTCGGCGACGGCAAAGGCGCGGCCATTGCGCTCGGCGTGCGCGACTGCTCGGTGCAGCGACGCAACCAGAAGGTGCTCGAAGAAACGCCCGCGCCGAACCTGCCCGACGGAGTCGAAGCCGCGCTATGCGACGCCGCGATCCGGCTCGCGCAAGCGGTGTCGTATCGCTCGGCGGGCACCGTCGAATTCGTCTACGACAGCGATTCCGCACGCTTCTACTTTCTCGAAGTGAACACGCGTTTGCAGGTCGAGCATGGCGTGACCGAGCAAGTGTGGGGCGTGGACCTGGTGCGCTGGATGATCGAACTGGCAGCGGGCACGCTGGCGCCGCTCGATGTGTTGTCGCGCGATCTGAAGCCGCAAGGCCACGCGATCCAGGCGCGTCTGTATGCGGAAGATCCGGGCCGCGATTTCAAACCCTGCCCTGGGCTGCTGACCGATGTGTCGTTTCCGCATGCCGACGGCCGCGCGCTGCGCATCGACACGTGGATCGAAGCTGGTTGCGAAGTGCCGCCGTGGTTCGATCCGATGCTCGCCAAACTGATCGCGTGGCAACCGACCCGCGACGAGGCACGCGACGCGCTCGACGCCGCGCTCGAAGCGTCGCGCATCTATGGCGTCGAGACGAACCGCGACTATCTGCGGCAGATTCTCGCCGACACGCCGTTTGCGAGCGGCCATCCGTGGACGCGTTGCCTCGAAGGCTTGCGTTATCGCGCATCGACATTCGAAGTGCTCAGCGGCGGCACGCAGACTACCGTGCAGGACTATCCGGGGCGTCCGGGCTACTGGGCCGTGGGCGTGCCCCCCTCGGGACCGATGGACGATCGCGCGCTGCGCCTCGGCAACCGTTTGCTCGGCAACGACGCGCAAGCTGCCGCGCTCGAAATCACGATGAGCGGGCCTACGCTGCGCTTCAACACCGACGCCGTCGTCACCGTGACGGGCGCAACGCTGCCCGTCACGCTCGACGAGATTCCGCAGCCGATGAACACGACGTTCCTCGTTGCAGCCGGTTCGACGCTCGCGCTCGGCACGATCCGCGGCGCAGGCGCGCGCGCCTATCTGTGCGTGCGCGGCGGGCTGGACGTCGCGCAGTATCTGGGCAGCCGCAGCACGTTCACGCTCGGGCAGTTCGGCGGCCACGGCGGACGCGCGCTACGCGCGGGCGACGTGCTGCATCTTCATCCGCTCTCTGATCGCGATGCGGGCGCATTAATGCCCGCCGCGCTCGCGCATCGCCTCGACGATGTGCGCGTGCTGCGCGTGATCTACGGTCCGCATGGCGCGCCCGAATACTTCAGCGCGCGTTATATCGAGCAGTTTCTCGACACCGACTGGGAGATCCATTTCAATTCGAGCCGCACGGGTGTGCGGCTGATCGGTCCGAAGCCCGAATGGACGCGCACGGATGGCGGCGAAGCGGGACTGCATCCGTCGAACATTCACGACAATCCGTACGCCGTCGGCGCAGTCGATTTCACGGGCGATATGCCCGTCATTCTCGGTCCGGACGGTCCGAGCCTCGGCGGCTTCGTGTGTCCCGTCACGGTGATCGAAGCAGACCTCTGGCAGATCGGCCAGCTGAAGGCGGGCGACAAGGTGCGCTTCGTGCCCGTCGATGTCGCGACGGCGCGCGCTGCGGCACGCGCACGTCTCGAAGAAGTGGCCACGCTCGCAGCACACGCAACGCCAATGCATGCCGAAGAAGAACGCGCGGACTTGCAATCACCGATCGTGCTGAACGTTGGCGAAGGCGATGACCGGCTCGTCGCGCGACTGTCCGGCGACACGCATCTGTTGCTCGAAATCGGCCCGTCCGAACTCGATCTCGTGCTGCGCTTTCGCGGCCATGCGCTGATGCAATCGCTCGAAGCGTTGCAGTTGCCCGGCGTGATCGATCTGACGCCCGGCATCCGTTCGCTGCAGGTTCACTATCAGCCGGAACAATTGCCGCTCGCGACGCTGCTCGAACACGTCGCGGCGACATGGCAACGCGTGCTGCTGCAAAAGGATCTGCGCGCGCCGTCGCGTGTCGTGCATCTGCCGCTGTCGTGGGACGACCCCGCGTGCCAGCTTGCCATCGACAAGTACATGACCACCGTGCGCAAGGATGCGCCGTGGTGCCCGAGCAATCTGGAGTTCATCCGCCGCATCAACGATCTCGATTCGATCGATGCCGTGAAGCGCATCGTGTTCGACGCGAGCTATCTGGTGATGGGTCTCGGCGACGTCTATCTCGGCGCGCCCGTCGCGACGCCGCTCGATCCGCGTCACCGCCTTGTGACGACGAAGTACAACCCGGCGCGTACCTGGACAGCCGAGAATTCCGTCGGCATCGGCGGCGCGTATCTGTGTGTGTATGGCATGGAAGGGCCGGGCGGCTATCAGTTCGTCGGGCGCACGCTGCAGATGTGGAACCGCTATCGCGAAGTCGCGGATTTCGCTGGGCGTCCGTACCTGTTGCGCTTCTTCGATCAGATCCGCTTTTACGAAGTCTCCGCCGACGAGCTGCTGCGCATCCGCGAAGCGTTTCCGCTCAGCCGTTATCCGCTGAAGATCGAAGAGACTGAGTTGTCGCTCGCCGACTATCAGGCGTTTCTCGAACGCGAGGCAGACGATATCGCGCAATTCCGCACGCGTCAGCAAGCCGCGTTTCAGGCCGAGCGCCAGCGTTGGCACGAAGCGGGCAGCAACGAAGATACGCTGGAGCCGCCCGTCGCCGCAGACGCGGAAATCGCGCCGCTCACCGACGGCCAGATCGCCGTCGATAGCGAAATTGCCGGCAATCTGTGGCAAGTGCGCGTCGAGCCCGGCGCGACCGTCGAAGCGGGCGACGTGCTGCTCGTGATCGAGTCGATGAAGATGGAGATATCCGTCATCGCGCCTTGCGCGGGCACTGTCGGCGAGATTCACGTCGCGCCGGGTTCGCCCGTTCGCGCGGGGCAGCGCGTCGTCGTGATCGACCAGCACGCATGAGACATTTCATTTCAACGCATTAAGGAACCATCGGACATGGATTCATTCGATCTGCGTCTTCCCGCTGTGCGGGCCGCGTATCGCGAAGGCCGCGTCACGCCGCGCGCGCTGATTGGCGCATTGCGCGAGCGCGCCGCGGCGCTGAACCCGGACTATCACCTGTTCATTCATCTGCTGTCCGACGCTGAGATCGAGCCTTATCTCGCGGCACTCGACGGGCGTGATGTCGATTCGCTGCCGCTCTACGGCGTGCCGTTCGCATTGAAGGACAACATCGATCTCGCCGGCATTCCGACGACGGCCGCGTGCCCCGCTTTCGCGTATGCGCCTCAAGAGTCGGCGACGCTCATCGCGCAACTGATCGCGCTCGGCGCGGTGCCCATCGGCAAGACGAATCTCGACCAGTTCGCGACGGGCCTCAACGGTACACGCTCGTCGTATGGCAAGTGCCGCAACAGCGTGCACGCCGCGTATCCTTCGGGCGGATCGAGCGCTGGGTCGTCGCTAGCGGTGGCGCTCGGCGTCGCGAGCTTCGCGCTCGGCACCGATACGGCCGGCTCGGGCCGCGTGCCCGCCGCGCTGAACAACCTCGTCGGCACGAAAGGCACGAAGGGCCTGCTGTCGACGGCGGGCGTCGTGCCCGCCTGCCGCACGCTCGACTGCGTGACGTACTTCACCGCGACGGCCAGCGAGGCGAGCGAGCTGCTCGCGCTCACCTCCCGCCACGATCCCGCCGACGCCTATAGCCGCGCGAATCCGCAATGGAACGACGCAGCGGCGTTCGGCGCCGTCGCGCGCTTCCGCTTCGGGGTGCCGCGTCAGCTCGAATTTGCCGGCTGCGAAGAAAGCCCCGTGCTGTTCGCGCAGGCGCGCGCGGCGCTCGAAGCGATCGGCGGCGAGGCCGTCGAGATCGACTTCGCGCCCTTCGTCGAAGCGGCGCGACTGCTGTACGAAGGACCGTGGGTCGCCGAGCGCTATAGCGTGGCAGGCGCGCTGATGGAATCGCAACCCGACGCCGTGCTGCCCGTGATTCGCGACGTGCTCGCGAAGGCGCCAGGCACGACCGCCGTCGATGCATTTCGCGCGCAGTACCGGCTTCAGGCGCTGAAGCAGCGTTGCGACGCGGTGCTCGCGGAACTCGATTGCGTGCTGACGCCGTCCATTCCGCGCGCGGTCACGCTCGATGAGCTGGAGCGCGATCCCATCGGCCCGAACTCGCTGCTCGGCTACTACACGAACTTCATGAACCTGCTCGATTACGCCGCCATCGCGACGCCTGCGGGCTTCATGCGCAATGGGCTGCCGTGGGGCGTGACGCTGTTCGGCCGCGCGTTCACCGATCAATATTTGCTGAGCGTCGCCGATGCGCTGCATCGCAAGCTCGCCGTGCCGTTGATCGGCGGCGCGCAGCAGAGTGCGGACACGCCCGCGGGCGCGGCACGCAATGACAGGATGATGCTCGTCGTGTGCGGCGCGCATCTCGAAGGCTTGGCGCTCAATGGACAGTTGATCGCGCGTGGCGCACGGCTCGTCGAGAAGACCGCCAGCGCGCCGCGCTATCGGCTGTATGCGCTGGCGGGTGGCGGCGCGACGCAACGGCCTGGCATGACGCGAGATGCGACGAATGGCGCGGCAATCGAAGTCGAAATATGGGAGTTGCCGAGCAGTGAAGCTGGTTCGTTCCTCACGGGCATTCCGGCGCCGCTCGCGCTCGGCAAGGTCGAGCTTGCGGACGGACGCTGGGAAACCGGCTTCGTCTGCGAGGCGTACGGCCTCGAAGGCGCCGTCGATATCACGCAATACGGCGGCTGGCGCGCCTGGCTAAAACGCGCTACCTGAAACTCAAGCCTCGTACTGCGCCGCGTAAAGCCGCGCGTGCCTGCCTGTCACCGAGCGGGTCCAGATCTCTTCGTCGTCGAGGACGGTCTGGATCAGCTCGACGGGCATGCCGCCGTCGATGATCGCGGCCACGCGAAACCCGTCGATCGGTTCGTACGGGCCGAGCACGACCTCTTTGCCGTCGATCGCGCGGTCGAGATCGTCGACCTTGAACGCCAGATGCGGCATGCGGCGCATCAGTTCGTGCAGCGGGCTATCGGCTTCGAAGCGGTGGTACTGGATGCGCGCGAGCTTGCAATCGCTGTCGCTCGTGTACATCCGGTACTGCGGGCTGTAGCGTTCGCCTTCGCGCACTTCGCTGGTCGGAATGCCGATGTGGTGAAACTCGTAGATCACGTCGTCGCGCATGAACATGATGGTCTCCTTCTTCCTTTACGCTTCCGCTTCCGCTTCCGCTTCCGCTTCCGCTTCCGCTTCCGCTTCCGCTTCCGCGCTTACAGCGTCACACGCGTCACGCCGCCTTCCGACAGCAGCCGTACGCGTTCGCCCGCGTAGAACATCGGGCCGTCGGTGCTTTGGGTGATGGCGCGCAGCGAGCCGTTGTCGAGCCGCACGGTGATTTCGACGCCCTGTTTCTTCTCGAAGTGGTTCTGCACCTCGTTGCCCGCCACCGCGCCCGCAATGCCGCCGATGATGCCCGTCAGGATCGAGCCGCGTCCGCCGCCGATCGCGCTGCCGGCGATGCCGCCAATCGCGCCGCCGCCGAGGGCGCCGAGAAAGCCGGGCTGGCCGTTGCTCGTGTCGATGGTGACGGGGCGCACGCTTTCGATGGTGCCGAAGCGGACCGTTTCCTCGCGCTGCGCCTGCGACGCGCTGTAGACGTTGGCGGAGCCGTCGAAGGTTGCGCAGCCGCTCAACGCGAGCGAGACGACGAGCGCCGATGCACATGCTGTAACGAATGACCTGTTCATGATGTTCCCCTCTATGAGCAGCGCACCAGGTCGGTTGGGGCGCTGCAGGTTCTTTCGATGTGTGAATCGTAAGCTCGAAGAATGAGAGGAAAATGAGGCGCGCATTTGCGCGTTCGCACCCGTCATTTCGTCTCAGCCTGAAACGTCGGCGCGCTGCCCGGCGCTACGATGGCAGCCAGATCATGCAAACGGAGTGCAGCCATGAAACGCGAGATCATCCGGGTGGAGCCGCTGTCGGGCTGGCTCGAACGCTGGAAGGCGCCGACTTCCGTCGTCACGCGGCATGGCGACACGATCTATGTGTCGGGCCTGCCGCCGTTCGATCCGGAAACGGGCGAAATCGTCGACGCGCCGCTCGAACGGCAGACCGAGCTCGTGCTCGAACAGCTGAAGCTGTGCGTCGAGACGGCGGGTTCGTCGCTTGAGAATGTGCTGAAGTGCAATGTCTACTGCACGTCGGTCGAGCAGTTCGCGGCCGTCAACGCAATTTACGCGCGCTATTTTCCGAACGATCCGCCTGCGCGTATCTTTGTCTGCGTGCCCGCGTGGCCGGGGCGTTTCGACATCGAAATCGATTGCATCGCGGCGGTTTGAACCGCGTGCGCCTACGTGGAGAACACGATGTTTTCAGTGCTGTTCGAAGTGCAACCGTGCGCCGACCGTTGGGACGCGTATCTCGGCTACGCGAAGATGCTGAAGCCGGAACTGGAGCAGATCGACGGCTTCGTCGATAACGTCCGTTACGGCAGTCTCACGCGCGACGGCGTGCTGCTGTCGCTGTCCGGCTGGCGCGACGAAAAGGCGCTGGTGCGATGGCGCACCCAGGCGACGCATCATGGCGTGCAGGAAAAAGGCCGCACGCAGACGTTTAGCGACTATCGGCTGCGTGTGGGGCAGGTGACGCGCGACACGCGTCTGCCCGCAGGCCACACGTTGCACGAGCAACGACTCGACGAAACGGAGACGGGCGACGCGACCACGATCGTGCTGATCGACGCGCGGCGCGACCCTGACTGGGTGAAACACGCGGGCGCGCGCGAAGTCGCGGGCAAGCTGGGCTTGCGCGAAGACGCAACGGGCCTCGTAGCGTGGGATGTGTTCGACGCTGTGTTGACGCCGGGCGTCGTCATTCTGCTCACTGCATGGCGCGATGCGCGCGCCGCCGAGGCCTTTGCAAACGCGCTCGCATTGCCCGATGGCGCACGGCTGCGCAGCGTGCGCGTGGTGCGCGACTATGGCATGTTCGACCGCCGCGAAGCGCCGCAATACTATCCGGACGCTGCGCGGCCTGCCTGAAGCTTATTTCCCACTGTCCGGAAAGTCCGCGCCGACACTCGTGTCGCGCCACGCTTCGATATCGGCGAGTGCCGAATGCAGGCGCTTCGAGACGGCATCGACGCCGAACGCGCCCAGCACCAGATGACGCGGCGGTTGGTCGGTCTCCGTGATGCGGATCATCGCCTGCGCGGCTCGCACCGGATCGCCGGCCTGATGGCCGCTGTTTTGCGCCGTCGCCTGCATGCGCTTGCCCGCCGTGTCCGCATAGTCGGCGATACGGTTGGGCGTCTGCCTGAGCGAGCGGCCTGCCCAGTCGGTGCGGAACGGGCCTGGCTCGACGCAGGTCACGCGGATGCCGAGCGGCCCGGCTTCCGTCGCGAGCGAATCGGACCAGCCTTCGACGGCGTGCTTGCTCGCCGCGTAATAGCCCGAGCCAGGAAAGCCCGCGATGCCCGCCACCGACGTGATGTTCAGCACGTGCCCCTTACGCCGTTCGCGCATGCCCGGCAGCACCGCGCGTGTCATCGCGAAGAGGCCGAACACGTTCGCGTCGAACTGCGCGCGTATCTCCGCTTCGTCGCCCTCTTCGACCGACGACTGATAGCCATAGCCCGCGTTGTTCACCAGCACGTCGATCGCGCCGAAGCGCTGTTGCGCGGTCTCGACGGCGGCGGCGATCTGCGCGGCATCCGTCACGTCGAGCTTCACGCGGGCGAGACGTGCATCGGCGTCGCTGCCGGGCTCGGCCAGATCGGCGAGCGACGCGACGTTACGCGCCGTCGCCACGCAGCGCCAACCCCGTTCGAGCACCGCGCGGACCAGTTCCTTGCCGAAGCCGGTTGAACAGCCAGTGATGAACCAGACGGGCGTCGTGGACGTGGGCATTCAAAACCTCCTCGATGATGGAATGAGCGATCAGGCATCGACGCACACACATCGCGTCGATGCTCCGGAAAAAATGGTAGCCGGTAGACGAGAAACTTGCTGGCGGTCTGCCCGATTTTTTCACGCTCATTTCATCGTGCTTACTTGCGGCCGACCAGATATTGAACCCCTTCGGACCCGACGCGTTCCGAATGGCTTTCATCGGCTTGCAGATGGAATACGTCGCCCGTTCCATAGACCTGCTCCGCTGTGCCGATGCGTATCGCCAGTTCGCCGTGCAGGATCAGTGCCTTCGCTTCGAACGGGTGCACGTGATCGTCGACCGTGCCATGCGCATCGCGCGTGACGGTCGCGATTTCCGCGTAGCCTTCGCGCTTCAATGCATTGATGAATTCGTCGCGTTCCATGATGATGGCCTCCCTTCCTCGTATGTGCGATGACGCTGAAGCATCAGCATAGCCGGTTTTGCATTAAGGGATCGGCCGCGCGGCTCGCGATAAACTCTGCAGCAGTCGTCATTTCACATCGCACAACGGAGAACGATTCATGCGCCAGGCCATTCGCCATCTGAACGTGCGGGCGCGCGCTCGCGGACTGTTCGATTTCACCACGGAGGTCGCCGCGTTCGTACGCGACGTGTCGATCGAAACGGGCGTCCTGACCGTGTTCTGCCGGCACACGTCGGCGTCGCTGCTGATTCAGGAGAACGCGGACCCTTCGGTGCAGCGCGATCTCGAACGGCACTTCGCGATGCTCGCGCCTGAAGATCCCACGCGCTACGAGCACGACACGGAAGGTCCCGACGACATGCCAGCGCATCTGCGCACCGCGCTGACGCAGGTGCAACTGTCGATACCCGTCGAACATGGCCGCATGACACTGGGCACGTGGCAAGGCATTTATCTGTTCGAGCATCGCGCGCGGCCGCAGGAGCGCGATATCGTGCTGCATCTGATCGGCGAATGACATTTCAACGCACAACACCACCAAGGAAGTGAATCATGATTTTGCGCGCGCCTATTCTTGTCGCGGCGGCCTCGCTCGCGATGCTGACCGCAGCCTGCACTCACACCGGCCCCGTCGAGTTCTCGCTGTCAGGCGCGGACGCGCCGATGACCAACAACGCGAACGACATGGACTTCGGCCCGATGGACCACACCATCGCGCAGTGCAAGACGGTCTCGCGCAATGCAGGGCCGGGGCAGTGCACGAAGGTGCGCGCCTACGAGTCGTGCATGAAGAGCAAAGGCTATATCACCGTGCTCGGCCCGGAAAATCCGAAGGGCTGCGGCGACCCCGATTGGGAAAAAGACGTGCGCAAGTGGCTTCAATAGCCGTGCGTGGGTTGGGGCCGATTTGCGCTCATGTTATCCACAATTTCTGTTGAAAGACCTGTGGAAAAGTCCGGGGCGCGCGCGCTATCTGTCTGATCAAACAAGCTTTCCTCGCGCGTGACCCCGGTGCGCCCGCCGCGCGGGTCCACCGATTGCGAAGTTCTATTGGCGCGCACGCATCGCATGTCCTTCAATTCAGGGTTCCGACTACCGAGTGATTACCGACTGACGCCAAGGAGCCTTGCATGAAGACGGAAGATTCGCAGAAGATCGTGCACGAAATCGCAGAATCCACCGATGCCCCGGAAGAAGTCGTCTCACAGATGTACACCGATGCCGTGCAGGCGTATCAACGCGACGCGCGCATTCTCGACTATGTGCCGCTCTTCGCGGCGAAGCGCGTGCGCGAAACGTTGCGCTCGCGGACCGCATCACGGCGGTAACGAAGCCGTAGCAACCCCATCCGCATTCCATTCGCGTCACAACAGCTTCGCGGCGGCGCGTACGCGGCGCTTGCGTTCTTTCGCAAGCGCATCGAGTGCGTGCCCGGCTGCCGCCTCGTCGGCGAAGAGCGCCTGGTTGTCGCGCAGCAACTGCTCGCTCGCGACGACATCGTTCAACGCGCCGAAGCGCTTCTGTAGTTTCTTGAGCGGCTTGATGGCCTTCAGCTGCTTTTTGGCCAGCATCGGCTCGAAGAACTCGGTCAGGTAGCGCAGTTTCTTACCCGCCTTGCGGACCTCGTGATACGACGCGTAGTCCGAGCGTTTGGCGCGTGCGGCACGCTTCATGCGCCTCGCCATCGACTTTTGCGCCTCCCCGAGACGCTTGCGCGCGAATTTCGGCAGCGGCGTGCGTACGTGCGCGGTGTTCAGCTCGCGGTTCGCTTCCTTGAGCGTGTCACGCAACGCGCCTTTCACGTCGGCCTGTTCGAGGGTCTCGCGGCTCGAATCGAGCGACTTCGAGCGGGCGGCGCGCATCGCGTCGCGCGGTTGCTCCGCGGCGTCTTTCGTTTCATCGAGCAACGCGATCAGGATGTCCCAGTCGCGCGTCTTGCCCGCAGCGCTCGCGTAGAACTTGAAAAGCGCGCGTTGCTGGTTGTCGAACTGTTCGTTCAGCAGCGGCCGATACGCCCACAGCAACGTGCGCAGGCGCCGCAGCGAGACGCGCAGCTTGTGCAGGACTTCGGCGTCGGGATCCGCGCGCAATGCGGCTGCGCAAGCGAGCGCATTGTCGATCAGCGGCGCGGCATAGTGCGAGAAATGGGCTTGCGCGTTGCCATCGTGCGGCAGCGCGGTCGGTGTGTCGTCTTTCATGGTGCTCCCTGAATGGGTTGCTGACCCGGTGTGTCTGTAATGATTGAGTAAGCAATTCAGGTTCCTGCATTCTGCACGTCACGTCCGTTGCGGCGCACGATGCCGCACGGGCGTTGCCGCTCATTGGCAAATCACTGACCGCTGAGCAGCAGGTCGCAGGCGTCCGACGTGCAACTCGCCACGGCGGGCAGCTTCAGCGACGGCCACGGGCGGCGCTCGGCCGTGATGAAGTCTTCGACGCGCTTCAATATCTGCCAGAACGCGTTTTCGACGGCACCCGCAGCGGCATACGCGGACGGCGTGAGCGTCCAATGACGAAGCGTGGGCGCGCCATGGAACGCGCGCATGTCGACGCGCGCCGACTCGTCGCACAACGTCACCACGAAATCCATCTGCGGCGCCCATTCGCTCGTGAATTCCAGCCAGCTCTTCGGATTCAGCAGTTCCAGACTGGAAAAGCCATGGCGCAACTCTCCCATGGCCGCCGTGTGAACCTTCTCGGCGGGTTCGAGACCTGCGCTAAATGCGTCGAAATGCAATCCGTCCAGCTCGCGTAGCAAGGCTTCCGCCAAAATGCTAAGCGCCGCGTTGTCCCTGCAAAGGAACAGCACTCTTTGTTTTCTGGTCACCCTACACCCCGTCATGCAGATTTTATTTTTTGCGGGATTCTGAGCGCACAGTTTTTCATATTGGTGACAGAATCCCAATCATCCAACCGATTCGCCGCAAGACCGTTTAGGTATCACGCCAATTTGCGTTCAGCCAGCCAGCGTTAACGATAGTGAAGCGCAAGATCCCAATTGTCGGGTTGGGCGAGCATGACGGGCGCCAGGTGCGGCGCGCTGGGCGGGGCAACCCGGCCGTTCGGAGGCCGGGTTGCCCGTGGGGTTACGCGGTCTGAAAGACCGGCTTTTTTGAAGCGTTACTTGACGATCGCGAGCAGTTCGACTTCGAACGTCAGATCGCTGTTCGGCGGGATCACGCCGACGCCGCGCGAACCATACGCGGTCGCAGCCGGGCAGGTCAGCTTGGCTTTCTCGCCCACTTTCATCGTCGCGACGCCTTGCGTCCAGCAGGGGATCACACGGCCGAGCGGAAACTCTGCGGCGCCGCCATGCTTGGCCGAGTTGTCGAACTCAGTGCCGTTCGCGAGCGTGCCGCGGTAGTTGACGCGCACGACGTCGGACGCCGTGGGTTGCGGGCCGCTTCCCTGCGTCAGGTGTTCAACGACGACGCCGGAGGGCAATTTCTCCGTCGATGCAGCGTTTGCGGTGAGCGACACCGATGCGAGCGCGGCTGCGGCGAGCAGGGCAACAACTGATTTCACGCGTATCTCCTTGGTGTGAATGGCGACCCTCATTCTAGCGGATCGCCCCTTCGCGGCAGGAGAGCTGAATCAACTTGCTACAAATACACGCGCGTCACGCCATTGCGCGGTTCCAGTCGCTGTGCACCTGGAAGGGCTACGCCCGCGACAGGCCAACACCCGCCGCGGGAAAAAAGCCGCGATTCGAAGCGGCCCATGTGCTGCCCGTTCAGATCTTCGGAAAATCGACGACCGTGTCGTTCACCCGATTGAACAGGTTGGTGAACGTGATATCGGCGATCGCGAGCAGCGTCTCCGTAATCTGCTGGTCGCTATAACCCGCCGCCTTCACAGCATCGACGACTGCCGCGGGCACCGTGCCGCGCGACGCGAACACGGTCCGCGCGAAGGTGGCGATCGCATTCAGATGCGCGTCGGCCGAATCGCGCCCTTCACGCAACGCGACGAGGTCGTCAGCCGCGATGCCCACTTTCTTCGCTGCCATCGAGTGAGCCGCAAGACAGTAGTCACACTCCGCGACGCCGCTGATCGCGAGCTTGATCGCTTCGACTTCCTTGCGCGACAGCGCGCCCTTGCCGAGCGCATCGCCCGTTGCGAGCACGATCTGCAGCGCAGCCGGACTGTTCGAGCCGATGGCCGCATAAGCATTCGGCACCATGCCGACCGCGCGCTTGATGCCTGTAAAGAGTTCCGCTGCCTGGCCAGTGGCTTCGCTGACGGGTTGGCGATTCAGACGTTCCATGATGTTCTCCATATGTTGATGAGATCTTTGCGTTGCGCGACTGGGTCAGCGCATGGAAGTCATTCTAGGAACGCGCGTTGCTACGGTGAATGCTGGTTCAAATCACGTTTATGCTCGAACGGCTCATCGGCTGATCGGCGTGGTGCGCTGTCTCTGCTATATTCGTGCGACGTTTGCCCAATAACAGCGCCGTCAGCGGGAGCGCGTGCCATGAGCACTCACGGGATCATGCGGATAACAAAACGATTCGTACTGGTTGTGTTCGCGCTATTGGGCCTCACGCTCGGCGCCCTGAGCTGGGCCGACGACAACGCGGCGGCCCTCAAGGACAAATACGACGCGCTCGCGCCGCAGCTCAAGTCGAACGTGTTCAACCGGCCGATCCATCTGGATTCGGAAGAAACGTCGAACACGTTGAAGGGCGACATCTATGCCGTCGTCGATTATCCGTTCGCCACTGTCAACCGCGCGTTCAACGACCCGCAGCAAGGCCCTGCGAACTGGTGCGAAGTACTGATCCTGCATCTGAACACGAAGTACTGCCGCGCGTCCGCCGGCGGCAACGGTGCGACCATCAGCATGAATGTGGGCAAGAAGACAGAGCAGGAACTCGGCGACACGTACCGCGTGCAATTCAATTACCGATCGGTGGCGACGAACCCGGATTATTTCCAGGTCGATCTGAGCGCAGCAACGGGACCGCTCAGCACGAAGGACTATCGCATCGTGCTCGAAGCCGTCGATATCGGCAAAGGACACACGTTCCTGCATCTCACGTATTCATATGGATTCGGCACGGCAGGCCGCATCGCGATGAAGACGTATCTCGCGACGATAGGCAGTGCGAAAGTGGGATTCACCAAAGCATCGGGCGACTATGTAGGCGGTGTGCGCGGGCTGGTGGAACGCAACACGATGCGCTATTACCTCGCCATCGACGCGTACCTCGCTTCGCTTGCGCTTCCCGCCGACAAGCGCGTCGATCAGCGTTTCGCCACATGGTTCGATGCGACCGAGCAATATTCGCGTCAGTTGCACGAACTCGACCGGCAAGAGTACCTGCAGATGAAGAAGAACGAGTACCAGCGCCAGCAAACGGCGCAATAGTGCTATCCATCATTGCGCGGCGCGATGCCGCGCGGCATGCTTGACGGCTAGCGGTCGATGGCCGCCATATCGTGAATGCGCAGGAAGTCTTCCCGCTCGTCGTAAAGCGCGGCGAGTATCGAGTGTGCTTCCATGGGATCGAGGTTGGGATCGGTGACCGTCATCATGATGTCGTACATGGTCACCGCGCCCGAATAGAACGCCGTCTCCGACTCGCGAAGCTGCGCCTGCGACACGCCACGCGAAATCTGATGCGCGCAAAATGCTTTCCAGAACGATTCAATAGTCAATGCCGCGTTCATCGTGCCCTCTCCACTTAAACGCCATGGCTCGACCACGCCGCTGCGGCGTTTGCTCTCTCAGGTTCCGCGTGCAATCGGATTGCACTGCAAAGCGGTGCATCCGTGCACATCTGTTAAGCGCGATTGAATTGAGTGCATCAAACGGCCGCGCATGTTTTCTCGACGCAAAATATGACAACGCGATTTTCATCGCGCAATGTCTACGCCAGGATAATGCCGCTTGATTCGCCGATAAGCCGCACACATGATGCGGCCCAACAGCCTTTGACACGCGGGCCTTAACAACGCAAAACCGCTTGAAACGCCGCAATACAAGGCATTCACGATCATTGGGATCGAGACCCGCGCGTTCTTCTTATCATAGTAGGTTTATACCGCACTGCAACCTGTTTGCAATGCAGATACGCTGGGCATTTCGTTTTCACATCAAATGAAAAGCGAAGTGCATATATGACTTAATGATTTACCGGTTGTCGCGTGAGCACAAAGATAAAGCCGGAAAATCATTCGTCGTTTAGCGATGCGATACATGCGCGAATACGCAACGCGGCGCGAATGAATCACGCCGCTTGCAACGTGTCGTACACAGGTCGCGCTCAAGCCGCGTTCAGGCCGCAGCGAGCTTGAACGAAGAAACGGTATCGTCCAGTTCGCGGCCCTGATGCCGCAGCGATTGCGAGGCAGCCGAAGCCTGTTCCACCAGCGCCGCGTTCTGCTGCGTCACGGTATCCATCTGCGAGATCGCCTGGTTGATCTGTTCGATGCCGCGCCCCTGCTCTTCGGAAGCCGCAGCGATCTCCTCGATGATTTCGGAAACGCGCGCGACGGCCTGGTTCACATCGGCCATCGTACGGCCCGCGTCATCGGCGAGAGAAGCGCCGCTCTGGATCTCTTGCACCGAGCGCGCAATCAGCTCCTTGATCTCCTTCGCCGCTTGCGCCGAGCGCTGCGCGAGACTGCGCACTTCGCCCGCGACCACCGCGAAACCGCGGCCTTCCTCGCCTGCGCGCGCCGCCTCGACTGCGGCGTTCAGCGCGAGAATGTTCGTCTGGAACGAAATGCCTTCGATGATCCCAGTGATCTCGGCGATCCTGCCCGAGCTAGAACTGATCGCTTCCATCGTCGTCACCACACGTTCGACGGTGTGGCTGCCGCGCTGGGAAATCTCCGACGCATTCGATGCCAGCGACTTCGCATGCTGCGCGCTGTCGGCGTTCTGCTTTACGGTCGAGGTCAGTTGCTCCATGCTCGCCGCCGTTTCCTGTAACGATGCAGCCTGCGCTTCCGTGCGGCGGCTCAGGTCGCTGTTGCCCGTGGCGATCTCATTCGTCGCCGTGGAGACGTTCGCGCTGCTCGATCGCACACGGCCGACCGTTTCGGTGAGCCGGTCGTTCATGTCGCGCAGCGCCTTCAGCAGTTCGCCCGCTTCGTCATCGCGATCGACGACGATATGGCTGGTCAGGTCGCCCTTCGCAACGGTGCGTGCGACTTCGACGGCACGCGTGATAGGTTGCGTGATCGAGCGCACCATGCGCACGGCCAGCACGAGCGATGCGAGTATCGCCAGCGCGCTCACGCCGAGAATGGCGTTGCGCAGCATCGCATAGCGCTCCTCGAAGTTCTGCACGATCTCGCCCTGGCGCGTCTTCGTGTAGGTCGCGTAGTCGTCGGTTGCCTTGACGAGCGCGGCCAGCAGCGGACGGCAATGGTCGTCCATTTCCTTGATGGCCTCGTCGTGATGGTTGCTGAGCGCGAGGCCCACGATGTTCAGCGCAACAGACCCATAGAGCCCTTCGACGCGAGTCATCTCGCCGACCAGCGAACGAGCGGTTTCGCTCGTGTCGCTCGCGCTGTTGATCATGTCGTTGAGCTGCTTGAGCTTGATGCCGACATCCTCATGCGCGCGTTTCACCGCAGCCGTCTCGAGGTCGAGATCCGCCTGGGTCGTGACGAGCACGAGATTGCGCGCAGCGATCGCGCGGCGATCGACGGCCGCGCGCAGCTCGGCCGCCACCTGCGCGCGCGCGTCGATGCCATGCACATACTGGCCGAACGCTTGCGTCGTGTTGGCAAGACTGAAAAGCGAAACAACGGAAATAACGACTGCTATGGCCGCCATCGACAGGAAACCGACGAACAGCCTCGTCTTGATGGTCAAGTTCTTTTTCACTACTGGCCCCCGGGTTTTACCAAGAAAATCTGCTTTCGCGATGAATGTTTTTATGCGAAAAAAACGCCTGCTCTCAGGTTTCAGGCGTTGTTCGTGCAGCGTCCGCGCTGCTTACGGGTTCTGCGCGCGGATTCGCTTCGACTTACTGGATATCGGCTTCCACCTCCCCAATATTTAACATTTTCGGGTTTTCACGAAGGTATTCGCTCGTCGTCGAGTGGCAATCGGCAGGATTTCCCGACCAATGTACTCAATGCGCAAAAAATGATGGGAGAAGCGGGCAGCGCCGATGCGCTACCGACTACGGCGGCAAAACGTACGCCGTGTAGTTTTGGTGAAAGGGAAGGATCAATCCCAGTTTTCGTCGATCCATTCGATCGCCCACGTGCGTGCGCAAATCATGGCGTCGGATTCGTCGACGAACGAATCAATATCGCCCGATTGATGCACTTCGGCGGGCGTATTCGCCGTCGCCCCGCGAGTGAGCTTGGCTTGGGCGACATAGTGGCCGTCTTCGTCGTGCCTGGCCCGGCAGTCGATGTGAAATCCCTTGTAGTCGAAATGCATGGCAAACCTCCTGTAGCGAAGAAAGTGCGATGCAATCCGGGCTTGGGTTTCTCCCGGCGGATGAATCAATCGTAGCATGGCAAATCGCGTGCTCGGTTTTCCTTTTGCGTTGCATTGCACGCTAGCTGCCACCGTTTCAGCCGTTGCAACCGTCGTGCGCAATGCAAACGGGATACCTTGCCGGCGTGGAATGCCCGTTGCTGCCTTCAATGACAGGACATCCGAAAACAGCGTCAGACGAACAGGGGGCACAACATGCACGACAGAACCTTCACACCAACCCGAAGTCGCGTCTGGACGGCGGCGCGCTTTGCCGCGCATTCGATGCCGCCGCGCGTACTCGTCGTCGACGACTACATCGACTCAGCCGATGCACTCGCCGCGTTTCTCGCCAACAGCGGTTTCGACACACGTGTCGCGTACAACGGCTGCGACGCGTTGAAGATCGCCAATGAATGGCGTCCCGACAGCGTCGTGCTCGACATCGCGATGCCGGGCGTGTCGGGGCTTGCGGTGGCGCGTACGCTGCGAGAGTCGCCGGGAACGGCTTGCGTGCCGCTGCTCGCCTACACCGCCTACGAAACGGGCGACAACTACGCCGAGTTGCGCGCGGGCGGCTTCGACGGCGTCTGCGCGAAGCCTATCGATCCGCTGATGGTCGTCGACATCCTCACGACGCTGCTGGCCATGCCCGCGTTGAAGCGCGGGTACGACTATCACTCGTGATGGACTCCCGCGCGACTCCACTTGTAAGGGGCGTTCCGTCCCGTTAATCTGACGCGCATCGCCGTTGCGGAGCGCGCCCATGATCACACTACGAAGTCTTCTCGCGGCTTTCACCGTCGCCCTGCTGACTTCGTGCGCGAGTCTGCCGCCGCAGGCAGATCGCATCCAGACCCATGCCGTCACCGACACGCAGAACACGCGGCTCGCCATCGCGTTCACACCGCAGGAACAGCAACATCCCGACGAGAGCGCGTTCCACCTGCTGCCCGATGCCGTCGATGCGCTCGTCGCGCGCCTTGTGCTCGCGGAAGCGGCGGACCGCACGCTCGACTTGCAGTACTACATCTGGCATGACGATCTGACAGGCCGCGCACTGGCGTCTGCCGTGATGCGCGCGGCCGATCGCGGCGTGCGCGTACGGATCCTGCTCGACGATCTCGGCACCAATGCCGACGACAATCTGCTGCTCGCGCTCGACGCGCATCCGAACGTACAGATTCGCCTCTTCAACCCCGTCGCCAACCGCACCTTCAAGAAGCTCAGCATGGCCACCGACTTCTTTCGCGTGAACCGGCGCATGCACAACAAGTCGATGATCGCGGACAACCAGGGCGCGATACTCGGCGGGCGCAATATCGGCGACGAATACTTCGGCGCTTCGAACGATGTCGCGTTCGGCGATCTCGATGTGCTCGTGCATGGGCCTGTCGTGCACGAAGTGTCGTCGGCATTCGACCTTTTCTGGAACTCCGAGGCCGCGTATCCGATCGACGGGCTGATGGGCCGCAAGGCGGACCCTGCGGCGCTGGCCGACGTACGCAAACAGCTAGACGCGTATCTGGTTTCCGAGGAAAACAACCCCTACGTCGTGAACGCGCGCGCACGGCTCACGCAGGTCATTCATTCGCAGGATGCCGTGTTCTCATGGGGCAAAGCCACTTTGCTCTACGACGATCCCGCGAAAATCACGCGCGCGCCGGGCGACTCGCAGGGGCATCTGATGACCCAACTCAAGGCGCTCGAACTGCAGCCGACGCAACAGATGCTCGTCGTCTCGCCGTATTTCGTGCCCGGAAAGGAAGGCGTCGCGTGGCTTTCGGGACTGACGCAAAAGCAGGTGCGCGTCACCGTGCTGACCAACTCGCTTGCCGCCACCGACGTCGCCGCCGTCCATGCGGGCTATCAGCGCTACCGCAAGGCGCTGCTCGAAGCGGGCGTGCGTCTCTACGAACTGAAGCCCGTCGCGGAAGACAAGACGGCGGACAAGACGGCGGGCAAAACGGAAGACAAGAAGCATCTGTTCGGCTCGTCGAAGGCATCGTTGCATGCGAAGACTTATGTGTTCGACCGCAACAGCATCTTTATCGGCTCGATGAATCTCGATCCGCGTTCGGTCGAACTCAACACGGAGATCGGCGTGTACTGCGAAAGCGCGCCAGCCGCCGCGCAGGTTGTCGATACGCTCGAGCCGAACTTCGATCGCATCGCATGGCGGCTCGAATTGCGCGCGAATGCGAACGGCACGAGCAGTATCGTCTGGATCGACACGGCGCCCGACGGCACCGTCAAAGTACTCGATAGCGAGCCGGACGTATCGGCAATGCGCAAGGCGGGTATCTGGTTCCTGAGCATTTTGCCGATTGAATCGCAGCTATAGCGGAGTCTGCGCGACGGCGCTGTCTTTACGCGGTCTTTACGCGCACCGTGCGTTTCTTTTGAAAATCTCGACGGCGATGTCCGTAGAGTGCTTGCATCCGGGCTCGTACCAGACGATATGCAGGAACAACACAATCTAGCCAAAGGACGGTGGCGGCACACGCTTATCAGGCTCGCGTTGATGGCGGCGAGCCTCGCGCTATGCACCGCGTTGCCGTTCGGCCATGCGCAAGCGGAAACCACGTCTCAGGTATCTCAAGCGTCTCCAGCGCAACTAGCACCTCAGGCCGCCGACACGCCCGTTCTTCCCTCTCCCGCCGATATCGTCGCGACCTTGCGTGCGCAATTCCGCGTCTCAGCCGCCGATGCGCTGACGATCGCGCAAGCCGTTCTCACGGAAGCCAACCGCTATTCGATGTCGCCCGTGCTGCTGTTGTCGGTGATGGCCGTCGAATCAGGCTTCGATCCGCGCGCCGTGAGCACGCTCGGAGCGCGCGGGCTGATGCAGGTGCTGCCCGCCGCGCATCCGCGTGCGTTCTCCAACGTGAAGGAACTCGACGATCCCGCCATCAACGTGCGCATCGGCTCGTCGATTCTGCGCGGCTATCTGGATGCTGCCGGCGGCGATATCGATGCCGCGCTGTGGCGCTATAGCGGCGGCGGGAAAGGGTATGCGCGCCGTGTGGCGGTGCATATGCGGCGGTTCAGTGCGGTGTTGAGCAGCAACGCGCAGCCGGTCGTGAAGGTATCCGCGGACACGCTACCCTGACCTCACCCCTCCAGCGTCATCAACTGCCGGGCGAGCGCATGCGCGTGCGGCGTGAGCGCGGAAAAAACCCGCGCACACAGATGCAGACGCCGCGTCGTCCATGCCTCCGACAACGGCAACACGACGATATCCGCATCGCCCAGCGACTGCGTGCAGGCCGCAGGCAGAATCGCGATGCCCACGCCCGCAGCGATCAGGCGGCCCAGATCCGCGACATTGCGCAGGCGCACGCGGTACTGCAGCTGTCGTCCGAGCCGCGACGCGCGATCCGCCAGATGACGCTCCAGCGCCGCATCGGACAAACCCACGAACGCTTCATCGACGATATCGGCAAACGCAACCCGTTCGTCGTTCGCCACGCGATGCGCGCGGCTCGCGGCCACCACCAGTTGATCGTCGGCGATCACATGCGTCTGCAGCGCAGCAAGATCGGCGATATCCGCGACGATGCCGAGATCCGCGCGCCCTTCGGCGACGGCCCGCACGATGTCCGCGCTCGGACGCTCGTCGATATCGACGGAAAGATCGGGGTGCGCGGTGAGGAAGCGGCAAAGCTGTTCGGGCAGGAACGACGCGAGCGCCGCCGTGTTCGACATCAGATGCACGCGGCCCTTGAGGCCCTTCGCGTAGTTGCGCAGTTCGCCGCGCATCTGCTCGATCTGCCCGACGATCAGCCGCGCGTGACGCACGAGCGCCTCGCCGGCGGGCGTCGCGCGCACGCCGCGCCGCGTGCGTTCGAGCAGCGGCGCGCCCAGCGCGGACTCCATGCCGGAGATGCGCTCGCTCGCGGAAGCGAGTGCGAGATGCATCGCCTGCGCGCCGCGCGTGAGGCTGCCATGCTCGACGACCATCAGGAATAGCCGCAGGTCAGTGAGGTCGAAACGCGACGTGGTCGTCATCTTCGTCTAAGGCGAACTCTGGCATCGGAGAATCCCGATTGTATCCGCGAAGCGCGCGCCGCTATGATCCGTCGGATGAACAATCTATTCTTCGTAGCGGGCGCCGGGCTGCTTGCGGGCGGCATGAATGCGCTGGCTGGCGGCGGCTCTTTCGTCACGCTGCCGGCGCTGATCGCGGCCGGCGTGCCTTCGGTTCAGGCGAACGCATCGAGCACCGTCGCGCTCTTTCCGGGCGGGCTTGCGAGCGCGTGGGCGTATCGCGACGGGCTCGGGCCGATCGGCGCCGTGTCGTTGCGCGCGCTGCTGTTCACGACGCTCGTCGGCGGGATATGCGGCGCATTGCTGTTGCTGCTCACGCCGTCGAAGACCTTCGATATCGTCGTGCCGTGGCTGTTGCTCGTCGCGACCGTCGCGCTCGCGTTCGGCCGGCGCTTCGGCGAATGGATGCGCGCGCGCTGGCACATCGGGCGAGCGGCCGTGCTCGTCGTGCAGTTTGCGCTGGGTGTGTATGGCGGCTATTTCGGCGGCGCGGTCGGCATCATGATGATGGCCGTGTGGGGACTGCTCGATAGCCGCGAGCTAAAGCTGCTCAACGCGCCGCGCACGCTGCTGGTGAGTGCGGCCAATACGATGGCCGTCGTCGCTTTCATCGTCGCGCGGGCGGTGCATTGGCCGGAGACGATCGTTATGCTTATCGGGGCGTTGATTGGGGGATATGGCGGCGCAATGGTGGGGCGTCGTGCGTCCGCGCCAGTTATACGCTATGGCACGTTGGTCGTTACGGCTTGCATTACGATTGCGTTTTTTGTGCGCGCGTATGGATCGGGAAGATGACTTTAGCTGCGACGCGTGGCGTGGGCGCGGTGAGTACGATAAGGTTCTAAGAAGGGGTTGTAGTTTGTGTCCATGTGGGCGGTTCGGCTTTGCGCTGGCATCCGCGTTTTGCCTTCGTGGCGCGGCCGGTTTGGTTTGTTCTTTCGCTGGCATCCGCGCTTTGCCTTCGTGCTTCACGCGTCGCCCCTGTGCGGGGCGGCACCTACTTTTCTTTGCCGCCGCAAAGAAAAGTAGGCAAAAGAAAGCGGCTAACACCGCCAGCTCTTGTGTTTGCCTGAGGGACCCCAACCGGTCTTATGCTTCACACGGCAACGTCTCTGCTGGCGCGCGTTGCCAACGCTTCGAATGAACGCCTCACCCGCTTCGGATACCCGTACTCGGGCCAGCGGCAGCGAATGATATGTGCCGCCCAGGTGGCAAACTGTGTGTAGGTTGTCGCGGCGTACACGTAAGCGCTCTTACATGGTGGGACGCGTGCGCTATCGGTCCGGAGTGAGGCGTATGTGGCGCGACGGCCTACACACAGTTTGCCACCTGGGCGGCAGTGGAATATCTGGCACGGCATGCTGCGACGCGGGCGCGTGAAGTGGGTGATGCGCACCGCAAGAGCGCTGGCAACGAACATGAGTCACGTGGTTGCCGTGTGAAGCGTAGGACCGGTTGGGGGCCCTCAGGCAAACACAAGAATTAGCGGTGTGAGCCGCTTTCTTTTGCCTACTTTTCTTTGCGGCGGCAAAGAAAAGTAGGTGCCGCCCCGCACAGGGGCGACGCATGAAGCGCGAAGGCAAAGCGCGGATGCCACCGAAAGAACAAATCAAACCGGCCGCGCCACGAAGACAAATCGCGGATTCCAGCGCAAACCCCAAAAAACCAAACCAGCCGCGCCGCCCGCTCAGCCTGCATGCCCCTGCCGATGCGGCGGCTGCTGCGCCTCGTCTACGTGCGGCGAACGTTTGTGATCGCGCGGGCCCACGTCGTGTCCACTCTGCCCGGCCACCCTTGCCGATCCCGACTGCGAACGATGCTCCGCGTGCCGCGCAGGCGCACCATCGTGACGATCCGGCCGATGCGTGTCACGCACATACGCGGAACGCTCGCCATGCGAATGCGGACGATGCTCGTCCCGACGCGGCGGCATTGCCGCATGCACGGGCGGACGCCCACCACGATGAGCCATCTCGACGCGCAAATGCTCACGTCGGCGGAACACTTCGGCACGGCGGTCGCCACGCGCATAGAAATGCCGATGACGCTTGCCATCCGGGCCCACCACCCACAAATACGTGCTGCCACCCACGAACACCACGTCGCGATCGATAACGCCCGCAATATAGACATCGCTCGGCGCAGACACATAAACAGGCTGCGCAGGCGCGCGCACCACAACAGCGGGCGGCGGTGGCGGCGGCGCCTGAACGGCAACGACAGCGGGCTGCGGCCTTGGCCGCGCGGGCGCTGCGGAGATCTGCTGCTCGCTGGTGACGCAACCGGCTAACGTCGCGAATGCGGCAACCGCCGCTAAAGATGTGGCCAGCTTCATCGTGTTCAAATGCGGCTCCCCGTTTTATGTGGTCGTTCTGATTCGCCCGCATTAACGGCAAAGTCTTACAGAAGCTTTAGCGCGACAGGTAGATGGCCGCATGGCCGCCGCCTGTATCATCGGCCTGTGTCGATCTGCGACACCCCGCGCGAGCACAACGCAATGCCTTCGAGGAGCACCGCGTGAACGTCAGTGAAGCCGTCACCAGCCGCAAATCCGTCCGCCAGTTTCTTTCGACGCCCGTTCCACCCGACGCAATCCGCCGCGTGCTCGCCACCGCCGCGCGCTCGCCGTCGGGCGGCAATCTGCAGCCCTGGCATATCCACGTGGTAGGCGGCGACGCGCTCGCGCGCCTCAAGCACATCATGCGCGAACGCGTCACGGATGCGCCTGGCGGCGAAGAGATGGAGTACGACGTCTATCCGCCTGGCCTTCACTCGCCGTATCGCGAGCGGCGCTTTCAGGTGGGCGAAGATCTTTACCGCAGCATCGGTGTTGCGCGTGAAAACCGGCCCGCGCGCCTCGCGCAGTTCGCGCGCAACTTCACTTTCTTCGATGCACCGCTCGCGCTCTTTTGCACCGTCGACCGGCGCATGGGCCCGCCGCAATGGGCCGATCTCGGCATGTTCATGCAGACTGTCATGCTGCTGTTGCGCGAAGAAGCGCTGCATAGCTGCCCGCAGGAATGCTGGGCGCAGTACCCGCAGACGATCGGCGCGTTTCTCGACCTGCCCGCCGACCGCATGCTGTTCAGCGGCATGGCGATCGGCTACGAAGATACGGATGCCGCGATCAACCAGTGGCGCTCGCAGCGCACGCCGCTGGACGAATTCGCGCAGTTCATCGGCGTCTGACTATCAGCAGAAAACCGTCACGACCCCATCGCGGGCATGAAGTTGAACGACGGTGTACGCATCATCTTTCCTTGTGGCCCACGCCGGGCCGCTCATGTTGCCAATACGACTGCTACGACTTTCGGAGATCCGGCAACCGTATTCCGTACCGCGCTCGATGAAAGCGCATGCAGAAAAGCAGGCTGCCGTCGCGTTTCGCGCTTTGATGCGAAAATCATGGTTTCCTGAAGCCAACACGAGTGCATCCGATGTTCGAAGCCACCATCAATACCGCGCTGCCCAAGGCCGAGTTCTATCAGGAACTGGCGTCGCAGGCGCGGTCGCTGCTCGAAGGCGAATCCAATCAGATCGCCAATGCGGCCAATCTGTCGGCGCTGATCTTTCACAGCCTGCCGGAGTTGAACTGGGCAGGTTTTTATTTCGCGCTCGACGGCGAGCTGGTCGTCGGTCCGTTTCAGGGCAAGCCCGCCTGCGTGCGTATTCCGATGGGCCGTGGCGTATGCGGCCGCGCAGCCGAAACGCGTGAGACGCAGGTCGTGCCGGATGTCGATGCGTTTCCCGGGCATATCGCGTGCGATTCGGCGTCGCGCTCGGAGATTGTGATTCCGCTGCAAAAGGCGAATGGCGAACTGTTCGGCGTGCTCGATATCGACAGCCCTGTGCTGGCGCGCTTCGACGACGAAGACCGCCGTGGGCTGGAAGAAGTCGCGCGGATTTTCGTCGCGTCGCTGCGCTGAAAAACTGGACACCTGACGGGTTCCGCCTCTTCCCCAGCACGAAGCATTTGCACTAAGATCGCGATCACATCGTCTCTTCCGGGTGAAACGCGGTGGATCTCAACGACGTCCGCATCTTTGTCAGCGTCGTCCAGACTGGCAGTCTCATGAACGCGGCCAGCCGGATGGGCGTGCCGCTCGCCACCATCAGCCGGCGCATTCGCGCGCTGGAAAAAGAGCTGAACGTGCAACTGCTGGAGCGTTCGGCGCGCGGCACCCGGCTCACCGATGCCGGCGCGCGGCTCTACCAGCATGCGAGTCTCGGCGTCGAGATTCTGAAAGACGGCGAGGAAGCCGTCGCCTCCGATCAGGCCATGCTCAAAGGCCGGCTGCGCCTGTCGCTGCCGCCCGCGTTCGATATCTGGTGGGATCTCCTGCACGACTTTCAGCGCCGCTACCCTGACATCCGCGTGCATGTGTACACGACCGAACGGCGCGTCGATCTGATCGAGGAAGGCATCGACGTGGCGTTGCGCGTCGGCGCGATTGCGCATGAAGCGATGGTCGCGCGGCGCATGCTGTCGTATCGTCACGTGCTGGTTGCGAGTCCGCAACTGATCGAGCGCTTCGGCATGCCGCACGAACCGTCCGCGCTCACCCGTCTGCCCTGCGCGCTCTGGAACCGCGCGCCCAATGACGCCAACACATGGCAGCTCGGCAAGACGACGGTCGAACCGCACATCGTGCTGACCACCAACGACTACGCGCAGCTTCGTTATCGCGCGCTGAACGGCGAGTTCGTCACTGAGATTCCGCCCTTTCTCGCCGCCGAGCCGATCCGGCAAGGACGGCTCGTCCCGCTTCTGCCGTCGTATCCGTTGCCGGATCAGCAGGTCAATCTGCTGTATCCGTCGCATCGGCATCCTTCCGCCATCGTGCGGACCTATCTCGAGTTCTGTCAGTCGCGCATTGCGTGGTTCGTGGATCAATGCGCGATCGAATGGAAATCTGCCTTACAGGAAGCGTCCCCGTACGATTCTCTCGCGCAGTCGAAATAAAAGCCCCGAAGGCCGTTCGGCCTTCGGGGCAGGTTCAGCGCGAGCCGCAACAGCCCTCAGATGCTATGCAAAGCGCATTTCACCGCGCCTTGCCCGCCGATTCGAGCGCAGCCGCCACGCCTTGTCCATACGCGGGATCGGCCTTCGTGCAGTGCTCGACGTGCAGCTTCCGGATCGGCTCCGACACGCCCGTCAGGGCACGCGCGGTGTTGTCGAACAACGTCTGCTGCTGCGCCGGCGACATCAGGCGGAACAGATTGCCCGGCTGCGAAAAGTAGTCATCGTCGGTGCGGTGGTTCCAGTGGTCGGCGGCGCCTTCGATCGATAGCGGCGGCTCGCTGAAGTCCGGCTGATCGAGCCATTCGCCGCGCGTATTCGGGTTATATGGCGTCGCGCCGCCCATGTTGCCGTCGACGCGCATCGAGCCGTCGCGGTGATAGCTATGCACCGGGCACCTCGGCGCATTCACGGGAATCAGGCTGTGGTTCACGCCCAGGCGATAGCGTTGCGCGTCGCCGTACGAGAACAGGCGGCCTTGCAGCATCTTGTCCGGCGAGAAGCTGATGCCCGGCACCACGTTCGCGGGATTGAACGCGGACTGCTCGACATCGGCGAAATGATTGTCCGCGTTGCGGTTCAATTCCATCACGCCCACTTCGATCAGCGGGTAATCCTTCTTCGGCCAGATCTTGGTCAGATCGAACGGGTTGTACGGGGTCTTCGACGCATCCGCTTCCGGCATCACCTGCACGTACATCGTCCACTTCGGGAATTCGTTGGCTTCGATCGATTCGTACAGGTCGCGATGTGAGCTCTCGCGGTCCGCGCCGACGAGCGCCGTGGCTTCCGCATCCGACAGGTTCTCGATGCCCTGCTGCGTGTGCAGATGGAACTTCACCCAGAAGCGTTCCTTGTCAGCGTTGATGAAGCTGAACGTATGGCTGCCGAAACCATGCATATGACGGAACGACTTCGGAATGCCGCGATCGCTCATCACGATCGTGATCTGATGCAGCGCTTCGGGCAGTTGCGTCCAGAAGTCCCAGTTGCTTTCTGCGCTGCGCAGGCCCGAGCGTGGGTCGCGCTTGATCGCGTGGTTCAGGTCCGGAAATTTCAGCGGATCGCGCAGGAAGAACACGGGCGTGTTGTTGCCGACGAGATCCCAGTTGCCTTCGTCCGTATAGAACTTCACGGCGAAGCCGCGGATGTCGCGCTCGGCATCGGCTGCGCCGCGCTCGCCCGCGACCGTCGAGAAACGCGCGAACAGTTCCGTCTTCTTGCCGATCTGCGAAAAGATCTTGGCGCGCGTGTACTTCGAAATGTCATGCGTGACCGTGAACGTGCCGAATGCGCCCGAGCCTTTCGCATGCATGCGGCGCTCGGGAATCACCTCGCGGTCGAAGTGCGCGAGCTTCTCGAGGAACCACACGTCCTGCAGCAATGCCGGGCCGCGCGGGCCCGCCGTCTGGGTGTTCTGATTGTCTACAACGGGTGCGCCAAAAGCAGTCGTCAGCTTGTTCACGTCTAGCCCTCCAACACTTATAGGAAGCTCCGGGGACGCGCCACCGGATCGTACTGTGGGATTTCCAGCGACTGCGGTCGCCATGGCAGATCGGCAACCGCTGTCTCTGGAGGCGAAATCGGGGACGGTCATGCCGTCGTCATGTCGGTCTGCGCAGCGCTCACAACGCGCGGACCGGTTGCTGCGGGAGCGATCTTAGCGCCATTCGAACAAGCGAGCAGAGAAGGGGCGAGCCTTGAGTTGCAAGGCATGCAGCGCGTGCAAGAAGTGCTGCCGGAAGCGGATGACGGATGAATGACGTTCAATGCACGCCGGGTCAAAGTGCTATGAGTTTGCGGAATCCGATAAAAATTTTAAGTTAGCGCTCGCTTTATTGTCCCTGTCATATACGTACCAGATTGCCGGACTTTGACAGATAACTAACGAATAAGACGCTGAACGACACTCGATGTCCACCGCATTCGCCCACACAGTCGAAGCAAGCTTCGCGACGCTCACGCCCACGGCTAAGCGCATCGCCAGCTACATGCTGGCGAATCTCGAACGCCTCGGCCTCGAAACGGCGGACCAGATCGCGCATCAGACGGGCACGAGCGGGATATCGGTGGGGCGCTTTCTGCGCAGCGTCGGCTATCGCAATCTCGACGACCTGAAGCGCGAGTTGCGCGGCGCACAATCGCGTCCGTGGTTCATCACCGACCGGCTCGACGCTTACCGCAGCGAGCGCGATGACAGTAGCGACAGCAGCGCGAACGGCGTCGATGCGGGCAATGCGGGCGATGCCACCACCGTGCGCTCGCTCGATCTCGAAGTCGATGCCATCCGCTACGTGTATCAACTTGCGCAAGGCGAGACCTTCGCGCGCATTGCGCAGCGCATTGCCGAAGCGGATGCCGTGTTCATTCTCGGCATCCAATCGACGCGCGGCATTTCCAACGCGTTCTACAGCTACCTGGAGTACCTGCGCCCGCGCGTGTTCTATTCGGACGGCATGTCCGGCTCGTACGTCGACTCGCTCAATTCGGAGTTCGCGTCGCCGTATCTGATCGTCACCGACACGCGTGCCTATTCGCGCATCGCGCGGCGCTATTGCGAAGCGGCGACGCGGCGCGAATTGCCGTTTGCACTCATCACCGATCTCTATTGCCCATGGGCGCGCGAATTTCCCAGCGACCTGATTCAGGTGAAGACGGACGTTGGCCAGTTCTGGGATTCGCTTGCGCCGCTCACGTGTCTGTTCAATCTGCTATTGACATCGATTGTTGAACGATTGGGTCCGGCTATCGACCAACGTGTTGCGCGCAACCGAGAGTTGCAGCGCGAACTCGATCAATTCGACCTCTGATTCTCATGACCGATACCCCACAACTAATACATGTCACGCCGGAAACGCATGGCGTCGAACTCGACCTCGCCTATGCGACCGCCAATAACTTCATCGGCAAGCCGATCTACAAGGAAGCGCACTGCCTGTTGCTCGCGCCCGCCGAAACGGGCTTGCGCAAGGCGGTCGAACTCGCGGCCAGCATCGGCATGAAGCTGCGCATTTTCGATGCGTACCGTCCGCCGCAGGCGCAAAAGGTTCTGTGGGACTTCTTGCCCGATCCGACCTATATCGCGGAACTCGGGCGCGGCTCGAATCATAGCCGCGGCACGGCACTCGATCTGACCTTGATCGACAGCCATGGCGAAGCGCTCGACATGGGCACCGGCTTCGACGCGATGGTCAAGGAGTCCGAGCATTTTCACAAAGGGCTGCCGCAGCATGTGCAGCGCAACCGCTTGCTGTTGCTCGGCATCATGCACGCGTCCGGCTTCACGCATATTGCGAGCGAGTGGTGGCATTACGAAATACCCGGCTCGCGCGCGCTGCCCATCATCGACAACAGCGAAAGCGGCCCGTTGAAGCTGATGTAGTCCACGCTTTTTTTGCAGCCTTCCCACGCATGTTCCCTCTCGATACGGAGCGAGTATGAATCTGGTTCTGCGCAATGCGCTAGCGGCAGTGGCCGTCGTCTCGGCACTAACGCTTACGATGACGACAACAAGCACCGCATTGGCGGCCACGCCGAAAGACATGCTGGTGATCGCCACCACGCTCGACGAGTTTTCGACGCTCGATCCGGGCGAAGTGTACGAGCTGGTGCCCGAGGAATATGTCGCGAACACGTACGACCGCCTAGTGCGCGTCGATCTGAAAGACCCGTCGAAATTCAACGGCGACGTCGCGCAGTCGTGGACGGTCAGCCCGGACGGTTTGACGTTCACGTTCAAGATTCGGCCGGACCTCAAGTTCCATTCGGGCAACCCGCTCACGGCCGACGACGTCGCATGGTCGATCCAGCGCTGCGTGCTGCTCGACAAGGGCGCGGCCGCGGTGCTGCAAGGCATAGGCCTGACGAAGGACAACGCGCTGCAAAACGTCAAGAAGATCGACGACTCGACCGTCAGCATCACGACCGACCAGAAATACGCGCCCACGTTCGTGCTCAACGTGCTAGGCGCGTGGCCTGCATCCGTGCTCGACAAGAAGCTGCTGCTGTCGCACCAGAAAGGCAATGATTTCGGCAACGAATGGCTGCGCACGAACGAGGCCGGCTCCGGCGCGTACAAGCTCGTCAAATGGACGGCGAACGACAGCATCATCCTGCAGAAGTACGACGGCTACCGGATGCCGCTGGCAATGAAGCGCATCGTGATGCGCCATGTGCCGGAAGCCTCGAGCCAGCGCCTGCTGCTCGAAAACGGCGACGCGGACGTCGCGCGCAATCTCAGCCCCGACGATCTCGCCACGCTCACCAAGGGCAACAAGGTGACCGTGACGTCCGTGCCGCAGGCCACGCTGCTCTATCTCGGCCTCAACGTGAAGAACCCGAATCTCGCTAAGCCGGAAGTGCAGGAAGCCATGAAATGGCTGATCGATTACGACGGCATCCAGAAGAACGTGACGAAGAACACCTTCAAGGTTCATCAGACGTTCCTGCCGGAAGGCTTTCTCGGTGCGCTGAACAGTAATCCGTATCATCAAGACGTGGCGAAAGCGAAGGCGCTGCTTGCGAAAGCCGGCTTGCCGAACGGGTTCAAAGTGACGATGGACGTGCGCAGCGCGTATCCGTACAACGAAATCGCGCAGGCCGTACAGGCCAATCTCGCGCAAGGCGGCATCAAGGTCGAGATCATTCCGGGCGACAACAAGCAGACGCTCGCAAAGTACCGCGCGCGCCAGCACGATATTTATATCGGCGAATGGTCGGCGGACTACATCGACCCGCACAGCAATGCGCAAGGCTACGCGTGGAATCCCGACAACTCCGACAAGTCTTCGTACAAGATGCTTGCGTGGCGTAATTCGTGGGACATTCCCGATCTCACGAAAGAGACCAACGCGGCACTCGCTGAATCGTCGCCGGCCAATCGCGCGCAGCTCTATCAAACGATGCAGAAGGAAATGCTCGCGAAGTCGCCGTTCGTCATCATGTTCCAGCAGGTGTCGCAAGTGGCGATGCGTCCGGGCGTGTCGGGACTCGAAGTCGGCCCGATCAACGATCTCGTGTCGTATCTGCACGTGAAGAAGCAATAGGCACGCGGCAGATATGTCGACACCGCTCACTCCCATCGACCAGATCCGCGCTGCGTCCGCGCGCAGCGCAAGCTTGCGCTGGACGTTGCGCGTGCTGCGCTGGGTGCTCACACTCGCCATCACGTTCACGGGCCTGCTGGCCGTGACCTTCGTGATCGGCCGCAAGGTGCCGATCGACCCCGTGCTCGCGATACTCGGCGACCGCGCGTCGGCGAGCGCGTATGCGGCCGCGCGCATCCAGCTCGGTCTCGACAAGCCGCTGGCCGAGCAGTTCTTCATCTATGTGAGCGCGGTGCTGCACGGCGATCTCGGCGTATCGCTGCTGACAGCCAACCCGGTGATCGACGATATCAAGCGCGTGTTCCCCGCGACGCTCGAACTCGCGACACTGTCGACGATCATCGGCGTGCTGGTCGGCGTGCCGCTCGGCGTGATTGCGGCTGTCCGGCATAACCGCTGGATCGATCATGTGGCGCGTTTCATCGGCTTGATCGGCAGTTCGGTGCCGGTGTTCTGGCTCGGCTTGATGGGATTGCTGCTGTTCTATGCGAAGCTGCATTGGGTATCGGGACCGGGAAGGCTCGACCCAGTATTCGACGGCATGGTCGATACGCGAACGGGCAGCCTGTTGATCGATTCATTGATCGCGGGCGAATGGGATGTGTTCTTCAATGCGCTGTCGCATATCGCATTACCCGCCGCGATACTCGGTTACTACTCGGTCGCGTACCTGAGCCGGATGACGCGCTCGTTCATGCTCGACCAGTTGAATCAGGAGTACATCACCACGGCACGCGCCAAAGGTCTGTCCGAGCGGCGCGTCGTATGGGTGCATGCGTTCGGCAATATAGCGGTGCCGCTGCTCACGGTGATCGCGCTCTCGTACAGCTTTCTGCTCGAAGGTTCGGTGTTGACGGAAATCGTCTTTGCGTGGCCGGGCATTGGCTCGTATCTGACGGGCGCCTTGCTCAACGCCGACATGAATGCCGTACTCGGCAGTACGCTCGTGATCGGCATCACCTTCATCGCGTTGAATCTGCTGACCGACGCGCTCTATCGCGTGTTCGATCCGCGCGCCCGCTGATGCAACGGAGACTTTCGACGTGCGACCTCCTGTTGACCGTTCTACATCGGACTGGCCGATGAACGCGCCCCGTCCGACCTGGAAGGAATGGCTGCTGACGGACACGCCCGCATCGCGCCGGCAAGCCGCGCTCGGCCTTGCATACCGGCGCTGGCGGCGCTTCAGGGGCAATCCGCTGTCGGTGTTCGGCTTCTCGATCCTCGTGCTGCTCGTGATCGTCGCGATCATCGGGCCGTGGATCGCGCCGCACGACCCGTTGATACAGGTGCTGTCCGACCGGCTGTTGCCGCCCGGCTCGGCGTCTCACTGGCTCGGCACCGATCAGCTCGGCCGCGATATTCTCTCGCGCATCATTTACGGGTCGCGGCTGACGCTCTCTATCGCGATACTCGTCGTGGTGGTCGTCGTGCCCATCGGCCTCCTGATCGGCACGACGGCGGGCTTCTTCGGCGGCTGGGTCGACAACGTACTGATGCGCGTGACCGACATCGCGCTCGCGTTTCCGAAGATCGTGCTCGCGCTCGCCTTCGCCGCCGCCTTGGGGCCGGGTGTGTTCAATGCCGTGATCGCCATTTCGATTACGGCATGGCCCGCGTATGCGCGGCTCGCGCGCGCCGAGACATTGCGCCTGGTGCAGACCGACTTCATTCACGTTGCACGCCTGCAAGGCGCGTCTAACCTGCGCATTCTGCTGCGCTATATCGTGCCGCTTTGTTCGTCGTCGGTGATCGTGCGCGCGACGCTCGATATGGCGGGCATCATTCTGACCGTCGCGGGACTCGGCTTTCTCGGACTCGGCGCGCAGCCGCCGAGTCCCGAATGGGGCTTCATGGTCGCATCGGGCCGCAACGTGCTGCTCGATTCGTGGTGGGTCGCGACCATTCCGGGCTTCGCGATTCTGCTCGTGAGCCTCGCGTTCAATCTGCTCGGCGATGGATTGCGCGATGTTTTCGATCCGCGTCATGGAGACTGACATGAGCACGCACGACACGACGCCCGCATTGTGCGAAATCGACGATCTGCGCATTGCGTTCCGCACGCACGACGGCACGATGAACGAAGCGGTGCGTGGTCTTTCGCTGACGCTGAACAAGGGCGAGCGGCTTGGCATTGTCGGCGAGTCCGGGTCGGGTAAATCGTTGACGGGTCGCGCGCTGCTGGGATTGTTGCCGCCCGCCGCGCATTGCACGGCCAAGACGATGCGCTTCGATGGAAGCGATCTGCTCGACATGCGCGCCGACAAGCGCCGGAAGTTGTGTGGCCAGCAGATGGGCATGATCCTGCAAGACCCGAAATACTCGCTGAACCCGGTGATGACCGTGGCACAGCAGATGCGCGAAGCGTTCGCGCTGCACGAGCCGAAGCTCGGCCGGCGCGCGATGCGCGAGAAGATCATCGCCGCGCTCGAAGCCGTGCATATTCGCAACCCGGAGCGCGTGGTGGATTCGTATCCGCACGAACTCTCGGGCGGCATGGGGCAGCGCGTGATGATCGCGATGATGGTATCGACGGGGCCGCGCCTGTTGATCGCCGACGAACCGACTAGCGCGCTCGACGTGTTGGTATCGATGCAGGTACTCGCCGTGCTCGATGAAATGATCGCGAAACATGATACTGGCCTCATCTTCATCAGCCACGATCTGCCGCTCGTGATGTCGTTCTGCGACCGCGTCGTGGTGATGTACGCGGGGCGCGTCGTCGAAACCTGCGCGGCGCGCGATCTCGTTCATGCGCAGCATCCGTATACACGCGGCTTGTTGGCGGCGAATCCGCCGCTTGCGAATCCGCCTGCCGAGTTGCCCGTTCTCTCGCGCGATCCCGCATGGCTCAACGATGTGCAAGGAGCATCCGCATGATCGACGTCGATGCAGTGACCGTTCGCTTCAAGACGGCCGCAGGCGCTGTCGACGCGGTGCGCAATGTGAGCTTTCATGTCGCGCAAGGCGAAGTGTTCGGTCTTGTCGGCGAGTCGGGTTCCGGCAAGTCGACGATCTTGCGTGCATTGAGTGGGCTCACGCCGATCGCGCAAGGCACGATGCGTATCGCACAGCACGAGCAAGCGACGCAAAAGCGCGATGTGCAAATGGTGTTTCAGGACCCGTATGGCTCGCTGCATCCGCGCTTCACCGTCGATCAGACGTTGCGCGAGCCGTTGCGCATCAATGGCATCGATCGGCATGAAGAGCGCATTGTCAATGCGCTGCGCGAAGTGGGGTTGAATGCGTCGTTCCGGTTTCGCTATCCGCATCAGTTGTCGGGCGGGCAAAGGCAACGGGTTGCGATTGCGCGTGCATTGATCGTGGAGCCGCGTGTGCTGCTGCTCGACGAGCCGACCTCGGCGCTAGATGTCTCCGTGCAGGCCGAAATATTGAACCTGCTCAAGCGCTTGCATCAAGAGCGTAATCTGACGATGATTCTTGTGAGTCACAATCTGGCCGTGGTCGGTTTCTTGTGTTCGCGCGTCGCGATTATGCGTAATGGCGAGATCGTCGAGGAGCTTGATATCGAGCGCGTTCGCGCGCAGCAGGTTGAGAGTGAATATTCGCGTAGTCTGCTGCTCGCGACGGGGGGTTATCGGCGGAAGGCCGTGGAGGCGATGGGGGTCGATACTTCGCTGTGAGTGAGTATGTTCCGGGTTGTGGTGGCGTTTGGGTTTTTGTTCTTTACGCTGGCATCCGCGTTATGCCTTCGTGCTTCATGCGTCGCCCCTGTGCGGGGCGGCACCTACTTTTCTTTGCCGCCGCAAAGAAAAGTAGGCAAAAGAAAGCGGCTCACACCGCCAGCTCGTATTCTTGCCTGAGGGCCCCCAACTGGTCCCACGCTTCACACGGCACCGCACTCGTTCACGCGCGTTGCCAACGCTTCGAATGAACGCCTCACCCGCTTCGGACACCCGCACAAAGGCTGGCGGCAGCGAATGAGTAGTGCCGCCCAGGTGGCAAACTGTGTGTAGGTTGTCGCGTCGTATAGCTTGGCGCTCTTACGTGGTGGCATGCATGCGCTATCGGTCCGAAGTGAAGCGTGTGCAGTGCTACGGCCTACACACAGTTTGCCACCTGGGCGGCAGTGGATTATCTGGCGCGGCATGTGGCGACGCGGGCGCGTGAAGCGGGTGAGGCGTTCGTTCGAAGCGTTGGCAACAAGCATGGGTCACGTGGTTGCCGTGTGAAGCGTGGGACCAGTTGGGGGCCCTCAGGCAAGAAGAAATGTTGGCGGTGTGAGCCGCTTTCTTTTGCCTACTTTTCTTTGCGGCGGCAAAGAAAAGTAGGTGCCGCCCCGCACAGGGGCGACGCTTGAACGGCAAACACCACATCGCGGATGCCAGCGAAAACCCAAAAAACCAAACCGGCCGCGCCACGAAAACAAAACGCGGATGCCACCGCAAACAAAAAAGCACAACGGCAAACCGCTTCACTCCACGGCTGGCGTCAATTCGACCGCTTCGACACCCGATGCCCGCACACGCCCCGCCACTACGAACACACCCGCCGCAGCAATCATCGCCGGCACCGCAAGCAAACTGAACACCGATCCAAACTGCCACCCCATGCCCATCAAAGCAGCGCCAACGAGCGCACCCGCCACGCCACCGATACGCCCCACACCAAGCATCCACGCAACGCCCGTAGCACGCCCTTGAGTCGGATAGAAACTCGCAGCAAGCGCTGACATCGACGTCACAGCAGACGTCACGACCGTGCCCGTCAAAAAGATCAGCGTACCGAGCCAAACCTGGTGTCCAAGGCCGCGCCCCACGAGCATAACCAGCACGGCAGCCATGACATACGTGCACGCGATCACGCGATTCGCCCTAAAGCGGTCCATCAACCAGCCGACACTCAGATTGCCGAGCACGCCACCAAGCGGAAACAGCGAAGTCATCAGCGCGGCGTTTTGCCCCGAGAAGCCAGTGTCCTTGAAGAGCATAGGCAACCAGTTGGTCAGCAGGTAATAGATCAACAGTCCCATGAAATACGCGAGCCACAGCATCAGCGTGCCAAAGCGGAAACGCGACGAGAGCACCACGCGCAATGCAGATTCGCGATGTTCCGCGACCTGCTCACCCGTTACGAACCGGCATTCGCGGAGACGCACATCCATTGCGATACGCGAAAGAACCCGCGCGATACGCGCATCGCCGCGCTTCCTCGTCACCATGAATTGCGCGGATTCAGGCAGCAGCAGAATGAGCACGAGCGTCAACGCGATCGGTCCAACACCGCCTGCAACCAGCACGCTATGCCAGCCGAAATGCGGAATGAGCCACGCGGACGCGATACCGCCAATCGCAAGTCCGCACGAAAAGCCGCAGAACATTGCATTCACAGCGACGGCGCGAATGCGGGCCGGCGCATATTCGGACATCAACGTAACCGCATTGGGCATCGCGGCGCCGAGTCCAAGCCCCGTCATGAAGCGCAGCGCCGTCAACGATTCAATCGAATCCGCGCGTGCCGCAGCGAGGCTCCAAACGCCAAAGAAAAACACCGATAAAACCAGCACCGTTTTGCGTCCAACGCGATCGGCAAGCGGCCCCGCGCCCAATGCACCGATGCCCAACCCGACGAGCGCGGCGCTCATCACGGGCCCCAGCGCCGCACGCGAAACACCCCAGTCCTGCACCAGCGAAGGCGCGATAAAGCCGACTGCGGCCGTGTCGAAGCCATCGGCCGCGACGACCAGAAAGCACAGGACGAGTATCATCCATTGAAAAGGCGAAAAACGTTGGCTGTCGATGAAGTCCTGCACATCGACCGTGTGTTTGGGCTGCTGCATTGCGTGTCTCCTTGAATGCGTCTGACGCTTCTCGCGCATGTATGTGATGTCGCTGCCTGTTCTTTTTCTTCTATCGCAGTGCGGTAAGGCTCCTGAATTCGACGCGCCGGATAATCCTGCTTTCCTGCGCGACGATCAGATGCGCCGATGCCTGCAAATAAGCGGGCCATTCCGGGTCCGCATCGCGTGCGGTGCGGCGCTGGTCGTAATCGCCAATGCTCTCGTAGCCCCACAGATGCACGACCTGGTTGAGCGCACCGATATCGCTCATATAGAAACCGACCGGCGCGCCGAGGTACTTCAATTGAATCGGCATCGCGAGACGATCGAATACTTCGATGAATTCCGCCATGCCGCGCGGGCGGATCGTGTAGATGCGATGATCGATGAAGGGTTTGCCGCTGCTCATGGTTCTGTCCTCTATACCGTTTCGGATTGCCGCTTCTTTTGCGCATTCGTCGCGTTGTCCGCGATACCCGCAAGGCGTCGTCCCGTGATGTAGCCGAAGGTCATGATCGGGCCGAGCGTGATGCCCGCGCCTGGATAGTTGCCGCCCATCACGCTCGCGCGGTCGTTGCCGACTGCGTACAGCCCGTCGATCACGGCGCCGCATGCATCCAGCACTTCTCCCGTGACAGCCGTCGTGATGCCGTCGAACGTTCCCAGGTCGCCCATCACGACTTTGAGCGCGTAGAAAGGCCCGTTGCCGATTGGCGCGACGCATGGATTGGGCTTGCATTCGGGATCGGCGAGATAGCGGTTGAACGATGTCGAACCGCGCCCAAACTCGGGGTCTTCGCCGCGCGCTGCGCTTTCGTTGTAGATGCGTACGGTGACTTCGAGCGCTGCGGCATCGATGCCCGCGCGTTGCGCGAGTTCGGCAAGCGTGCGCCCTTTGACGAGATAACCATTGCGCAGCAGCGGCCCCAATGGCACCGGCGCCGGCTTCGCGTAACCAAGCCCATACTTGCGAATCGTCGCGTGATCGCAGATCAGCCACATCGCCGTATCTTTTTCGCCGCGACATGCTTCGATCATTGCCGCGCCGACGTCGTGATACGAATTCGCTTCGTTCGTAAAGCGCTTGCCCTTGCGCGTCACGCCGATAATGCCCGGCTTGTAGCGATCCAGCAGATGCGGAAACACGCCGAACGTGCCGTCGCGCATCGGCACGCGCGATACGGGCATCCACGCAGCGGGCTGCGGATAACGTATGGGCACCTGAGCGCCGACGCTTTCGGCCATGCGTGCGCCGTCGCCCGTGTTGCCTTTCGGCACGGGCGAACAATGCTCGCCGCCGCGCATCACATGCGGATACGCTTTGGCAATGCGCGCGACGTCGTGCGAGAAGCCGCCGCATGCAAGCACGACGCCACGCCGCGCGGTGATACGCATCTCGCCTTGTGGACCTTTGACGATCGCGCCTGTCACGCGCTTATCTGAGAGCGTGAGTTCTTGCGCAGCCGTATTCGTGTGGATCGGAATGCCTAGCGAAAGCGCCGTTTTCGCGAGCCGCGCCGCAAGCGCATTGCCGCTGGTAATCTGCACGCCGCGCCGGTAAAGCGCGAGATCCTTCAGATGGCTCGCCAGGCGCTTCGCCACATAGGCGGCGGACTTGATAGAGCGCGTCGCGTTGAAGAAATGCTTGAGGTCGGCATTCGACGAATTGAACATCATGCCGATGAACGTGATCGTCTTTAGGGGCGGACGCAGACGCACAATGTCGTCGCCAAGTCCTCGCGCGTCAAACGGTGCAGCGACCACCGAGCGGCCGATATCGACGCCGCCTTGCACATCCGGGTGATAGTCGGGATAAAGCGTCGGCACGAATTTGACTTCCGTTTCGCGCTCGAAGAAATCGAGCATGTGCGGGCCGGTGTCGAGGAATGCATGGACGGCCGCTTCGTCGTAGAAAGCGCCTGTCTCGTTGCGCATATACGTCTTCGCAGCCTCGCGCGTATCGTTCACGCCGTTCGCGCACGCGTGCCGGTTGCCCGGTATCCACAGCACGCCGCCCGAGAATGCCGTCGTGCCGCCGAAATACGCTTCCTTTTCGATCACGACGACATCGAGCCCGTGCTTGCGCGCCGTGATCGCCGTCGATAATCCGCCTGCGCCCGAACCGATGACGAGTACATCGCACGTCAACGGCGCGGGTGAATGGGTGTTGGAATTCATGATGACTGTCTCCTGCCGAATGTCTTTTGGTCTCTAGCGCGCCGGGTTGGCCTTTGCGTCATAACCGGGTCGCGGCACCAGATCCATCAGCATGCATTCCAGTCCGCCGTCGACGACGAGTTCCGTGCCGTTCACATAGCTCGCGCGTGGGCTCGCAAGAAAGGCGACCACTTCCGCGATATCGACCGGCTCACCGATGCGGCGGCTTGCCGTCATCGCGCTGCGGCGCTGTTCGACATCGCCTTGTTCGTAGAAAGACGCCGACAACGGCGTACGGATCATCCCCGGACAAACCGCGTTGCTGCGAACGCCGCGCGGTCCCCACTCGGCCGCAATCTGCTTCGACAGCATCGTGACGGCTGCTTTGCCGGGGCTATAAGCACCGCTCCAGGTCTGCGGATGATGCGCAGCCACCGACGCGACGTGCACGATGCTGCCCGCGCCCTTGCGCAACATCGCGCGGCCGAATGCCTGCGAGCACAGCATGTAACCGGTGAGATTGACTTGCAGCATTGCGTTCCATGCATCGAGCGCAATGTCTTCGATTCCGCCCGGCCGCAACAGCCCCGCATTGTTGACGAGCACATCCACAGCGCCGAGTTTTTCTCCGACGCTTGCCGCTGCCGCTTCGACGCTTTTCGCATCGCCGATATCGCACGCGAATGCAAACGCTTCGATGCCGTTTGCGCCGAGTGTCTGTGCGAGGTCTTCGCACTTGCCTGCTTCGCGGTCCAGCAATGCGAGACGCGCGCCGCTCTCACCGAGCACTTTCGCAATCGCACTGCCTATGCCGCCCGCTGCGCCCGTGACGACACAGACCTTGTCATTCAGAGCGAGCCATTCAGCGCCATTTTGTTTAGTCATCCAAATCTCCATGTACTGATCTTTATCGACGAACCCAGAAATGGTTCGTTCGATTCATGGAGAAAAGTATAGGGACGCGCCGCTCGTCCAGATTGGACAAAGGGCACGCATCGCAGGACAATCCGTACACGGCAGAGGAAACAGCATGAGGAAAATCCCTAACTACGATTTGTACGGCGAATCCGCGCGGCCGCCGTGGTTCGACGCGTTCAATTTCGAGTGGATTGCCGAGCGCAGCCGGCCCAACGACTGGCATATCGCCGCGCATCGGCATGACGCGTTGCTACAGGTTCTGTACATTCGGAGCGGCAGCGGGCATGTCGTGATCGAAAGCGAGAAGCACGCGCTCGCGCCGCCGTGCATCGTCGTTTTGCCCGCACAAACCGTGCATGGTTTTGTGTTTTCGCCCGATATCGACGGGCTGGTGATTACGGCTGCGCAGCGCGCGCTGGAGTCGATTTCGAAGGCGGTGTCGCCGGGTCTGCTGCCCGTATTTCAGCGCGCTGCCGTGATTCCCGTGAAGGCGTCAGCGGGCGACGACACATTGATGCCGCTTTTTACGCTGCTCGAACAGGAGTACCGCGGCAATGCACGCGGTCATATCGCTGCGGGCATGTCGTTGATGATTGCACTTTTCGTGCAAGTAGCGAGATTGGGCGATGCGGCGGCGATGCCCGCGACGAGCGCCGTCGCCGACCGTCGAAGCGGGCAGATCAAGCGGTTTCGCGAACTGGTTGCCGCGCATTTCCGCGAGCATCGGACTGTCGAGTTCTACGCGGAAAAGCTCGGCATTACGACGGCGCAGCTAAGCCGCATTTGCCGCGACGAACTCGGCCATTCGCCGATGTCGCTCGTGAATGAGCATCTGATACGCGAAGCACAGCGCGATCTCGTCTATTCGGGCCTGACGATCAAGCAGATCGCGCACGCGCTCGGCTTTGAGGACGCGGCGTATTTCAGCCGCTATTTTCGCAAGCAGACGGGCGCGACGCCGAAAGAATTCCAGGCCGCCGCGCACACCGATCTGTCATTGAACTGAATGCAGGCCGCTTATACCGGCACCGCGCCGACGTAGTTCTCAGCCATCGAAATCGCCGCGCTGCGCGAGGTCGTCACGTGCTCGAGTTCCGCGACCTGCAATTGCTGTTCGAACGGCGACGCATCGTCGAGACGGTGCATCATGCGCGTCATCCAGTACGAGAAATGTTCTGCGCGCCAGATGCGCTTGAGCGCCGTTTCGCTATAGCTATTCAGCAAGTCGTTGCGGTCTTCCTTGTAGAACGCGCGCAATGCGTCGGACAGAATGCGCACGTCGGAGACGGCCAGATTCAGGCCTTTCGCGCCCGTCGGCGGCACGATATGCGCGGCGTCGCCCGCAAGGAACAGGCGGCCGTGCTGCATCGTCGTCGATACGAAGCTGCGCATGCCCACAATATTCTTCTGGAAGATCTTGCCTTCTACAACCTTGTGGCCGTCGTCGGAGTCGACGCGCGCGTGCATCTCAGCCCAGATACGATCATCGGACCAGTTGTCGGCGGTATCTTTCGGATCGCATTGGAAGTACATGCGCTGCACATTCGGCGAACGGGTGCTGACGAGTGCGAAGCCGCGCTCATGGCGTGCGTAGATCAATTCATCCGATGAAGGCGGTGCTTCGACCAGAATACCGAACCAGCCGAACGGATACACACGCTGATAATCGCGGCGCAGTGCTTCGGGAATCGCGTTGCGCGAAATGCCCTGAGAGCCGTCGCAGCCCATGATGAAATCGCATTGCAGCTCATGCGCCTCGCCTTGATGGCGATAGCGAATAGTCGGCGTCGTGCCGTCGATATCGTGCAGGGACACGTCCGACACTTCGAATTTCAGCGCGCCTTGCGCCGCCACCCGTGCCGCGACGAGATCCTTGATGACTTCGTGCTGCGCATACACCGTGATCGCTTTGCCCGTGAGGTCAGTGAGATCGATACGGCGGCGCTTGCCTTCGAAAGCGAGCTCGAAACCATGATGCAGCGCGCCTTCTGCTTTCATGCGCTCGCCCACGCCTGTTTCCGTGAGCAGGTCCATCGTCCCCTGTTCGAGCACGCCAGCGCGTATCGTCGATTCGATCTGCTCGCGGCTGCGCGATTCGAGCACGACGGAATCGATACCTTGCAGATGGAGAAGATGGGAAAGAAGCAGTCCAGCGGGACCGGCGCCAATGATGCCGACTTGAGTACGCATAGGTGTCTCCTGAATACGTGTCTTTGATGTGCGTCAAAGTGTGCCGTCGGCGCCTCTATCGAGCAACGCAATAGCGTGAATAAGCGTTATCTCAATTTGCGATAGTACATAGATGCGGGTTTTCCCTTAGAAAGCAAACGCGGCTTTGGTGGAAGCGGATTGTTGGCTTATCTTTACTGAGCGGTCCCACAAGCAAACAAGGAGAAGCAACCATGAAGATCCGCAACGTCCTGAGGCTGCTCGCCCTCATCGGTTGCGTCACGCTGACGTCGAACGTGTACGCGCAAGCCAGCGATTCGATGTCGATGGCCTCCACGCCGGCGGCACCTTCGAAGAAGGCGACACCTGCAGACAAGAAGCTCGGCCGCGATGTGCGCAAGGCGTTGTCGAAGGCGCCGGGCTTCAACGTATCGAACGTCTTCGTAAAAGCGCGTGGCGGCGCGGTAGTGCTATCGGGCAGCGTCCCCGACGGATCGCAGATTCCGCAGGCAGGGGAAGTGGCCAAAGGCGTGCCCGGCGTCACGTCGGTCAGCAACAAGCTGACGTTGTACTCGCACGGAAACAACTAGACGGTTGCGACAGGCGAGACGGGGTAACGTCACGTTCGTTTGACTTGCCCCGTCGCTTCGAGAATCGCCTGCCTGATGCGCGGATAGGTGCCGCAGCGGCAAATGATGCCGTGCATCGCACAGTCTATGTCCTTCAAACTCGGCGTCGGATTGCGCTGTATGAGCGCGCTTGCGGCCATCAACTGCGCGCTCTGGCAATACCCGCATTGCACGACATCGACATGCGTCCACGCTTCTTTCAGCGCACGCGCTTGCGTCCCTTGAAGGCCTTCAATCGTCGTGATGCGGTTTGCGCCGATATCCGAGAGCTTTTCCTGACACGAGGTCTTCGCCTCTTTGCCGATGTGCACGGTGCACGCGCCGCATACGCCGACACCGCAGCCGAACTTCGTCCCCGTCATTTTCAGTTCGCAGCGCAATACCCAAAGCAGCGGTGTCGCGGGATCGGATTGCACCTCCACAGTCTTGCCGTTGATATTCAGCTTCAGCATGTTGCGCCCCCGGGATACAGCTTCATGTTCAGCGGCAACGCGTAGCTGCGCGTGCCCGTCAATGCGAACAACGCATTCGCGACGGCAGGTGCGACAGGCGGCACCGCGGACTCGCCGACGCCTTGCGGATGGTTTCTCGACGGCATGATCTCGACGGATATGTCGGGGCACTCGTCCATCCGCACCACGTCGAACTGGGTATACAGGCCCTCTACGACTGCGCCGTCGCAGAGCGTGATTTCTTCCTTGAACGCAGCGGAAAGCCCGAACACAATCGCGCCTTCCACCTGCTGACGGATCAGATTCGGATTCACCGGCAAGCCGCAATCGATCGCGCAATACACGCGATTGACCTTCACTGTGTTACCCGCTTCGAGCGACACATCCGCAACTTGCCCAACCACGCTGCCGAATGCTTCATGAAGCGCGACACCGCGCGCATGCTTGACGCCTTTGTCCGACCAGACGGCGGACGCTCGCCAGCCCGACATGCTCGCCACTTTCTGCAACACGGCGAGATGACGCGGATGCCGCCTCAACAGACTTGCGCGAAATGCAACGGGGTCCTTGTGCGCCAACGCAGCCAGTTCGTCGATAAAGCTTTCGATAAAGAACGCCTGATGCGAATGCCCAACCGAGCGAAAAAAGCCGACGGGCATCGGCAATTCGATTACGCGTTGCCCGATCCACACATTCGGCATTTCATAAGGCTGATCGAACGCGCCTTCAGAAACGGTCTTGTCCAGGTTGAGGCCGAGATCGGGAATGCGGTAGTTGCGGGCCAGCCACTTCGCGACGACCGACTGGCTCACCGACGTGTTATGCCACGCAATCAACTGTCCCTGTGCATCGAGTCCCGCCCTGAAGCGCGACAGACACGCGGGACGATAGAAGTCGTGTTGCATGTCCTCCTGACGCGTCCAGAGCGTTTGCACAGGGCGCCCGTCCGCTTCGCGCGCGATCGCGACCGACTGCGCGATGAAGTCGACTTCGAGCCTGCGTCCAAACGCACCGCCCGGCATCTGCTGCTGCAGATCGACATCGTCCGTGCCGATGCCGAGCACCCGCGCGACATGCATGCGCGCGACAGCGGGAACCTGCGTCGCCGCCCATACCGTCGCCTTGCCGTCTTTCACTTGCGCCGTGCAATTGACGGGTTCGAGCGGCGCATGCGCGAGATAAGGCGCGCGATACGTTGCCTTCCACGTATGCGCGGCATGGCTCAGTGCGTCTTCTACGTCACCGTGGCGATACCATGCGTGGCCTTCGCTCTCGTCGAGCGCCTGCACGAGGCGCCGGTCGACCTCTGCGTTGGTCAGCCCTTTGGTTGGCCCATCGTTCCAGTGGATCGTCAGCACGTCGAGCGCGTTCATCGCGATGAACAGGTTGTCCGCGATCACCGCAACGCCGCCCGTTCCGCCGTTGTACGCATCGACGGCCAGGACCTTGCGCACGCCAGGCAACACCGCTGCCGCCTTGCCGTCGAAATCCCGAACCGTGCCGCCCAGCGTCGGACACATCTTGATGCTTGCGTAGAGCAAGCCATCGGGCACGACGTCGATGCCGAAGATCGCGCTGCCGTCCATCTTCGAAGCGGCTTCGATGCGCGTCAACGGCTTGCCGATCAGTTGAAACGTGGCGGGATCTTTCAGCACGGGATTGCGCGGCAGCGACTGGCGCGCGGCCTCCATCGCGAGTTGCCCGAACGACGCGCGATGTCCCGCTTCGTGCACCACGATGCCTTTTTCGATGCGGCAATCGGCGGCTTTCACGCTCCAGCGTTCGGCTGCCGCTGCGATCAACATGGTCCGCGCGCACGCGCCTGCTTCGCGCATCGGTTGCCAGAGGTCGTTGATGGTCGACGAACCGCCCGTCATCACGGTGCCGAAATCGCGCGCCAGCTTGCGCGTGAGCCATACCGCGAGTTCCTTGACGACGCTGTCGTCGTCGGGACGAAACGGCAGATCGCCGATCACGCTTTCGACGTTGTTATAGATCTGGTCGAGCGGCGCATTGGCGACGCGGATGTCCGCCCAGTTCGCATCCAGTTCTTCCGCGACGAGCATCGCGAGTCCCGTATGCACGCCCTGCCCCATCTCCGTCCTGCACATGAGGACCGTAATGGTGTTGTCGGCGGCGATCTTCACGTAGCCATTGAGCGCCGCTTCGCCGGGACGCACCGGCAACGGTTCGGACGCGACGAGCCGCTGACGCGGCGGCAGCGCCGACCATCCGACCACCAGCGCGCCGGCTAAGCCCACGCCGCCCAGCAGGAAGGTTCGACGCTTCAGCATGGCATCTCTCAGAGGAATCCAGCATGGACACCAGTAAAACGCACCAGCCGCGGCTCAACTGAAATTGCGCATTCGAATACCAGCGTTACGTCGCTTCATGAGTCCGCGTTTGCCCGGTTCGACAAGCGTCAGTCGATCCCGTCAAAGTTCATATTAGTGCGCGTTGTGAATTTCGCCGCATTGAATGAGCGGGAACGACGGGCTGAAAAGATTGCGAAGAAGCGGCAATTCGCGCATTTCAGGCAGGCGTAACACGGTCGCAAAGCACGTGCGAAGCGCAATAAGCGCATGCCGTCAAAAGTCATTTAAAGCGTGCTGCGACAAGGCTTTAGCGTGTGTCAACGCGTATGCTGCGCTGCAATTCCAGCGCAGTGGCATATCACTTGCATCAATGATCGCCACAAGCGCTGTGTACGACGACCGCCTGGTCTCGGCAGTCGCACAGGGAGAAAGAGATGCCTTATCTGATTGGTTGGTTACTAGGTGTGCCGCTTATCGTCCTTGTGATTCTGTATCTGATTTTCCACTAAGGACGCACAGCCATTGCGGTCATTGCGACCGCATCTTTTCAGCAGAACCGCGGGCGTGCCTGCGGTTCAATGCAAGGGCGGCGACTGCGCATTGATTGACGCACAGTCGCCGCGCTGCTTTCTACCCTTTCTACTATCAGGTTCCGCCAGCCTGCTTTTTCAACGCGCCGAGAATGCGTTTTTCGAGCGCGGCATAGTCGTGTCCGAAATGATGATCACCGGAAGTGCGGATGACTTCGACACCCGTCTTCGTGAGCGTCGGGCACAGCGTATCTTCCTCATGCTCGCCGTAAAAGCACTGCACGATCTTCGGCGGCAGGCGCGCGAACTCGGGCTGCACCTGCAGCGCCTTGTCGCTTGCAGGCATGCCGAGCCAGCCCGTCACGCGAATCTGGAAGTCCGCCGAGGGCGCGAAGCCGAGCAGTGAAATCAGCGAGACCTTGGCGCGCACCGCATCGGGCAAGCGGTTGTACGCGAACGGCATCACGTCGGCGCCGAATGAATAGCCAATCAGCGCGACATGATCCGCATGCCAGCGCGTCGTATAGGTTTTCAGCACGCGCGCGAGGTCGTTGCTCGTCTGCTGCGGCGAGCGCTCCGACCAGAAGTAACGCAGGCTGTCCCAGCCGATCACGGACACGCCATCCTTCTGCAGTTCCTCGGCGATCGTCTTGTCGAGATCACGCCAGCCGCCGTCGCCGGAAATCACGATTGCCATCATGCCCGTCGGATGCGCGGCGGGCAGTTCGATCAACGGCAGGTCCGAGACGTCCTCTTCTTTCATCGCGGCGACGCGCAGATGCGGCGTCGTCAGCTCGACGATGCGCTGCGTGCCAGCCGACGCGTTCGCGTCCGTTTCGGCAAAACCCGGCAGACCGGGACCGTGCGTCACGGTCGGGTCCGGCGCGCACGGATTGAAACGCTTGTCGAGATCGCGCTGCGCGGCAACGGATACTGCGCCCGCCACTGTGTTTTCAGGCGCCTGCTTGAGCACTTGCATCGCGAGCGTCGCGCCCTGGCCCGAGCCGGCGACGATCGGCATGAAGTAGCGGTTCGACTGCACCTGCCTTTCGAGTTGATGGCTCACGGCTTCGGCATCGCCCACCAGCTGATGACACGCTTCTTTCTTCGCAGCGAGATTCGCCGCGTACTTCGCGGTATCGACACCCACCACCATCGCGCCGTTTTTCGCGAGCGCGTCGGCAGCCTGCTGGTCTGCCGGGTTCCAGCCGCTCTCGCGCGAGAACAGCACGACGAAGCCGCGCACGTCGCCTGTGGGCTTGGTCACCGTGACCTGGCCGTATCGGCCGCCGGACACGGTCTCATAGGCGTGGGCCGTCGGCACCACGCCTATGAGCGAGCACAACGAAACACTCGCCAGTGCGGCGAGCCGGTAAAACTTTTGCATGATCATGAACGCCGGCCCCCTGCCAGCAGCGAAAGGTCCGCGAGCGTGAAGAACACGCCGACAGAACCGGATGCAGCGAGATAGCGCGGTTCCCATTGAGGCTGGAATTTGCTCTTGAAAGCGCGCAATCCACGGAAGTTGTAGAAGCGGCCGCCGAAGCGCCACACGATATTCGCGAGCCGGTGCCAGCGCGACGCGAGCGGCGTCGGCGACATGCCCGAGAACGGCGCGATGCCGAGGCTGAGCGAGCGGAAGCCCGCGTGCTTCAGATGCAGCGCGAGCTGCGTGAACAGATACTCCATCGCATACGCCGAAGCCTGCGGCACGTGGCGCATCACGCCGACAGTGGCCTCGGTGTTGAGGTCCGTCGTCATGAACGTGACGAATGCAACGGGCTCGCCGTTCTGACGCACTAGCATCACCGATTGCGCGGCGAGATAGTCTTCCGTGAATGCAGCAACCGAGAAGCTCTTCTCACGCGCATCGCGGCTGTCGAGCCAGCCATCGGAAATCTCACGCAGCGTCGCGATCGATTCGGGCACGCGCGCCGGCTCGATCACTTCGACAGCGAAGCCATCGCGCTCGCCGCGCTTGAGCGCGTAGCGCAGATGCGCGCGGTGCGAGCCCTTCAGATCGAATTCGTCGAGCACGACATGCGCTTCCTCGCCGAGCTTCATCAGCGTGAGACCGGCGTCGAGATAGAGCGGCAGCGCATTCGCGCGCACCTGATAGAACGCCGCGCGGCCGCCGTGCGTATGCGCGAGCGCGACGAACTTGCTGATCAGCTCCGCCCATTCCGCGCGCGGACCAACGGGGTCATGCAGCGCGGCCCATGTACGGCCGTACTTCGCGTACATCAGGAACGCCTGGCGTGACTCGGAAAAGAGAAAGCTCTTGTCGCCCATCAGCGCGAGGCCCGCGTCGCTGCGCTCCTGCGCGCGGAAGATGCGCGCGGCGTCGTCGAGGTCCTGCTTCACAGGCTTCACGAAGCGGCCCGCAGCGGGTCGCAGCAATTGCCAGAACGCGAACGTCGCAGCGAACAGGCTCGCGGCGAGCGTCGCGCGCAATGCGCGGGGCGCGCGCTCGTCGAATGCGAATTGCCACCACAGGTCGCGCGTATAGGCCACGTCGCGGAACGCGAACAGCATCACCCACACGGCGAGCATCAGCACCATCGCCACCGAAACCAGCCAGCCCGCCGTGAAGGGCTCGGAGAACAGTGACGAGCGGCGATTGAAGCGCGAGCGCGTTGCGATCAGCAGCACGATCAGCGTCGTCAGGACGCCGGCTTCGACGAACGCGAGACCCTTGGTCAGCGACAGCGCAAGACTCACGACAGCGAGACCCAGCGTAAGCCACCATGCGGCATCGAGACGCCGCGACAGGCCGCGCGCGACGAACAGCAACGCTACGCCGACCACGCTGCACAGCATCTGCGAGCTTTCGAGCACCCACAGCGGCACGAGGTCGCGCAGGATCGCGATGCGTTGCCAGAACGCGGGCGTCGCGCTCGAAATCACCAGCATGCCGCCGACCACGAAGGTCACTAGGCTCAGGAACAGCGGCGCGAGCTGCGACACGGTGGCCGCGTGATGCAGCGGCAGGTGCTTCTTCAGCGCACGTCCTTCGAAGCCCGCCAGCAGGCCCGCGGACACGATCAGCGGCAAACCGAAATAGATCGCGCGGTACGCGAGCAGCGCCGCGACCATCGAATGCGTTTGTACGCTGCCGCCGAGCGCGAACACCATCGCCGCCTCGAACACGCCGACACCGCCCGGCGTGTGGCCGATCAGGCCCAGCAGCATCGCAGCCGAGTAGATCGCGATGAACGACACGAAGCCCACCTGCGCGTGCGGCAGCAGCGCCCACAGCGCGAGACCGGCCGCGACGACGTCGAGCACGGCCAGCAGCACCTGTTCGACGAAATCGCGGCGCGCGGGCACGTCGAACGACAGCCAGCTCCAGCGCGTGCGGATCTGGCGTGTCTGCTTGCCGCAGGCGAGCGTCAGCAGACCGAGCACGGTCAGAAGCGCCGCGCCGCCCCAGGCGAGCGCGCCCGTCGGGCTGTGCAGCATCGGCGCGAGCGTGCGCGCGTCGCACAGCATGCCGAGCGCGGTCATCAGAACGAGGGCCAGGGCGAGCGAAACGCTCGTGAACACGGTCATGCGGCCGATTTGCGCCGGCGTCACGTCGGCGACGGCATAGACGCGCGCGCGCACCGCGCCGCCCGTCAGCGCGCCGAAGCCGGTCGCGTTGCCGAGCGCCGAGCCCGCCGTCGCACCGATCCACAGCGCCGCGCGCGGCACGGCCTTGCCGATGTACCGCAGCCCGACGGCATCGCGCCCGACGAGGGCGATATAGCTGAGGATCGTCGCGCCGAGCGCGGCCGACCATTCGCCCGCCGTCAGATGCCGCAGATGGCGGATCACCGAGCGGTAATCGACGGCCTGCGACAGGTGCTGCAGCACGATCAGAAGCAGCACGCAGACGCCGAGCGACAACGCAGGCGACAGCACGCGCCGGCTGCCGGCCACGGCGCACGCTCGCTGAAGCAGCGCGGCGGCGCGGCTGAAAAAAGAACGGGGAAGGTCAGACATGGATGAACCCGGGTAATGCCTGATGCAGTAGCAATGGTCTCGTTGCTATGGCATCGAATGAGGTTGGATTTCGGAGCGCGCTGGACGGGCGTTACAGCCGTCCTGATCTCGCCTTTTCAACTCTTTACAAATGGACAACGGCAATTTGTCCAAAAGGTTGACACCGGGAGCAACCCGAAGGCGATTATTTACAGTTTTCGCTTAAGAAATCCTGATGTGGCCGATGATCGATCGGAAATTGAGTTGAATCTTCCTGTGGGCCCAGCGCGGCGCGGCGCGCGCGCGTGACTCCGCGCCGCACGGCCGCGGGCCGCATGGACACTCGCTTTAGAGCCGGCGCGTTTGCGGCGGATGTACCGGTTGGTACAAACCCTGACGGCATTCGTCTCACATTCCAGCTATCCAAGCCCGGACGCACGATACCAGATTTGACCTTGCGTTTAGCTTTATCGAAGATTCATCTGCCTTTCGTCACCCTACGGTTCGCGAACGGCCGCGTGGTGTAAACCGGCTGTTTCGCTTCATATTGGGCGAGCGGGCCGCCTTCGATATGACGTGTGCAATCCGACTCATCCGCGCGCGTTGGTTGGCAGTGAACCAACATAGTCCAGTGGCCTTTTCCCGCGCTTCCTTGCGCCGCAAGCGTCAGACGAATTGGCATGTTCGATGCGTTGTGACAGGTTTGCCAATCGCAGCGCGCCGCAAGGAGTTCCGCATGAAGCCCCTCGACACCCCGTTCGCCTCGTTGCTCTGGGCGGTCCGGTTCCTGTGCCGTCACGTGTTGTATCTCGGCATCGTGGTGCCGCTGATCCTCGTTGCCGCGTTTTATCTCGGGCCGCGCATCGTCGCGCTGTGCGGCGTGTGGTTCGATCCGCTGACGCTCGTCCAGCCGATCGAGGTCTCCGACGATTTCAGGCGACAGGGCTACACCGATCAGACCTTGCAGCACCTGCTCGTCGATACGCTCAGCGACGTGCGCAAGGAAGCCGAATCCGTCACGCCCGCCAGCGACACCGAAAACGTGCTCGCCGAGTTCAAGCTGCCCGACTTCACGGTCCCCGGTACGGGGCTGTCGGTTCGTCCGCTGATCGAATTTGCGCGCACGCTGCTCAAACGCGATTCGTCCGTATATGGCAGCGTCGTCGGCTCGCCGTCGTCGTTTGCGGTGATGCTGACGCTGCGCGACCCCGATGGCCGCACCGTCGCGCTCGGCAACGACGTGCCGCCCGACACGGGCGCGAAGCCCAACGTGACCAACGAATCACTGGCCATGCGGCATGCGCTGCGTCAGGCCGCCACGACGATCCTCCAGCATCAAAGCCCGCTGTTGCACGCGTCGTATCTGACGCAGATGGAGCAGAAGCGCTGCCTGCAAGGCAATGCGCCGTGCCAGTTCGACGACGTGCGCGAGCGCTTCGCGCAGATCGCGGCGGGCTCGGGCCGGGACGCATCGGGTGCGTCGAGGGAAGAGGCGGCGTGGGCCATGCTCGCGCTGTCGAAGCTCGACACCTATGCGCGCGACTACGAAGGCTCGATCCGTCACGCGCGCAGCATCGTCGACATGAGCGAAGAACTGCATTCATGGAAGCGCGTGCGTCCGTGGGCGTATTACAACTGGGGCGTCGCCCTGATGGACATGGGTTGCTACCAGCAGGCCGCCGACGTGCTCAGGCGCGCGGTCGAACTGCACAAGGACTACGCGCCCGCTCATAACGCGCTGGGCCGCGCATGGCTCGCGCTCGCGCAAAGGCCGACGCTCGCGGGCGCAGCGTCGCAAGGACATGGCGACTATCGCGCGGCCGCCGTGCGCGAACTGAGGCTTGCGATCGAGAAAAATCCCGGCTATCAGGAAGCGTATGTGAATCTCGGCGATGCACTGCGGCTGCCGTCGATGAAAACGGGCGTCGTGCCAGCGGCAACGCTCGACGAAGCGCGCGACGCGTACCGCACCGCCGTTGCGCTGAACATCGACGATGCGGGCCGCGCGTATGAGCGGCTTACGACGCTGCACGACAGCGTGTTCGTGAAGGTCGCGGCGCGCATCACGCGCAGCCGTGCGCAGTGCGCGACGGGCATGGCGCGCTCGCTGCTCGAATCGTGGGGATGCAGCGACGCGCAGATCGAAGCAGACGCGAGCAAGGACGCGCGCGATATGCAGCCTGCCGCGATGCACGCCACGGCCAATACTCAAACGTGCAGCAAGCCCGAACTGACGCTGCCCGCCAAAGGCATGACCAGCAACATGAATAGAGCCAATGGCATGATCGAAGTCAAGAACATCGACGAGACGCCGAAGCCGCGCGATGCCGATTCGAGTCGCAGTGCCATCGGGCAGCAGCAACGCGGTTGAACGCGCGGCTACGTTAGCGAAAGAAAGGCCCCGGTCGCATTTGCAAGCCGGGGCCTTCTGTTCTCAACGCGCAGTACTCAGTGCGCGCCCGCTGCCGCTGCGCCACCGCCGCCGCCCTTGCGCGGCTTCGTCAGCCAGATCAGCGGAATGATCACGATGAAGATCATCGCCGACAACCAGAAGATGTCGTTCAAGCCGAGCATCGCCGCCTGCGCATTGAGCGATTGCTCGAAAAACGCTCTGGCCTGATCCATGCTGCCGCCGAGCGTCGCATGAATACTGGTGAGCGCGTTCGTGTAGCCGGGGTTGTTCACGCTCGACTGTTCCGCGAGTTGCGAGTGATGCAGGATCGTCCGGTTGTTCCAGCCCGTCGAGATCAGCGACGTGCCCACGCCACCGGCGAAGATCCGCACGAAGTTCGACAGGCCGGCGGCCGCGGGAATCTTGTCGGGTGACAGCCCCGACAAGATGATCGCGGTAAGCGGCGTAAAAAAGAGCGCCATGGGAATGCCTTGCAGCAGCGTCGGCATCACCAGGGTATAGGGGTCGACGCCCGTCGTGTACTGCGAGCGCATGAAGAACACGCCTGCAAAGCCGAGGAAGGCCACCGTCGCGAGTACCCGTGCATCGGACTTCGGCATGATCTTCGCCATCACGGGCGCGAGCAGCACGGCGAAGATGCCAAGCGGCGCGGTCACGAGGCCCGCGTCCACCGAACGATAGCCGAGATAGCCCTGAATCCACTGCGGCAAAATCACGAGGTTCGCGAAGAACACGCCATACGCCACCGAAATCGCAATCGTTCCGCCACGGAAATTCTGCCCCGCGAAGAGCCGCAGATCGACGATCGGGTTCTTTTCCGTGAATTCCCAGATCAGGAAAAAGATAAAGCTGACGGCCGCGACGGCCGTGAGCGTGCAGATCACGGGCGAGTTGAACCAGTCGAGATCCTTGCCCTTGTCGAGCATGATCTGCAGCGATGCGACCCAGACGATCAGCGACAACAGGCCGACCTTGTCGATGGGTAACTTGCGCGTCAGCGATTCGCGGTCGCGATAGAGCATCCAGGTCACGCCCGCAGCGAACATACCGACGGGAATGTTGATATAGAAGATCCATGACCAACTGTAGCTGTCAGTGATCCAGCCGCCGAGCGCGGGGCCCGCAATCGGGCCGACGGTCGCCGTCATCGCCCACAGCGACAATGCCGTCGAGCTTTTCTCCTTCGGATACGATGCGAGCAGAATGGCCTGCGACAGTGGCGTCAACGGTCCCGCCACGAGGCCCTGCAAGATACGCGCGGCCAGCAGCACGACCAGGTTCGGCGCGATGCCGCACAGCCACGACGAGAACACGAACAGCAGGATCGAGATCACGAACAGCTTGATCTGGCCGACGCGCTGCGTGAGCCAGCCCGTCAGCGGAATGGCGATGGCATTGGCCGCCGAAAACAGCGTGATCACCCATGTGCCTTCATCGACGGAGACGCCGAGATTGCCGGAGATGGTGGGAATCGCAACGTTCGCGATGGACGAATCCAGCACGTTCATGAACGTCGCGAGCGCGACGGCAAGTGTCGCGAGGACCAGCTTGCCGCCTGTGAACGGGGCCGGTGCGGTTTGCATCGAGGGATTCATGGCGCTTTCTTTATCTGACCTGTCAGTTACTTGAACGAACGAGGACGCGCTTTGGCGTTGCGTCCTCCGGTGCGGCTTAGCCTGCGCGCTGCGTCGTGGCGCTCTTGTCGCCTGCTTCGCGCTTCGCGAGCGGCCGCGATGCATCATGCGTCGACACCATGTTCTGCGCGATGATCCTGTCGATCTCGGCATCGGCCTGTGCGCCGTATTGCGCGAACACATCCGTGCGATACGTCGTGTTCATCGCGGCGCCGAGTTGCGGACCCGCGTTGTCGCGCGTGTCGACATCGACGTCCATCGACAGCCCGATACGCAGCGGATGCGCTTCCAGCTCCTTCTGGTCCAGCTGAATGCGCGCGGGCAGGCGCTGCACGACCTTGATCCAGTTGCCCGTTGCGTTCTGCGCAGGCAGCGTCGCGAACGCGCTGCCCGTACCCGCCGAAAAGCCGACCACGCGGCCGTGATACTCGACCTTGCCGCCGTACACGTCAGCCGTCAGCGTGACAGGCTGGCCGATGCGCATGTTGCGCAGCTGGCTTTCCTTGTAGTTCGCGTCGACCCACACGCCGTCGAGCGGCACGACGGCCATCAACGGCGTACCCGGCGACACGCGCTGGCCGACCTGCACGGAACGCTTCGCGACATAGCCGGTGACGGGCGCGGGCAGCGTGTTGCGCGCATACGAAAGGTACGCGTCGCGCACCTTCGATGCCGCGGCCTGCACGTTCGGATGCTGGGCGATCGTCGTGTGGTCGGTCAATGCGCGGTTCGCTTCCGCCTGCTGACGCGCGGCGTCGAGCGCGGCCTGCGCGGCGTTCACGGCGTCGCGCGCATGCGCGATGTCTTCGGCCGATACCGCTCCTGTGCCCGCGACAGCCTGGCGGCGGCGCAGATCGTCCTGCGCACGCGCCAGGTCCGACTGCTTCTGCGCGACGTTCGCCGCGTAGAAATCGTTGTTCACATACAGGCTGCTCACTTGCCGCACGGTCTGTCCGAGCGCCGCCTCAGCGTTGCCGAGCGCGATACGCGCGTCGGCGTTGTCGAGCGTGACGACGGGGTCGCCTTCCTTCACGATCTGCGTGTCGTCGGCGTTCACGGCGATCACGGTGCCCGTCACCTGCGGCGTCAGTTGCACGAGATTGCCGCTGACGTACGCGTCGTCGGTGGTCTCGTGGTAGCGCGCATAGGTCATGTAGTACGCGCCGTAAGCCGCAGTCGACACGACGACGGCCACGCCCAGCAGCGAGAGCAGCAACTTGCGCTTGCGGGTGTTGGGTTCGTTCGCTTTGACAGCTTGCGCCGGTGCCGCAGTGGACTTCGCATCGGGCTTCGCATTCGGCGCTTGCGTCGTTTCGCGCTCCGGGGTGTTGATTTCGCTCATTTCTAGTTCTCCAGGCAATGCGATGAGGGGCCGCTCACTGCGCAGCGGCAGCAGACGTTTTGGTGGTAGAGGCGACGCGCGCGCTCTGATCGGCGTTCGACGTGTCGACGAAACCGCCGCCCAGCGCCGACGCGAGCGCGATCTGCTGGTCGCGGCGATCCATGCGCAGGTTGGCGACGGATTGATCGGCGGCGAGCGCGTTGACGTCGGCATTCAGTACGGTCAACTGGTTCGTGAGTCCCGCCTTGTATTGCACGAGCGCAAGCTGGTCGGCCTGGCGCGCGGCCGTCTGTGCGGTTTGCGCATCGACCAGCTGGCCGTCCGTCGAACGCACGCCGGCGAGTTGCGTGGCGACTTCGCTCAATGCGGTAACGAGCGTCTGGTTGTACGTTGCGACGGCGTAGTCGAAGTCCGCGTAACGGCCCTTCAGTTGCGCGCGCAGTTCGCCCGCGTCGAAGATGGGCAGATGGATCGCGGGACCCGCCGAGGCCGTGCGGCTCGCCGCCGTCAGGAAGCGTCCGAAGCCGAATGCGTCGAGCCCGATCGCGGCGCTCAGATTGATGTCGGGATAGAACTCGGCCTTCGCTTCCTTCACGTCATGCGTCATCGCATCGACGCGCCAGCGTGCAGCCACGATGTCCGGGCGGCGGCTCACGAGATCGGCGGGCAGGTTGTCGGGCAGATTCACGTCATCGCCGATACCCAAGGTCGGACGCGCGATTTGCAGGCCACGGTCCGGACCGGCGCCGAGCAGCGCGGCGATCTGATAGCGCGTGGTGAGAATCTGTCCGTCGAGCGCCTTCAGCGCGGCGCGGCTCGTCGCGAGATTCGCCTGCGCGGTCTTGCGTTCGACTTCCGTGTCGAGCCCCGTCGCGATACGGCCCGCCGTGATGCGGTCGATCTGCTCGCGCTGCGTGATTTCCTGTTGTGCGATATCGCGCAACACGTAAAGGCGTGCGAGCTGGTTGTACGTGCGCGCAATCGACGTCGTGAGCGTCAGCTTGACGACTTCCGCGTCGGCCTGGCTCGCCTGCAACTGCGAAATGGCCGCCTTCAGCGCTTCGCGGTTCTTGCCCCACAGGTCGAGATCGTACGAAGCGCTCAACAGGCCCTTGTTCTCCGTCTGCCACGAACCGCCCGTCGGAGGCGGCACCAGCGCCGTGCCCGAATACTGCTGGCGCGTGAGCGTGTAGCTGGCGTCGACGCGCGGCATCGTGCTCGCCTTCGCCGTTTCGCTATACGCTGCGGCCGCTGCGACGCGGGAACGTGCCTGGTCGAGCGTCGGGCTGCTCTTCAGAGCTTCGTCGATCAGCGCCTTCAGTTGCGCGTCGCCGAACTGGTCGGCCCAATCGGCGGCAGGCCAATGCCCCTGCCCGGCGGGGATGCTCTGCTGCGTCGCGTACTGCTGCGGCTCGGCCGTCTTTGCGTCGCTATGGATACCCGCGTAGTTCACGCATGCTGACAGTACCGCCGCGAACATCACGGAGACACCGACTTTCAGTGCCCCGGAAACGCGCCGCCCGGCGTTTAATTGATTGTTCATTGTCTGACCTATCAGATAATTGGGTAAAAAAATGTTCAATCGTTGAGGAACTTGCGAAGCAGACGGCGCAGTTCGTCGAATTCGTCTTTGGTGAAGCACTGAAGACGTTCGTTTAGCACATCGGGCGCGATCTCCGCGATGCGCAGCGCGATTTCGCGGCCCGCCTCGGTGAGTTCGAGATTCACGACGCGGCGGTCGTCCGAGCTGCGCGTGCGCGTCAGCATGCCGAGCGTTTCGAGCTTGTCGAGCGTGCGCGTCATCAGGCCCGTGTCGATGCCGAGATGGCGCGACAGCGTGGCCGGCGTCGTGTCGATACCGCGCAACAGCGACATGAAAATCCCGACATGGTGCGACCGTATGTTCAGGCCCTTCACTGCCTTATCCATTTGTCCGACAACGAGGTTGCGCGCCTTGGTGATCGCGAAACCGAGGTTGTCGGTCAAATGAAAATCTTCCTTCGAATAGTGCGACATCTCTGACTCCTCGCTATTTGCACGAACAATAATTGACAGGTCAGATATAGTCAACAGCACTACGACGAAACTCATTGTTTCATCAGATGCAGCAGTTCTTATCTTTCAATTGGATAATGCGGCGGACACGCGCCGCCCGAAGGCGGCGGGAAGGAGGCTCAGGCGCAAGCGGCGTTCAGTCGTTCAGTCACTCACGAACTTGCGCAGCAGGCGGCGCAGTTCATTCAGCTCGGCCTTGGTGAAGTCCTTCAGACGTGCATTGAGGACGTCGGGCGCGATTTCGGGAATCTGATCGGCGACCGCAATACCGGGTTTGGTCAGCGTCAGGTTGACGACGCGGCGGTCCTCGTCGTCGCGCGAGCGCACCACCAGCCCTTTCGCTTCGAGCTTGTCGAGCATGCGCGTCATCAGGCCGGTGTCGATGCCGAGCATTTTCGACAGCTCGAACGGCGTCGACGCGAGTTTCTGCCTGAGCATCAGCATGATGCCCATTTGCTGGCTGGAGATGTCGAGGTCCTTCAGCGCCGCGTCCATCTCCGTCGTGATCACGTTACGCGCCTTCACAAGCTGATAGCCGACGCTCTCCGTGAGCCTGAAATTGTCTTTGGTGTAGTGACGCACGCGAAGCCTCCTGAACGAACGGCAATCTGACTGACAAATCAGATACTACCAAATCAGTTCTCGGTGGCCCGGCAAATTGTGCGTTATTTCAGGCCAAGACGCCTCGCGAGCCGGTTTAGATTCGCGCGATCCATGCCGAGCGCGCGCGCGACGGCTGCCCAGTTGTGGTTGTTGCGTTCCAGCGCGTCGCTGACGAGCGTGCGCTCGTAGGCGGTGACGGTGCTGCGGAAATCGGTTGCGGCCGCGTCGTCTGCGCCCGTCGAAGCCGAAAGGGACGCAGCCGCTGGCAGCTCGCCGCCGTTATTCGCCGACATGCCGAGATCCGCCGCCGTCAGCGTAAGAATGCGTGGCCGCTCGCGATGACGCGACAGCGCCTTGAACGCGCTGCGGCCAATCATATGCTCGAGTTCGCGCACGTTGCCCGGCCAGTTATACGAAAGCAGCGCGGTTTGCGCGTCCTGGCCCAGCCGGATGCTGAGCAGCCCGAGCCGCGCCCGGTTCTCTTCGAGGAAGTAGCCCGCGAGCAGCAACACATCGCGCCCGCGCTCGCGCAACGCCGGCACGCGCAAGGGATACACGCTCAGCCGGTGATACAGATCCGCGCGAAAGCGCCCTGTGCGCACTTCTTCGGCGAGATCGCGATTGGTCGCGGCGATGAGCCGCACGTCCACCTTATGTTCGCTGTCCGAGCCGATACGCTGCAACTGGCCGTTCTGCAACACGCGCAGCAACTTGGCCTGCACGCCGACCGGCAACTCGCCGACCTCGTCGAGAAACAGCGTGCCGCCGTCGGCGAGTTCGAACTTGCCGCGCCGGTCCGACGACGCGCCCGAGAACGCGCCGCGCACATGCCCGAACAGCTCGCTTTCGACGAGCGTATCCGGCAGCGCCGCACAGTTCAGGCTGATCATCGGCTTGTTCGCGCGCGGCGAGCCGCTGTGAATCGCGTTCGCGACCAGTTCCTTGCCGACACCCGTTTCGCCCGTCACGAGCACGGTCAGCTCGCTGTTCGCGACCACGCGGATTTCGTTGACCAGTTGCTGATGCGCCGCGCTGCTGCCGATCAGTTCGCGGCTGCTTTGCCCGCTTGCCTGGCGGTACGCCTCGGCACGCTGACGCTCTTCCTCCGTGTTGCGTTCGAGCGTGTCGATGCGCTCCGCGACGCTCACCGTCGCCGCCGCAAGGCTCAGAAACGCCTGCAGCGTATTCATGTCGATGCTGTCGAAACGCTCGGGATCGAGCGAGTCGAGTGTCAGCAGGCCCCACGGCCTGCCGCCGATCAGCAGCGGACAGCCGAGACAGTCGTGCACTTCGAGATGGCCGCTCACGCCCTGCACAAGGCCGTCATAGGGATCGGGCAAATCGGAGTCGGCGGGAAAGCGCGTGGGCTCTTCGCTCGACAGCAGCGCTTCGAAACGCGGATGGTCGCTCACGCGAAAGCGGCGGCCGAGGGTGTCGCCCGACAGGCCGTCGATGGCGAGCGGCACGAGGGTGTCGTCATCGAGACGCAACAGGGCCGCTGCATCGCCGGGGAACAGCGTGCGCAGCGTCGTCAGAAGTCGGCGATAGCGCTCGCGCTCCGGCAGGTCGCGCGACAGGTCCTCGACCAGCGGAATCAGCGCGTCGAGCACCTCGGATGCAGTCAGTTTAACCTCTGATGAGGTCGTTTTAACCCTTGTCATATTCACGTCTGATGTTTCTAAGTCGCTGATTTTACGATTGTTTGAAGCTGGCCCGATAGATGCGTAAGAGATTACCCGAAGCCCGCCAAATTCGCGCGGGACCACCACTCACCCCAACTGCGAGGAATCAACTCATGCTGTCAGCCGAACATCGCGCAATCGTCAAGGCAACTGTTCCGCTGCTCGAAAGCGGCGGCGAAGCGCTCACCACGCACTTCTACAAGACCATGCTGGCGGAGTACCCGAGTGTGCGCCCGCTGTTCAACCAGGCGCACCAGCAATCGGGCGATCAGCCGCGCGCGCTCGCGAATGCCGTGCTGATGTACGCGCGTCATATCGATCAACTCGAACAACTCGGCGGACTGGTTTCGCAGATCGTCAACAAGCACGTCGCGCTGAACATCCTGCCCGAGCATTATCCGATCGTCGGCGCATGTCTGCTGCGCGCGATCCGCGAAGTGCTCGGAGCGGAAATCGCCACGGATGCTGTGATCGAAGCGTGGGGCGCCGCGTATCAGCAACTGGCCGACCTGCTGATCGGCCTCGAAGAGAATGTCTACGTCGAGAAGGAAACCGCGACGGGCGGCTGGCGCGGCACGCGTCCGTTCGTGGTGGCGCGCAAGGTCAAGGAAAGCGACGAGATCACGTCGTTCTATCTGCGTCCCGCCGACGGCGGCGAGCTGCTCGAATTCCACCCGGGCCAGTACATCGGCCTGAAGCTGATCGTCGATGGTGAAGAGATTCGCCGCAACTATTCATTGTCGGCTGCGGCAAACGGCCGCGAATATCGGATCAGCGTGAAGCGCGAGCCGAACGGCAAGGCGTCGAACTATCTGCACGATTCGGTGAATGAAGGCGCGACGCTGAACCTGCTCACACCGTCGGGCGACTTCACGCTGGCGCACAACGACAAGCCGCTGGTGCTGATCAGCGGTGGCGTCGGTATCACGCCGACGCTCGCGATGCTGAATGCCGCGCTGCAAACGTCGCGTCCCATTCACTTCATTCATGCCACACGTCACGGCGGCGTGCATGCGTTCCGCGACCATATCGACGAACTGGCGGCGCGTCATCCGCAGCTCAAGCGCTTCTATGTGTATGAGAAGCCGCGTCAGGACGACGACGCGCATCACGCGGAAGGTTATATCGACGAAGCTCGCCTGATCGAATGGCTGCCGGCCACGCGTGATGTGGATGTGTACTTCCTCGGACCCAAGTCGTTCATGCAGGCGGTGAAGCGCCATCTGAAGACGATTGGCGTGCCGGAAAAGCAGAGCCGTTACGAGTTCTTCGGTCCCGCTTCCGCGCTCGATTGATATAGCGTTTTTGTTGTAGTGGTTGTTGTTGTTGTCTGTTGAGGCTACCCTGGTAGTGCTTTGGAAGAGACGGTATTCCGCGTCTCTTCCTTTTTTATTTGCGCAAGCGCCTAACGATCGTCTTCGTGAATCGACGAAGGATGGCGGCACATCGCATCTACCGTCACTTCCATATACGGATAAAGCGGCAGCTGCATGAGGATCTCATTGAGTTGCGCGGGGCTTTCCACGTCGAACACGCTGAAATTCGCGTACAGGCCCGCAATGCGCCAAAGATGCCGCCAGATCCCTTCCTTTTGCAGACGCTGCGCCAGGGCCTTTTCTGTGGCCTTCAATTCGTTGGCGCGCTCGACAGGCATATCGGGCGGCAGCTTAACGACCATCTTCACGTGAAATAGCATTCGTGGACTCCCTGTAGATTCTTTGCAGTTGCGCGGCTTTCACTGGATGCCGCGCTTTCAAACAATGCGGCCACCTCGAACGGCGGCCACATTCATACACTTTCAGCGATACCGCTGATATCAGGCGCGGACGCGTTCCACTTCGCTCGTCGGCACGTTGTTGCGTTCCTCGACGAGGCTGAAGTCGAAGTCGATCAACGCAAACTGGCCGTCGATGCCATAAGGCTTGCCCGTTGCGCCCTCTTCCTTCTTGACGGCGGGCACGAGACCTTCGCGAGTCGCGAACGCGAAGTCATCCCACAGATACGGATCGCCTTCGATGTTGATCTGTGTGGTCAGCTTGCGATAACCGGGCGCCGAGACGAAGAAGTGGATATGCGCCGGGCGATGACCGTGACGGCCAAGCAGATCGAGCAGTTGTTGCGTCTTGCCTTGCGGCGGCACGCTATAGCCGATCGGCACCACGCTGCGGAAGCTGTACGTGCCGTTTTCGTCGGTACGGATCGAGCGGCGCAGGTTGAATTCGGCCTGCGATTTGTCGAAGTGCGAGTAGTTGCCCAGATGGTTCGCGTGCCACACTTCGACCAGCGCGCCGCGCACCGGCTCGCCGTTTTCAGCGAGAACACGGCCGCGCATCACCAGCGTTTCGCCCGGTTCGTTGCCATTGTCGAGCCGTGCATGGCCCGTCGATTCCGGCGCGCCCGCCACGTACAGCGGACCTTCGATCGTGCGCGGCGTGCCGCCCTGGAGGCCTGCCTTGGCTTCCGCTTCATCGAGACGCACGTCCAGGAAGTGCTCGAAGCCGAGACCCGCGGCCAGCAGACCCAGCTCACCGCTTTGGCCCGCTTCGCCGAGATAGTTCAGCGCTGACCAGAATTCGTTCGGCGTCACGTCGAGTTCGTCGATCGTGATGAACAGATCGCGGATGATCCGGTTGACCACCTGCTTCGTGCGGGCGTTGCCTTCGTGCGTGGCGCTTTCGTTGATCTTGTTCAACAGGGCGTCGATGGTTTTGATGTCCATGGGGATGTCTCCTTTTAGTCCGATCACTGATGACGATGCCAAATGTGCTTAGGGCGGTTCATGGTGCAGTGCATTGCGCGCTGCGGATTCAGCACCGCCATAACTAACCTTTGACCACACTCGCGCCGTGCTTCGAATCGCGGCGCAGTCTCCCGATCTTGTCGAGGTCGAGTTGAATCCCGAGGCCCGGGCCTTGCGGCAACTGCAACGAGAAGTTCTCGTAGCGCAGCGGCTCGGTGAGAATTTCTTGCGTGAGAAGCAACGGCCCGAACAGCTCGGTGCCCCACTTCAATTCGCGGAACGTGCTGAACAGTTGCGCCGAAGCAATCGTGCCGACCGCGCCTTCCAGCATCGTGCCGCCATACAGGTCGACACCCGCAGCAAGCGCAATCGCGGCCACGCTCGCCGCACCCGTCAGGCCGCCCGATTGCGCGATTTTCACGGCGAATACATCGGCCGCATGCGCGCTGGCGACATCGAATGCATCGACGGGACCATGCAGCGCTTCGTCGGCCATGATGGGCACTTTCGAGTGATGCGTGAGGCGCTTGAGGCCGCGGCGGTCGTCGGCGGCGATGGGTTGCTCGATCAGATTGCAGCCCGCGTCCGCGAGGCGTTCGCACGCCCACAGCGCTTCCGCCTGGCTCCACGCCTGATTCACGTCGACGCGGACTTCGGCGTGGTCGCCCACGGCCGCCTTGATCGCGGCGACGTGCGCGATGTCCTCAGCCGGTGCGCGCGTGCCGATCTTCAGCTTGAACACGCGGTGCCGCTTCATTTCCAGCATCTGATGCGCTTCGTCGATATCGCGGCCTGTGTCGCCGCTCGCCAGCGTCCATGCGACTTCGACGGAATCCGTCACGCGGCCGCCGAACAGCTCCGACAGCGGCACGCCGAAACGCTGCGCCTGCGCGTCGAACAACGCTGTTTCGATCGCGCACTTCGCAAAGCGGTTGCCCTGGAAGCATTCGCGCAGCTTCGCCATCGCCTGGCCGGGACGGGTCGCGTCCATGCCCTTGAGCAACGGCGCGAAATAGGTGTCGATGTTGGTCTTGATGCTTTCGGGGCTTTCCTCGCCATACGCGAGACCGCCGATCGTGGTCGCCTCGCCCCAGCCCGTTATACCATCCGCGCATTGAAGCCGGATCAGCACGAGGGCCTGGCAATTCATCGTGGCGACCGACAGGCGGTGCGGGCGAATCGTCGGAACATCGACGAGAATAGTGTCTACAGCTTGTATCTGAACGGCGCTTGGTATCATACGGCTCTCCTGCTGATGTGCCCATACTAGGGTCGCCGGCAGAATCCGTCCAAGACCGATTAAGTCTATTTCCATACCTTCGGGGCATAGATGGAACTGCGCCAACTTCGCTATTTCGTGGCGGTCGCCGAGGAAAGGAACTTCACCCGGGCCGCCGAGCGCCTGAACATGACGCAGCCGCCGCTCTCGCGGCAGATCCAGCAGATCGAAGACACCGTGGGGCTCGCGCTGTTCGAACGCGGCGCGCGCCCGCTCAAGCTGACGGAAGCCGGACGCGTCTTTTATGCGCAGGCCAAGCGCCTGCTCGAAGAAAGCGATGAGTTGCTGCCGCTGACGCGGCGGCTTGCGCAGCTCGCGGAGCGCATCGTCATCGGTTTCGTGCCGTCCACGCTGTATGGCCCGCTGCCCGACGTGATCCGCGCGTTTCGGGAAGCGGCGCCCCTCATCCAGATTTCGCTGACCGAGATGTTCACGATCGAGCAGCTGAGCGCGCTCAAGGGCGGACGCATCGACGTGGGTTTTGGCCGGCTGCGTTTCGACGAATCGCAACTGGCGCGCGAAGTGCTCGTCGAGGAGCCGTTGATTGCCGCCTTGCCCGCGGGGCACGCGCTCGCCGATGTGGCGCAACTGACGCTCGACGCGCTATCGAAAGAAACGCTGATCATCTATCCGTCGACACCGCGCCCGAGCTACGCGGACCAACAGTTGTCCGCGTTCCGCGACCACGCCGTCGAACCGGCCGCCGTTCATGAGGTACGGGAACTGCAGACCGCGCTAGGACTCGTCGCCGCTCAAGTGGGCGTGTGTCTCGTGCCGGAGAGTGTGCGGGGTTTGCGGGCGCGCGGCGTGACCTATCGGTCGATCGAGGAAACGAATGTGTCGTCGCCGATCATCATGAGCCGGCGTTTGCAGGATCAAAGCTCTACGACAGAGCTGTTCTGCTCGATCGCGCGCGATCTGTTCAAGAGGCCGTTGTCCGTCTAGAAGTCGATGCAGAGCATTCGCGAAATGCAGTACGTGAGAGGTTCTTTAAGGCTGCTTTCAAGGCCGCTGGATGTTTGCGTCGTCGTCATGCCATGACGCGATATCGACGGCGGCGGGACGCGTGACGCGCGACAACCCCAATGCGAGCAGAGCGCCTGCCTTGAGCACGCATTCGACGAGCGATTGCGTAAAGATCCACGCCGATTGGTTCAGTTCGACGGGCAGGCCCGGCACGATGGCGACGAGGCTCAGTCCACACAGAAACGAAAAGATCCATTGCGCGCGCCTCGTTCCACGCGCGGCTGCCACGCCGATCACGATCCACGCAATCTTCGCCAATGCGAGGGCCGCGATGCCCAGATCGCCAGCGGAAGGATCGAACTCCGCAGGCGTTTCGATCAGCGACCAGCCGCACACGCCGAGAATCAGCAGACGCGGTATCAGCGCAAGCCGCGTGCTGCAGGGTGGCAACGACAGCGGCGACACGCCTTCGGGACGCTGCGCATCTGCGCCGTCCATCGCGTTCCGGAACGGACGGTCCACGCCTGCCTTCACGTTCGAAACCTCCGCGTCGATACACGCACGTCATTGCGAAACTGGAAGTGGGAATTGTCGGTCGCTGAAAGCGTGAGCGGTAGTTAATCCTTGTTAACGTGACTCACACGAGGCGCCCCGCGATCTTCTTTAAACGACCTGATCGGGTGCGCTTTTCAAACGACGGGTCGCGCCGCGATCGCGCGTGTCCTTTCCGCCTTATCCGTTGTTCTGTTTTTGACCAGGCTCTCGTGCAAACAACGTCGCCGCGCAGTCGACTATGACGACGAACCCAAGCGCCCCCGCTCCAATTACAAACAGTAGACGATGGTTGCCACCGCTGCTATTGAACAATGCCGAATACGCGTAGCCCGCGAGCGCCTGAAATGCCGCAAACGTCGTCGTGGCGCGGCTCCAGATCTTGTGCTGCCCAGCATGATCGTGCGGCAGCACTTCATGGATACGTGCCAGCATCATCGGCACGATGCCCGGCGGAAAGCTGCCGATGACGAGCGTCAGCGCGCCGATCACGATGTAATTGCTGGACATCGCAAACGCTGCGACCACGACGATCTGCAACAACGACAGCGCGCGAATTGCAAAGCGTCCGCCTAAGCGGTCCGCCACGAGGCCATACACGGGCGCGCCGAAAATGGCACCAACGCCATACAGAATCCAATATGCCGCACCGACATGCGCGCCCGCGCCAAGTCCGCGCGCAATGAAATCGACGAGGAAAACCATCGTAGGAACGAGGCCGACCGCCATCAACGCGTACTCGGCGTAGAGCACACGGACTGTCGACGGGTTGTGCATCTTCGCAGTTGGAGCCGCGTGCGCGGAATGTGCGTGCGCTTTCGTCGCCGACGGCCATCCGTACCACGTTGCCAGCGTCAGAGCCGCGGAGAGGATCGCGATGCCGATCCACGTGTTACGCAAGCCGAGATTGAGCAGCAGCGGGACGATCGTCCCCGAAGCCGCAATGCCGACGCCAAGGCCGAGAAAGATCGCACCGCTTGCGAGACCCTTACGATCCGCCGGCACATGCGGCAGCACCGTTGCAGCGACCAGCACCATGATTGCGCCGCCCGCCACGCCCGACAGTAATCTCCAGAAGAAGAACCACGCGACGGAGACGGGAAACGCGCACGCCAGAAAGGTCGCCGTGACCAGCACCATCATGGCCCGCAACGTATGCGTGTTCGTCAGACGATGCGCGACCGGACGGCCCAGCAGTGCGCCGAGCAGATAGCCGGCAAGATTCGCCGCGCCCAGATAAACCACGTCCGATGCGGCGAACCAGTGCGCCTGAATGAGCGGCGGAATCAGCGGCGTATAGGCGAAGCGCGCCAGCCCAATGCCGACGAGGCTCGCGCAGAAGCCCGCGAAGATGTGCCGCCATACGGCGGCTCGACTGCTGGCGGGTGTTGAAAGTGATGCGTCGGTTGACATGAGTACGGATTCCGCTTGAGGCCGCGCGCAGCGCGGCAGTTTTGTCATGTTCGGGTCATTTTCCCGCCATCTTTGACACAGTTGTCAATTTCGCGAATTCTAGACACGGATGACAAAGATGGCAAGAATCCATTCCGTTGAAATGGAAATCGCAAGCAGGTGAACGTACGTTTCGTTGCATGCTGTCAAAAAAGCGTTTACTCTCCGAACTACGACTTAGTTAGTCGCAGTTAAAAACGTTCGCATGACATACCTGTCATTCGAACGATGCCGGCCTGGCCCGCTTGCTGCGCAGCGCCATCGCAAACCATTCATTCTTCGGAGAGTTAAAGTGAATTTCGTTCAGACCGTTCTTGCTTCCACGGCGGCAGCCTGCATCGCACTGACGGCGCCTCACGCGGCGCACGCGCATGGTGTCGACGGACCGCGCGAGCACATCAGCCCGGCGTTCCAGACGCCGATTGCAAATGTGCCCGGCAAGACCATGACGGCCATCGTCGTCGACTACAAACCGGGCGGCGTGTCGCCGTCACATCGTCATGGTCAGGCGTTCGTGGTCGGCTACGTGCTGCAGGGCGAGATCCGAAGCAAGGTCGACGATGGCGAAGCACGCGTGTATCACGCAGGTGAAAGCTGGACAGAAGCGCCGGGCGTGCATCACATGGTCAGCGAGAACGCAAGCAAGACGAAGCCTGCAAAGCTGCTTGCCATCTTTGTCGCTGACGACAACGATAAAGACCTCGTCACATGGGACAAGAAGTAATGGCAATACATCTTTAAGCCGACATGCTCGCTTTATATATAGTTAGCGCAGCCTTTATCGGGCGTTAAGGAAAGACACCTGAAGCGGAAAGTATTACGTTGCACTTTCCGGTTAACAACGCTTAACTTGCTGTATGGCCGCCTGAACGTCCAATATAGAGTCACGGCGCGTTGATGTCGGGACTCAGTTTCGCGTATCGCTGCGCGCCATGCAGGCAAGTCGCTGATCTGCCTTGCGAGCCACACCGTACAACACTGTTGACGTCAGCAGCAGCACCTCGGCCGCGAAGGAGCGTGCCGCCAGCCAAACTCTGTGACGGAGGTGAATGATGACTCGTCCGGTTGAAGAAGATATCGTCAGACGCGCATTGGTAGGCGTCCTGATGCCCACACCCGTTGAATCTGCCAGGAAAGCACAATACGGTCCAAAAAAGAAATTCCGCATGACCAAGCGGCCGCCGCCTGAAGCGCTAGAGCCTGTCGAGGTCGAGCCACCGCCGGCGCATATCTCCATTCTTGAACAGCTGTCATCGAAGACACTTAGCGTGTGCTGGAGCGATCCACGCTCAGGTCATTACGCCGATCAGGTATGGCGAATCGGTCTCGCACGCATGGACTCGTTCTGCGTACTGACGGGTATGCCGATCCGGCGTGGCGACCCGGTCTTTCGGCCGCGGGCTTGCGAAAGCTATTTCCCCGCTAACCGCGACAGGATGATTCTGGCATCCGCCGTGCCGTCCGGTCCGAGCGGAATCATGCTCGACTAATGTCACATGCACGTTCTTGTGTGTGCGTCGAGAAACCTGAACAAACCTTAAACGCCACAGGCTGTGAAGCTCCGGCGCTTCCATATATTGGTGCTGCGCGTTGTCGATTGGCGCATGCGCTTCACGCGGCAACATTCGTTGCACGCGCAGCACCCAACCTTCTGTTCACGCATGGCCTGATATGGCGTTGCGTGCCTTTGTCATACGCATGACTTTTGCAAGCGTTACGCGAGAAACTCCCACGCGCCCATGCGATGGCACGTCGGCACCGAGGTGAAACCTGCGTCGCAACCGCCTTCGTCCCGCGCAACACTGAATCCCGTTTTTCTCTCCTATCGGTCTGCCCCGCTGCGCAACAACCGCGCAATGCCTTGCTGCGTAAGGCGTGCGCCGCTTTCCTGCGAGCCTTCGAAACGCACGCGAGTCCACTCGCGCTCGCGCCCCCTCTGTTGCGCACTGCCAGCAAACTCTCTATTCTCACAACTACGATAAATTTGATCGCAGTTACTGGAGAGCCAGATGAAAATTTTCCACGTCGATTCGAGCGCCAAGCGCGAACGGTCCAATTCCCGCGCACTCTCGCGCCAGTTCATCGAAAACCTGCGTGCCGAGGGCGTGGATGTCGAGGTCGACTATCTGGACGTCACGGTCGATACGCCGCCGCACGTCACCGAGGCCTTTGCCATCGCGACCTACAAGGAAGAGCACGAGCGCACGGCCGACATGCGCGCGACGCTGGCCGCCTCGGACGCGCTCTGCAAGCGGCTGCTCGAAGCCGACGCCTTCGTGTTTGCGATGCCGATGTACAACTGGTCGATGCCTTCGGCATTCAAGGCGTTCATCGACAGCGCCACGCGTCCCGGCATTACCTACAAGGCGGACGCGGACGGAAACATCGTCGGCCAGTTGAGCCGTCAGAAGGTGCTGTTCATCACGACGCGCGGCGCAGATTTGCGTCCCGGCAACCCGTTTTCGTCGATGGATGCGCTGACGCCAGCGCTCAAAGCCGCATTTGCTTTCATCGGCGCCAACGATCCGCATTTCGTCGACGCACAGCCATTGCAATTCTCGGATCAGGAAGCGCGGATCGAGGCGCTGAAGCGCGCACACGCCGAGCTGGCAGGCGTGGCAGCCGACTGGGCCGCATGGGAACGTGCGCGCGTTGGCAGCGAGTTGCACGAGACGGCGTAATCGTCAGCACAAAGCCGCAAAACGAAAAGGCCGCAGCTATTAAGGCTGCGGCCTTCGTCATGTCAACGGCGTGTCGCTCAGGAACGCGCGCCGGGCGTTGAACCACTGCGCGTGCCGCCGCGCTCGCGCCGCCTGCTCGTCGTGCGGCCGTCCAGCCACTTCACGACTTGCGGCCCATAGGTGCGCGGCGCCTTCGCCGTCGTGCGGACCGCCAGTTCCTCCAGCGATTGCGATGCCAGCGCCTCGCGCATGCGCTTCTCGGCGTTCTGCATCACGGCATGAATCGAGCACACGCCGCTCGTCGCCCAGGTTGGTGCGGTCTCGCCGAACACCGCACAGCGCGTGCGCACTTCACGGCACTCGAACAAGGACTTGTCGCCATCGATCGCCGTCACCACGTCGAGCACCGAAATCTGGTTTGCCGGACGCGCGAGCGCAAAACCGCCCTTCGCCCCTTCCGTCGCAATGACCAGCCCGGCCTTATGCAATTTCGTAAACAGTTTCGCCACATAGTCGGCGGGCACGCCTTGCAGTTCTGCAAGGTCGCGTACGCTCGCTTCGGGCACGCCGCCGGGCGCCGCTTCCGTCAGGAAAAGCAGGCAGTGCAACCCATATTCGACGCCTGCGCTGATGTGAGACATAGCCACTCCGACAAATACAATCGGAGTTAGGCTACCCGCTTTTGCAAGCCGGTGCAACCCAGCGTCACGGAAGGTCTATTAAAGTCTGAACAATCGAAGCGCGTCGCTAAAGCGGACGCAGGCTGTCGAGCGGATGCAGTTCGAGCGTATCGTCGACCGACAGTTCGCGCGCAATGAAGTCGATGAACGTACCGACGCGGCGGCTTGGCACCGCGCCCGCATAGACAGCGAACAGATCGACGCGCTCGCCGATGAACGAGTCCAGCGCCGTTTCAAGTCTGCCCGACATCAGTTCGTGATAGATATCCCAGCGGTTCTTCAGTATCACGCCGTAGCCATGCACGGCCCATTCGCGCAGCACGCCGCCGTCGCTCGCCACACGGTTGCCGGACACTCTCACCGCAATCTGCTTGCCGTCGACGACGAACGGCCAGTTCGAGAACGGCGCATCGGGCCGCGCGAGAATCAGGCAGTTGTGCGAAGACAGTTGCGCCGGGTGCATCGGCTTGCCATGCGTCGCCCAATACGACGGCGCAGCGCATACGACACGCGGGCCTGTCAGCAACAGCCGCGCCTTGAGCCGCGAGTCAATCAGCGGGCCGTTGCGCAGCGCGAGATCCAGATGTTGATCGACGAGATCGACATGGCCATCCGTCAGCAGCAGCGACACCTGCACTTGCGGATGCTCGCTCATGAACTTGTCGAGCAATGGCACGACGCGCGTGCGGCCGAAATCGTTGCTGGCGGTCAGCCGGATCGGCCCGTTCAATGGACCGTCTTCGCGCAGGCTCAGAATCGCGGCATCCCAATCCGCGAGTACGCGGCGCGCGTCGTCGAGAAAGCGCTGACCTTCATGGGTAAAGGCGAGGCGGCGCGTCGTGCGCATGATGAGGCGCGCGCCCACTTCCTCTTCCAGCTTTTGCAGCGCGAGCGTGACTGTCGATGTCGACACCGCGCTCTTTCGCGCGGCCGCGGAAAAGCTCCCGGCTTCGGCGATTTCGACAAACAGCCTTAACGCGTCAAGCCGGTCCATCTTCGTGTCCGTTCGAAAGTCGTAGCAATATGGAGTTATTTCGATTCGGTGGCCTTGCCGCCATATACGATCGGGTATGCACGCATAAAACGGCTGTCGCCCGCCATCGCATGTCACGAATCGACTCCTGAGTATCGAATACTTTGATCGGTCTCTAAAGACAAACTAGCGCTTAAATCGGTCCATAACGCTATTGCGTCAGCATTCGTGCTATAGCGCCAATGCGGCCGGTTTCCGTCGCGTCAGGTTCTGCGTGCCGCGCGCATCATCCCAACGTAGAGCACCGCGCCTGCCACCGCGCCGATCAGCCAGCCAAAGTTGTTCTCAGGCAGGACGTGCAGTAGTTGTGTGCACAATTCCCAGCCAATAGAAATGCAGCCCGACAGCAGGAGTGCCGCGACGCCGACCTTGTTCCAGCCACCGTCGTAGTAGAAGCGGCCCGTCGACGACATCGTGTACAACTCGGCCGTTTGCACCTGCTGTTTTTTGATCAGATAGAAGTCGGCCATCATCACGCCATAGAGCGGCGCAAGCACCGCGCCGAATACGCTGACGAAAATCGTAATGGCCTTGGGACTGTCGACGAATATCCACGGGCACACGAGTACCGCGAGAATGGAAGCGATCAGACCGCCGCGCTTGAAATCGACATGTTTGGGGAAAAGATTCGCGATATCGTAGGCGGGCGAAACGAAATTGGCGACGATATTGATGCCCATTGTCGCCACGATAAACGTGACGCTGCCAATCACCACAGCCACCTTGTTCTGGATGTGCGCGACGATCGCCACCGGGTCCATGATCATCGATCCGAACACGGTTGCGCTACCCGACGTGACGATCACCGTGATGATCGCGAACACGATGAAATTGACGGGCAGCCCCAAAAAATTGCCAACCTTCATTTGATGTTCGCTTTTCGCAAAGCGTGAGAAATCGCCGAAATTCAACAGCAGCGCGGCGAAATAGCTGACGACGAGCAGCACGGCATTGCCCATGCCGGCGAACTGCTCCGCGCCTGTTAGCGTCTTACCGCCAAGCGTCAGATTCAAACTGCCAAGCCCGGCCTGCGAGAGTATCCACGCCATCAACACGAACATCACCACATACACGGCCGGCCCGCAAAAGTCGATGAACTTGCGGATCGTCTCCATGCCGCGTTGAAAGATCACTAACTGGAAGAACCACATGAACAGGAAGCTCACCCACCCCAAACCGTCCAGGCGCAGAAAGCTGAAGCCTTGCAATGCCGTCGATGCAGGAACGAACAAAACCAGTAGCGTCGCGACCGCTTTCGAAGCGAAGTAAGTTTGCACGCCATACCAGACGATGCCGACCACGCCGCGAATCACGGCCGCGAGGTTCGCGCCCATCACGCCCATGCTCACGCGCGCCATGACCGGGAACGGAATGCCGTGCATATAGCTCGGCTTGCCCACCCAGTTCATCAGCATGTAGACGACGAGAATGCCGACCGTCAGCGCAATCAGCACCTGCCAGCCGGAAATGCCGAGCAGAAACAGGCTCGCCGCGAAGGTATAGCCGCCGACGCTATGCACGTCGGACATCCACATCGCGAAGATGCTATAGCCCGTCCACGTGCGCCGGGCGTGCGGCACGGGCGCGAGATCGTGATTGTGCAGACGCGAATCGACCTGTTCGCCGGCATCGCCAAGACCGTGCGGCGCATCGAAAAGCGGTGACGAAGACATGGCTCCCCCCTGCTGGTTGAAGCATGGCCGTCTTCTGAAGACCGCCATGATCTGACGATGCGACGTGGCACGCAGGCACGGTCTACCACAAGCCCGATGGGAACCGCGACTCGCGATGAAGGGTCTTGTTTCTGCAATATAGATTGTTTTACTAATAAAAGCGTCTGTCGATGCTTTCAAAAAGGCGCGGAGAACAGGGGAGGAGAAAAGCGCGGAGGGGTGAATGCTTCCGTGACCGATGAACGCGTCGCACGGCGTGGGTTTCGCCGCTGACCGCCCCTGCCGGCGTCATCTTGCGAATGACGCGGCGCCCGTTGGCGGAGGGTAATCCGTCTGTCGTTGCGGGCAAGGAAGCATGTGGAAGAATATACCGGGTGACACCGTGGATAGGCTTCCTTTTTGCGGGTACTGACCACCCAACCCCGGAAGACTATTCCTGTAGAATCGGCAGAAGCCGAACATTCTTCCAGATCCAATCATGCAAGCCCGCAACCGCCCGCTGGACAACCAGGACCGCGCAATCATGCGCGCGCTGCAGAAGAACGCGCGACTGTCGAATGCGGAACTCGCGGAGATCGTCGGCATGTCGACGACTGCGTGCTGGAACCGCACGCGTCAACTCGAAACTGACGGTTATATCCGCGGCTACGTCGCGCTGCTGGATCAGCAGAAGCTCGGCTTCGCGGACGTCGTGCTGATCGAAGTGACGCTCGACCGGCACGACGACGACGCACTGGCCCGCTTCGGCGACGAGCTGGCGACGCTGCCCGAAGTGCTTGAGGCATATCTCGTGTCAGGCGAGTACGACTATCTGATCAAGGTTGCCGTCGACGGCACCGCCGGCTACGAGCGCTTCCTGCGCGAAAAGCTCTACAAGATCTCGGGCATTCGCCACAGCCGCTCGATGTTCGCGCTGCGCTGCATGAAGAACATTCCGTCGGTGCAGGTCTAGTCGCGCAACACTTCAAGGCCCGAACTGCCCGAAGTATGTCTCGCGCTCGACGATCACGAGCGCCGCACGCTTGTGCGGAAAATCGAACTCCTTCAGCGTGAACGCGCCCAACCGGTGCATCCATGCAATGTGCCGCGTGTGATCGATGCGCGGCTCGCCGACTATGCGTTGCGTGCGCGGATCGTCGAGAAACATGTAATGCAGGATGCCGTTGAACCACGCGCGCAGCTTGCCCGCACTCTGATAGTCGCTGTTGCCGACGAGCAGATGCAGGCCGCGATCGAAATCGTCGGCGTCATAGAACGGCGCGACGCGATCTTCCTTCGCCCAATAGACCTCGAAGTACGCAAACGGCTCGTCATCGAAACAACCGATCAGCGGATGCACATGCGGGTCCGCGCACTGCTCGCCCAGGTACGCCGCATGCTGTTCGCGCGTGCCCTTGAAGTCCCAGAAGTGCGCAACGCGATCCTGGTTCTGCCAATAGTGAAAGAGGTCCGTGTCACGCTCGACGTCGACCGTACGCAGCGTGAACGTCATGCCGACCGTCGGCATGAAGCGGCGATACACGGTGCCCTTCGGCTTCGGCGCGCGCACGGGATGGCGCCGGTTGTGATGAATCGTGTAGCGCATCGGCATGCCTGCCGAAGAAGGCGCCGTGAGCCACAGCGACGGCTGCTGCCAGAAGCTCGCGCGCGACGTCGTGAGCCGCAGTGTCGAGCCTTCGTGTGCCGCGGTATCCACGATGCCTTCGCGGATCGCGCGCGTGACGAACGCGTGCGTCGCGTCGTCGTCGTGTTCGAACGGCACGGTCAGCGACACCTGCTGTCGCTTCGCATCGCGGCAAAAGATCTCAGCGAGCGCGGGCAATAGCTGCACGGGTGCCGCATCGCGCGGCCACGCCGACAATGCAAAGCCGTCCGGCGTCGGAACAAGTTCCTCAAAGGCCACGCGAGCGTTCATGGTGTGTCTTCCTTTCCTCAAATGATCCAATGGTCGTGGCGCTTACCAGTCGTAACGCGCCGTCGCCAGCACCGTGCGCTGGTTGCCGTAGAAGCACGCAAACGCGCTCTGGCAACCGCTCACGTAGCGGCGGTTGAAAATGTTCGTCGCGTTCACTGCGAAGCGCCATTTGCTGATGTTGTAGTGCACGGCCGCGTCATACACGGTGTAGCCCGGCACGTGCAGCGAGTTATCCGCCGCGCCCGCGCTATAGCTCGTGTAACGCAGGCCCGCGCCGAAACCGAGGCCCGTCAGCAGCCCCGTGTGCCATGTCCAGTCGGCCCACAGTGAAGCCGTCTGGTGCGGCAAGGGAATCGCGACTGGCCACTTGTTCAGCGAATCGTCGTTGGCCTTGATGTTCTTCACATCCTGATACGCGTACGAAGCGATGATGCTCAGATCGCGCGTCACGTTGCCGACGGCGCTGAACTCGATGCCGCGTGAACGCACTTCACCCGTCTGCACGCTGAACGTTCCCGTTGGATCGTTTGGATCGGGTGTCGTGACGTTGGTCTGGTTGATCTGATAGATAGCCGCGTTCAACATCAGGTTCTTGTTGAACGGCTGCCAGCGCAAACCGAGTTCGATCTGCTTGCCCTTGGTCGGCTGGAACGGCGTGCCGTCTGCGTTCACACCAATCACGGGATTGAACGAGGTCGCGTAGCTGATATACGGCGACAAACCATAATCGCCGAGATACACGGCGCCCACGCGATATGTGAACGCGTGATCGTTCTGCCGCTGTTCGGTGTTCGCGACGGTGTCTGTCGTCGTGTTGCGGCTCCAGTCCTGGCGGCCGCCAATCGTGAAGACGATGCGCGGCGTCAGCTTGATCTGGTCCTGCGCGTAGACGCCAAAGCTGTCGAGCTTCGTTTTCGTATCGCTATAGCCGAACGAATTCGGCCCGCTGAAGATATCCGACGTCACGGGAACGTAGACGGGGTTGAACATGTTCAAACTCGGCGCCAGCGCGAGCTGTTCGCTATCCGTCGACAACTGCCGGTTGTATTCGAAGCCGAGTAGCACCGTATGCTCGATCGAGCCGGTGTGGAATTGCGCCTGCGCCTGATTGTCGATGTCGAAGCGCGAGTAGTTCGGCTGGAACAGACCCGCGTAACGCGTCAGCGACGCTTCCGTCGGGTCGGTGGGGTCGAGGCCGCCGCCGTACACCGTCGAATTGTTCAACGACAGATGCATGTAACGCGTGTTCTGGCGGAACGTCCACGTCGGATTCAAGCGCTGCTCGAACTGATAGCCGACCGACCACTGCCGCTTGTCATAACGCGCGAAGTTGCCGTCGCCCGTATAGAGGTCGTTCGAGATCACGCCATTCGGGTTCGGCAGAATCGTGCCGGACGCGGGCAGGAAGTTATCCGACACGTCAGTGTTATCGCGCAGATAGGTCGCATACAGCGTCAACGAGGTATCGGCCGTGGGCTGCCATTTGACCGACGGCGCGAACATCAGTCGTTGATCCGCATTCGGCCCCGTCGGCATGTTGCCGTCGCGCCCCACGCCGACGAAGCGATACGTCAGCGTGCCGTCCTTGTCGATCTTGCCTCCGAGGTCGATACCGATCTGCTTGCGCGCATCCGTGTCGATCTGCAATTCGATTTCGCGGATACGCTCGGCTGTCGGCTGCTTCGTCTGAATGTCGACGAGCGAGCCTGGGTCGCCTTGTCCGTAAAGCACCGACGTCGGCCCACGCAACACCGTGATGCTTTCCACCTGATACGGATCGACGCGCCAGCTCGCGAGGTTCAGCGTATTGGGCACCTGCAGCCCATCGACGAACACACTTGGCGTGAAGCCGCGAATTGCCGTGTACCAGTCGGAGCGCGTGCTCGCGCCGTAAGACGAAAAGCCCGGCACGTAACGCAGCGCCTGATTGATCGAGGTCGCGCCCTGCTCTTCGATTTGCGCCGCCGTCACGATGTTCACCGTCTGCGGCACTTCGTCGAGCGGTGTATCCGTCTTCGTCGCCGTGGCGGTGCGATACGCGACGAAGCCTTCCGTATCGCCCGCGGCCGTGCCTTGCACCTTCACGGCGGGCAACGTCGCGGTCTTGTCTTGCGCGCTGTTCTGATTATCCGGCGCCTGTTGCGCCTGCGCGTAACCCGTTGCCGTGGCGAGAAAAGTCATGCTGGCTGCCGCAGCAATGGCACGCCGCTGCGTGCCTGTGACCCACTCCATCTGATACCTCGGAATATTGATGACGGCGCGTCGCGCCGCTTGTTGTTGTCAAAGAGCGAAAGCCACGCGGCCGCCGCTCACCCCGGTTTGCGCCCCTGTGCGCGTTTGAACTTCGAAACTGTTTTCGTTGTTGCCTGCTTCGAGCGAGCCGGCGATTTCGTCCGCGCGGCGCGCGAGGATCGACAGCAGCGTGTCGCTCAGGCCGTGGCTGTCTTCGCAGCACCCTTGCAGGTAGATGCGCGGCTGGAAATGCGCCGGCGTCGCAAGCATGTAGTCGCGCGCGACTTCGCATTGCTCGACGGGCTTGCCCAAGGCATCGGCGAGCGGGTCGAGCAACGCGTGATGCGCGTCGCGCCGATAGCCCGTCGCGAGCACGACGGCGTCGAAGCGCTCGCCACGCGCATCGCCGTCCATCCGGTCGCGCAGACGCATGTCGATTTCATTCCCTTGCGCGCCTTGCACTTCACGCACGGATTCGATCGCGCAGTTGTTCAGCAGACGATGACGCGCCGTGCCGCTCACGTTTTGCACGTACAGCAGCTCATAGATCTGCTCGATCAACGGCCGGTCCACCACCGAGTAGTTGGTGTCGCGGAACGTATCGAGCAGCGAGCGGCGCGCGTCCTTCGGCTGCGAATAGATGAGATCGGTGAACGAAGGGTTGAAGATTTCGTTGACGAACGGGCTGTCGTCGGCGGGTTTCAGCGCGGGCGCGCGCATCACGAGCGTCGCGTCGACATGCGGGAAGCGGCGCGTCAGATCGATGAATACTTCGGCCGCGCTCTGACCGCTGCCTACGACAGCAACGCGACGCCGTGCCTCGTCGCCCTTGCCGTCGCCGATTGCATTGCCGATCGTCGTCAGATAGTTCGACGAGTGGATCACGGCGGCATCGCGCAAGGCTGCGAACGCGGCCGGAATCTGCGGCACACCGCCCATGCCGACCGACAACGCACGCGTCAGCCGATGGCGCTCCTTGCCTTGCGCATCGCGCGAATGCACACGCAAGTGCGTGACGGTGCGCGGTTCGCTCTCGTCCGTGACGGGCTCGATCTGCGTGACGGATTCGCCGTAATGCACCTGATCGTCGAATGCGCTCGCGACCCAGCGCAGATAGTCATGAAACTCGATCCGTGTCGGATAGAAGTTCTTCAGGTTGACGAAATCCTGCAGACGTCCACGCTCGAACAGATAGTTGATGAACGTGAAGCGGCTCTTCGGATCGCGCATCGTGACGAGATCCTTGAGGAAGGAAATCTGCATGCGGCTGTCGTCGAGCAGCATGCCACGATGCCAGCCGAACTCCGGCTGCCGTTCGATGAAGCAGTGCGCGCCCGGCGCGCCGCCGTTTTCCGCGAGGCGCACGGCCAGCGCGAGATTCGACGGCCCGAAGCCGACGCCGATCAGATCGTGAATGTATTCTCGTTGATTCATGAAATGTCTCCCTTCTACCAGTGGCGACGAACGTTGTGCGTGTGACGGAAAGCGCAGCGAGGCATCACAGATGACGACCGTCGAAGAACGCTTCCCGACCCACGCGCATCAGCAACGCCCGTTTGTGCGGAAAATCGAAATGCGCGATGCTCGAAAAACCATGCTGCTTCAGGTAATCGATCATGCGAGCGTTGTCGTGACGCGGCTCGCACACGACAGCCTGAGTGCGCGGATCGCCGAGAAAGAGGTAATGGACCAGCGACGGCAGCCATGCCTCCACACAGGCGGCGCCGCGCCAGCGCGTATCGCCGACCAGCATGTGCAGACCGCGGTCGAAGTCCATCGATGCCGCGAACGGCGCAATGCGGTCCTCCTTCGCCCAGTACGCTTCGAAGTAACCGAACGGCTCGCCGTCGAACGCACCGATCAACGGATGCACATGCGGCGTCGACAGCACGCGGTCGAGGTACGCGCGATGCGCGTCGAGCGTGCCCGCCTCGCCCCAGAACGCATTGACGCGCGGCTCGTTCATCCACGCATGCAGGTGTTCGAGGTGCTGCGCGACGCAAGCCGTGTGCAACGTAAAGCGATGCCCGAACTCGGGCACATCGCGCGCATACACGACGCCGTCCACATAAGGCGCGCGCCGCGGATGCCGCGCGCCATCCGTCATCGCATAGGACAGCGCCGCGTGCGGCGTCGACGCATCGCGCGTGAGCCACAAATCAGGCTGTTGCGCCCACGCATCGCGCAGGCAAAGGTTCTGCGCGGTCAGCACGCCGCTGTGACGCAGCGCGTCGAACGCCTCGCGATGCAGCTTGTCGATATCGAGCGCGATGGACTTGCTGTCGCGACTCGCGCCGAATGCCGCGCGCAATGCCGCCAGTACCGCGCGGCGTTGCCCCAGCGGCGAAATCCCCTTGCACCATTCGACGATGCGTAGACCCTCTTCACGCGTCCAGCGCGCGTGCAGAACGATGCCTTCGGCGCGGCCATCTTCGGCCACCGTGATCGCGTCGCCTTCCAGATACGCCGCCAGCGACGGCTGCTTGAACGCGTTCATGTCACTCCGTATGAAATCAGCGTGCATCGCGCACCTCCGTAGCCGTTTCGCGTGCTTCCTGTTCGATGTTCGCGTCGAGACGCAGCGCCAGCGCATGGGCCACGCGCGATAGCGTTTGATGGACGAACACGTCGTTGATCGTGATCGCGTAGCCCGCCGCGCTCGCCGCATCGACGAAGCGCACGACGTCGAAAGACGTCGCGCCTGCTTCGAACAGGTTGTCGTCGTGATCGAGCGTGTCGCCGTCGAAGGTATTGGCCCAGATGCGTGCGAGCGCATGCATGAGTCGTGCGGCACGCGGCGAAGGATCGACGGACCCGTGATGCGCCTCCGTCTGCGCGGTGATGGACGGCTCGCCCGAAATGACAATCGCTTCTTCCGGCGCGTCAATAAAGCGCGTGACGGCGGCCAGATAATCGGCGCACAACCGAGCGACGAACTCGCCAGCCACCAGTTCGCGTCCATACGAGAACGCGCCCGTCACGCGGCCATCCGGATGCTCGACGATATCGAGTTCGAGATCGAACACGACGCGATGACGCACATCGTTGAACTCATCGATTTCGACGCCGTGCCACTGGCGCGTATCGCTTTGCGCAGGCCGCAGATAGTTGAACATCACCTGGAAGAGCGGATTGCCGTTCGCGGTGCGCGACGCGCGCACGCTGTCGACAACCTGCGCGAACGGCGCGGCGACGTGCGCATACGCGCCCAGCGCGGCTTCGCGCACGGCGGCAATCACTTCGCGCGGCGATCCCGCTTCGCGCATCGCCGTGCGCACGACGACCGCATTGATGAAGAGACCGATCACGTCGTCGGTGCCGGCATCGCGCGTCGATGCGAGTACGCCGACAGCCTGATCGAGCGCGCCCGTCTGCCGTGCAAGCGCGACGTTCAGCACCGCGTGCAACAGCATCGGCAGCGTGGCGTGCGACGACATCGCCAACGCCTTCGCGCGTTCGGCCGTCTGCGCGTCGAACGCGAACGCGATGCGTCCCGCGCTCCATTCAGGCGAAACGGGGCGCTCATCCGCAGGCTGCGGCAAACGCATCAACGGTATGTCGCGCAATGCGTCGCGCCAGTACTTCAGGTCGGCTTGCCTCGGCTTCGTGCGGGCGGCGAACGCGGGCTTCAGCGGCGACGTGCTCAACGGCTCGCCCGTTGCGGATGCCGCGTAAGCGGTCTGCACGTCGTTGAGCCACACGTCGATCGAATGACCGTCGGCAACGATGTGATGGATCACGACCGACAGCACATGATCGTCGTCGGCGAGGCGGATCAGGCGCGCGCGCCACAGCGGCGCTTTGGCGAGATCGAACGGCGCGAGCGCGTCTTCATCCGTTAGCTTCGTCGCCCGCGCAATACGTTCGTCAATCGACGCAAGCGCTCGCAGATCGACGACGGGCAACGTCACGCGACGATGCGCGTCGATCACCTGCCGCGGTTCGGCAGCGCCTTTCGCCGATACCAGGCGCGCGCGCAAAGCGGGATGCTTGTGCGCTGCGTGATCGAATGCGTTTTCTAGCGCGGTCACATCCACGGCGCCACGCAGGCGCAGCGCGACGGGAATGTTGTACGCCGCGCTTTCCGGCTGTGCGCGCCACAGAAACCACAGCGCACGTTGCGCATCGCTCAATGCGAGGTCGGTCGCGTCTTTCGATTCCGGCTCGTGACGCTCGTCCTCGCGCGCGCCGACGCGCTGCGACTCGGCCACGCGTTGCGCGTATGCAGCGAGCGTCGGTGCTTCGAACAGCGTGCGAACGGGCACGTCGTGCGTGAGCCGTTCGCTGACGCGCGTTGCCACGCTCACGGCCGCCAGCGAATGGCCGCCCAGTTCGAAGAAATGATCGGCGCGGCCCACGCGTTCGACCCGCAGCACTTCGCACCAGATCGCCGCGAGCGCCGTTTCGATGCCCGCTGCGGGCGCATCGAACTCACGCTCGACGCGTACCGGTTCCGGCAACGCCGCGCGGTCGATCTTGCGGTTCGCGTTGCGCGGCAGCGCATCGAGCACGACGATATGCGGCGGCACCATATAGTCCGGCAGCGCGCGGCGCAAATGCGCTGCGAGCGCATCGCCGTCGACCCGCTCGCTACGCTTGCGCGCCTCGTCGCTGAGTTCGACGTACGCAGCGAGCGCCGCATCCGCGCCGCTACCGCGCACCACGGCTACCGCATCGCGCACATCGTCATGCGCCATCAGCCGCGCTTCGATCTCGCCAAGCTCGATACGCAGCCCGCGCACCTTCACCTGATGATCGATACGGCCGATAAACTCCAGCACGCCGTTCGTGCGCCGCCGAACCAGATCACCCGTTCGATACAGCCGCGCGCCCGGCGCACCGAACGGATCGGGCACGAAGCGCTCGGCCGTCAGCGCAGCGCGCGCGTGATAGCCGCGCGCGACGCCCGTGCCGCCCAGATACAGTTCGCCCGTCACGCCAATCGGCAACGGCTGCAGGTTCACATCGAGCACATGCGCGGTGCGCTCGCCGACGGGCGTGCCGATAGGCAGATACGCGGCATCGGCGATATCGCTCGCGTCTTCGTGCGCGTCGATCATCCACAGCAACGGCGTGATTACCGTCTCCGTCGGACCATAGCCGTTCACGACCCGCACATCGGGAAACGCTTGCCGCAACGCGGCGAACGCTTCGCGGGTCGCCTCGCCGCCGACCGTGAGCGAACGCAGCGAACGCGGCGCGCCATGCGCGCGCGCCCATTCGGCCATTTGCAGCGCGTAGCTCGGCGGGAATGCAGCAATCGTGATCCGTTCGCTCGCGATCGTTTCGCAGGTTTGCGCGGGGGGCCACAACGCATCGTCGGTGATGCGAATGTCGACGCCCGCCGTCAGCGGCGCGAGCCAGCATTCATGCGCACCGTCGAAATTGATCGACATGAAGTGCAGCACGCGGTCCTTCTCACGCATGCCGTAGCGCGCGGCAATCGCCGCGCAGTGCATTGCGATCGACGCATGATCGACCACGACGCCTTTAGGCTTGCCCGTCGAGCCCGACGTATAGATCAGATACGCGGCCTGCGTCGGCGCAACGGTCGGTTCGTTGTATGCAACGTCGTCTTGCGCTGACTCGTCTTCCGCGTCGATCAGCCATACGCGCGTGCCGTGCCGCAGCGGAAGCTTCGGCACATGGCGCCGCTCGGTGACGACATGGTCGATCGACGCGTCGTCGACGATATGCGCGAGGCGGTCGCGCGGATGCGTCGGGTCGAGCGGCACGAACGCGCCACCCGACTTGAGAATAGCGAGCAGCCCAATGAACAGATCCGTCGAGCGCCCGACCGCGATGCCGACCCGCGTTTCCGCGCCGACACCCGCTGCCATCATCCGCGCCGCGAGCTGCGCGGCGCGTGCGTCGAGTTCTGCGCGCGTGAGCGTCCTTTCGGCGTCCATCACCGCGCTCGCGTCGGGTTTCTTCTTCGCATGCTGCGCGAGCTTCGCATGCACGGGGACGAACGGCGCATCATCCGGCTCATACCCGTTCCACGCGTTCAGCTGCGCGCGCTCGCTCTGCGTCAGCCATTCGAGGTCCCCCACGGGCGCATGCGACGTCGCAAGCGCGCTGTCGAGCAACTGTGCGTACTCGCCCGCAATCCGCTGCACGGCCTGCGCGTTGAACAGATCGGTCGAATAGACGAAAGCGGCATCGAGCGCGCCATCTTCGCGTTCCTCGAAACCGAGCGTCAGATCGAACTTCGCATACGGCGCGCCGAATGGAAGATCGGTCACGCGCACGTCGTCGAATGCGGGCAATGCGCGGCGCGCCGCATACGACGCCATCACCTGAAACAGCGGATGATGACTCGCGCTGCGCGGCACGCCGAGCGCTTCGACCACCTGTTCGAACGGCACGTCCTGGTGCGATTGACCATCGACGAGCGCGCGCTGCACGTTGTCGATCAACGCATCGAACGGCTTGCGCATATCGACGCGCGCGCCCACTGCCAGCGTATTGACGAAGAAGCCGATCAGCCCCGCCGTTTCCGCGCGCTCGCGATTCGCGGCGGGCACGCCGATCTGCACATGCGACTCGCCGCTCGCCCGCGCCAGCAATGCATGCAAGGCCGCGAGCAACACCGCGAACGGCGTCGCGCGACGCGCTTGCGCGAGCGTGCGCACGCGTTGTGCAGTCGTTGCGTCGACGGTGAAGTAATGACGGCCACCGCGTGCGCTGCGCTGCATCGAGCGCGCGCCGCTGCCGGGCAATGCGATCACGCCCGCGTCCGCTCGCACCTGCTCGCGCCAGAATTGCAGCTGACGTTCAGCCTCGCCCGCATCGAGCCAGCGGCGCTGCCACAGCGAAAAGTCCGCGTACTGAACGGGCAGCGGCGCGAGCGCAACGGTGTCGCCGTTTGCATAGGCGCGGTAAAACGCGGCCAATTCGTCGAGCAGCACGTCGATCGACCAGCCGTCGGAGACGATGTGGTGCATCGTCAGCACGAGCCAGTGTGTCGAGTCGTCGAGCGCGATCAGATGCACGCGTACGAGTGAATCCTGGGCCAGATCGAACGGCTGATCTTCGTCTTTCGCCGCAACGTCCGCGGCGATGCGTTCGCGCTCTTCCCTCGCTGCGCGCGACAGATCGGTAAAGCGCCACGGGCAGCGCGCAGGCGCTTGCACAACCTGTTCGACGCCGCCATCCGCGGATTCGGCAAAGGTGGTGCGCAATGCCTCATGACGCGCAATCAGCGCATCGAATGCGTGCCGCAGCACCGCGCGATTCAGCTCGCCGTCGAGCCGCAGCCGGCTCGTCACGTGATACGCCGCCGGCTCGTCGATCATGCGTGCGTGCAGCCACAGCCGCGTCTGCGCGAACGATGCGGGCACGGCCGACGAGCGGTCCGCGCGCGCCGGAATCGGCAGCACGCGAAAGTCGATGCCCGCTTCACCGAGCTTCGTGATAAACAGCTTGCGCTGCGCGTCAGGCAGTTGCGCGAAACGCGCGGCAAGCGCCAGCAGATCGGGTTTGGATGTCATTCGATCGTTCCTCATTGCGCTTCGAGTTCACCGAGCAGCGCGTCGATCGCGCGCGCTGCATCGTCGAGTGAGTGAGCGCCGCGCGCTTCGAGCGCCGCGTCGATGGCAGCCGCGCAGCGCGACAGCGTGCGGGCATCGAACAGCGTGCGCAGCGGCAGCGCGAGCGACCAGTGCAGATTGATTTGCGCATTCGCCTGCGTCGCCAGCAGCGAATGTCCGCCTAGCGCGAAGAAGTCGGCGTCGCGGCCAATCGCGTGGCTCGCGTCGATGCGCAGCACGCGTGTCCAGATCGCGGCGAGTTCGCGCTCGGTGTCGGTCTGCGGCTCGGCCACTTCTGCCGTTTGCAGCGACGGCGCGGGCAACGCGTTGCGGTCGCACTTGCCGTTCGGCGTGACAGGCAACGCGTCGAGTTCGATCACATGCGCGGGCACCATGTAGGCAGGCAACTGCGCGTTCAAGGCCGCGAACAGCGCGGCGTGATCGAATGCTTCTTCGGCGCGTCGCGCGACATAGCCGATCAACTGCTCATCGCGCACGATCACGACGGCGTCATGCACGCCGGGCGCAGCGCGCAACAGCGCTTCGATCTCGCCCGGCTCGATACGCAGGCCGCGCAATTTGACCTGCTGATCGGCACGGCCGAGATAGTCGAGCACGCCGTCCGCGCGCCGGCACACGAGATCGCCCGTGCGATAGAGGCGCGCGCCCGGCGTGAACGGATTGGGAATGAAGCGCTCCGCCGTCAGCGCGGCGCGCCCCAGGTAACCGCGCGCAAGCCCGACGCCGCCCAGATACAGTTCGCCGATTGCGCCCGCCGGCAACGGATGCAGCGACCCATCGAGCGCATGCAACTGGATGTTCGCAATCGGCTTGCCGATGGGGACCGCGACGGCCTGCGCGTCGGCGTCCGTGCACGTCCAGTGCGACACGTCGATCGCGGCTTCCGTCGGGCCGTACAGGTTGTGCAATTGGGCTTGCGGGAGCAGCGCGCGTGCGCGTGCCACGAGTTCGGGCGACAGCGCCTCGCCGCTCGCCACGATCCGCGCGATGCTCGTGCATTGCGCAGCGGCATCGAAGTCCTTCAGATGGCCGAGGAACGCGCCAAGCATCGACGGCACGAAATGCAATGTCGTTACACCAAATGTGGCGATGGCGGACGCGAGTCGTGCTGGGTCGCGATGATCGCCAGGTGCGGCGATGGCGAGCGTCGCGCCGACCGACAACGGCCACACGAATTCCCACACGGAAACGTCAAAGCCGAACGGCGTCTTGTGCAGCACGACATCTTGCGGCGTCAGCCGATACGCGTCCTGCATCCACGCGATCCGGTTCGCGAGCGCGCGATGCGTATTGCCCGCGCCCTTCGGCTTGCCTGTCGAACCCGATGTGTAGATCAGGTACGCAAGCTGATCGGGATCGACAGCAACAAGCGTTTCGAGCGCGGCGTTCGCATCGAATTCTTCGACGCACAGCACATGCGCGCTATCGCTGCGGATCGAAGCGACAACGCGCGCATGCAGCGACCGTTGAGTCAGCACGACGGCGGGCTGCGCATCGTCGAGCAGATACGCGATGCGGTCCGCGGGATAGTCGGGATCGACGGGCAGATAGGCGGCACCCGCCTTCAACACGCCGAACAGCGCGACCACCATGTCGACAGAGCGCTCGACGCATAGCGCTACCACGCTGTCCGCCTCGACGCCTGCATTCAGCAACGCAGCGGCCACGCGGCGCGCGTGGTCATCGAGTTCGGCATAGGTGACGCGCGTGCGGTTTCCGTTGGCGTCGATGAAGTCCAGCGCGATTGCGTCCGGCGTCGCAGCAGCATGGCGTTCAAACTGACGATGAAGCGGCAGTTGCTGTTCATCGCGCCACGTGTGCGCGGTATCGTTGAAGCGCACGAGTTGCGTGCAATCGTCGTGTGTCGCGATCGACACGCTTCCGAGCAGTGCATGCGGATCGGCGATAAACGCTTCAATGCTGGCATTGAACGCGCGATGCAGCGTCTGCACGCGCGCTTCATCAATACGCGCCGTGTCGTAGCCGTAGTCGATCGTCAGGGTATCGCCGGCCTGAACAACCAGCGTGACGGCCAGATCGGTCGATTCGACGCTGCGAATGTCCGACAGGCGCAGCGCACGTTCGTGGTTCGCCGACCACGCCGGATCGACGGGATAGTTCTCGAACACGACCAGCGTGTCGAACATTGCGCCGCCGCCCTGTCCGGCCCAACGTTGTATGTCGAAGAGCGGCGTATGCGCATGCTCGGCATTCGCCGCGTTGTCGCGTTGCAGGTCCGCGAGCCAGTCGGCGATGCGCCGTTGCGGTGCAGGCGTGGCGATGACGGGCAATGTGTTGATGAAAAGGCCAAGCACGCTGTCGACGTCGGGCAGCGCGTCGGGCCGGCCCGCGACGGTCGCGCCGAATGCAACCGTCGCGTGATGGGTCATGCGCTGCAACGCGAGCGCCCACGCGCCCTGCACCACCGTATTCACGGTCAGCCTGAGGCTGCGTGCGAGCGCGGTCAGCTTCGCGGTCGTGGTCGCGTCGAGCCGCGCGCGCCAGACGTCGCTGGGTGCGGCAGCATCCTCCGGCGACACGTTCGGCGCGACCAGCGTCGGCTCGTCGAAGCGGGCGAGTCGTTCGAGCCAGAACGCCTTGTCGGCGTCGTGATCGCGCGCATCGAGCCACGCGATGAAGTCGCGGTAGCGCAACCGCGCCGCCTGGCCGAACGACAACGCGCGGCGCTCGCTCATGTAATCGCGCAACACGTCGGCGAACATGCGCGCCGTGCTCCACCCGTCGAGCAGCAAGTGGTGACGCGTCCACACGAGGCGCCATTCGTCGTCCGTGAGGCGAACTAGCGTCACGCGCATCAGCGGTGCTTGCGTCAGATCGAAGCCTTGCGCGCGATCTTCCGTCAGCCATTGCTCGAAGTTTGCGTCCTGCGCATCGCGGCCACACCAGTCGAGCACGGCGAACGGCAGCTTCGCCTGGCGATGCACGATTTGCAGCGGCACGTCGGCGTCATGCCAGAAGCTCGTGCGCAAGATGTCGTGCTGCGGCACGACGCGATTGAACGCGTCCGTCAGGCGCGCGATATCCGGCGACGTCAGCGTCGCGACGAGTTGATTGACATACGTGGTGCGATCGGGCGCATACAGCGAGTGGAACAGGATGCCCTGCTGCATCGGCGACAGCGGATAGATGTCGTCGACCGTGCGCAAATCTAGTTCGAGACGCTCGAGCATCGGCTGCGAGAGGCCCGCGCGCTGCGCAAGCGGAAAGTCAACGGGGGTGGCGCCCGCGCCGCGCTTCGACACGCGTTCGATGCAGCGCGCCGCGATATCGCGCAACGTGGTTTCGAATGTGCGGGCGAGTTTTTCGACCGTGCCCGCCTCGAACATCGCCGCGCTATAGACCCAATGCACCTTGAGCTTGCGTGCGCCGTCGATATGCGCGTGAATCGCCAGTGCATTCGACATCGGACCCGCCGGGTCGCGCTCGCAGCCCGCGCCGCCAAAGCGTGCGCTCAGCGCGCGCTCGGTCGATGCTTCGCCGAACTGGCCAAGGTAGTTGAATGTCACGCGCGGACGCGGCAGCGCAGCAAGCGTCGCGCGCGTCGCGTCATCGGCGAGGTAGCGCAGCACACCGAAGCCGACACCCTTATTCGGCACCGCGCGCAATGCGTCCTTGACGGCCGTGAGCGTGTCGGTGCTCGATGCACCGATGGGCAGCGCGACAGGATAGTGGCTCGTCAGCCAGCCGATCGAGCGGCTCGCGTCGAAGTCTTCGAACAGCGCTTCGCGTCCGTGGCCTTCGAGTTCGATCAGCAGCGACTTCGCTTCGACACTTGCGCCCAAGGTGTGAGCGAGCCCGGCGACGAGCAGGTCGATCGTCTGCGTACGCCATGCGGCGTTCGCATCGGTGAGCAGCGTCTGCGTGAGCGTGGCATCGATCGTCCATTCCACCGTGCACGCGTCGGCATTGGTCGCCGTGCCTTGCGGATTGTCGAACGGCAAGGCGGCGCTCGCGTGCTGCATCGAGGTCCAGTACGGCAGTTCTTTGCTGAAAAGCGCCGCTGCATTGCTGGCGAGACGCTGCGCCCAGTCCGACGCATGCGCGCCTTGCGCTGCGAGCCTGATGGCACGCCGCTCGCGTGCCGCGACGTAGGCGGCATCGAGGTCTTCGAGCAAAACGCGCCACGACACGCCATCGACGATCAGATGGTGAACCGCGATCCACACGCGCGGCGTGCCATCGGGCAGCACCGCGACGAGCGCGCCCGCAAGCGGTCCACGCGCGAGATCGAAGCTGCGCTGCAACTCGTCGAATTGCGCGAGCGCGTCGTGTTCGTCGCGCGCTTCAATGGCGACGAGGGGCAGCGTGTCGAACGGTTTTTCGGCGTAGCGCGCCGTCCACGAAGAGGACGCATCTTGCGTGAAGCGCAAGCGGAACGCGTCGTGATGTGCGAGCACCGCGTCGAATGCCTGCGCGAATGCGTCGAGATCGAAGCGCTCACTCGCATGCAGTTCGATCGCCTGATTCCAGTGGTGACGCGCGGGAATCGTCAAGCCGAAAAAGCGCCGCTGCGCGGGCGTCAACGCGACATGCGAGGCGTCCGGTTTTGAAACAGCACGCGTTTCCGCTTTCGGCTCGGCGACGGCAACCGCTTGTGCGACTTGCGCCAGTTGCGCGACGGTCGGCTTGTCGAACAGTTGCTTCGGCGTGAAACGCACGCCGCGTTTGCGCGAACGCGCGATCACCTGCAACGCGAGAATCGAATCGCCGCCCAGTTCGAAAAAGTTGTCGTCGCGGCCCACGCGCTCCGCGCGCAGCACTTCTTTCCATACGTCGGCGAGAATCCGCTCTGCGCCTTCGAGTGGCGCTTCGCTTGCCGATTGCGCGACAGGCTGTTGCGCAAGCTCGCGCAGCTTCGCACGGTCGATCTTGCCGTTCCGCGTGACGGGGAGGGCGTCGCACAGCGTCAACGTCGCGGGCACCATGTAGTCGGGCAGTCGCGCGGCGAGTTGCGCGCGCAGCGATGCTTCATCGCTCGCACCTTGCACGACGACGAACGACGCGAGGCGCGCGCGGCCGTCTTCGTGAATGGCCAGCGTTTCCGCCTGCCTGACGCCGTCGAGCGCGCGCAACGTCGCGCTCACTTCGCCGGGCTCGACGCGATAGCCGCGAATCTTCACCTGATCGTCCAGACGGCCCAGATAGTCGATCGCACCGTCCGCGCGCAGGCGCACGCGGTCGCCCGTTCGATACATACGCGCGCCGCTTGCATCCGGCACGAAACGCTCCGCAGTCACGGCGGCGCGGCCCAGGTAGCCGCGCGCAACGCCCGGCCCGCCCAGATGCAGTTCACCGATTCCGCCCACAGGAACGGGCGCGCCGTTCGCATCGAGCACGAACGCGCGCGCGTTCGGCAACGGACGTCCCGTGGGCACGCCTGCCGATGCGCTCGCGCCACGCATGTTCGCGGTTGCATCGAACGTGAGCGCGCCGACGGTCGCTTCCGTCGGACCATAGTGATTGATCACGCGGCACGCGGGCCGCAACGCCGTGATCCGTTCGACGAGCGTCCACGGCAGCGGCTCGCCGCCCAGCACCAGCGCGTGCGACGGCAGCACGTCGGCAGGTTGCTGCGCTTCGAGCAGCGCATGCAGATGGCTCGGCACGATCTTCAGCACGCCGACACCACGCTCGCGCATCGTCGTGGCAAAGCGATCGGGATCGAACGCAGCTTCTTTCGGCAGGAGATGCAGCGTGCGGCCCGAGCACAATGCGCCAAACAGCGTCGTGTGGCCGAGATCGGCGGCAACTGTCGATACCATCGCCATGCTCGCGCCGGGCGCGAACTTCAGTTCGTCGAGCATGCCCTGCACGTAGTCGGCAAGCGCGCGATGCGAGACGACAACGCCTTTCGGCGTGCCCGTCGAACCCGACGTGTAGATCAGGTAAGCGGCCTGTTCGGGCGCAACGGAAGCGCATGCGGCTTCGCTGTGTGTGTCGATCAACGTATCGAGCGACAGTACGGGCGCTTGGGTTTCGATCTGCGGCGCGTTGGCGGCCACGATCACGCAGCGTGCGTCACATGCGGCGATAGACGCTTCGATACGCTCACGTGGCGCAGCGGGATCAAGCGGTACGGCGATCGCGCCTGACTTCAATATGGCGAGCAACGCGACGACGAAATCGACAGAACGGTCGATGCACAGCGCAACAGCCTGTTCCGCGCCTGCGCCGTGTTCGATCAACGCGCGGGCGGCACGCGACGAAGCGCGGTCGAGTTCTTCGAATGTGAGTTGCCGTTGAGCGTCCGTGACGGCGATCTGCTTTGGCGTTGCGTTCGCGTGATGCGTGAACGCCGCAACGACATCAGCGAACTCGAACGTCTGCGCGCGGCCTTGCAGCAGGTTGCTGCGAGACCCGGCACAAGCGAGCGAACTGACCGCCAACGCGGGATTCGCCACGCTATCCGTCAGAAGCGCAACGAAACTATCGAGCCACGCATGCGCGGTCGCATCGTCGATGCAATCCGTCGCCCATGCCGCGACCAGTTCGATGCCGCGTGCGTCGTCGGTGAAATCCAGCGCGAAGTCGAAGCGCGCCGCGTTATCGGGGCCGGGCGTCAACGTTGCGACGGCGCCCGGCAACGCGACGGGTTCGTCGAAGACGAACTGCTGCGCGAACTTCACGCGCAGCCATTCTTCGCCGCGCCGCACGGGCGGCTTGACGGCATCGATCACCTGATCGAACGGGATGTCCTGGTTCGCGTATGCGCCCAGCGTCGTGTCGCGCACCTGCGCGAGCAACGCATTGAACGGCGCGTGGGGCGACACGCGAGCGCGCAATGCCACGGTGTTGATGAAAAGACCGAGCAGATTCGCCACTTCGGCGCGCTGACGGTTGGCGACAGGCGCGGCAATCACGACATCCGTCGCAGCCGTCAGCCGATGCAGCCATGCATGCAATGCCGTCAGCAGCACGATGAATGTCGATGCGTGCGCGCCGCTTGCGAGATCGCGCACAGCCGCCGATACGTGTTGATCGAGGCGCCGCGAAGCGCGCTTGCCGATGAGCGTGCGCTCTGCGGGTACTGTGCGATCGACGGGCAATGCGAGCGGCGCGGGCGCATCCTTCAATGCGTCGCGCCAATAGCCGAGTTGCCGCTCGCGTTCCGCGCCAGCGAGCCATTCGCGCTGCCATTGCGCGAAGTCTGCGTATTGCGCGGTGAGCATGGGCAATGCAGCGACGCGGCGTGCGGACAACGCGGCATAGGCTTCCGCCAGTTCCGAGAACGCACAACGCGACGACCAGCCATCGCTGATCGCGTGATGTGCCGTCAGCATCAGGCAATGCTCGTCATCAGCGAGCGTAACGAGCGATGCGCGCAGCAACGGGCCGTGTTGCAGATCGAAAGGCCGCGTCGCGTGTTCGTCGGCGAGTTCGCTTGCGCGTGCCTTGCGTGACTCAAGCGCGGTGCCGCGCAGATCGGTTTGATCAACAGACACGGCGATGCGCGCATGAACGCGCTGCATCACGATGCCGTTGTCGTCTTCGTGCAGCGTAGTGCGCCACGCTTCGTGACGCTCGATCACTTGCGCGAGCGCCTTTTCCAGCAACGCGTGATCGATCGAACCGCGAATGTTCCAGTGCGCCGCGATGTGATAAGCATCGCCAGCGCCGCGCGATTGCGCGAGCACCCAGAAACGCTGCTGTGCAAATGATGCGCGATAGTCCGTGTAATCGGTCTCCGTCGTGCTTCGCGCGGCCGCTTTCAATGGAAGCGGCTGCGTAAGGTCTTCCACTTCGCTCGCATCGACGAGCGCCGCGAGTGCTTCGAGCGAACGATCAACGAACAGCGCATCCAGCCGCAGATTCACGCGCAGTTCCGCACGGATCGCGGCCTGCAAGCGCATGATCGCAATCGAGTCGCCGCCGCGCGCATGAAAGCTGTCATCGAGGCCGACAGGCTCATCGCCCAAAATCGCCTGCCAGATCGCAGCGAGCTTGCGCGCCGTTTCACCTTGCGGTTCACGATACGACGCGACTGCCGTTTGCGACGCAACGCGTGTGCGCAGCGATTCGCGATCGAGCTTGCCATTCAGCGTATAAGGCAGTGCCTCTAACAGCGCGAATCGATGCGGCTGCCAGGCTTCCGGCAAGTGCCGCGACAGATGCTCGCGCAACGCGCTTTCGTCGGCTGCGCTTTCGATCACGACACAGGCGGTCAATTGCACTCGCCCGGCAATCTGTTCAACCAGCACAGCCGCATCGCGTACGCCGGGATGCGAGCGCAGACATTGCGCGATCTCGCCGGGTTCGACGCGCACGCCACGAATTTGCACCTGATCGTCGATGCGGCCCATGTAGTCATACGCGCCGTCCACGCGCAGACGGGCGAGATCGCCGGTTCGATACACGCGCGAGCCTGGCGCGCCGTGAGCATCGGGGATGAAACGCTCGGCCGTTTGCGCCGCGCGTCCGTGATAGCCGCGCGCGAGGCATGCGCCGCCCAGCAGCAACTCGCCTGTCGAGCCATCGTCGATAGAAGCGCCATCAGCCGATCCGGGCGTGCTCACGCGAGCCGTGCGCAAACCAATCGGCCTGCCAATCGGCAACGATGCGCATGACGTGTCGCTGAAGGCAGCTTGAGCATCGAGCGGCCACAGCATCGGCGAGATCACGGTCTCCGTCGGACCATAGCCGTTGATCAAACGCACGTTGCTAAACGTTTGCCTGATATCGGCGAATACATCTCCGGGCATCGCTTCGCCGCCGAACGCGAGCACGCGCAATGCAGCGGGCACGCCATGACGCCGCGCGGCTTGCGCGAATTCACGCAGATACGCAGGCGGAAACGCGGCGATCGTAACGCGCTCCTGCTCGACCAGGGCATACGCATCGTCGGGCGCGACCGTGCCGGGCGCGGTGATCGCGATGCTCGCGCCTGCGGCAAGCGGCGCGAGCCAATACTCGTGCGCAAGATCGAAATTCACGGAAGCGAAATGCAGCACGCGGTCCGCATCCGTCATCGGATAAGCATCGATCACGGCATCGCAATGCGCGGCAAGCGGACCATTCTCGACGACCACGGCTTTCGGCGTACCCGTCGAACCCGACGTGTAGATCATGTACGCAGCCGAGCGCGGATGAACCTGCGCATCGTCGATTGCAACGGGTTGCGTGATGTCGATCGCATCGACTTCGATACAGTGCTCGAACCTCGCGCGCATCGTTGCGTCCGCGGCGCGCGTGACGATGCCATGCCTCAAACCTGCGTCGCGTGCCATCCAGTCGAGACGTTGCGCGGGATGACGCGGATCGAGCGGCACGAACACGCCACCCGCCTTCAGCACGGCGAGCAACGCGACGAACAGATCGCACGACCTGTCGATGCACACGCCCACCCGCACTTCCGCACCCACGCCACGTGCGCGCAACACCGCCGCGACGTGCGAGGCGCGAGCGTCGAGTTCGCCGCGCGACATGCGCACGGTATGCGGCGAAAACGCGGCGAGCGCGGGTGCGTTGGGTGCACTGCGCGCGAGTTCGCGCAGTCGCTGATGCAAGGCAGTCGGAAAATTCGTCATTCGTGTGAAGTCCTTCGGCAAGGCCGCTATGCCGCTGTATCAGGGCACGGTTTGTCCCGGTCCCAATTTCAGCGGCTTCACACAGGTGACGAATCGCGCGAAAAAAAATTTACCCCTTTGGTGGAATAAATTCTCCGGAGTCCTTGATTGCTCGTGCTCGCGGCTATTTAACTAAAGTTTTGCGGCGCCCAAACGTCTATTCGATTGATGACCCTTCATGCGCTATGCGCGCCTTCACTCTCACGCCCGCTTTCGATGACTGCTTCCAACGCACCGCCCGTGAATGGTTCGGATCGCCCGAACAAACCCGCTACCCGTCTGCTGTTGTCGCTATTACGACGCTCGCGCGGCGCGCTTGCGCTCGCGCTGGTCGCATGCATTGCGAATGGCGTATCGAGCGTGCTGCTGGTCGCGACGCTCAACCGCGCGCTGAGCGCGCCCACCGCTGCGGATCTGCCGCTCGCGTTGCGTTTCGCCGCGTGCGCGCTGGTCGCGCTGATCGCACGCATCGTTTCGGGCGTGCTGTTCGCGGGGCTTTCGCAGGACACGATGGGCCGCATGCGCGAGCATGTTTCCGCGCGCGTCGCGGCTGCCGAATTGCGCGACGTCGAGCGTGTCGGCGCGGCGCCCGTGCAATCGATCCTCACCGACGACGCCACCAACGTGTCGATGCTGTTCTTCGCGCTGCCGAACATCGTCATGCATGGCTCGATCGTCGCGGGTTGCCTTGCGTATCTCGCGTGGCTGTCGTGGCCCGTTTGCGTGCTGGCGCTCAGCGCGATCGTCGTCGGCTCGCTGGGCTATCGCTTCGGCGATATTCGTGCGATCGCTTCGCTCGAAGCAGCGGGCAGCGCGCAAGACAGGCTGTTCGATTACCTCGGCTCGCTGTTCGCGGGTGCGAAGGAACTGAAGCTGCATCGCGAGCGCGCGCGGCAATTCGTCGAAGGACAACTCGGCGCTGCGATCAACGAAGTGCGCGATCATCGGCGTCGCGCATTCGTGGCCTATGCGATCGGCGTGGGCTGGATCATCTTTCTGTTCTATGTGTTCCTCGGCGCGGCGACCTTCCTGCCGTCCATCGGCGTGCATGCCGACGCGCAAGCGGCCGCGGGCTATGTGATCGTGTTCCTGTTCATGCTGGTGCCGCTCGATGGCCTGCTGAACAATCTGCCGACCGTGAACGCGGCGCGTGTGTCGCTCGAACGCATCGAACGCGTGCTGGCCGAGTTCGAGGAGCCGCATCATGCGGCGGCCTTGCCAGCAAGCGCTTCCAGCGCTCAGGCCGCCGCGTTCGACACGCTCTCGCTGCGCGGCATCACGCATGCGTATTTCCACGAGCGCGACGAGCGCATGTTCCGCATCGGACCGATCGATCTGACGTTCAAGCCAGGCGAACTGGTGTTCATCGTCGGCGGCAACGGCAGCGGCAAGACGACGCTCGCGAAGGTGCTGACGGGTCTGTATGAGCCGGAAGGCGGCGTCATCGAAGTCGATGGTTCGCCCGTAACGCGGGACACGCGGCCCGCGTATCGCGAGCGCTTCTCGACGGTGTTCAACGACTTCCATCTGTTCGATACGCTGCTTGGCATCGTCGATCCCGACGACACGAACGACGGCGCCCGCGCTGCCGCGGATGGCCGCGCCAATGCGCTGATTGCGAAGCTCGCACTCGATCACAAGGTTAGCGTTGAAAACGGCACGTTCTCGACGCGCGCGCTATCGACGGGTCAACGTAAGCGCCTCGCGCTGGTCGTTGCGTATCTGGAAGATCGACCGTTCTATCTGTTCGACGAATGGGCGGCCGATCAGGACCCGTCGTTCAAGGCCGTGTTCTATGAGCAACTGTTGCCGGAGTTGCGCGGGCGCGGCAAGACGGTCGTGGTGATCACGCATGATGATCGTTACTTCCCGCTTGCCGACCGTGTGCTGAAGCTGGATAACGGCGCAATCGTTAATGAAACGCACGGTGTGCCACGTGCGATTGCTGGAAATGGCACAGTACGTGTGCCGTCGGTTCAGGTGGATGTGCGTCAGAGCAGGATTGATGCGAGCTGAAGGCTTTGGGACGTTGTTGGTGGTTTGGTTTTGCTTTTGGTGGCATCCGCGTGGTGTTATTGGTCTGCATGCGTTGCCCCTGTGCGGGGCGGCACCTACTTTGTCTGCGACGCTGGCGGGATTGTCGGGCATTTGCGCTGGCATCCGCGTTATGTCTTCCTGCTTCACGCGTCGCCCCTGTGCGGGGCGGCACCTACTTTTCTTTGCCGCCGCAAAGAAAAGTAGGCAAAAGAAAGCGGCTCACACCGCCAACATTTCTTCTTGCCTGAGGGCCCCCAACCGGTCTTACGCTTCACACGGCAATCACGTGACCCATGTTCGTTGCCAGCGCTCTTGCAGTGCGCCTCACCCGCTTCACGCTCCTGCATTGCAGCATGCCGTGCCAGATAGTCCACCGCCGCCCAGGTGGCAAACTGTGTGTAGGCCCTAGGTGCTCCGCACGCCTCACTCCGGACCGACAGGGCAAGCGTCCCACCATGTAAGAGCGCCGAGCTATACGCCGCGACAACCTACACACAGTTTGCCACCTGGGCGGCGCAAACCATTCGCTGCCGCTAGCTCTTGTTCGGGTGTTTGAAGTGGGTGAGGCGTTCATTCGAAGCGTTGGCAACGAACGTGAACAAGGACGTTGCCGTGTGAAGCGTAAGACCGGTTGGGGGCCCTCAGGCAAGAAGAAATGTTGGCGGTGTGAGCCGCTTTCTTTTGCCTACTTTTCTTTGCGGCGGCAAAGAAAAGTAGGTGCCGCCCCGCACAGGGGCGACGCGTGAAGCACGAAGGCATAGCGCGGATGCCAGCGCAAAGCAAAAGCAAAAGCAAACGACCAACAACATCACCGCGACTTGGAAGCTTCCAATTGCGAAGCACCCGCCGGCATCGAAAGCAACGCATCCGTCATTGCATGCGACAACTTCAACGCCGACATCGGCCCACCAAAACCCCACACATTACGTTCGACCAACGTCACGCGTCCTTCACGCCGCGCAGGCACAAACCGCCAAACAGGCGAATCGAGCTTCGCGTCCAGCTTCACTTCCGGGCCAGTCGCGCTCGTCAGCAACACACTTGTCTGCGGGCGCTTCAAGAAATCTTCCGACGTCAGATAGGTCGTGCCTTCGCGAGTCGGCTTCGAAGGCCATAGCGTCACACCCAGCTTCCGCGCGACGCCGCCCGCCATGCTGTTGCTCGTATAGGCCCAGTACCGGTCGGGCAAACCCAACTCCTGCAACAACGCGAAATCGGCATGCGTGCGGCCCGCATCGGCGAGACGCTTTGCATCGCGTGCCAACCCTTCGTCGAGCTGCCGTTCGATGGCTTGCGCCTGCACCGTGCGCCCCGTGATGCATCCGATCGTATCGAAGATCCTGCGCGCCCATTCGAGCTGCGTCGCCTGCGCGCCGTCGAGCTTCATCTCGGGGCTGAACTGGAACAGCACGGTCGGCGCGATCGATTGCAGCGCGCTGAAAATCGGCGCATGCCGGAAACCGACGCCGATGATCAGGTCAGGCTCGAGCGCGGCAATCGCTTCGAGACTCGGCTCCTGGCGCGTGCCCACGTCGGGCACCGACTGCATGCGTTCAACGCCATAGCCGATCCACGACGGGTAAAACGCGGTGTCGACCATACCCGCAGGCGTGACGTCGAGCGAAAGGAGCGCTTCGGCGAACAGGAATTCGAGTACGACGATGCGCTTAGGATGCGCGGGCAGCGCGTCGCTCGCCTGTGTCACAGTCGGATTCGCGGACAGCGACGTGCACGCAAGCGTGGCCGTGTCGCGAGGCGCGGGTGTCACGCCTGCCGCGCTCGCGGAACACGAGAATGCGAGGCACGCGGCGCATACGGTCGCCCGCAGCGTCTGCTTCATCGTATTGCCTCTTGCCGCGCGAGGTCTTCGTCGCTCATCGTGAGTAGTAGCGGACAACTCGCACACAGTTGATCTTCTCCGGGTATTTCATAGCGCACGCAGCAGACACGTCGCGTGCGAAACGGCGCAGGCAGCAGCGCCGAGCGGGGCGTGACGTTGCGCACGGGCACGCGTAGCGGGTTCGGCTCATCGCCGAACAGCGCGCACGATTCGAACATCCACGTGGCGTCGCGGGCCGCGCCCGGCATCGCCGCGCATTGCTCGAACAATGTGTCCAGCAGATTGCCGACGTTGCTCCATAGCACGCGTGGCGCAATCTTCGTCATGCTCGCGAGCAGGTCGATCACGCCACGCAGATGCTCATCGATCAACGATGCGTAACGCCGCGCGGGATCGTCAGTTGACTCGGCGAGCGCATCGTGCGGCAGATACAGCGCTTCAGGCATGCCTTCGCGCAGCAACAGCATGCAGCGCGCGGGGTTCATGTCGAGCGGTCTCTGCAAGGCGAGCGCGGACACCAGCGCGGCGGGCACCACGAGGCCAAAATAGTATTTGCTCCACTGCGATAGCAGCGCGCGCGCATGACGTTCGGGATCGCCGCCGTAGCGCAAGAGCATTGCATCGAGGATCGCTTCGCGCTGCGTCACGAGTTGCGTGAGCGGCACGCGCACTTGTGTGGCGTCGCTGGTGTCTGAAGTTTCAGCAGGCACGCCGAGCCACACGCGTTCAACATACGCGGCGAACGGCGTATCGGCGACGAGCGACGCAAACGGCTTTGCAGCAGAGGACATGTTCATCGTCCGCGCTTGCGTTCGCGCCTTGCCTGCACAATCAGCAACGCGAGCAGATACGGCGCGCCGATCAGAGCCGTCAGCACGCCCGCAGGAATTTCGCGCGGCGCGAGCAGCGTGCGCGCGCCGATATCGGCAGCGGCGAGAATGGCCGCGCCACAGGTCGCCGCGAGCCACAAGCGCACGCGATGCGCGCGCCCCCCCAACAATGCCGCAAGATGCGGCGCCATCAATCCGACAAAGCCGATCGGCCCGACAGCCGCAACGGCCGCGCAGGCCACGATGGTGGCCACCGTCAGCGCAAGCGGACGCAGCAGCGCGACGGGCAAGCCGAGTGATGCCGCCTGATCGTCGCCGAGTGCGAGCAGATCGAGTGGACGCGCCAGCAGCACGAATGCAGGCAACGCGACCGCGCACCACGGTAACAGCGCGAGCACATCGCTCCAGCTACGCCCGTAGGTGCCGCCCACCAGCCACACGACAAAGCGCGCGGGCTGCACGCTTTCCTGCACGATCACCCATTGCGCGAGCGTCGTCCACAGCGTGCCGACCACCAGCCCCGTCAACGCGACCGCAAGCGGCGCGTAACGCATGCGCCGGTTCAGCGCGAGAATCGCGACCAGCGTGACGCCGCCGCCGATCAGCGACGACACCGCAATCGTCGCGTGCGCGGCGAGCGGCCAGAACAGCAGCGCGACGAGCGTCGCGAGTGAAGCGCCTTGCGTGACGCCGAGCACTTCCGGCCCGGCAAGCGGATTGCGCACGACGCTTTGCATCAGCACGCCGCTGGCCGCGAGCATCGCGCCCGCAAGCAACGCGCACACCACGCGCGGCAAACGCAGATCGAGCAGCATGCGCGCGACGCTGTCGCTGCCGTTCAATGCCGCGAGCCAGCGCGACGGATCGAGCGACGTCTCGCCTAACGTGCCTGCGGCATAGATCGAAATGGCCGCGACAGTAGCGACGATCAAACCAGCGCCAAGCGGGGAAAGTCCCGTGATCCATGTAGCGAAACGGCCGCGCGCCGATTGGGCGGGGGCGTGCCCGGCTTGCGTGAGCGCCGAGGTCCATGCGCCGCCGTGACGGATCATCGCGAGCATCAGCGGCGTGCCGACGACGGCGATCGCCACCCCCGTCGACAGCGTGCCGTCCAGATCGAGCGCGAGCACGGCACTATCGGTTGCGAGCACGAGCAGCGCGCCGACCAGCGCGGACAACGGCGCGAGTGCGGCAAGTCGCGTCGAGCGCGAGCCGCGCAGATGACGCAACAGGTTCGGCGCGATCAACCCGACATACGACATCGGCCCTGCAACACTCACCGCCACGCTCGCGAAGCCGATCGCGACGAGCAGCGCATAAAAGCGCGCTGCATCCACGCGCACGCCGACGGCAAGCGCCGCGTCGTCGCCGAGCGCGATGGGATCGAGCGGACGCACGACGAAGGGCAGCGCCGCGAGCGGCAACAGCAGCCACAGCACCGCTGTAACAAGTCCGTCAGCGCCCGGTTGATAAAGGCTGCCGCTCGCCCACAGCGCGACGCCCGCGATGCTTTGCTCGAAGAACGCGAGCGTGAGCGTCGAAACCGCCGAGAACAGCAGCATGCAGACACTGCCCGCGAGCACCATGCGCAACGGCGTCGCGCGCCAGCCGCCCGCTGCCGCCGCGACGCACGCGGCGGCGAGCAGGCCGCAGCCGAACAGCAGCGGCACGGAAGCAGCGCCCGCCAGCGCGGGTATCAGCATCGCGGCGAGCAGGCCAAGCTGCGCGCCGCCCGTGATGCCGAGCAGATCCGGCGACGCGAGCGGATTACGCGTCAGCGACTGGAACAGCGCACCCGACACACCGAGACATCCACCCGCCACCAGTGCGGCCAGCACGCGCGGCAAATGCAAATTGAACAGCAGCACATGCGCGAGCGCGTGTTCGTCGGTGTCATGCGCTGCATTCGACGTTGCGGCGTGCAGCAGCATCGACAGATCCGGGGCGAGGCGCAACGCGGTGACGATCGCAATCACCGCGAGCAGCGCGAACGTCAGCATGCCGACGCGGCTATGCTGTGCCTCGCGCCAGCGCGGCAGCGCGCGTGTCTGCGCCCGCTGCATGCGTTTTCTAGCGGCAAGCGTGGTCATGCGGCCAGGCCCTTGTCGTCGGACGCGCTTGCCAGTTCGTCGCTTTCCGCATGCGCGGGCACGCACATCGGCGCGCCCGTCTGCGGATGCGCGATGCGCAGCATTGGCACGCCGAAGGTCGCTTCGAGATGCTGCGGGTCGATGATCGCGTCCGGCGTGCCTTGCGCGACGATGCGGCCAGCGCGCATCAACACGATTTCATCGCTGTATGCAGCGGCCTGATTCAGATCGTGCAGCACCCAGACGATCGTCAGACCGCGCTCGCGATTCAGCCGGCGCAGTTCGCTGAGAATGTCGAGCTGGTGATGAATGTCAAGATACGTGGTCGGCTCGTCGAGCAACACGACGGGCGCGCGTTGCGCGAGCGCCATCGCGATCCACGCGCGCTGGCGCTCGCCGCCCGAGAGCGCGGCGACATCGCGCGCGGCATCGTCGGCGATGCCGGCTGCCGCGAGCGCGTCGTCGATCGCCACTCGATCTTCCTTCGACAAGCCACGCATCCAACCGCCGTGCGCGTAGCGTCCGTACGCGACCAGATCGCGCACGGAAAGACCGGCGGGAATCTGGTTGAACTGCGAGAGCATCGTCAGCGTGCGCGCGAGATCGCGCCGCCGATACGACGCGAGCGCCTTGCCCGCGACCGTCACCTCACCCGCCAGCGCGGGCTGCAAACCGGCGAGCGAGCGCAGCAGCGTGCTCTTGCCGCAACCGTTCGGCCCGCACAGTGCGGTCACGCGATTCGCGCGAATGTCGATGTCGAGCGAATCGATCACGACGTGATCGCGATATCCCACCGTCAGCGAACGCGCCGACAATGCCAGGTTGGAACTGCTTTTCATTGGATCATGTAGCGGTGGCGAAGGTTTTGGACCTTTGTGCGTTTGCTGGAACGCTGTAGCTTTCCGCCATCGCGACGACGACCTTGCGCGGGCCTTCGAACGGATCGCGCGCATGTGCCGTCAGCATGTTGTCGAGCATCACCACATCGCCGCCCGCCCACGGAAACACGATGCGCTGTTGATCCAGTACACCGCGAATCTCCGCGAGCGCGTCCGCTTCGAGCGGCGCGCCGTCGCCGTAATAGACGTTGCGCGGCACGTTGTCGAGACCCACTGCATCGACGAGCGCTTCCTGCATGTCTTCATCGAGCGCGGACAGATGGAACAGATGCGCCTGATTGAACCACACGCGCTCGCCCGTGCGCGGATGCACGGCAACCGCCTGGCAAAGCTCGCGCGTACGCAGCAGCGGTTCGCCGTCGTCGTCTTCGCGCCATTCGCAATCGATGCCGCGCGCCGCGCACATCGCATCGACGGCGCGCGGGTCTTCGGTGCCGAACGACTGTTGCCAAGGCAGATCGAGTCCCTGGCCGAAGTTGCGCACGTACAGCAGTTCGCGTCGGGCGAAGCGTTCGATCAACGCGGGGTCGAGCGCGCGATAGATCGCGCGGCTGTCGGCGATCGGCGTCGCGCCGCCGGAACGCGCGGCGAGCGCGCAATGGAACCAGATGCGCATCGGCCATTCGCGCGTGTACGACTGCTCGTTGTGCAGCGGAATCGAGCGATGCGGCGGATATTCCGTCGACGTGTACACGGCGCCTTCGACCTGGCTGCGAGGCGTCGACGCGAATTCATAGCCGATCAGCGGCGAGCCGAACGAGGCGGCGAATTGCTGGAACGTGTCGATCGACGGCACGTCGAAGCCCGTGAACAGCACGCCGCCTGCGCGCTCGATGCAGTTGTTCGCGATGTCGCGCAATAGCGGCGCTGCGGCTTCGAGCGTGAATGACCTGTCGATGCGCGGCGAAACGATGGTCGGCAGGCCGGGCTCGATGCGCAGGTCGTCGAGTGTCGGGAGAGACGCTGTCATGACGTGTCCTCAGTGGCAGGCCGCGCCGATCATGCGTTGACAACGCATCGACGTGGCTCGAAGAACGGTCTCGCGCGGCGCGCTCGTGGCGCGCGAGAATCTTGGATGCGCTCTGCTTTGGCAGGGCGGCAGCGCGCGGCTCAGCGCGTATTCGGCGCTGCGTCCATATGACGGCGCAGACTCGCGGGACGCATGTCGGTCCACACGCTTTCGATATGTTCGAGGCACGCGGCCTTCGGCCCGCGCACGCCGACTTCGCGCCAGCCGGCGGGCACGTCGCGGAACGTCGGCCAGATCGAATACTGTTCTTCGTCGTTGATGACGACCGTGTATTGAACGTCGTCCTGTGCGTCTTGATGCGTGTTCTGGGTCATGTCGTGTCTGCTTGCGTATCAGGTGAGATGCAGTTGAACGTTTGCCTTCGTGAATTCACAAGGCCGTCATCTGCTTGACGTTCGACGCGCAGCTTTTTTTACTGCGCCCCGTCGTCTTTGCGTACGCGACGTTTTGCGCGCCGGCATGCATGCAGTCCGCGCAATGCTTCGCGGCGTCGCGAACCATGAAATGGACGAGCGTCTGTGAAACGTTCAAGGCGCGCGCGGTTTCCTGCAAGGTCTCTTCGCGCAGACGCACGCGCTCGAAGGCGCTGCGCGTGCGCTCGGGCAATTGCGCGAGGGCGTCGAACGCGTGGCGCAGCGAGTCGCGTGTGACGAGCGCGGACTCGGGCGACGGTTCGGGCGATGGCACATCGAGCCCATCTTCCTCGCACGCGTGCCACGTGTTTTCGAGCGACTGGCGGCGGCACGCGTCGATCGATGCGTTGCGCACCATGCGCGCCACGTAGGCGAGCGGCTGCCGCACGTCGTCCTGGTTCGAAAAGCCCGTGAGCTTGATGAATACGTCGTGGACCACATCCTCGGCACGGCTCGAACAGCCGACGAACGACCGCGCAAGCTGGATCAGCGAGCGGCGGTTTTCGATCAGCACGTCGAGCAGCAGTCCTTCGCAGCCGCGTTCTTCGCTTGAGCTTGAATGCGCTTCGCGGGGCGCTTCGGACGGCTCGCAATCGATGTCGTCCAGTGCGCCTTGTGCGAACGCCGCCGGATGACGGTCGATCCGTGCTGCAAACCTCGCCATTGATTCAGCCATCGAATCGTCTCCATGTCGCTATCGGTCAGATGGAAGCGAATCTATCGTAAACGCGAATCATTCTCAATCATATATCCGCCTATTCTTATTATTTTTTGGTGACATTTATGCTTGACGGATGGTTTTTTGCGAAGTCGCGGGATTAGGCGATGCAGGGCGCATAGGCTTGGGGGGATTGGGTTGGGCGGCTGGCCAGCCCTTCCCCGGGCGTGTTGATGAAGTCCGCGTCATTGCCCAAGATGCCCCGTAGCTCTCGACCGCCGGGGCATCGTCTTGGCCGAAGAGCTTTCCGGCGGCTGGAGTGCGTGCCTACGCGTCCATGGAATGAGCAGATATCACGAGTTTTGAGCAGATAGTGACCTGATTTGAGCAGATAGTCAGCTGATTGAGCAGATTCCCTCGCACACTGATGGCAATCGTCTATACGTTAAATGATGGGCCAGGAGCCCCCCGTAAGCGAGGTCTACATCTGTTGGCGTCGCGCCGACGGACAGTTAGTTGCTTGCAATGCACTGAATTGCTGACGCCTGCGATCAAGATTCCGGTCGCAAATAACGTCGAACGCATGCCGGCAAAGCAAATCGCGTCGTGATTACGATGGAAGCGGCCCGCGCATTCGCGCTCGTCGACAGATAACGTCGCGAGCGCGGATGCGGCGAGCCGCATGAACGTTGACAAGGAGGCGCCGTGGTTCTACCCCACAACCCGCTTCTCCGGCACCCCGCGCAACAGCGCGATACCGCTCATGAACAACAAAGCCGTCAGCAGATACAGCGCGTTATCCATGCTGCCCGTATGCGTCTTGATGAGACCGATCACCCAAGGGCTCACGATGCCGCTCGTAATCCCGATACTGCTGATCAACGCAATGCCCGCCGCCGCAGCCTTGCCCGACAGATAACCGGACGGCACCGTCCAGAAGATCGGCAGCGCGGCGAAGATCAGCACGGCTGCTATCGAAAGAATGCCGAGCATCGCGGCAAAGCTGCTCAAATGCAGCGTCAACAGCGAAAGCGCGATACCGCCGCCGATTGTGCACGCCGCGAAATGCTTGCGCCGCTCGCCATGACGATCCGAATGTCGCGCGATCAGAATCAGGCCCACTGCGCCGATCGCGTTCGGAATCACCGTGTACAGGCTGATCCACAGCACGTCGTGCACGCCGAAGTCGCGGATCATCAGCGGCATCCAGAAGTTGAGCGTCAACGATGCGCACGTCAGCGAGAAGTAGATGAACGCGAACAGATAGACGCGCGGGTTGCGCAATGCGTCAATGAACGCGCGCGACGAATGCGAGTTCGCGGGCCGATGCTCTGCATCGCGTTGCTCGATCAGATACGCCTTTTCCTGCGGTGTGAGCCACGCTGCATGCTGCGGGCCGTCGACGAGCCAGAACGCTGCGAGCAGTCCCAGCACGACAGCGGGCGCGCCTTCGATGGCGAACATCCATTGCCAGCCGTACAGGCCCATCACGCCCGCCATGTCGCGCATGATCCAGCCGGAGATAAGGCCACCGAGCACGCCCGCCACCGCGACGCCTGCGAAGAAGATCGATAGGATCACGGCACGCCGCCGCGCCGGATACCAGTACGTCAGATACAGCACGATGCCGGGAAAGAAACCCGCTTCGAACACGCCGAGCATGAAGCGCAGCAGATAGAAATGCGAAGCCTGCGACACGAACATCATGCACACCGACGCAACGCCCCACAGCAGCATGATCCGTGTGAACGTGCGACGCGCGCCGAAACGCGCGAGCAATAGATTGCTCGGCACTTCGCACAGCACATAACCGATATAGAAGACGGCCGCGCCGAGTCCGTACATCGCATCGCTGAAGCCGAGGTCGTGCTTCATCTGCAATTGCGCGAAGCCGATGTTGATGCGGTCGAGAAACGAAATGACGTAGCAGAGAAACAGAAACGGCACGATCCGCAACGCAACCTTGCGATACAGCGCGTTGTCGTCCTGATACGCGGCGGCAGGTTCGCCGGGCTCATAGGCATGCGTGATTGACTGACTCATCGAGATCTCCAGGCAATGCGGGTCCATCGGACCCATTGGGTCCGGCGTCTGTTGCGCCGTGTTGTCAGGGAAGACGGCTCGCGCTTCGTTTACTGGGCGAGCCGCATCGAGGGATCAGGCGGCGACGCGCGGCGCGTCGGCCGTGTGCTGCGCAGCGGATGGATTCGGCTGATCGACGCCTTCGCGCGCGTATCGGATCGCTTCCATCAGCGTCGCGTAATCGCCGATATGATTCGCGAGCAGCAGAATCAGCTGCGCGTTTGCGGCCTGGCTTTGCGCTTCGTCGAAATCGCGGTGCATGTCGATCAGCGCTTCGTAGAAGTCGTCGGGCTGCGTCAGATTGAGTTGCGTGATGAGTGCCACGTTTGTCTCCAACTTTTATCGTATCGATGTGCGCTACTGCGTTCAGGCCACGCCTTCCACGCACAACGCTCGCTTGAGCGCCGCGTCGATTTGCGTTGCGTCGAACGTGCGCCAGCGCGCGCACACGTGCTGGTCCGGACGAATCAGATAGAACGTGCCGGGCATGGCGTCGTAACGCGACCATGCGAGACCTTCCGCGTCTTCGAGCACGACGGCATCGTCGAGGTCATGCACGGCATGGCGAATGCCATGCGACGCAACGACAACCAGCCTGAACGGAATCGAACCTGTTTGCAGCGCTTTCAACGCGCGTTGCGTCGCCGCGTCGATACCATCCTTGCCGCAAAAGACGACGCCCGTGAACGCATTGCCGAGTTGCGCAAGCAGCCACGCGGGCGCGCCATTCGATAAAACAGGCGCATCCACGCACGAAGCGCCCGGCACCATCTTGCCTTCGAAGCCGTCGTTATCGGTGGAGTTGAGCGTCGAGTCGCGCAGCACGGCGGGCACCGAAAGTCGCCCGCTGTTAGCGAGCTGTCGCGCAAACGGATGCTTTCGCGCAAGCTTCAATACAGCATCGCGGAACGTGCGGCTGACAGGTGACTTGGGCGTGATGAAATCAGTCGAGCGCGTCGAGTTGCGAATGTTCTCGTCGGCGGCGTATTCGCGTTCGCTCGCATAGGTGTCGAGCAATGCATCGGGCGCGCGTCCGTCCAGCACCATCGCGAGTTTCCACGCGACGTTCTCGGCATCCTGAAAGCCGCTATTCGCACCGCGTGCGCCAAACGGCGAAACCAGATGCGCGGCATCGCCGACGAACAGCACGTTGCCATGCCGGAAACGCTCCATACGCAAACACGAGAACGTATAGACGCTGACCCATTCCAGCTCGAACTTGACGTCCGGCCCGAGCAGCGCGCGCACGCGCGGCAGCACGCGTTCGGGCGTTTTCTCAAGCGCAGGGTCCGCGTCCCAGCCAAGCTGAAAGTCGATACGCCACACGTTATCCGGCTGCCGATGCAGCAGCACCGATTGATTCGGATGAAACGGCGGATCGAACCAGAACCAGCGCTCGCTCGGAAACTCCGCTTCCATCTTCACATCGGCGATCAGGAAGCGGTCCTTGAACACGCGGCCTTTGCTGTCGAGGCCCATCATGTTGCGGATCGGGCTGCGCGAGCCGTCGGCGGCGACCACATAGCGGCCGCACAGTGCGTACTCGCCTTCGGGCGTCTCGATGGTCAGCGTGACGAATGCATCGGCGGAACCCGGCTCGCCGTGCTGCTGCAAGCCGACCACCTTGCTCTTCCAGCGGATGTCGATATTCGACAGCGACTGCGCGCGCTCGAGCAGAAAACCTTCGACGTAGTACTGCTGCAGATTGATGAACGCGGGCCGATGATGCCCCGCCTCCGGCAGCAGATTGAACGTGTACACCATCTCTTCCTGCAGGAACACCTTGCCGACGTTCCAGCTGATGCCCTTGTCGACCATGCGGTCACCGCATCCGAGGCGATCGAAAATATCGAGCGAGCGCTTCGAAAAACAGATTGCGCGCGAACCTGTGGCGAGCGAACAATCGTCGTCGACGAGCACGACGGGGATGCCTTGCTGCGCGAGATCGATCGCCGTTGCGAGGCCGACGGGTCCCGCGCCGACCACGATCACGGGATGCCGCGCCGGGTCTGTCGTCGCTGCAACTGCATCCTGCTCGGCGCAGCGCCGGTATTCGAACGACAAGGTCTGGTAGTTGATGCTGCTCATTCTGCTGTCTCCATCCATCTGCGCTGTGCTATTGCTGCGTCGTCAGGCTTGCAGCGCGTCCCACATGTCCTTGTCGCGTTGTGCGGTCCAGATACGCGGATGCGTGATGCCGCTCGCTTCGTCATAAGCGCGCGATACATCGAACGGCAAGCAATGCTCATAGATGAAGACATGGCCGAACTTCGGGTCCATCGACTTGCGCGTGTGCGCCATCGCGGCCTTCAGATCAAGCTTGTCGGCGACGGCTTCGCGGCCGCTTTGCAGCAGCGTCGTGACGAAGTCCTTCGTGTAGTCGAGGCCTTTGTTCACGTCTTCCGGCGTGGTCAGCGCGGGGCCGCGGCCCGGCACGAGCTGGTTGGCGTTCAGCGCGCGCAGCGCTTCGAGCGTGGCAGGCCACTGTTCGAGTTGCGCATCGCCGCAATAGCAGGCCGCGTCGTATTCGACCAGGTCGCCGGAGAACAGCACCTTCTGCGACGGCAGCCACACGACGGTATCGCCCTTCGTGTGACCCGCGCCCAGATGCGCGATGCGCACTTCGAGCTTGCCGAGGAACAACGTGATTTCCTTCTCGAACACGAGCGTCGGCCACGTGAGGCCCGGCACCGTTTCGACGCCTGCAAAGAGACGCGGAAAGCGCTCGATCTCCGACTTCATGTCGGCCTCGCCGCGCTCGACGATCATTTCATACGTGCCGCGGCTCGCGATGATCTGCTGTGCGCCTTCTTCGAAATACGCCGATGCGCCGAGCACGCGCACCGCGTGATAGTGCGACAGCACGACGTATTTGATCGGCTTGTCGGTCACGCTGCGGATCTTCGCGATCAGGTCCTGCGCCATCGCAGGCGTCGCGGTGGTGTCGACGATCAGCACGCCGTCGTCGCCGATCACGACGCCCGAGTTCGGGTCGCCTTCCGCCGTGTACGCATACGCGTTCTCGGACAGCTGCGTCCACGTGACCTTCTTTTCTTCGAGGTCGGCTTGCGATGCGAATGCCTTGGCCATGCTCGTCTCCGTTGATTGAGGGGCGACGGGCGAGACGCGGCGCACGCTGGCGCAGCGGTAGGGAGGTGTCTCGTCCAGTCTGATTGGAATGATGTCCGGCGACTATTAGGCCGGAGTGATTTCATCTTAGACGCTACCGATTATTTGTCAATAGCGAAACGTATCGCTATACGCTAATTTCTCGTATACCCTGGGCGTTTCCCGGATCGAGCGGGGCGAAGGTTGGCGTTCGTTTAACATGGACCTTTTTTCGATACCGAAAGGCGACGTGAGCGGCATGGCGAAGACGGCAAAAGACGACGAGACGACAGGCTCGGGCAAGCAGCAGCGCGGCATCCAGAGCGTCGAGGTCGGCGGACGGCTGCTGCATGCGCTCGCGAGAGCACGCGCGCCGCTCGCGCTGTCCGATCTCGCCGCGAGCGCCGACATCGCGCCCGGCCAGGCGCATGCGTATCTGGTGAGCCTCACGCGGCTTGGTCTCATCAAGCGCGACGAACTCTCGGGACGCTACGAGCCGGGGCCGTTGTCGTTGCGGCTCGGCCTGATGCAGCTGGCGAACCAGCCGGCGTTTCGCGCCGCCGTGCCACGCGTCTCGGCGCTCGCCGAAGAAATCGGCTTCAGCGTCGCGATCTGCACCGTAGGACCGCAAGGTCCGACCATCGTCCGATACGAGCATGCAGGGTTTCCGCTGCATGTGAACCTGCACGTGGGCACCGTGATGTCGTTGCCGGCGACGTCGACGGGACGCGTGTTCTGCGCGCACCTCGCGCCCGAGACATTGCAGACGATGTGGGCCAATCAGTCGGGCGGCACCAGCGATATCGTTGCGCCTTCAGAACGCAAAGCATTCGACGCGACGCTCGCGGCGATCCGCGAGCGCGGCATCGAACGGGGCATCGATGCGCCGAGCCCCGGCATCAGCAGTCTTGCCGCGCCCGTACTCGATGCCGATGGACAGTTATGTCTCGCGCTGACGGTGATCGGGCCGAGCGGCACAATCGATGTGAACTGGGACGGCCCGATCGCGCGCGCGCTTCGACAGGCGGCGCGCGAAATCGGCGCGGATATCGCGGCGGATTGAACATGAAAGCAGCACTCGATAACACATTGCCCGCGAACGCCGACGCGAAACAGCAGCGCGGCATTCAATCGCTCGACAGCACGGGCGAACTGCTAACGGCTTTGGTCGCGGCGGGCAAGCCGTTATCGCTGCGCGATCTCGCTGCGGCCGCGGACATGCCGCCCGCGAAGGCGTTTCCGCATCTGGTGAGCTTGCAGAAGATCGGCTTGCTGAGCCGCGATACGTCGGGCTGTTTCGAAGCGGGGCCGCTTGCGCTCGAACTCGGTCTGATCGGTTTGCAACGTCTATCACCGACGCGTGAAGCCGAGCCGGAGATCGTCGATCTTGCAGTGACGACGGGCATGAGCGTCGCGATGGCCGTGCTCGGTCCGCTCGGGCCGACCGTCGTGCGGCTCGAAGAATCGGCGCGGCCACTGCATGTGAGCCTGCGCGTGGGTACGGTAATGTCGCTCGTGAACACGGCGATTGGCCGCGTGTTCGCCGCGCATGTCGCCGACGAAGTGCGGCATGGTCTACTCGCGCAGGATCATCTACGGCTGGCGGGCGCGTCGACGTCCGATACGCACGATACAAAGCTCGCGCAGCCGTATGCGGAACGTCTGGCGCAAATTCGCGGGCAAGGCATCGACACCGCGCTCAACAAGCCGATCCCCGGCATCAACACGCTGGCCGCGCCCGTGTTCGATCACACGGGCAGCATCGTGCTGGTGATCGCGTTGATGGGTACAGCGGGGAGTTTCGATAGCGATACGCAAGGCGGCGCAGCGAAGACGTTGCTGGCGGCGACGCAAAGGTTGTCGCGGCGGTTTGGCTACGTGCCCGGCTGAGCGCGCCGCAGACTACTGCGTCCCATCCTCCGCCGCCGCACCCGTCTCCTGCGACAGCCGCGCCTTCGCATGCCGCATCTTCTCCAGCGTATGCGGCTCCAGCCGCAACGCGACGCCGATCGCGAGCGCATCCATCACGCACAGATGCACGAGGCGCGACACGCCCGGCGTGTTCGGATCGATGGGACTCGGCACGCGCAGCAACAACGGAATATCGACGAGCCACGCAAGCCTTGAGCCGACATTCGTCAGCGCGATCGTCGTCGCGCCGCGCTCCTTCGCGATCTGCATGCTCTCGTTCACTTCGACGCTGCGGCCCGAATGCGAAATCGCGAACGCGACATCGCCGGGTTCGAGCAGGCCCGCGTAAAGACGCTGCAAATGCGCATCGGTGAAAGCGCTCGCGGCGATATCGAGCCGCAGGAAACGCAGTGCCGCGTCCTGCGCGACGAGTCCCGAGCCTGAACCAACGCCGAAGAAATACACGCGGCGCGCGCTCGCGAGCGCAGCGAGCGCCGCATTCACCGCAACAGGATCGATCGCGCTGCGCGCCTGCGTGATGCCCTCGACAGCCGCTTCGCCGACCTTGTCGATCAGCGTCTGCGTATCGTCGCCACGCGCCACGGCCGTCGACGCATACGGCATCCCGCCCGCGACGCTCTGCGCGAGCTGCATCTTGAAGTCGCGCAAACCGTGCGCGCCCACCGCGCGACAAAAGCGCGTCACGGAAGGCTCCGACACGTCCGCGCGCTGCGCGAGCTCGGTGATGCTCGCGCGCATCGCGAAGTCGACATCGGACAGCACCATGTCGGCGACCTTGCGCTCGGCGGGCCGCAGCGATTCAAGCGCGCTGCGGATGTGAGGAATCAGGTTCGGTGCGGACACCCGTGCGTTCCTTTGGATGGAGGATGAATCAGCGGCATGTCATTGGTGCCCGTCTGATGCTGTCAGCCCAGTCTGTTTCCGCTCTCCGTGTCGAACAGATGCGTGTGCTGCTCGGGAAAGCGCACCGTCACGCGCTGGCCCGGCTCGATCGACGCGCGCTGGCGCATCGTCACGCACCACGCCGCGCCGCCGATCTTGCCGTACAGATGCGTTTCCGCGCCCGTCGGCTCGACTACCTCGACATCCATCGGAATGCCTTCATTCGACGCTTCGATATGTTCGGGCCGCACGCCTAGCGTGACCTTCGCGCCCGGTTTCGCCACCGCCTGACTCGTGCCCGCAAGCGGAATCAACGCGCCGTCCGCGAGCTTCAATGCGGCACCGTTCGGCGCGCTCACCACTTCGCCAGCGGCGAAATTCATCGAAGGCGAACCGAGAAAGCTCGCGACGAACAGATTCGCCGGCCGGTCGTAAAGCTCCAGCGGACGCCCGATCTGCTCGATGCGCCCCGCGTTCATCACGACGATGCGGTCGGCCATCGTCATGGCTTCGATCTGGTCATGCGTGACGTAGATCACCGTATTCTTCAGCCGCTGATGCAGCGCCTTGATCTCCGTGCGCATCTGCACGCGCAGCTTCGCATCGAGATTGGACAGCGGCTCGTCGAACAGGAACAGCGACGGCTCGCGCACCACCGCGCGGCCCATCGCGACGCGCTGGCGCTGGCCGCCCGACAGCGCGCGCGGCAAGCGGTCCAGATAGCCGCTGAGGTTCAGCATCTTCGCCGCCGCTTCGATGCGCGGCTTGAAACTCGTCGACGCTTCCTTGCGGATGCGCGGACCGAACGCGATGTTGTCGTACACGGACAGATGCGGATACAGCGCGTAGCTCTGGAACACCATCGAGATATTGCGCTGCTGCGGCGGCAAGCCGTTCGCGCGCGTGCCGCCGATCATCAGGTCGCCGCCACTGATTTCCTCGAGGCCCGCGACCATCCGCATCAACGTGCTCTTGCCGCAACCGGACGGGCCGACCAGCACGACGAACTCGCCGTCGTCGATATGCAGGTCGATGCCGTGCACGACCTGCGTGTCGCCGTAACGCTTGTAGATGCCGCTCAGTTGCACTGCTGCCATGCTGTCCTCATCGTCGGTTGCGGTTGTGTCGCGTGTTCCTTTCGGGCGCTTATCCAGGCGCTACAGCGATTCGAGCGTCAGTTCTTCGGCCATCAGCCGGTTGCCCGCCATCAGGCCGCCATCGACGGGCAACACCACGCCCGTGATCACGCGCGCCATCGGCGACGCAAGAAACAGCACGGCGTCGGCGATATCGTCGGGCGTCGCGAAGTCGCGCAGCGGATACCACTTCTTCAGGTCCTCGAAAACCTGCGGGTTCTTGTCGACGCGCGCCTGCCACGCCTGCGTCTTCACCGTGCCCGGGCACACGATGTTCGCGCGTATGCGATAGCGGCCAAGCTCGATCGCCAGCGACTTCGTGTAGCTGATCAGCCCCGCTTTCGCCGCGCTGTACGCGGGATGTCCAAGCGCCGCCAGGCCGTTCACAGAGCCGATCAGCACGATCGATCCGTGCTGCCGCTCGATCATCGACGCGCGCACCGCTTCGACCGTGTGATACGTGCCGTTCAGATTCAGATCGACGTCGCGCCGCCAGCTTGCGGCGTCCGTCTTCGCAAGCGTCAGCCCTTGCGCCGCGCCGGCGTTCGCGACGAGCACGTCGACGGGACCGCGTTTATCGACGGCTTGTGCGACGCGTTCGCGCACGGCATCGGCGTCGCACAGATCGACGGCGATGGGCGTCACGCTGTCGGTGCCCAGTTCCGCAGCCAGCTGATCCAGCGCGGCCGCATCGACATCGAGCGCGAGCACTGTCGCGCCGTCCTGCACGAAACGCCGGCACAACACGCTGCCGATCCCGCCGCATGCTCCCGTCACCAGCACGACACGCTTCATGTCCTGTCCTCTTCGCGATTTTCGCAATTGCGGCGGGCGGGCTTCACGTAAGCCAAAAGCCGCACCCATCTTGTAAATTTCCTACATATTGCACATTTTCACGGACTGCGGACCATCCGGACGCTACAAATGGCGAATACCCCGCAGCGCACAAAAAGCCCATCCTTTACAGCATGTTATGCAAAAAACCGCGCGATAAAAAATATGGTCAGCCCTACGTGACAAGCTTTTTTTTCGTGTGTAGGATTTTTTCAAACAATTTAACCCAAGCAGCCGGCTACGGCCGCGGACCACCCAGGAGAGACGAAATGTCGTTGCATGCACGTGCTTCCCTTACGCTCGGCAAAGTCGCCGCAGCGCTCGCGTTTGCAGGTCTTGCCCTATCGGCGCACGCCGATACGGTGCGTGTGACGGTCGCGCATTACAGTGACGCGACGGCACCGTACTTCGAGAAAATGGCGCGCCAGTTCGAAAAGGCCAATCCCGGCACCACGATCAAGATCGAGGACGTGAACTGGGACACGCTGCAACAGAAGCTGCAAACGGATATCTCGGGCAACGCCAACGCCGACCTCGCGATCGTCGGCACGCGCTGGCTGCTCGACTTCGTGAAGGACGACGTCGCCGAGCCGCTCGACCCGTACATGGACGCGAACTTCAAGAACCGCTTCATTGGCCCGTTCCTCGCGCCCGGCCAGATCAACGGCAAGACGTACGGCCTGCCGATCGCCGCGTCGGCACGCGCGCTGTACTACAACAAGGATCTGCTCGCGAGCGTCGGCTATCCGAATGGCCCGAAGACGTGGAATGACGTGATCGACGCGTCGAAGAAGCTGAAGGCGAAGGGCGTTGCCGGTTTCGGCCTGCAAGGCAAGGAAATCGAAACCGACGTGTACTACTACTACGCGCTGTGGACCAACGGCGGCGACGTGCTGAACAAGCAAGGCAAGGCCGGCTTCGATTCGCCGGCGGGCATCAAGGCAGCGACGCTGTACAAGTCGATGATCGATCAGGGCCTGACGCAGCCGGGCGTCACGGGTTATAGCCGTGAAGACGTGCAGAACCTCTTCAAGCAAGGCCGCGTCGCGATGATGATTTCCGCGCCGTTCCTCGCGAAGCAGATCAAGAAGGAAGCGCCGAACCTGAAGTACGGTATCGATCCGCTGCCCGTCGGCACGAACGGCGCGACGTATGCCGTTACCGACTCGATCGTGATGTTCAAGAACTCGAAGGTGAAGAAGGACGCGTGGAAGTTCCTCGACTATCTGTTCACGAAGGAACCGCGCGTCGAGTTCACGAGCACGGAAGGCTTCCTGCCGACCACCAAGGCCGAAGCCGCCGATCCCGCGTTCAACGATGCCGACACGAAGGCGTTCATCGCGCTGCTGCCGCAAGCGCGCTTCGCGCCGACCGTGTCGGGCTGGGAAGACACAGCGAAGGCCGTGACGAATGCGATGCAGGCCGTGTACCTCGGCAAGTCCAAGCCTGACGATGCGCTGAAACAAGCCGCGAGCCAGGCGAATCAGGCGCTCGGCCAGTAACGCGCGTTTTGTTAGTTCATTAGCGTAGTACCGCAAGCCGCATCGGCTAAATGCCGATGCGGCTTCACATTCGATGAGCGCAAGGCTTTTCATGCGACTCGCCGTATTGCATCCGGCCCATTCCGTCCCGAGGGCTTCATGAGTTCCAACGCCCAAGCATCCGTCGATCAAGCACGCATGAGCCGTTCCATTGCCCCACGCGCCGCCGCGCCCTGGTGGCTGATCGCGCCGAGTCTGATCCTCGCGCTGTTCATCATCAGTTACCCGATCTTCAACATCGTGTATCAGTCGGTGCACGATGTCTCGCGCTTCGGCGCGATTCGCGATTTCACCGGGTTGAAGAACTTCTTCACGGTGTTCGCCGACCCCGTGTTTCTCGATTCGCTACGCCGGACCATCGTGTGGACGGCAGCCGTCGTCGGCGGCACGGTGATCATTTCGGTGCCCGTCGCGCTCGTGCTGAATCAGGATTTCCACGGACGCGGCATTGCACGCACGATCATCATGCTGCCGTGGTCCGTGTCGCTGACGATGACGGCCGTCGTCTGGCGCTGGGCTTTCAACGACGACTACGGAATGGTCAACGTGACGTTGCAGCGGCTCGGGTTGATCGGCGGCCCGATTCACTGGCTCGCGACGCCCGAGCTCGCGTTTCCCGTCGAGATCGCGGTCGGTATTCTCGTGTCGATTCCGTTCACGGTGACGATCCTGCTCGGCGGCCTGTCATCCGTGCCCGGCGACATCTACGAAGCCGCGCGCATCGACGGCGCGAACGCGTGGCAGCAGTTCCGTCAATTGACACTGCCGCTGCTGCGCCCGTTCGTGAACATGGCGATCCTGCTCAACGTGATCTACGTGTTCAACTCGTTTCCGATCATCTGGGTCATGACGCAAGGCGGCCCCGACAACGGCACGCATATTCTCGTCACGTATCTGTACGAACTCGGCTTCAGGCTCGGGCGTCCCGGCCAGGCGGCTGCCGTGTCGCTGGTCATGCTCATCATGCTGTTCGTGTTCTCGGTGCTGTATCTGCGCATTCAGCCGTCGAAAGAAGGAGAGCCCGCATGAATGTGAAGATGAAACGCACCGTGTGGTGCTGGCTCGCGCTATCGCCGCTCATCGTGGTCGTGCTGTTTCCGTTTGCCGTGATGTTTTTCACAGCGCTCAAGCCCGCGAACGAAGTGTTCGTCTATCCGGCGCGCTGGTTGCCCATGCACTGGCAATGGCAGAACTTCGTTGACATGTGGACGGCCGCGAACTTCGGCGTCGCGTTGCGCAACAGCACCGTCATCAGCCTGCTTTCGACAGCACTCGCGCTCGCCGTCAGCCTGCCCGCCGCGTATGCGCTGGCGCGCTTTCCGTTTCGTGGACGCGGGCTGTACCGCCAGTTTCTGCTCGTCACGCAGATGCTTTCGCCGATTCTGCTCGTGGTCGGTCTGTTCCGTCTCGCCGCGATGATTCCGTATGGCGATGGCAACCTTGTCGATTCGAAGATCGGCGTGATCGTCTCGTATGCGGCGTTCAATATCGCGTTCGCCGTGTGGATGCTGTCGTCGTATTTCCAGACCGTGCCGCGCGATCTCGAAGAATCCGCGTGGCTCGAAGGATGCAGCCGCACGCGTGCCGTGTTCAAGGTGTTCCTGCCGCTCGCCGTGCCCGCTATCGTCGTGACGGCCATTTTCACGTTCATCAACGCGTGGAACGAGTTCGCCGTCGTCTATACGCTGATCCGCTCGCCCGAGAACAAGACGCTCACCGTGCAGGTGACGGATATGGTGGCGGGCAAGTACGTCGTCGAATGGCATCTGGTGATGGCCGCGACGCTGTGCGCGACGTTGCCGGTGTCGATCGTGTTCGCGTGGCTGCAGCGCTATCTCGTGAAGGGCCTCGCGCTCGGCGCGGTCAAGTAAGGTCTTCTTTCTGTCACACAAGGGCCGTCGCGCGGCGGCGGCCCTTCGTCTGCGTCGTTCCCCACAGCCTTGTAAAGTTGTTCCGCAACAGTTCAGAAGTGGCTACCTCAAATTGCTCAAAATTGGCCATTTCCTGCGGCCAGTTTCGCGCCTAATCTTCATGTGTCGCGCAGGCCAATGCGCACTCTCACTGAGGAAACGATCATGGAACAACGTCTCGACTTCTACAAAGCCAACCCGCACGCAATCAAGGCAATGCTCGCGCTCGAAGAGCGCATCGGCAAGAGCGACCTCGAAAAATCGCTGACGGAACTGGTGCGTCTGCGCGCATCGCAGATCAACGGCTGCGCGTTCTGCGTCGACATGCACACCACCGATGCGCGCAAGGGCGGCGAAACGGATCGGCGTCTGGCGACGGTCGTCGTGTGGCGCGAAACGCCGTTCTTTACGGCACGCGAACGCGCAGCGCTGGAGTGGACGGAAGCCGTGACGCTGGTCTCCGAAAATCATGTGCCCGACGCGGTGTGGGAAGCAGTGAAGCCGCATTTCAGCGAGGCCGAGCTGGTCGATCTGACGCTGCTGATTTCGGCGATCAATGCATGGAACCGCTTCGCGATTTCGTTCCGCAAGATGCCAGCGTAACGAGGCTTTAAAGCGCTTCGGCGGCTTGTCAAGAAAGCGGGCAACAATGCCCGCTTTTTTTATGGACAGGATTTGCGAGCCATATACCGCCAATCGCACCACGTCAACAGGATGACGAACAGACTTTGACCTCGCGCCGAAGCTCCGCGAAATCGGAAAATCCTGACGACCGCTGGAAACAGATCTGATTAACGAAGCTCACTACTGTCAATAAAGTCTTCCGTACGGTGACACCTTGATGAACGGTGCATCGTGATCTTCAAATAACAACGGAGCATTTGACATGAAAGTGAAATCTGCGTTACTTGCGTTGCTCGCTTCATCGATGTTGTCGTGTTTCGCGCAGTCCGCATCGGCAGCGCCGATCGCGCTGGAAGCGCAGCCGTTCGCGATGAAGTCGGACGGCCCGAAAAGCGCTTCGGCCGCCGATCAGAAGCTCGCATTCGGCTACTGGATATGCGATCCCAGCTGGAATCCTTCGGATTGCTACTGGCTTCCGGGGGATTAAAGAATCCAGAATTAACGAGTGAAGTGCGACACCCTGCAAGCGCTCAGGCTTGCAGGGTGTTTTCATTTCTGACAAGGCCGTAGGCCTGCACTCGGCTGGCATTGGCGCTATGCTAGTGGCCCATTCAACAGGAACACGCTCATGAACACGACGACGGGATCCACAATCACTTTCAGCCGCCCAGACGGCAAAGAATTGCAAGGTTATCTGGCCACGCCCGAGAAAACGGATGGCGCGCCCGCAGTGGTCGTCATTCAGGAATGGTGGGGCTTGAACGACCAGATTCGCGGCGTCGCTGATCGCCTCGCGGCAGCCGGCTACTTCGCGCTCGTGCCCGATCTGTATCGCGGCAAGTCGACGGTCGAAGAGGAAGAAGCGCATCACCTGATGGACGGCCTCGATTTCGGCGATGCCGCATCGCAGGACGTTCGCGGCGCGGCGCAATATCTGAAGCAGCGTTCGGGTCGCGTTGCCGTGATGGGCTATTGCATGGGCGGTGCGCTAACCTTGCTCACGCTGGGTCAAAGCCCGGAAGTGTCGGCGGGAGTCGTGTTCTACGGCTTCCCTCCGCTCGACTATATCGACGCGTCGAAAATCAAGGTGCCGGTTATCGGGCATTACGCGACGCAGGACGCGTTCTTCCCGATCGCGACGGTCGAAACGCTCGAATCGAAGCTGCGTGACGCGAACGTGGACGTCGAGTTTCATCGCTATCTCGCGCATCACGCGTTCGCCAACGAAACAGCCGTCGGCTTCAGCCGCATCGCCGGCACGCAGTTCGACCCGGTGTGGTCGGAAATGGCGTGGGACCGGACGCTGACGTTCTTGGGACGCAAGCTCTGGGAGAAGTAAAAGTCGCGGCGCGCGATGTGCGCGCGTGAGAAGCGTGTTCAGGTCCGTCCGGCGAGCGCAATTCACCGCGCCCGTCGCGGATACCTCAACAGATCATCGGCAACGGGCACGGCCGCCAGCACCAGCAACGACGCCGCAAGCGGCAGCGTCGCGATGAAGCCGACCTGTTTGAACGCAATCGCGCCCGCAAGCCCGCCCGCGAGAAACATGCCGAGCAGCGAGGCGAGCAAACCGAGCCGCCGCATGTCGGCGCCGACATAAGCCGCTTCCGTTGACGGCACGCCCCGGTTCCAGTACAAGCCCTTGCCGATTTCAATGCCGAGATCCGTCACGAGACCCGTGACGTGCGTCGTGCGGATTTCCGCTTTCGATATCTTGGTGATCATCGCGTTCTGCAGCCCCATCACGTAGCAAAGCAGCGTGACGGTGGCGGGCACGAACAGCAGACGATGCTGCTCCAGGTTCGCGCCGAGCACGCCGAAGCACAACAACAGAAGCCCTTCGAGCACCAGCGGCATCGCGTAGACGCTCTGCGTCCCTCTTCGTCGGCCCCAGTTGATCAGAATGGCCGAACTCGCCGCACCGGCGAGAAACGCGAAGATCGAACTCGCCGCCGACAGCACGAACGCGAGGTTGCCGAGCGCGAGACTGTCGGCCAGCGACGACACCATGCCGGACATGTGCGACGTGTACTGGCCAATCGCCAGAAAGCCGCCCGCGTTTGCTGCGCCGGCAATCCCGGCGAGCGCGAGGCCAAGCCGCCGGTTGGCGGCGTCAGTGCGAGCGGCCGAGGTAAAGCCGCGAAGATAGTCAACGGGCACGATGACGCCTGCAAAAGAAGGGCATTTCGACAACCCTACCTTCAAATGGCGCTTATCTCGTTTTTGATCCGCGACAATTCCCTGCGATGATTTGTCGCATGGCGATTGCGCCGCCGCGCCGTCGTGCCCGTCCGACCCGCGAGTTCGCCGTTCAGTGAACTCGCAAGGCCGTCAGCTCGCCAATCAGTCGTCGTAGTGACGGTGCTTGTGCTTGCGCTTGTACGAACCGTGCGAACCGTACGAACCGTGCGAATAGTCGTCGGCGTACGAGTTGGAACGCGAGATGTTGCCGCCGAGCGCCGAACCGGCGCCGCCGCCCAGCGCCGCGCCGACCAGGCCGCCTCCGCGCCCGCCCATCGCGTTGCCCGCCGCGGTGCCCGCACCGCCGCCGAGCGCGCCGCCGATGATCGCGCCCGTGCGCTCACGGCGGTTCGACGTAACCGCACCGCCCGCGCCGCCGCCCACCGCGCCGCCGATCACGGCGCCCGTGCTGCCGCCCACCGCGCCGCCCACTGCTGCACCGGCGACGCCGCCGAGCGCGCCGCCAAGCGCATTGTTCATATCGCCGGCCATCGCCGGCAACGACGCCGCAGCCGTCAGCGCTGCAATGGCCACCATCTGAATGATTCGCTTCGACATAGTTTGATCAGTAGTTTTTGAGACGGGGCGAGTATAACCAACGTCTGAAAGGCGTTAGTAACACCGGTCATTCCTTCCAGTAAGAGGTGTAACAATTTCCGCCGGGCAAACGCCGTCCGGCCCGTCACATAAGGCGGGAGCGGCTTTCGGAGGGATCGTTGCGCTCAGCGGGACACACTTTTTCGTCGTTTTAACGTTGTGCTGTGACGACGTGCGCTTGAATCCTTCCGTCGATTGCGCTACCGCCAAAACGCTTGCGTAGGGCGGTCGCGCAAGCCGCAGTCGCTTCGTCGAGCGTTGCGCCCGAACGGGCCTCGATTTCGGCCCGGATCGGCGTGCCCTGGCAGAACGCGATCGCGGCAGCCTGCGCCGACCCCGCGCCGCTGCGTTTCGCGATCGTCTCGATGCGCGGCGGCGGCGCATCGAAGCCGCCATTCGCGAGATCGCGCGCAATGATGTTCGTGTCCCAATAACCGTGCGGCACGCGCTGCAAGAAACTCGGCGGGTCCGCCGCATACAGCCTGCCGAGCGCGTCCGAAACGGTGACGGTAAATGCGTTCTCCTCGATTCGATCCCAGACGTTGAATAGCAGCACGCCACCGCTTCGCAGCACGCGCCGCGCCTCGGCAAACGCGCGCGCCTTGTCGGGAAAGAACATCGCGCCGAACTGGCAGACGATCAGATCGAAGCTCGCGTCGTCGAATGGCAGATGCATCGCATCCGCCTGCTGCCATGTCACGGGCCTGTACGTGCCGAGCGTCGCGGCGCAGTCGAGCATCGCCTGATTGAGGTCCGTCGCGACGATTTCGACATGCTCGGACAGCGCATCCGCCATCGCACGCGTGACGACGCCCGTGCCCGCCGCGATTTCGAGCACGCGCGACGGCTGGACCGACGCCGCCCTGCTCGCGAGATCGCGCGCGTATGGCTCGAAGATCATCGGCACGAGGTAGCGCTCGTAGATTTCAGGAATCGAGCCGGTGAAGCCCGTGTCGTTGGGTGTGTTCATCGAACGCCTCCGTTTCTTGGGATTGACGCTAAACCCATGCTGATAGCTTAGACGCGCGCCGTCAGTGCGGACGCCTTCGCTGCGCCGCCACTTTTGCACTATACTTAGCCATATGGCTAACTATCATGCCGCAGTAAGCGAAGTGTTCCAGGCGCTGTCCGATCCAACCCGTTGCGCGATCGTCAGCATGCTCGGGCGCGGTGCGCAGACCGTCTCGGTGCTGGCCCAGCCGTTCGACATGGCGCTGCCGTCGTTCATGAAACACGTCGCGGTGCTGGAGCACAGCGGCCTGATCCGCACGCACAAGATCGGCCGCACGCGCACCTGCGAGCTGATGCCCGCGAAGCTGACGGAAGTCGAAACATGGCTGGCCGCGCAGCGCGCCGTGTGGGAAGCACGATCCGACCGGATGGTCGAATTCGTCGAACAGCTTCATCAAGAGGAGCAAGCTGATGTCAACAAAACCCGTCGAAAGCGCTGACACGAACGATCTCGTCATCACTCGCGTGCTGCGCGCGCCGGTGGCTGCCTTGTGGCGCGCGTGGACCGAACCGGATTTGCTGAAAGAGTGGTGGTGCCCGAAGCCCTGGACCACTGAAGTCCGCGCGTTCGATCTGCGTCCGGGCGGCGCCTTTCACACCTTCATGCAAGGTCCCGATGGCGGCACGAGCGACAACCCCGGCTGCTTTCTCGAAGTCGTCCCGCAAGCGCGCATCGTGTTCACGTCGATGCTCACGGCGGGCTGGCGCCCCAACACGCCGTGGCTTGGCTTCACCGCCGACATTGCAATGTCCAAAGAAGGCGAAGGCAGCCGCTACATCGCGCGCGTCATGCATCCCGACGTCGCGACGCGCGACCGGCACGAGCAACTCGGCTTTTTCGACGGCTGGAACACCTGCATCACGCAACTCGACGAATTTGCGCTCACGCTGGGCCGGGCGTGAGTATCGGCGCGGAGGCGGCGGCGGCGCGAGCGGCCCTCGCGCGCTGAACGTCAAACCGTATCGGCGGCCAGCGGCGCCTTCATCGCGCGGCAAATCTGCCCGACGTGCCGATGATCCGTACCGCAGCATCCGCCGACTACCGTCATGCATGGCAGCAAATGACGCAGCGCGCGATAGCTGCCGCCGAGCTCGTCCGGATCGCCGTCGTCGAGATCGTCGGCTTCGTCGAGTTCGGCGTGACTGCGCTTCGACGCATTGGCTCGCACGCCGCGAATGCGCTCGCGCCACGCGCCCGCGTCGGCGAGCATCGACGCGAAGTGCGACGGGTGCGCGCAGTTGATCATGAAGTAAGCCGCGTAGCCATGCGTCTCGGCATCGGTGCGCCCGATCGCATCGGCCAGCGGCTCGCCCGACGGCAACCGTCCATCCGTCTCCAGCGTGAACGCTATCGCGACAGGCATCGCGCACGCCTGCGCCGCCTGGATCACCCCGATTGCTTCGTCCGCGTAGTTGATCGTGAAGGCGGCGACCATGTCGGCTTGCGTCGCCGCGAAGGTTTCGATCTGCGGCTGATGATAGGCACGCGCTTCGCTCTGGCTCATGCGCGCATCGGCGCGATAGCCGTCGCCGCGTGGACCGAGGTTGCCGCTGATGACGATCGGCGTCGCCGGCGTTTCATAAGCGGCGCGGACGCGCGCGAGCAACGCAATCGCGCGACGGTTCGCATCGGCAAGCGACGCCGCCGTATAACCGAGCTTGCCCGCCCAATCGGGATTCGCGCGCCAGGTCGGCGATTCCAGCACGAGGCCGACGTTTTCGCTGCGCGCCAGCTCCGCATAGCGCGCGAAATATCGCTCCAGCATCGCCTCGCCCGCTTCATCGCGCAGCAGCGCGAACGCGGCGAAGCACGGCAGGTCGATGCCGTCATGAAAAATCAGCGTGGTTTCGAGGCCGCCGTCCGTGATGAACAGGGAATCGGCGAGTTGCGGCAGGTGCTGGCGATACGGACTCATGGAAGCTCCTTCGAACGATCGCGCCCATCCATCGACGCGACGAGATAAGCGCGACAAGCGAGATAAGCCAGCCGTCGCCGGTCTGGCATAAACGCAATCCTTACACTTAAATTACATCTACGACGCCGTCACGATACGGCGAACGCGCGCTTCCGACTAAAGCGTTATCGGCCACGAACGGGACGAATCGGCCATGAAAGAGAAGACCCGCACGTCCGTGCGCATCGCCATCCTGGCGATGCCCGAAACCTCGGCTTCCGTGGTGTACGGGATGTACGACATGTTCATGTCGGCGGGAAGAGACTGGGGCCTGATCGTCGAAGGCGCGCCCGGCGTTGCGCCGTTCGCGCCGCAGGTCGTGTCGCGGCACGGCGCTTCGCTGGTCGCCGCGAACAATGTGCGCATCACGCCCGACGCGACGCTCGATGCCTGCGCGCACGCCGACGTGGTTTGCGTGCCCGAGCTGATGGTGGCGCCGGGCGAAGCGCTCGAAGGACGCTTCGCGCAAGAGATCGATTGCCTGCGAAGCTGCTACGCCGACGGCAAGATTCTCGCGACGGCCTGCTCTGGCGCGATCCTGCTCGCCGAAGCCGGGCTGCTCGACGGTCATGAAGCGACCACGCACTGGGCCTTTTGCGACCTGATGACGCGCCGCTACCCGGCCGTCAAGGTGCGCAGGCATCGGGCGCTCGTCGCGTCGGGCGACGGCCAGCGGCTCATCATGGCGGGTGGCGGAACTTCATGGCTGGACCTCGCGCTGTATCTGATCGCACGGCTCGCGGGCGTGGAAATCGCGATGCAAACGGCGCGCATCAACCTGGTCGTCTGGAACGATGTGGGTCAGCAGCCGTTCGCGCGGCTCGCGCGCACGCGGCAGGTCGAGGACGCCGTGATCGCGCGCTGCCAGGCGTGGATCGCCGGGCACTACGCCGAGGCGTCCCCCGTCGCGGCGATGGTGCAACTGAGCGGCCTGCCCGAGCGCTCGTTCAAGCGGCGCTTCCAGCAGGCGACGGGCATGTCGCCGCTGGTCTACGTGCACACGCTGCGGCTCGAAGAGGCCAAGCAGATGCTCGAATCCAACCAGCAGCCAATCGAAGCGATCGCCAATGAAGTCGGCTACGAAGATGCGAGCTTCTTCAACAGGCTGTTCCGCCGCAGCGTGTGCCTGACGCCGGCGCAATACCGGCGGAAGTTCGGTGCGATGCGTCTCGCGCTCGATGGCGGCGGGTGAGAGGTTGACGATGCGCAAACGCATGGACGCGCCTGTTGATGTACGTCAACGCGCGTCTCGCTCTCGCCGCCGCCGTCGCGAGCCGGTTCGGCATCCTGACGATATGCGTTCCGCTGCTGACCCGCATCGGCATCTGCAAGCCATTGCCCCGCGCACATCAACTTGTGATCGTGGGGCGGCGTCCGTGGTCCTGTGACGCTCACGCTTGCGTTGTGCGTGGCGCGCGAATCCGCGCTGTCGCTCTAAACGCGCCACTTCGCGGCGACGATGGCGACCCGCTTCGCGGTGCTCAATCTGCTGTGCAACGGACTAACGCCTGGACGTCTCGGGCGATGGCTCGGCGTGGTTGGGCCGGCCCGACAGAGGACGACCTACACCGACGCTTGAGCAAGCGCTCAACCCGCCGCGACCATTCCCCATCTCAACGGCGACCCTCGCGAAGTCTCTTCGGCATATCGCGCGGGCGCGCCCGGCACCGCGCGAACGCGTGCAGGCGTGCGCGACAAGCGGTACGGCACCTTGAGAATCGGCCAGAACGCGCCACTCGCATCGCGCGCGACGCTCAGCACGTCCGCGAGAAAATCGCCGTCTTCGATCAACTCATCGACGCGCGCCACGGGCACCGCGCTCACACCCGCATTCGCAAGCGCGGCAACGGCCGACGCCCGCGAGAGCGAGCCGCACCGTTCCCGCCTGGCGCTTGCCGCGAGCGCAGCCACATCGAAACGCTCATCGCTTTCGAGCCACACATGACCGTCGATACACGCGACCGCGATCCCCTCCCGTTCGGGATTGCCCGACGCGAACAGCGCGCACCACGCAGCCACGTCCTGCATCGATATTTCGACGAAGGTCCCGGCCTGCCGCGCAGGATCGGCAAGAAGCGCAAGGATTGCCAGCAGCGCCGCCTGCCCGCCCAGAATGTCCGCGCCCGACGCGCCGAGTTTCACCGGCTGGCCGTTGCCGCGTGTCAGGTCCATGAGGCCGCCCATCGCCTGAATGACCGTGTCGAACGCGGGCCGCGCTGGGTATGCAGACGCGATGCCGAAGCCCGAGATCGAGCAATAGATCAGACGCGGGTTGATCTCGCCAAGCGCCTCGCGCCCGAAGCCGAGCTTTGCGAGCGCACCCGGCCGCAGGTTTTCGACGAGCACATCGGCATCAGCGAGCAGCGTACGCAGATGCGCGCGGTCGGCCTGCTGCTTCAGATCGAGCGCCAAGGTCTGCTTGTCCGTATTGTTGAGCGCGAAGAAGTAGCTCGTGCCCGCCTGCCCCGGCGTCCACGCGCGCGCGACCTCGCCATCCGGCGGCTCGATCTTCACGACCTCAGCGCCAAGCGCCGCGAGATGCTTGCCGACCAGCGGCGCCGTCGTGTACTGGCCGATCTCGACGACCTTGATGCCGGCGAGCGGCCCGGCATCGCAGGAGCGCACTGTGCTTTCAACGCCTGCACGCTGCTCTAAAGATGCGTCATCAGTCAGACGCGACAGGCTGAAGATCGACATCTGCCGATACGTCTCAGCGTCGATACCGCACGCGTCGATCTGCGCCGCCGCATCCGCGTGGCGCATGCGAAAGTTCGGTTCACTCGACAGTCCCGCGACGGACACGATCGGGCCAGCCGCCACGCCGATCTGTTCGCACAGATGTGAGCATTCATCCGTCGTCAGCGTGGACGTCCACGTTTCGATCAGCGCATCGAGTTCATCGACATTCGACACGCGCGCTCGCAACGTGTCGAAGCGCGAGTCGTCGAGTTGCGGCACGCGGGCCACGCTCTTGATCTTGCGCCACTGTTCTTCTGTGCTGGTGCAAATCAGTATCCAGCCGTCGAGCGTCCGATACGCATTCCACGGCGCGCAAGCAGGATGACGATTGCCGACGCGGCCAACCGTTCGTTGTGCAAACGCAGCAGGCAGAAACGTCGTGAGCGCGCTCGCCGCGCAGCCGAACAAGGTCACGTCGATAGTCTGCGCGATGCCGTGCAAACGCTTCACGCGGACGGCCGCCGCAATCGACGCGCACGCATACAGCGCCGCCGATATCTCCGTGAACGGCACGCCGATGCGCACCGGCTCGCCATGCGCAAAGCCCGTCGTGTCCATCAGGCCGCTGATCGCCTGGATCTGCGCATCGGAGGCACGCATGCCCGCGCGCGCGCCTTGCTGTCCCGTCGCGGTGATATCGCAGACGATATGCTTGCCCGCCGCCTTCAGCTCGGCGATCGCGTTTCGTTCGCTCGCCGCGCTCACGTCCGATGAAACGACGATCACGTCATACGCGAAGCCGCCCGTTGGCTGCGCGTGCGCAAACGTGACTTGCGCGCCGGCGCGTTCGAGCAGCGTCGCGCCGAGCCTCAGTGCCTGGCGCGAGCCCCAGGCCAGAATTCGCACACCGTCCAGCATGGTTGTCTCCTTCAGTCTCACAGATTGCCTTTGAATCAACGATACGGCGCGCAACAGGCGCACTCAAACGACATTTCCTGCGCACTCGATTGAGTTTTGCTGACGCCAGCGCAAACGCGCTTCTACGTAGCAATCCCGGCATGCAGCGTGCAAAGCGCGTGCTACCATTTTTCGATGCGAACCCTTCCGTCACTCAACGCGCTGCGCGCCTTCGAGGTCTGCGGCCGCCTGCTGAGCGTGCAGCTCGCCGCAAACGAGCTCAACGTCACGCCCGCTGCCGTCAGCCGGCAGATCAAGCTGCTCGAAGACCAGCTCGGCGTGCTGCTGTTCGAGCGCGGTCATCGCGCGATCGCACTGACGCCGATGGGAGAGCGCTACCTCGCCGACATCGTGCGTGGCTTCGAAACGCTGCGCACCGCGACGATCAATCTCACGGAAGCGCGTCGCCGCCGCACGCTGAAGATTCGCGGCTACACGACGTTCTCGATGAACTGGCTGCTGCCTCGTCTGTCGACGTTTCATCGCGAGCATCCCGATATCGAGGTCAGTCTCACCACCTCGTTGCAACCCGTCGACTTCAACACCGAAGACGTCGATGCGGCGATCCGCCTCTCGCATGCGCCATCGTCGGATGTCGGTTTCGACAGGCTCGTGCCGAACGAGCTGGTGCCCGTGTGCAGCCCCGAGTTTCTGAGCGCGCATCCCGAACTCACCGACGCGACGCCCGAAGCACTGCGCAACGTGCCGCTTCTGCATTCGCTGGCGCGCCGCGAAGACTGGGCCAAATGGCTCGACGCGGCGGGCGTGCGTGGCGTCAATCCGTTAAGCGGCCTCAGCTACGAAAGCTCGATCCTCGCGTACTTCGCGGCGACGCAAGGCGTCGGCATTGCGATGGCGCAGCGCGTGCTCGTCGCAGACCAACTCCGCGACGGTACGCTCGTGATGCCCTTTTCGTTCGTGCTCGATCTGGGCGCGTTCACGTACTACCTGATCTATCCGCGCGAGCATCTGTCGAACGCCGAGTTCGTCGCGTTCCGCAACTGGCTTCTGTCGATTGGCGAAGCGTCCGCCGTCTAGCGCGTCTAGCGGCCCTTGAACTGCGGCTTGCGCTTTTCGGCGAACGCCTTGCGCCCTTCCACGCGGTCGTCGGAATCGCGCATCGCGCCCCACGCCAGTTCAGTAAATTCGAGCGCTTGCGCAAGCGGCACATTGCTGCTCGTTTCCGCGACCTTCTTGATCATCTGCACGGCAAGCGGACCATTCGACGCGATCGTGCGCGCGAGTTCGAGCGCCTTGTCCATCAATGCTTCGGGTGCGACGAGATCGGAAATGAGGCCGATCCGCTCCGCGTACGCCGCGTCGATCTTGCAGCCCGTCAGCAGCATCTTCATCGCGATCGCGGAAGGCACAGCCTTTTGCAGCGCCTGAATGCCGCACACGGCGGGAATGCTCGCGACGACGGCTTCCGGTAAGCCGAACACGGCATCCGTCGACGCGATCCGCAAGTCGCATTGCAGCGCGAGTTCGAGTCCGCCGCCGAGGCAATAACCGTTGATCGCGCCGATAACCGGCTTGAAGAGGCGCAGCGAACTGAGGTCCATCAGCCGCACATAGATGCCTTCGGCCGCAGCGCGGTCGATAGAACGCACGAACGACGAACTGAAACTCGTCGAAGGCGGCAGCGTATTTTTCAGGTCTGCACCGACGCAGAACGATTTGCGCCCCGCGCCTGTGAGCACGATCACGCGCACGTCATCGTCGTCACGCGCTTCGGCGAGTGCCACGCGTAGATCCTTGAGACTATCGAGGTCGAGCGCGTTGAGCGCTTCGGGACGGTCCAGGCTCACCGTCGCCACATGATCCGACACGCTGTAGTGAATCGTCATGATGTGCTCCTCAAACGCTCGGCGACGACAGCGAACGGCCGCCGCATACATAGAGCGTCTGCCCCGTGATGTACGACGCTTCGCGCTGCGCGAAGAACAAGACAGCCTGCGCGATGTCGTCGGGCGTGCCGATGCGCTGCACGGGCACCGATTTCTTCAGCCGCTCCTGAAGGTCCGCATCGAAGGTCTGAAACAGCGGCGTATCGACGATGCCCGGCGCAATCGCGTTGACCGTGATGCCGGCGCTCGCCCATTCGAGCGCGAGACTGCGCGTGAGGCTCACCACGCCGCCCTTCGCGGCCGAATAGTTCGACTGTCCGACACCGCCCAGCCACGCGCGCGACGAAATGTTCACGATGCGCCCATAGCGCGCGGCGCTCATGTGTGCGAGCACGGCGCGGCAACACAGAAACTGCGACTTCAGGTTCACGCCGATCACAGCGTCCCAGTCGTCGTCGCTCATCTTCGTGATGCGTTTGTCGCGCACGATGCCCGCGTTGTTCACCAGCACGTCGATCTGGCCAAAGCGTTCGACGACAGCTTCGACCGCCTCGTTGACGGATGCGCTATTCGTCACATCGACGGGCAGCGCGATCACGTCGGCGCCCGCAGCGGACAGCGTGCTGGCGGCGTGATCGAGCGCCGCGCGGTCGAGATCGAACAGCGCGATGCGCCTGCCGTTGCGAGCGAGCGCAGCCGCGATGCCGAAACCGATACCCTTCGCGCCGCCCGTGACGATGGCGACCTCGGCGGCCGGGTTGTGAGGTGATGCGTTCATGACGTGTCTCCATGGAATGAAAAGCCTGTGCATCCCATGCTAGGGCGCCCCACACCCCACGCTCAAACAACTTTTTTCGCGGCTTCGATTGACTTTCGCTCAATCGAAACCGCTCGCGCCCGCGCGTCGGCCGTCTGCGGCCTGGTTGCAAAAAATATCAATCGAAAGCGCAGAAAAAGTCGTTTGAGCGGCGCACCTGGCGAAACCTACGATGCGTCCATGTGCCGGACAGACTGCTGATTTTCCCGTTTCAAGCGATACGTCCAGCACTTTTCACCTGCGTTGCGCAACCAGCGCGCGCTCACCACAAGAGACACGGAGACAGCATGGACACCATCCTTCCGGGCGTTGCGCACGAAGAAGCCGCTACGCCGCTCACGCGAGCGCAGAGAAAAGCCATCGTTGCGGCGACGCTCGGCACGGTCGTCGAATTCACCGACTGGATCATTTACGCCACCTTCGCCGCGCTGTTTTCGCGGCACTTCTTTCCCGCCAACAACGACCGCGTGTCGCTGCTCTCCGCGTTTGCTGTGTTCGCGGTCGGCTTCGTGATGCGTCCAATCGGCGGCGCGCTGCTCGGCGCGTATGCCGACCGGCACGGCCGCAAGAACGGTCTCGCGCTGTCGGTTGCGTTGATGGCGGGCAGCTCGCTCGTGATCGCCGTATGTCCCGGCTATGAATCGATCGGCATCGCGGCGCCGCTGATACTCGTGCTCGCGCGGCTGATTCAAGGCTTTGCGGCGGGCGGCGAGTTCGGCTCGGCGTCGACGTTCCTGATCGAATCGTCTGCGCCTTCGCGGCGCGGCTTCGCGGGATCGTGGCAGCACTTCGCGGTGAACGCGGGCGTGCTGGTGGCGGCGCTGATCGGCGCGATCCTCACGTCGATGATCGACCATGCGGGCATGGCGAAGTGGGGCTGGCGCGTTGCCTTCACGATTGCCGGCCTGCTCGGCTTCGTTGCGCTGTGGGTCCGGCTCGCCGTCGCCGAAACCGATGCGTTCAGGAAGAGTGCCGCGACGCATCAACGCACGCGTCATCCGTTTCTCGAGATCGTTCGCGAGCATCCTCGCGCGGCGCTGCGTGTGATCGGCATCGCGATGGCGGGCAACCTCTGCATCTATCTGTGGCTCGTGCTGTTTCCGACGCTCGCTCATCTGCGCACCGGCTTGCCGCTGCACGACGCGTTCAACGCGAGCGTGATTTCAATCGTCGTCTCGCTGATCGCGATTCCGTTTATCGGCAGGTTGTCGGACCGTATCGGCCGCAAGCCCGTGCTGCTCGTTTTCGCAGGCGGCTCGGCACTGTTCGCATGGCCCGCGCTGCATTTCCTCAGCAACGACTTCTGGAGCGCCACCGCAATCGTCACGATCGGCATGCTGCTTTCGTCGGGCTTCGCCGCAACCTGCGCGACGGTGATGGCGGAGCAGTTCCCGGCGCGAGTGCGTGCGACGGGTGTCGCGCTGCCCTATGCGATATCGGCGGCACTGTTCGGCGGCACGCTGCCGTACATCGTTACAGCCATGTCGAGTTCGGGTCTGTCGCAATACCTGTGGGTCTATGTCGCAACCGTGTGCGCCGTGGGCTTCGTGGTCTATGCGCGGATGCCGGAGACGCGCGGGAAGGTTCTCGATTGAGCGCTACTGAAGATTAAGCAGACTCGCTCGTCGTCGCAGGTTCTGAAGTACTTTTATTGGAGGCAGCAATGCGCAAGGTTGTAATTGGCGGCGTCGGCATGACGTCCTTTGGCAAGTTCCTGGAGCGGAATCTGAAGTCGCTCGCTGAAGAATCGGTCTCGCTCGCATTGAAGGATGCGCGCGTCAGCGTCAACGACGTCGATCGTATCTTCTTCGGCAACGCGGCAGCAGGCGTCGTCACGGGTCAGGAAATGATTCGCGCGCAGTCGTCGCTGCGTAATACAGGGCTCGACGGCAAGCCGATGTTCAACATCGAGAATGCGTGCGCGTCGGGCAGTTCGGCGTTGAATCTCGCATGGCTTTCCGTCGCTTCGGGACAGTCGGAAACGGCGCTCGTAGTCGGTGTCGAAAAGCTCACGCACGAAGACAAGGCGATCTCGTTCGGCGCGTTTGCTAAAGCCGTCGATCTAGAAGAGCCGCTGCCCGAAGGCGTGACGACGGGGACGGGCTCGCTCTTCATGGATCTCTATGCGGCGAAGGCTCGCAAATGGATGGAGAAGACAGGCGCGGAGGCGAGCGATTTCGCGCGCGTCGTCGTGAAGAGCCGCCGCGCTGGGTCGCTGAATCCGCATGCGCAGTTCCGCAACGAGACGAGTGTCGAAGAAGTGCTCGCCAGCCGGATGGTCAGCGATCCGTTGACGCTCTTCATGTGCTCGTCGATCGGCGACGGCGGCGCGGCTGTGTTCATCTGCTCGGAACAATTCGCGGCGAAGCGCGACATTCGCCCGGTGTACATACGCGCGAGTTCGATCGTGTCGGCGAAAGCGGATGGATCGGGCGAGCTGGTCGCGGTGCGCGCGGCGAACGCCGCGTATGAACAGGCGGGCATCGGTCCGTCGGATGTGCATGTCGTCGAATTGCACGACGCGTCCGCGCCTGCCGAACTCATTCACTACGAGAACCTCGGTCTGTGCGCGCCCGGCGATGCGCCGAAGCTGATTCGTTCCGGCGATACGGATATCGGCGGGCGGATCTCAGTGAATCCGAGCGGCGGCTTGTTGTCGCGCGGTCATCCAGTCGGCGCGACGGGCGTCGCGCAGATCGTCGAGCTGACGCAGCAATTGCGCGGCACGGCGGGCGCTCGGCAACGGCCTGGGGCGAAGGTGGCGCTGGCCGAGAATAATGGGGGGCAACTGGCGGGGGACTCGGCGGTTGCGCTGGTGACTATTCTGTCGACTTGATTGCAGCTTGCTTCAACGTCGCGCCGCGTGGAGTACGCGGCGCGTTCAACGATCATCCGTTGCGGGCTTCTTGCGCGCCTGCGCTTCGATCAGTTGCAGCAACACCTTCACAGGCTCGCTCAAATGCTGCGGCGCGCGATGCACGAGGCCGACGTCGCGATGAAACGTGTGATGCTCAAGATCGACAGCGCGCACCTTCGCGGGCCAGCGCCGATACGTCGCGGTTTGCGGCACGAGCGCCACGCCGACCCCGTTTTCCACCAGTCTGACGATGGCTTCCAGTTCGTCCAGCTCGCACACGTCGCGCACGGTGAAGTGCATGCGGCGCAGGAAACGGTCCACTTGCCGGCCGCCGAACGACGCGCGGTCGTAGCGAATGAACGGCTGATCCGCCAGCAGTTCCGCCCAGTCCTTTCCCTTCACGCCACGCGGCACGATCAGCCTGAACGGCTCCTGCGCGAGCGTCGTCCAGCGCAGATCGCTTTGGAACGAAAACGGCGGGCGAATGATCGCGGCGATATCGATCTCGCCGGCGTCGACGAGATTGACGAGTTCCATCGACACGCCGGGAATCACACGCGTCGTGCATCCCGGACATTGCGCATGAAACCGCGCCAATGCATCCGGCAGCAGCGAGCGCTGCACCGACGCAATCGCACCGACCGTCACGCGCACGGTGGCCGCCGGGCCCGCCGCCGTCGAACTGAGATTGTTGTAGAGCCGGACGACTTCCTGCGCCTGCACGAGTATCTGCTGACCAGTCGCATTCAAACGCGCCGTTCGCCCTTCGCGGTCGAACAGTGCAACGCCCATTTCCGCTTCGAGCCGTTGCATCTGCGCGCTGACGGCAGCCTGTGTCAGACCGATCCGCTTGCCGGCAGCAGCGAACGTACCCTCCTGGGCAACGGTAATCAGCGTTTTCAGTTCACGGATCATTGATAAATTTCATTTGTGTTTTACGAAATTATATATTGATTTAATTTTTCAATTCCGCCGCGTACTATGTGCGGTCTGCGAGCGCCCCACATGGAGAAAACAGTGAGCCTTTCCCCTTTTCATCTGGCCATTCCCGTCTACGACCTTCCCGCCGCGCGTGACTTTTACGGACGCGTGTTCGGCCTCGAAGAAGGCCGCTCCAGCACGCAATGGGTCGACTTGAATTTCTTCGGCCATCAACTCGTGATTCACGAGCATCCGAAGACGGCGTCGCAAGAGAGCGTACACAGCAATCCCGTCGACGGTCATGACGTGCCCGTGCCGCATTTCGGCGTCGTGCTTGCGTGGGATCAATGGGAAGCGCTCGCAGCACGGTTGAGGTCGTTCGGCACGAAGTTCGTGATCGAGCCGTATATCCGCTTTCAAGGGCAGGTCGGCGAACAGGCGACCATGTTCCTGTTCGATCCGTGCGGCAACGCGCTGGAGTTCAAGGCGTTCAAGGACATCGGCCAGCTGTTTGCGAAGTAACGCGTGTTTGCACTTGCTGGTCAGCCTGTCACCCGTCACGGTCGAACAGATGGCAGCCACACGCTCGTACTGGAAGATCGAGACCGATCCGCTTGCATGCGACAGCGACACGCTGTGTTTCAAAACAGCGCCCATCGTCGACATGCTGCGCGACGGACGCAATGTGCTCGCGTTCACGCGTCGCCCGCAAGCATCGGCGCGTGACGCGCAGCAAGAGGGCGCAAGCCGCGAGCGCACCGCACAGGCGTGCGCGGCACTGCTGCGCGACGTGGTGCGCGCAGCGAGGCCGCGGCGCATCGGCATTGCGGGCGGCGACACGTCGAGCCACGCGGTCCAGGCGCTCGACGCATGGGGTCTGTCCTATCGCGCACCGCTGACGGCGGGCGTCACCGTGTGCCGCCTGCACGCCGACGAGCCTTGGCTCGACGGCACCGAGGTCATGTTCAAGGGCGGACAGATGGGCGACGTCGATGTCCTCGAACGACTGATCGAGGGCTGAATGCGCGTTGTGCGCGTCAGCCCTCAAGCTTCGACATCGCAGCCGTCGCCGGATCGTACTGGTAGCCCTTCTGCGCGAGTTGCTGGGTCATCGTCGCGCCGATCAGCTTCTTCTGCGCTTCCCTGAACACCAGTTCGTGGTCGGGCTTGAGACGCTCCAGTTCGAACGAGAGCCTGCGCAGGAGCGCGACTTCGCCGGTGCTGCGCGCGTCGATGAAGAGAATTTTTTCGTTCGCCTGGTCGAGCCGCTGCTTGATGTCCTTCGCGTACGTCACCCATTGCTCGGCGTTCGCACGAAGCTCGTTGTAGGCCTTCGTGTGAGTCTTCGCCTGAGCGGCGATCTGGCGTTGCAAGGACGCGAGTTCTTCCGTGACATCGGTTCCGCCCGGCAGTTCGCCGCCTTGCGCGGCCTTTGTCGACGCCTGTTCGTACGGGCGCTCGGCCTGCCTTTGCGCCAGCTCGGCTGCGCGCTGTTCCGCTGCATCCGCCCGCTCCTTCGCGTCGAACGCGTCTTGCGTCGCGCGCGCCAGTTCGGCGCTGGCCGCCGTCTGCGACTCGCTCATCGCGCTGATCTGTGCGCGGGCTTCGTCGAGTTCGCGCGTGACGCGCTGCAACTCGTCGAGTTGCGTCGACGCGTTGTCGCTTTTCGCTGCGGCCGCCTCGCGCTCGGACGAAAGGCTCTGCTCCGATTGCGCTGCCTGCCGTTCGGCTGCGTCCGCCCTTTCCTTCGCCGCCGATGCGTCCTGTGCGAGCCTCGTCAGTTCTGCGCTCGCTGACGTTTGTGCGTCGGTGAGCGTGCCGATCTGCTTGCGGGCTTCGTCGACTTCTTGCGTGACGCGTTGCAGTTCGTTGAGTTGCGACGACGCTTCGCTGTTTCGCGTGGCGGCGGCTTCCTGCTCGGCTGCGAGGCTTTGCTCCAGTTGCGCTGCACGTTGCTCGGCTGCGTCTGCTCTTTCTCTTGCGGCGGATACTTCTTGCGTGAGCCGCGACAGCTCGGCGCTTGCAACGGACTGGGCATCCGTCAAGGCGGCCGCCTGCTTGCGTGCTTCGTCGCGTTCCGCTACGAGCGTTTGCTCGGCTGCTTCCGCGCGGTTCTTCGCCGCGGACGCGTCCTGCGTCACCTGCGCCAATTCTGCGGCTGTCGCCGTTTGCGTCTCGGTCAGTGCGTTGATCCGATTGCGCGCTTCTTCGAGTTCATGCGTGACGCGTTGCAACTCGTTCGATTGCGCCGCCGCTTGAGCGGTTCGCGCTGTCGCTGCCTCGCGTTCCGCAGCAACGTCGCGTTCCAGGCGGGCCGACAGTTGCGCGGCTGCGTCGGCACGGCGCTTCTCGGCGGATGCATCTTGCGTCACCTGCGCCAGTTCAGCGGCTGCCGCCGTTTGCGCCTCGGTCAGCGCGTTGATCTGATTGCGTGCTTCTTCGAGTTCGCGCGTGACGCGTTGCAATTCGTCGAACTGAGCGGACGCTTCGCTGTTGCGTGCCACGGCTGCCTCGCGCGCGACGGCAAGACTCTCGTCCAACTGGACGCCGCGCTGTTCGGCGGCTTCGGCCCGCTGCTGCACCGCAGCGGCTTCCTGCCTGGCGTTCGCCAGTTCGGCGCTTGTCGCCGTCTGCGCCTCGGTGAGCGCGTTGATCTGTGTTCGCGCTTCTTCGAGTTCATGCGTGACGCGCTGCAGTTCGCCCGTCCGCGCCGCCGATGCTTCCCGCTCGCTCGCGAGGTTCTGCTCCAGTTCGATTACGCGTTGCTCGGCGGTTTCTGCCCTTTCCTTCGCGGCGGTCGAGTCTTGTGACAACGCGTCGATCCGTGAACGGGCTTCGTCCAGTTCGCGCGTGACACGCTGCCGTTCATCGCTTTGCGCCGCCGTGGCCTCGCGCTCCACCGCCAGGCTCTGCTCCAGTTCCGCTGCGCGCTGTTCGGCCGACTCCAAGCGTTGCTTTGCGGACGATACGTCTTCCGTGACCCGCTCCAGCTCGGACGTCGCGGCCGTCTGCGCCTCGTTCAGTGCATTGATCTGCGCGCGCGCTTCTTCCAGTTCGGTCCTGACACGCTGAAGCTCGTCGCTGTGCGCCGCCGTTATCTCACGCTCTACTGTCAGACTCTGCTCGAGTTGCGACGCGCGCTGCTCGGCGGCATCGGCCCTTTGCTTCGCGGCGAAGGCGTCCTGCGAGACCCGCGCCAGTTCGGCGCTCGCGGCCGTCTGCGCCTCGGTCAACGTATCGGCGCGCGTCCGTGCCTCGTCCAGTTCGCGCGCGACGCGCAGCAGTTCGTCGCGCTGCGCAGCCGTTGCCTCACGTTCGACCGTCAAGCTCTGGTCCAGTTGGGACGCGCGCTGCTCCGCCGCGTCGGCACGTTCATTCGCGGCAGACGCGTCCTGCGTCGCGCGCGCCAGTTCAACTGCCCCCAGCGCGTGCGCCTCGGTCAGCGCGCCAATCTGCGCTCGCGATTCGTCCAGTTCTCGTGTGACGCGCTCCAGTACGCCACGCTGCTCGGAAAGGTCCGCGGCATGTTCCAGGGCGGCGTCGCGTTCCGCGGCGAGTGCGTTGCGGGTCTCGCTCAAGTCGGCCTCGACCGATGCGAGGCGCGCCGTGCTCTCGTTCGCCTGCGCCGTCGCTACTTCGGCGCGCGACACTGCCGCGCCCGCCTCCTGAGACCAGCGCTCCGCCTCTTCCGACTTCGCCTGGCAAGCCTCATCCAGCGTCGCGATCTGCCGGCGCGCGTCGTCGCGCTCGCGGCCAAGCCGCGCGATTTCCTCGTTCTTACTCGAAACCGTCGCGGCCAGCCATTCGTTTGCCTTGTGCTGATCCTCGAGCGTGCTCTGGATCGCCGTGAGCTTCGCTTCACCCGCCGATGCGCGCTCGCTCAGGTTCTGGACGTTCGCCTCGGCGGCTTCCGCGCGCGCGGTCACGGCCTCCAGTTCCGAGCGCGCCTGCGCGGCGGATTCCTGCAATGCGTGCAGGTCGTTGCGCAACCCGTCCAGCCGCTCGCGCCCTGTTTCCACTTCTTCTCCCGTCTTCTGATAGGCGGCAAGCGCCTCGTCACGCTCTTTGCGCACGACATCGAGTTGCTGGCTCGCCGCGCCTAGACCCTCGCTGAGCATCCGGCCCGCGTCGTCCTGAGAAGCGGACCAGATGCGGCGCGCGGCCTCCATCAAGGTTTCCGCCAGTTCACCAGGCAGCGCCTTCTGGGCTTGCGGCTCCGGCGCCTGCGGTGCCTGCGGCTGGCGCGTCTCGCGCCAACGTTGCAGCGCCGCGGCGACGGCAACGATCGAACCGCTGCGAACTTCCGCCCAGATCGTGACGGGGGAAACCAGACGGCCTTCTTCGGTCATGCGGTCTGCAATGGCTGCGACCTGCTCATCAGTCATGGTGGTGTCGGTGTCGGTGGACATATGCGCCTCGAGAATCAACTGGCCAGGCGAAAGGCAAAATTTTCGATACGTTACTACGATCGGCGGCATCCGCGACGGAAGAAACGTGCCAATGCTCATCCAGCAAGCATTTGCAGGGCAGTGCAGGCGCCCGGGTACGCCGAGCCGTGATTTTGACAGGACGCATCGGCGGGATGGGCGATGGCCTGCATGGACGGTCGTCAGACCCGTGCAACGGCGCGCGACGGGCGTTCAACGCAGCCGCAGAACGTATGCCCGCGCGCCATTCCCGTCGGCAGGCGACGCTCGCACGGGAAATTTGATCGCGTGCAAGACCGCATTCCCTTGTGCGACAATACGAATAATTCTCATTTAGTAGTTTTATTTTGCTTACTGGACTCGTCCGGAAGACCGCGCATGCCAGCAGACAATCTCTCGTTGCGTCTCGAGGTCGAAAACCTCTACGTCGCCCATCATGGCTGGCTTCACACGTGGCTGCGCCGCAAGCTGGGATGCGCGCATCGGGCGGCCGACCTTGCGCACGACACTTTTATGCGCCTGCTCGCGCGCGACGAACCGCTTGAATTGCTCGAGCCGCGCGCCTTCCTCACGACGGTCGCCCAGCGGGTCCTGGCGAATCACTGGCGACGTGAGCAGATCGAGCGCGCCTATCTCGAAGCGCTCGCGCTGGTGCCGGAGCCGCTTGCGCCGTCGCCCGAAGAACGTGCCGTGCTGCTCGAAACATTGTGCGAGATCGACGCGTTGCTCGACGGTCTACCCGTACCCGTCAAGCGCGCATTCCTGATGGCGCAACTCGACGGCGCGACGCAGACGGAAATCGCGGCCACGCTGCGTATTTCCCTCGCGACGGTGAAGCGCTATCTGCTGAAAGCGGCAGCGCAATGCTTCTTCGCGATGAAACTGGAATAGACGCGTGAATATCGGCAGTCCTCCTGGCATCGCTCCGAATGTCGCGCGTCGCGCGGTCGAATGGTGGCTCGATCTGCAGTCCGGTGACATCACCGACTCGCAACGACGCGCGTTCGAATGCTGGCGAACCGAACACGCCGATCACGATCGCGCGTGGCGGCACATCCAGTCTGTGAGTCAACGTCTTCAGATGGTCAATGAAAGCCCGGCTGCGAGTGCCGCGCGCGCCGCGTTGACGCGTCCGCGTTCGCCGGCACGGCGCGCCGGCATCAAGGCGCTCGCTGTCCTCTTCTTTGCGGGCGGAACGGCCTGGCTTGCGCGCGATCAGATTACGTGGCGCGGCTGGAGCGCGGATCTGCGCACCAGCACGGGCGAGCAGCGCAACGTGACGCTCGCTGATGGCACGCGGCTCATGCTCAATACCGCGAGCGCCGTCGATGTCCGCTTCTCGGACACGGAGCGCCGCATCGTTCTGATTCGCGGCGAAATCATGGTAGTCACGGGACACGACGACGGCCCCGCGCCGCGTCCGTTCGTCGCGCAGACGGCACAAGGCGTCTCGATACCGCTCGGCACGCGCTTCTCGCTCAGACAGGAAGATTCGACGACGCGGCTCGACGTGTTCGAAGGTGCGGTCAAGGTCGAACCGGGCCGCGCGCCGGGCGTGTCCAAGGTCGTGCGTGCAGGCGAGCGCATGCGCTTCACCGCCACGCAGATCATGCCGATCGAGCCGACAAGCACCGATACGGCCGCATGGACACAAGGCATGCTGGTCGCGAGCAACATGCGTCTCGCCGACTTCCTGTCGGAACTCGGGCGGTATCGCGACGGCTACCTGCGCTGCGATCCTTCGATCGCGGACTTCCGCCTGTCGGGCACCTATCCGCTATCGGACACGGATCGCGTACTCAACACGCTTGCGAGCACGCTGCCCGTCGAGCTGGAGTACATCACGCGCTATTGGGTAACGGTGAAGCCAGCGCGTTCTTAGGGCGGCAATCACTACGCGGTAAAAAATTTTCGTCGACATTGAGCTGTTTTCGATTCTCGCGGGACAAGGCAGATGAGAACACCAGATCATCTACCTCCTCGAGCTTCGTAAAACATGGGACTTTCTGCAAGAGCCTGCGCGAATACCGCCGCACTTGAATCACGTCGTCGCGCGTTTCCCGGACGGCACATCATCGGTATCGCGACGGCAACGATCTTCGCGACCATTGCGTCTCCCGCTGTTTTCGCCGCCGATGCAACGGAGACGGCCCAAACCTCGCCGCGCAAGTCTTTCGACATCGCCGCCGGGCCGCTCGAAAGCGCACTCAACCAGTACGGCCAGCAAGCGCGAATCATGCTGTCGTATCCGAGCGCGCTCACCGCGAATCGTCATAGCGCGGGCCTGCATGGCGAATACGATACGCAGCAAGGTCTCGTGCGCCTGTTGCGCGGCACGGGGCTGTCGTCCATCCAGCAGACCAACGGAAGCTACACGCTGGTCGAAGATGCGAGCAATGTCGAACTCGACGACAGCGCCGTGTTGCCCACCGTCAAGGTCGCCGCGACAGGCATCCGCCCCGGCAGTTACCGACCGCCTTCCGAAGCGAATGTCACGCGCTCCGACATTCCCGTCATCGATACGCCGGAGGCCATCAATATCGTGCCCGCGCAAGTGTTGCGCGATCAGCGCCCGCGCAATCTCGACGACGCGCTCGCCAACGTCAGCGGCATCGTCCAGGGCAACACGCTGGCGGGCACTCAGGACACGTTGCTCAAACGCGGCTTCGGCGGCAACCGCGACGGCTCGATCATGCACAACGGCATGCCGCTCGTGCAGGGCCGCGGCCTCAACGCCGCAGCCGATAGCGTCGAAGTGCTCAAGGGACCGTCGTCGCTGCTCTACGGCATCATGGACCCGGGCGGCGTCGTCGACGTGGTGAGCAAGCAGCCGTTGCTCACGCCTTATCACGCCATCTCGGCGCTCGGCTCGACCTACGGCCACGGCCGCAACGGCGCGGACGGCACGCTCGATCTGACAGGACCAATCGGCGATTCAGGCCTTGCGTACCGTCTCGTCGTCGACCAGGTCAACGAACAATACTGGCGCAACTTTGGCGAACACCGCGAGACCCTCGTCGCGCCTTCGCTTGCCTGGTATGGACGCGATACACAGGTCGTACTGTCGTATGAGTATCGCAAGTTTCTTTATCCGTTCGATCGCGGCACCGCGCTCGATCCAAAGACCAACAAGCCGCTGGCCATTCCCGCGCGCGAGCGTCTCGACGAGCCGTTCAACGAAATGGACGGCGAATCGAATCTCGCGCAACTGACCATCGATCATCAGATCGACGCGAACTGGAAGGCGCATTTCGGCTACAGCTACAACCGCGAAACGTACGACGCCGGCCAGTTGCGCGTGCAAGGCGTCAACAGCACGACAGGCGTGCTCTCGCGCAGCAACGACGCGACGCACGGAGCGCTCAGCACGGACAGCTACGCGATCGCCTACATCGATGGGCATTTCACCGTAGCGGGTCTACGCAACGACCTGCAGGTGGGTGTCGATGACGAGTACCGGCGCATCTATCGCAAGGACCTGTTGCGGCAGGCGACGAAGTACACCTTCAACTATCTGCACCCCGTCTACGGCCTCGAAAGCCCGTCGACCACCGTATCCGCCAGCGACAGCGACCAGACCGACACGTTGCACGACGCATCCGTGTTCTTTCAGGACAGTCTGCATCTGACCGACAAGTGGATACTCGTCGGCGGCGCGCGGTTCCTGTCGTACAACCAGGTCGCGGGACGCGGCCGCCCGTTCCAGGTGAACACCGATCTGAACGGCACCAAATGGCTGCCGCGCGCGGGTGTCGTCTACAAGTGGACCGATACCGTCTCGTTGTACGGAAGCTATACGCAATCGCTGAAGCCGACGTCGACGATCGCTCCACTCAGCACGGGCGTTGTGATCGACTCGTCGGTGCTGCCGGAAGAAGCGACCTCGTGGGAAGTCGGCGCGAAAGTCGCGATGCCTGCGGGAGTGACGGGCACGCTCGCATTCTTCAATATCGACAAATCGAACGTGCTGGTGTCGCAGTACAACGACACGACCAAGCAAACCGACTGGCGAACTTCAGGCAAGGCGCGCTCGCGCGGCATCGAGCTCGATGTCGCCGGGCAGATCGGCCAACGCTGGAGCGTCATTGCGAGCTACGCGTACATCGACGCGAAAACGACGGAAGACCCGCTGTATGCGGGCAACCGGCTGTGGAATGTCGCGCAGCATACGGCGTCGCTCGCCGCCGTCTACGACTTCGGCGCGATCTTCGGCGGCGATCAGTTGCGCGTGGGCGCGGGCGCGCACTATGTCGGCGAGCGGCCCGGCGATTCCGCGAACAGCTTCACCCTGCCCGCCTATACCGTCGCCGATGCGTTCGCGAACTACAACACGAAATGGGGCGGACACAATGTGTCGTTCCAGTTGAATGTGAAGAACCTCTTCAACAAGACGTATTACCCGTCCAGCGCTAATCGCTATTTCGTAGCGGTCGGCGATGCGCGGCAGGTGTCTCTCCTTTCCACGCTCGAATTCTGAACCCGGCTACGAGGAGTTCACCATGAAACGCAATCAATCCGCCATGATCGATCACACGCGACGCCATGCGCTCTCGTCCCTGCTGGGTCTCGCGACTGCCGCGCTCTTACCTTCCATCGCTCGCGCCAATACCAAAACCACGCAGAAAAGTATCGTGATGGTCGTACAACTGAACGGCCCCAACCTTGCAACCGATCAGCGCATTGCTGCGCATCTCGGCGCGCGAGGCTATTCAGTCCAACTCGTCGATCAGGACTACCGCCCCGAACTCGCGCGCGACGCGGGTCTGATCGTCATATCGTCGACAGTGTCGTCGAAGGATGTGCTGCCTGGGTGGCGGACGTTACCCGTGCCGCTCGTCACCTGGGAAAACGATCTGCTCGACGATCTGGCGATGAGCGGCAAGCGCCATGATGTCGATTTCGGCGAGACCGAAAAAGAGCGTTATCTGTGGCTGGTGAATGCGCCGCATCCTATTGCTGCGGGCTTGCCGGCAGGTGTTGTCAATGTGTACGGGAAGCAGGCGGTGATGAGTTGGGGCAAGCCGGGCCTCGGCGCATCCATTATCGCAAGCGTCTACGGTCAGCCCGACAAGGCCGCAATTTTTGCCTACGAAACGGGGGCGACGATGGATTACGAAACGCTCGCGCCTGCCCGACGCGTGATGTTCTTCATGAGCAACGACTCCTTCGCGAACCTCTCGCAGTCAGGCCAGCAATTGTTCGATGCCGCAATAGACTGGGCCATCAAACGTTAGACATCCCCCACTCGGCTGCACGCTGTTTCATCAATGATGTTCGAATAGCTTGCTATCGCTCATGCCTTTCGCCGGCGATCCCGACTGCGAAAAATTCAACGGCATCGTTCCGTAGTCACTTGCCGATTGCCGTGCAGCTATGGACGCGCTTGCGTTGTAGTCGGGATAGTGCACCTTCGATTGATGCAGCGTGCCGTCTTTCTCGGCTTGCACAATTTGCGCCTTGACTTCGGCGCGCGTCGTACTTTCATTCGAATCGATCTTCGCGTATGAGATTGCGGGCATTAAAAGCGCGGCAGTCAGCATCGCGACGGTGATTGAGGTTTTCATCGAACTCTCCTTCCTTGATGAGCGGGTTCAAAAAGATGCCCGTTCAGATTAGGTCCAAAAGACTTAACGGTTCCTTATCCGCTCACGGCGAATTCAAGTTACCGTTGTGCATCAGGCTTGGGACCAGGTTTGTGACGGTTAGATTATTGTCGAGCGCGGATGACCATAATCTGGCCGCTCGATTACTAATCTGTTATCTGCAAGGAAGGCCATCGAATGAAGCTGACACCCGGGAGGCGTCAATCAATGACGTACATTCGGCTGTATCCGAAGCGTCAATCTGTCGATGAGCGTTCGAATAAGATAGGTTTGCCTGGTGCTGTCGAATGCGTTGGACGCATTAGAAGAAGCGACAGTCACACGACACAGTGTGCCCGTCGCTTCCTTGTCTCTCTGCGCTGATTATCGCGGCGCCCTGCTTAGAACTGCATGGTCGCGCTAGCCACCGCCGTACGCGTCGCGGACGGGCTGACGTAGTAACCCCACGCGGTCGTCCAGTAACGGCGGTTCAAGAGATTGTTGATACCCGCGCGGAACGTCACTTCTTTCCCCGCAATACGCGTTTCATACTTGCCGCTCAGATCGAACACCGTGTATGCCGGCACGAATTGCGTGTTGGCAGCATCCACGGCCATATCGCTGACATAGCGGCCACCGAACGCCAGCGTAAGACGACGCATGTACGACGGGTTGTATTCGACGCGGCCCGTCACTGTCCATCGCGGCGCCCCATAGATGCGCTTGCCCTCGATGGTCGGATCGTCGATATCGACGGCCTTGGTATCGAGCCACATCACGCCGCCCATCACGCGCCAGTCGCTGGCAAGTTGAAGCCAGCCGCTCGCGTCGACGCCCGTATAACGCTTGGTGCCGTCCTGCACGAAGATGTTGGCCGAGTTCGTGTAGTAGTAGCCCTGGTCGACGCGGAACAGCGCCAGATTCGCGCCCCACTTGCTGCGATCCGTCTTGAAGCCGACTTCGTACTGCTTGCTGCGCAGCGGACCAAATGTCGCCGGGTAGTTGAGGTTGGTGTTCGCAGCCGAACCACCTTGCTCGAGCGACTGGACGTAACTGACGTACAGCGTCGAATACGGGTCCGTCTTGTACATCAACGCCACAGTCGGCGTCACGGGAGACGCGCTGTAATTCGCCGTGGTCGCACCCGTCGGATCGTACGTGAACTGATGGAACTGCGTGTACCGCAAGCCAAGCAGCGCCGAAATACGCGGCGTGAACTGCACGGTGTCGCTCGCGTAGACCGCGGCCTGTGTCGTGCGGGACTGCTTGTAGAGGTTCTCGCCGATATGCACGTCGGCATTGGTCAGGAACGTGCTGCTATAGATGTTGCCGACACCAAGGCTATACCCGTCGTTCCAGCCTTCGCTATTGTCGTACTCGGTGACTTGCGATTGATATCCCGCACCGAAAACGACATCGTGCTTGATGCTGCCCGTGTTGAACTTGCCTTCCACCATCGCATCGACGTTCTGGTAGAAGTATCGCGTCATCGCCGCATATAGCGTGTTGGAGTAGTCGCCCGCCGTGTCGTACACATACAGCAGACTGTCCGAGTTCGTGCGGTTTTCCTTCGCGAAGCGGTACTTCACGCTCGCGTGCCAGTTCTCGGAGAGTCGATAGTCGAGACCCGTTCCGAACGACGCCATTTCGACCTGGTAGTAGTTCTGCGGCTGCGACAGATTGTGCGTGACCAGACTGGCGTCAGGAATGCCGCCTGCGTCCGAGCCGAACATCAGGCCGAAGATCGTGCCTTCCTGCTTGCGCTTCGTGTAGAACGCGTCGACCGTCCAGGTCAGGTCCGGCGTAATGCGGAAGTCCAGAGCCGCCGACGCCACCTGGCGTCGCAGATGACCATTTGCCTCGGCCGTATTGCCTTCTTCGTTGACCAGGTTGAAGCGGTAGCCGAACCGGTCGTCCGTGCCAAAGCGGCCGCCGACGTCGAGCTTCTCGCTGAACACACCCGCCGACTGATAGCCCACCGAAAAGCTGCGATACGGCGTGTCGGTCGGACGCTTCAGTACGTAATTGACGATACCGCCCGGCGAGCCAAACCCGTACATGAAGCCGGACAGCCCTTTCAGCAGTTCCACCTGCTCGAACGGTTCGAGTGCGAGATCGGTGTCCCACGACGGGAAGCTCTGACCATCGACCTTGATGCTGTTGAGCGTGTCGATCGGCATGCCTCGCACGTTGAACGTCGAGTTTTCGCCGATGGCGTTGGTGCCTGTGATCGACACGGCAGGGTCGTACTGGAACAGGTCGTTGGCCGTGTTCGCAAACAGATCCTGCGCCTCTTCGCTCGTCACGACGTGCGTCGAAAACGGCGTGTCGACCTGCTTGAGCGTGCCGAGCGCACCGGCACTGATCTTGTCGGCCTGCGCCGCATTGTTATCAGCCGACGCTTTCACGCTGACGGTTGGAAGCGTCGCGTCTGCGGCAACGGCGTCCTCCGCGTGTGCGCGCGACGGTGCGGTCGATAGCGCAAGCCCGACGCTGATGAGCAGCGCAGCGCCGAGAACAGACTGGTAACGGGAAAAACGGTGAGTAGAAAGCGCGTGATGGTCAGACTTCAGAATCTTCATTCGTTGTTATGGCAGGCGGGTTGCGAAACACCTGGTGCAAACGGTGGCGAAATTTCGGGTGAATGGTAATGACAACGATTCGCAATTGCAACGAAATTTGACCGTTTAGTACATTTAGTAGTCATCGCGCCACAGCGTGTTATCCGTGCGCGGTTGGCGTTTGCGCCTGCTGGTCGTGGTCCTCGACCGGGTGAGCCAGGTTTCTTACCGAATCTATCAAATGCGAATCATTCGCATTTGATAAGAAAACGTGGTATGGTGGCGCAACGTGCGTGTTTGTGACTTTGAAGTCGCATCGCGGTATCTGACAGGCGACGAATGCATCCATGTTTTCTATCGTCATCGGTCGCGCGATATTGTTCGTAGTACAAATAATTTATCGCTTGTCGTTTTGAGAGCCGAACGCGTAAAGCTTGCACCACCGTTGACCGTACTGGAACGTCCACGCACCCATGACGGCCGGGCGGTGTATGTCCTCAACACAGGTTGAAGGAGACACCGGGAGTGAAACGATGAACGTATGGTTCAACGGCAGAAATGTGGATGCTCGCCGGCGACGCGGAAACGCTGCACGTTATATTCGCCGTGCTGCCGGATTCAGTATCGTGGGCGCGGGTGCGCTGATCGGTATTGTTCGACTTGCAGTGTGGTTGTCGAACGCTACGTGACGCCTGGACGAGGAAACGCAAAGAGGCCGTAGACTTGGCCAACGCATCATTGCGCGCATCGCCCGACGGCTGCCCCTGACGCAACGCCAAAATACCTTCGCGGCCCAGACCTATTCTTTTTCCTATCGGTGTGCCGGTAGTCTCGCTGACAACCAGTTTGACGACCTCAATATCCATAGGGCTCAAGCTACTTTTTTTGAGCGAGGCTTCCAGGTGCAACACGGCTTCCTATTTACGCATCATCGAGACCATCCCATTTGTCACCCCAGCCTCGAAGAAACATAAAAGCCGCTGAAAATAGCCGGCGTCCTCAGAGCTTTTTATTACAGGCCGTCGTAGACCATCTTTGTGAATTGGCTGCCGTTGAACACAAAATCCCCCCATTTGGCGTCGAAGGCCGCAGTCGGCTTGGCGGCTATGATCTCGTCCAGTGACTTGCCTTGCAATTTCAAGGCTGCGACGTTATTGCGGACCGTAACCAACATGTCGCGGAATTCGATCAGTTGAGCGCGTGTCCCCACGGCGCCATGGCCGGGAATGACGATGGTGTGGTCTGTCGTAAATGCCACAGCCTTGTTGGCCCATTCAATCGCACCGTCGATATTGCCGCCATCTTCATTGTCGATATACGGATAAAATCCGTTCCAGAAGGTGTCTCCAAGCGCCAGCACATCTGCTTTTTTGAAGTAGACCCATAGATCGCCGTCGGTATGGCCACCACCGAAGTTTTCTACTTCAATCGTCGTGCCTGCAAAGTTGAAAGTCTTTTCATTATCGACAATCAGGGTTGGGCGCGCGCCCGCCGGCACCGGATCGAAGGTCCAATTCCATGCATTGACATGCGTGGTCTCGGTCAGATGTCTCAAGGTATTCTTGTGTGCAACGATGGTTGCGCCAGCTGCGTGCATCCATGCGTTGCCATCGGTATGGTCCCAATGCCAATGCGTGTTCACCACGTATTTCAGCGGTGCGGGACTGATCTTGTCGAGAGCGGCCTGCAGTTTGTCTTGCGATTTGCTAATGCCCGCGTCGACCAGAAATTTGCCATCCTTACCCGACAGGACGGTAATGTTGCCGCCGGAACCCATTAGCACGGTGATATTTCCACGCAAGGATTGCACGACGATTTCACCGTCGGCACGGCGTAAATATCGGGCGCCCGCACCAGTATGAAAATAGTCGTCCGGCGCGGGGTTTTTTTCTGATGAAGGCGGACTACCGGTTTCGGCGGATGTTGCCGTTGAGGCTAACGATGACCCCGCAACAATGGCGATCGATACAAACAAAAGTTTGGAAAGTATGCCGAATCTATTTCCTGGCTTGATAAACGTATTCATGGTTCTTCGCTTTCGTTTTGGGAGACCGGGACACCTGCATGTGTGCCGAGTATGGGGATAGCCAGTGAACTTCGATATGGCAACGCGACGGGGTTTTCTGCCAAATCGCCTAAGATTTCTGCCAGGAAGTGAAGGCGGTAACATGCATGGATAACCGAGCGCCTGTAGAGATAGTTCAACGTATAAAGCTTGAACTGCTCGAACTCATTGAAGTGAGAGCCTGCGACATTGTTGCCGATGCGCCGCCAGCCAGGTCCCGATCAACAGGGTCGAAAACAAGGCACCGGAAACGCAAACTCCCAACCAACCCGCTCTGTAGTAAGCCACAGTTGCCGCGCTTGAACCAATTGCGCCGCCAAAGAAATAACCGGTCAGGTAAATGGTCGTAATTCGACTCCGCGCATCCGGAGCGAGTGCATAGATCACACCCTGATTGGAAATGTGCAAGCCCTGCACGCCCACGTCCAAAAGCAGAACGCCAACTAGCAATGACGTAAGTGAATGCGCACCGAGGAAAATGAACACAAACGACGCCAGAATCGCGCTGCTAAAAAGTCCGGTCGCACGATGCCCGTGGCCGCGATCTGCCATACGCCCCGCCGAGCCGGCCGCGAGCGCACCGGCGGCACCGGCCAAACCAAACAGCCCGATCCGGGCCTCGGAGTAGTGGTAAGGAGCGGCATTGAGAAGAAACGTCAGTGCGGTCCAGAAGATGCTGAAACAGGCATAACCCAGAGCACCGTACAGCGAGCGCAGGCCGATCGTTGGGTGTTGGTCTAGCAGTGTCAGCAAAGACCGCAGCAACTGACGATAGCGCCAGGGTTGATCGCTTCTTCGGTCTTGCGGTAATGCTCGCACGAGGCACACGACCAGAAGCAGGATCAATAGTGCAGCGACGCCATAAACAATGCGCCAGCCCGCCAATTGTGCGATGGTTCCGGAGACTGTCCGCGCCAGCAGAATGCCAAGGAGCAAACCACTCATCACGGTGCCTACTACGCGCCCACGCTCGTTGTCGGATGCGAGCGACGCGGCGAACGGAACTTGCAATTGCGCGGCGCACGAGGTCACCCCGAGTAGCATGCTTGCCGAAGCGAACAGTTTGAAGTCAGGGCTCAGCGCTACTGCGAGCAACGCGAACACCGTGAGCAGAAGCAAGGATACGATGAGCGTGCGCCGATTCAATACGTCGCCGAGTGGCACGATCAATAGCAAGCCGCAAGCGTAACCGAGTTGGGTGAGCGTAACCAGGAAGCCAAGACGAGCCGGACCATAACCGAAGCTAGTCGCAATAGCGGCCAATAGCGGTTGTGAATAGTAAATGTTCGCGATGATGACGCCTGAGGCGAGCGGAAACAATAGTGTCAGCCCTCTCGTCAGGTCAGGTGTTCGGGCAGACATAGATATCCTAGACGAGTGGGGTCCGCGGCAGTTGTGGCGGCGGTGCTCGCGCATTGGAACGGCTTGGATGCGCTTCGGAAAGGCATTCTTTTGAAATTCAAGGAAGCCAACCATTTGCTATTGCACCGTCATTTCCTCAAGGGGTGACGAGATAGTGATGCGATGCGGCTATAGCGTCCAAGACCGGTTTACTATTCAAACGATAAGCATTTCCTATAGTTGCGCGGCGCTCTCGAAACAGGGCACGAACCCATCATCCCCATCCCCGCAAATTTACTTGACATCTAAACTATCAAAACCTAAAGTAAAGCCGAGCACACACGTTGGGGAACCAGCATGCGCATTGTCTGTATCGGCGGCGGCCCGGCTGGGCTGTATTTTGGGTTGTTGATGAAGCACCGGCATCCGGCGCACGAAGTGGTCATCGTCGAGCGCAACCGGCCGTACGACACCTTCGGCTGGGGCGTCGTGTTCTCCGACCAGACGCTAGGCAATCTGCGCGCCGCCGACGCCAAAAGCGCCGACATGATCCTCGACGCGTTCAACCACTGGGACGACATCGAAATCAACTTTCGCGGCGCGAAGGTACGCTCGTCGGGGCACGGCTTTTGCGGCATCGGCCGCAAGCGGCTGCTGAACATCCTGCAGGCGCGTTGCGAAGAACTCGGCGTGAAGCTGGTCTTCGAAACCCAGGTCACGAACGACGACGATTACGACGCCGACCTCATCATCGCCAGCGACGGCCTGAACAGCGCCATCCGCCAGAAATACGCCTCGACCTATCAACCCGACATCGACATGCGCGACTGCCGCTTCGTGTGGCTCGGCACGAAGAAGCTCTTCGACGCCTTTACGTTCGCGTTCGAAAAGACCGAATGGGGCTGGTTCCAGGCGCACGCGTACCGCTTCGACGATGAAACCTCGACGTTCATCGTCGAAACGCCCGAGCGCGTGTGGCGCGCGGCCGGACTCGACGAAATGAGCAAGGAAGACAGCATCGCGTTCTGCGAGCGGCTCTTTGCGAAGTACCTCGACGGCCATCCGCTGATGTCGAACGCTAGCCATCTGCGCGGCTCGTCGCAATGGATCCGCTTTCCGCGTGTCGTCAGTCGCGAATGGGCGCACTGGAAAACAGGCGCCGACGGCAAACGCGTACCCGTCGTGCTGATGGGCGACGCCGCGCACACCGCGCATTTTTCGATCGGCTCCGGCACCAAGCTCGCGCTCGAAGACGCGATCGAACTCGCGAACAGCATCGACGCGCATCCGCACGATCTCGCCGCCGCACTCGCGCACTACACGGAAGTGCGCAGCGTGGACGTGCTGCGCATCCAGAATGCCGCGCGCAATTCGACGGAATGGTTCGAGCATGTCGACCGTTACACCGCTTTCGAGCCGGAGCAGTTCGCGTATTCGCTGCTGACGCGCTCGCAGCGCATTTCGCACGAGAACCTGCGCGACCGCGATGCCGGCTATCTCTCGTCATTCGAAGACTGGCTGGCGGCGCGCGCGGGCATGGAACGCGCGCCGGACAAGCACTCCGTCCCGCCCATGTTCACGCCGTTCAAACTGCGCGGCGTGACGTTGAAGAACCGCGTCGTCGTCTCGCCGATGGCGCAGTATTCGGCCGTCGACGGCGTCGCTGGCGACTATCACCTGATGCATCTCGGCGCGCGTGCCATGGGTGGCGCAGCGCTCGTGATGACCGAGATGACGTGCGTGTCACCCGAAGCGCGCATCACGCCGGGATGCCCCGGCATGTATGCGCCCGAGCATCTCGCCGCGTGGCGCCGCATCGTGCAGTTCGTGCACGGGCAATCCGATGCGAAGATCGGCATGCAGCTCGGCCACGCGGGCGCGAAGGCTTCGACACGCGTCAGCTGGGAAGGCATCGATCAGCCCTTGCCCGATGACAACTGGTCTTTGGTGTCGGCATCGCCGCAGCAATACCTGCGCGGCGTGAGCCAATGGTCGCGCGAAGCGACGCATGCAGAACTGCGCGAGATCGAAACGCAATTCGTGCGCGCAACCGAAATGGCCGCGGAAGCGGGCTTCGACTGGCTCGAACTGCACTGCGCGCACGGCTATTTCCTGTCGAGCTTTCTCTCGCCGCTCACCAATCATCGCACCGACGAATACGGTGGAACGCTTGCGAATCGTCTGCGCTATCCGCTCGAAGTGTTCGCCGCGATGCGGAAGGTGTGGCCGCAGGACAAGCCGATGTCAGTGCGTATCTCCGCGCACGACTGGGTCGACGGCGGCACCACACCCGACGACGCCGTCGAGATCGCACGCGCGTTCAAGGCGGCGGGCGCGGACATGATCGACGTGTCGTCGGGTCAGGTCAGCAAGGAAGAAAAGCCCGTGTATGGCCGTATGTTCCAGACGCCGTTCGCCGATCGCATCCGCAACGAGGCGGGCATCGCGACGATCGCAGTCGGCGCGATCTCCGAGGCGGATCACGTGAACAGCATCATCGCAGCAGGCCGCGCGGACTTGTGCGCGGTCGCGCGTCCGCATCTGGCGAATCCGTCGTGGACGCTGAACGAGGCGGCGAAGATCGGCTACTTCGACGTCAACTGGCCGAAGCAATACACGGCGGCCAAGTCGCAGCTCGAACGCAACTACGAACGCGAGCGCGCGCAGGCCGCCGAGAATGCGCGCCTGTCGCCGATCGAACGCGCGCAGCGTGCGGAAGGAACAGTTTGATGAACAGCACCCTTGCGGGAAAGCACGCCGTCGTGACGGGCGGCGGCAGCGGCATCGGCGCGGCAACGGCCGAAGCGCTGGTTCGCGCAGGCGCGCGCGTCACGCTGATGGGCCGCGACGCGCAACGTCTTGCCGCGCAGCGCGAATCCTTGAGCGCGTATGGCGAGATCGCGGCTTGTATCAGCGTCGATGTGTGCGACGAAAGCGCTGTTAACAAGGCGTTTTCTGAAGCATCATCGATTGCGGGCGCTGTCGATGTGCTTGTCAACAACGCCGGCCAAGCGCAAGCGGCGCCCTTCACGCACACGGATATGGCGCTGTGGCAACGCATGCTCGACGTCAACCTGACGGGCGTATTTCTCTGCACGCGCGCCGTGTTGCCGTCGATGCTCGAACGAGGCTATGGCCGCATCGTCAACGTCGCGAGCACGGCGGGACAGATCGGTTACGCGTACGTCGCCGCTTACTGCGCGGCCAAGCATGGCGTGATCGGCCTCACGCGCTCGCTCGCGCTCGAAGTCGCGACGAAGGGCGTCACGGTCAACGCCGTCTGTCCCGGCTATACGGAAACGGAACTGCTGCGCGCGTCGCTCGACCAGATCACCGCGAAGACTTCGCGCAGCGAGCAGGAAGCGCGCGACGTTCTCGTGCGCAACAACCCGCAGCGCCGCTTCGTCGCGCCCGCCGAAGTCGCGAATGCCGTGCTGTGGTTGTGCATGCCAGGCTCCGAATCCATCACAGGTCAATCTGTTTCCGTTTCAGGCGGAGAAGTCACATGAGCAACATTGCAAAGAAGAAGACGGCCGTCGCCGCCGAAGCCAAACCGACGCGCAAAGGCATTGCGAAACCCGCGGAGAACGTCGTGGACATGGAAATGAGCACGGGCGCGGACAGTCACATGGGCTTGCGCCTGTGGCTGCGCATGCTGACCACCACCAACCTCGTGCAAGCGGAATTGCGTAAGCGTCTGCGCAACGAGTTCGACACGACGCTGCCGCGCTTCGATCTGATGGCGCAACTGGAGCGTCATCCCGAAGGCCTCAAGATGACGGAACTGTCGCGCCGTCTGATGGTGACGGGCGGCAACATCACCGGCATTACGGATCAACTGGAAAAAGAAGGGCTCGTCGCGCGCGACACCGATCCGAACGACCGCCGTTCGATCAGCGTCCGTCTCACGCCTGAAGGCCGCGCGCTGTTCGACAAAATGGCCGTCGCACACGAGCAATGGGTCGTCGAAATGTTCGGCGGCCTCGATCTCGATGAGAAATCGCACACGCATCAGAAGCTCGGCAAGCTCAAGCAGCATCTGCTGAACACGATCAAGAGCTGACGCGCGACATCTGCAAAAGAGGAGACAACGATGACCCGTTCCGCTGCCGAAGCCCTGCTGGCCGGCAATCGCACGACGCTCGCCGCGTATGAGGCGAAGCACTTCGGCTGGTCCGTCGACGCGGGCGTCGCGACGATCACGCTGAACCGCCCCGAGCGCAAGAACCCGCTGACGTTCGAATCGTACGCGGAGTTGCGCGATCTGTTCCGGCAACTCGCCTATGCAACCGACGTGAAGGTCGTGGTCATGCACGGCGCTGGCGACAACTTCTGCTCGGGCGGCGACGTGCACGACATCATCGCGCCACTGATCGATCTGCCGATGCCCGAACTGCTGCTCTTCACGCGCATGACCGGCGATCTCGTGAAAGCGATGCGGCATTGTCCGCAACCGATCATCGCGGCCGTCGACGGCGTTTGCGCAGGCGCGGGCGCGATTCTCGCGATGGCCTCCGACATGCGTCTCGGCACCGCGCGCAGCAAGCTCGCGTTTCTGTTCACGCGTGTGGGCCTTGCCGGTTGCGACATGGGCGCGTGCTCGATCCTGCCGCGCATCATCGGCCAGGGGCGGGCAGCCGAACTGCTGTACACGGGGCGCTCCGCGAGTGGCGAAGAAGGTTACGCGTGGGGCTTCTACAACCGCCTGTGCGCGCCGGAAGCGTTGCTCGACGAAGCATCGAAACTCGCCGCCGACCTCGCCGCCGGCCCGACGTTCGCGCACGGCGTCACGAAGAAGATGCTGCACCAGGAATGGAGCATGAGCATCGACGAAGCAATCGAATCCGAAGCGCAGGCACAGGCCATCTGCATGACGACGCGCGATTTCGAGCGTGCGTATCGCGCGTTCGCGGCTAAATCGCGTCCTGTGTTCGAAGGAGACTGACCGTGAAGCTGAAAGATCCGCACGGCGCGTTGGCCTGGCCGTTCTTCGAAGCGCGTCATCGCGAACTGGCCGAAGGAATAGAAACATGGGCCTCGCAGCATCTCGCACACGTGCCGCATGACGACGCCGACGCGACATGCCGCCAACTCGTGCGTGCATTGGGCGAAGCGGGCTGGTTGAAGTATGGCGTCGGCGGCACGCAATACGGCGGACATGGCGACACGATCGACACCCGCGCCGTGTGTCTGCTGCGCGAGACGCTCGCGAAACACGACGGCCTCGCGGACTTCGCGCTCGCCATGCAAGGCCTCGGCTCGGGCGCGATCACGCTGGCGGGCACGCATGAACAGAAATCGCACTATTTGCCACGGGTGGTAAGGGGCGAAGCCATTGCAGCGTTCGCGCTGTCAGAACCTGAAGCGGGTTCCGACGTTGCAGCAATGGCCTTGCAGGCGCGCGCGGAAGGCGACAGCTACGTGCTGGACGGCGACAAGACGTGGATCTCGAACGGTGGTATCGCCGACTTCTATGTCGTGTTTGCAAGAACGGGCGAAGCACCCGGTGCGCGCGGCATCAGCGCGTTCATTGTCGATGCCGATACGCCGGGCCTGCAGATCGCCGAACGCATCGACGTGATCGCGCCGCATCCGCTCGCGCGTCTGCATTTCGCCAACGCGCGCGTGCCGCGCAGCCAGATGCTCGGTGCGCCCGGCGAAGGCTTCAAGATCGCGATGCGCACGCTCGATATCTTCCGCACGTCGGTCGCGGCGGCGTCGTTGGGCTTTGCGCGGCGCGCGTTGCAGGAAGGCCTCGAACGCGCCGCGTCGCGCAAGATGTTCGGTCAGACGCTCGGCGATTTTCAGTTGACGCAAGCCAAACTCGCGCAGATGGCGTTGACGATCGACAGCAGCGCGCTGCTCGTCTATCGCGCCGCATGGCTGCGCGATCAGGGCGAGAGCGTCACGCGTGAAGCCGCGATGGCGAAGTGGCACGCGAGCGAAGGCGCGCAGCAGGTCATCGATGCCGCCGTGCAACTGTGGGGCGGCATGGGCGTGCAAAGCGGCACGACGGTCGAAAGGCTGTATCGCGAGATTCGCGCGTTGCGCATCTACGAAGGCGCGACGGAAGTGCAGCAACTGATCGTCGGACGCGATCTGCTCAAGGCGCACGCGGCTGCGCAGCAGGAACGCGAATCATGAGCGCAACGTTCGACATGCCTATGCGCATCCGCTTCGCGCATTGCGATCCGGCGGGCATCGTCTACTTTCCGCAGTATCTGGTGATGACGAACATGCTCGTCGAAGAGTGGTGCAACGAGCGTCTTGCCATCGACTACGCGCACATGATCCAGACGCGCCGCGTCGGCCTGCCTATCGTGAAGCTCGATTGCGAGTTTTCGAGGCCAAGCCGCATGGGCGAAACGATCACGCTTTCGCTGGATGTCACGCGCATCGGACGCCGTTCGATTGGCATCGCGATCGTCGCCCGTTGCGCCGATGAAGTGCGCTTTCGCTCGGCGCAAGTGCTCGTCACGACATCGCTGGAGAGCGGCCAGTCGATCGACATTCCCAACGACATCGCCGCCGCGCTCGCGGCATTCGCGCCGCAGACCGTTCAATCCGAGGAGCAACGCTCATGAAAAAACGATCGCTTCTGCCCGCAGGCTGGGTCAAGCCGAAGGGCTATGCCAATGGTGTCGCGGCGAATGGCACGCAGGTGTTTATCGCCGGACAGATCGGCTGGAACGAAGAGGCGCGCATGACGAGCGAGCGCTTCGCCGAACAGGCCGTGCAGGCGCTGCGCAACGTGCTCGCGGTACTGCGCGAAGCAGGCGGACAGCCCGAGCACCTCGTGCGCATGACGTGGTACGTCACTGACAAGCGCGAGTACCTCGCGTCGCTCAAGGAGATCGGCCAGGCATTCCGCGAACTGATCGGCGACTACGACATCGCGATGAGCGCCGTGCAGGTCGTCGCGCTGATCGAGGACGACGCCAAAGTGGAAATCGAAGCAACCGCCGTGATTACCGACTAGACGCGCTGCGGGCAGCGCAGATCAAACCATTTCGCACATCACGCACGTATGGCAGGGGAGTTTCATGATGGAACCGTCAGCTCACGTCGATACTTTCGCGCGCAATCACTTGCCGCCGCAGGATCAATGGCCGGTGTTCCTGCTCGACAACCCGGACGTCGCGTATCCGGCGCGTTTCAACTGCGCGACTGAACTGCTCGATCGTGCCGTCGAAAATGGGCATCGCGATCGGCCGGCGATCTGGTCCGATGTCGACGGCAAGCCGCACGCGACCACATACGGCGAACTGCTCGCAATGGTCAATCGCAGCGCACACGTGCTAATCGACGAAATGGGTTTGCGGCCGGGCAACCGCGTTTTGTTGCGCGGGCCGAACACGTTGCAGATGGCCGTCGCGTTTCTCGCGGCGTTGAAGGCGGGTCTCGTCGTCGTGCCGACCATGCCGTTGCTGCGCGCAAAAGAACTCAAGCAGATCATCGACAAGGCGCAAATCGGCGCGGCGCTATGCGACACGCGTCTGACGGAAGAACTCGCGCGCTGCGCGACGCAAGGCGACGAGTACTTTTGTGAAGGCCTGAAAAACACGCTGGTTTTTCACGACGACGACGCAGCGGGTTCGCTCGAAACACTGGCGGCGTCAAAGCCGGCTGAATTCAAGGCCTGCGACACAGCCGCCGACGACGTCTGCCTGATCGCCTTCACGAGCGGCACGACAGGCGCGCCGAAGGGCTGCATGCACTTCCATCGCGACGTGCTGGCGATGTGCGATCTGTTCCCGCGCCACATCCTGAAGCCCACCGCCGACGACATCTTCTGCGGCACGCCGCCGCTCGCGTTCACGTTCGGCCTTGGCGGGCTGCTGTGCTTTCCGTTGCGCGCGGGCGCATCGACAGTGCTGATCGAAAAGCAGACGCCCGAAACGCTGCTGCAAAACGTCGAGCGCTTTCAGGCGACCGTGATGTTCACCGCGCCGACTTTCTATCGGCAGATGGCGCCGTTGATTCCGCGCTACGACATTGCATCGCTGAAAAAGACCGTGTCCGCAGGCGAAGCGCTGCCCGATTCGACGCGCGCGCTGTGGCGCGAAGCGAGCGGAATCGAGATGGTCGACGGCATCGGCGGCACTGAACTCATTCATATCTTCATCTCGTCGGCGGGACACGATGTGCGGCCGCATGCAATCGGCAAGGCCGTGCCTGGCTATGTCGTGCAAGCCGTCGACGATGACATGCGCCCCGTGCCCACCGGCACGCTCGGCAAGCTCGCAGTGCGCGGGCCGACCGGCTGCCGCTATCTCGCCGACGAGCGTCAGCTGAAGTTCGTGCGCGACGGCTGGAACCTGCCCGGCGATTCCGTCTATATCGACGCGGACGGCTACGTGTTCTATCAGGCGCGTGCCGACGACATGATCGTCTCGGCGGGTTACAACATCTCTGGCCCGGAAGTGGAAAGCGTGCTGATGCAGCACCAGGCCGTCGCCGAATGCGGCGTGATCGGCGTGCCCGACGAGACACGCGGACAGATCGTGAAGGCGTTCGTCGTGCTCAATACGGGCTATAGCGGCGATGAGAAACTGGTCGCGGAGTTGCAGGAATTCGTGAAGAATACCGTTGCGCCTTACAAGTATCCGCGTGTCGTCGCCTTCATCGACGCGCTGCCTCGCACGGAAACCGGCAAGATCAAGCGGTTCGCTTTGCGTGCGATGTAGCGCATCAAGCTTCATTCGATAACGGCGAGCGGTGACGCGCGCAGTCCCCGTCGTCCCACAATCGAGGAGCATTTGATGGCCGGTTCCTTTATCGAAGTCGCCGCTCGCGATGGCGGCCGTTTCAACGCATACATGGCGCGCCCCGCGCAGGGGTCCGGTCCGGGCCTCGTGCTGTTGCAAGAGATTTTCGGCATCAACGACTATTTGAAGCAAACGGCCGACCGCTACGCCGAAGAGGGCTATGTCGTGCTCGTGCCCGATCTGTTCTGGCGCATGCAGCCGAATGTCGTGCTCGGCTACGACGGCGACGACATGAAGCGCGCGCTCGACTTCCACGCGAAGTTCGACGTCGATCTCGCCGTGCGGGATATCGCCGCGACGCTCGATGCGTTGCGCGCGCTGCCCGAGCAACAAGGCAAGGTCGGCACGGTCGGCTATTGCCTCGGCGGCAAGCTCGCGATGCTCGCGGCTGCGCGCACGGACGTCGATTGTGCGGTGAGCTATTACGGCGTCGGGCTCGAAGCGTATCTGGACGAAGTGAAGAACATTCGTTGCCCAATGGTGTTTCACTTCCCCGAGAACGACGCGTACTGCCCGCCGCCCGTGCGCGAGCAGATCATGGCCGCGCTTCGCACGCATGCGTACATCGAGCGGTATGTGTATCCCGGCTGCGATCATGCGTTCGCCGCGCCTGCGCGCCCGCAATACGACAAGCCCGCCGCGATGATGGCGTACTCGCGCACGCTCGCGCTGCTGCGCAAGGTGCTCGGCCCGATCTACGATCTGAATACGCTGTGGGAACAGCACTGCTATTTCGAGTTCGCGACGCGCGACGTCGAAGCCGTGATGCCGACCATGGTCGCGCAGCCATACGTCAACCACGTGCCGACCATGACGGGCGGCGTCGGTTATGACAATCTCAAGCGCTTCTATACGAATCACTTCGTCAACTCAAATCCACCGGACACGAAGCTGATTCCAATCTCGCGGACCACCGGTTCCGATCGCATCGTCGATGAATTCATCTTTGCTTGCACACATAGCTGCGAGATCGACTGGCTGCTGCCGCGCGTCGCGCCGACGGGCAAATACTTCGAGGTGCCGATGCTCGCTGTCGTCTGCTTCCGCGGCGACAAGCTGTATAACGAGCATATCTATTGGGATCAGGCTTCCGTGCTCGTGCAGGTCGGCTTGCTCGATCCGAAGGGCTTGCCCGTTGCGGGCATCGAAAGCGCGCGCAAACTGCTCGATGAGAAGCTGCCGTCCAATCAGCTGATGGGCGACAAGTGGTCGGCATGATGGTTGCTCGTGCAACGTAAAGCATCGTACCGAATAGAGGCCGCCCTCTCGCGCGGCCTCGTATGATGTTCGCTCCGCCGATACACGGCCTTTCCGCGCGACTCGCCGCCCGCTCATGCTCACCGTCCACCACTTGAACAACTCCCGTTCGCAGCGCGTGCTGTGGCTGCTCGAAGAACTGGGCGTGCCGTACGAAATCAAGCGTTACCAGCGCGACCCGAAGACGATGCTCGCGCCGCCCGAACTGCGGGCCGTTCATCCCCTCGGCAAGTCGCCCGTCGTCACTGACGATGGTCAGACCCTCGCTGAATCCGCCGCGATCATCGAGTATCTGCTCGAACGTTACGGACAAGGCTGCTTCGAGCCGGCTGCCGGCACGCCCGAACGCCAGAAGTTCAGATACTGGATGCACTATGCGGAAGGCTCTGCGATGCCGCCGCTGTTGCTGAAGCTGGTTGCGCTGCGCATCGGCAGCGCGCCGATGCCGTTCTTCGCGAAGCCGATTGCGAAGAAGATCTCGTCGACATTGCAATCCACCTTCATCGATCCACAGATCGCGCTGCATATGAGTTTTATCGAAGATTCGCTGCGCAAAACCGGCAATTTTGTCGGCAGCGAATTCACGGCCGCCGATATTCAGATGAGCTTCCCGCTCGAAGCCGCCACCGCGCGCGGCGACCGCGATGCGAAATATCCGTCGGTCGCCCGTTTTCTCGACACGATCCATGCCCGGCCCGCCTATCAGCGCGCGCTCGAACGCGGCGGCAAGTACGATTTATTGAGCTGAAACGTGTCGATTCCGGCCGCATTCGATCGTCGTGTTAAGTAGAAACGTGCACGAGCAGGGAATTGCAGTTGCCGTCTGGAACGGATGCTCGCTAGACTGAAAGCGCATCGACAGCCAAGGAGGACACGCGCGCATGACGCATAACATCGAAGGCAAAAAGCGCTGGCTTGCACTGATCGTGCTATGCATGGGCGTGTTGATGATCGTGCTCGATACGACGATCGTCAACGTCGCCCTGCCGTCGATCGCGGCCGATCTGGGCTTTTCCGAAACCGCGCTCGTGTGGGTCGTCAATGCGTACATGCTGACCTTCGGCGGCTTTCTGTTGCTCGGAGGCAGGCTCGGCGATCTGTACGGACACCGCAAGCTCTTCCTCGCGGGCATTACGCTGTTCACGCTGGCGTCGCTCGCATGCGGACTCGCAAACTCGCAAGTCATGCTGGTTTTCGCGCGCGCGATCCAAGGGCTGGGTGGCGCGGTCGTGTCTGCCGTTTCACTGTCGCTCATCATGAATCTGTTTACCGAAGAGGGTGAGCGCGCCAAAGCGATGGGCGTCTACGGTTTCGTGTGCGCGGGCGGCGGCAGCATCGGCGTGCTGCTCGGCGGATTGCTGACCAATCTGCTGAGCTGGCACTGGATCTTTCTCGTCAATCTGCCCATCGGTATCGCCGTGTATGGGGCGTGCATCGCGCTGATGCCGGCCGGCCGCGGGCACGCGCATGGCGAACGGCTCGACGTCGCGGGCGCAGCAACCGTGACTGCGTCGCTGATGCTGGCCGTCTACGCAATCGTCAACGGCAACGAGGCGGGTTGGCTGTCCGCGCAAACCGTCGGCCTGATCGTCGTCGCGTTGGCGCTGCTCGGCGCGTTTCTCATCATCGAGGCGCGCGTCGCGCATCCGTTGATGCCGCTCAAGCTCTTCACGTTGCGCAATGTCGCGACGGCCAACGTGGTCGGCGTGTTGTGGGCAGCGGCGATGTTCGCGTGGTTCTTCATCTCGGCGCTTTATTTGCAGCGCGTGCTCGCCTATGCGCCGCTTCAGGTCGGCCTCGCGTTCCTGCCCGCGAATCTCATCATGGGCTTTTTCTCGCTCGGCCTGTCGGCGCGCATGGTGATGCGCTTCGGCATCCGGCGGCCGCTCGCCGTCGGCCTGTTTCTCGCGGCGCTCGGGCTGCTGCTGTTTGCGCGCGCCCCCGTCGATGGACACTTCGTCGTCGATGTGTTGCCCGGCATGGTGTTGCTCGGCGTGGGCGCGGGCGTCGCGTTCAATCCGATGCTGCTCGCTGCAATGAGCGATGTCGATCCCGCGGATTCCGGGCTCGCGTCGGGCATCGTCAACACGTCGTTCATGATGGGCGGCGCATTGGGACTCGCGGTCCTGGCGAGTCTCGCGGCCGCGCAATCGGCGAGCAGCGGTGCGCAGCAAGCCGATACGCCCGCCGCGCTCGCGAGCGGCTATCACGTTGCGTTTCTCGTCGGCGCGATCTTCGCGGCCATGGCTGCGACGATCGGCGGCGCGTTGCTGCGGCCCGGCTCGCCATCCGCCGCGCAACGTGAGCGCGACGGCGACACGTTGAAGCAGCAGATGGAGCAATCGCCATGAGCAAGACCACGGATGTTCCCGATCTGGTTCGCCGCTGCTTCGCGGCGTATCAGCACAAGGACCGCGCGGCGATCGAAGCGATCCTCGCCGACGATTTTCATTTCACCAGTCCACGCGACGATCATATCGACCGGCGCGAATACTTCGAACGCTGCTGGCCGTTCAACGAACAGGTCGAGTTCTTTCAGATCGAGAAGCTGTTCAGCGAAGGCAGCGAAGCGTTCGTGCGTTATGCGTGCAAGCCGGTGAATCGCGAGGCGTTTCGCAATACCGAGTTCTTCCGGATCGAGAACGGCAAGATCGTCGAAGTGCAGGTCTATTTCGGGTCGCCCGCGAAAGACGTATCGGCGGAATGACGGGCCGCTGCATCTGCAGAACCGCAAGCGCGATCAAATGAACGGTCCGTCCGATCGATATGCTGGGTTCATGCCGAAACGAGAGTCCGTATGAACTTGATCGGAAACCCTGCGGGAAAGGCGTTGTGGTTTATCGAAAGCCACTTCCATGAGGAACTGTCGCTCGACGATATCGCCAGTTGCGGTTGCGTCTCGCGCTTTCATCTGTCGCGCGCGTTCGAAGCGGCAACGGGCCACGCGGTGATGCGCTATGTGCGCGCGCGCCGCCTGACGGAAGCGGCGCGGCGACTAGCGCGCGGTGCGCCGGATATCCTCGCCGTCGCGGTCGATGCGGGTTACGGCTCGCACGAGGCATTTACGCGCGCGTTTCGCGAGCAGTTCGGGCTCACGCCCGAAACGTTGCGCGCGCAAGGTCATCTCGACAACCTCGCACTCGTGGAGCCGATCAAAATGGATGAATCACTTCTTGCCCATCTCGAGCCGCCGCGTTTCGTGGACGGCAAACCGTTGCTCGTCGCGGGATCGAGCGAACGCTATCACTGTGAAAGCAGTTCGGGCATTCCCGCGCAATGGCAGCGCTTCAACGCGATCTTCGGCGAGGTGCCCGGACAGATCGGCCGCGTCGCGTACGGCGTCTGCTACAACGCCGACGACTCCGGCAACTTCGACTATCTGTGCGGTGTGGAAGTCTCCGACTTTTCGGGCTTGCCCGATGAACTGAGCCGCGTGCGCATCGGCACGCAGCGCTATGCGGTGTTCACGCACAGCGAGCACATTTCGACGATACGCCGCACGTGGAACACTATCTGGAACAAATGGCTGCCGGAATCCGGGCACGCGCCCGCCGATGCGCCCAACTTCGAGCGCTACAGCGAGCAGTTCAATCCCGTGACGGGCATGGGCGGCGTCGAAATCTGGCTGCCGCTCAGGAACTGAAGCGCGAACCCAGCGCAGACGCGAATCAGCGCGTGTCGCCGACGGGCGCGGCTTCGACTTCGAACGTGTCACCCGTTTCGAAGAACGTGCCGCCCGCGACGTAATGGCAGGTGCGCATGTCGTGATCGTCGCCGAAGTGCCAGCGGTTGTCCGAATAGACGCGGCTGTCCGCGTAGCACGCGACCACTTCGGCGAGGATCAGATCGTGCCGCTGGGCGTCGTCGGGAATCACCTTGCATTCGAACCACGCCACGCACCCTTCCAGCATCGGCACATCGATCTTTTCGGCCGGAAACGTCTCGAGCTGGAGCGCGGTGAACTTGTCGATTTCGACGCCGGCGTTCGAGCCGACCGCGAGCGTATGGCGCGCGAAGCCGCGCGTGGGTAGTTGCAGGCCGAATACGCCGCTCGCTTCGACCAGTTGACGCGTCAATGTCTTCGCGTCGATCACGACGACGAGTTTCGGCGGCACGAAATCCAGCGGCATGGCCCACGAAGCCGCCATCACGTTCGAGCGCCCGTCGTGCGCGCTCGTGATCAACGTGACGGGACCATGGTTAAGAAGGCGCGTCGCGCGCGCCAGATCGACGGGTTGCCGGAATGATTGCATGAGAGACCTTCGCGATATCGATCGCTGCATTCTAGCGAAGCCGGGCAAAACGCGAAGCTTGCGCGCCATGGCAGTAAAGCTGCCGGACGAGCGCGCTTTGTGCGAAAAGCAGATGCAAAAACTCGGGGCAAAAAAACGGCGGCGCCAATGCGCCGCCCGCAGATCCGCATGGATGCAAATTCAGTGTGTAGTCGGTGGCTTGCCGTGCGTGACGTCGAGCGGTTTGTGCGCTTCGCCGTTCGCGCCGGGGAAGAAGGCGTTCCATGCGGCACGCACGCCCTCGGCTGCCGTGGCCTCCGCGTCGATGGTTTCCGGTTCATCCACGCGGGCGGGATCTTCGCTCAGTCCGCGCCAGTGGGTGAACACGAGAAGCGGCTTCTCCGACCATCCGCCTTCGATAAATTTAGCGAATGCCGTGTCTCCGCTCACCAGCTGGACTTCGTACCACCCATCTCGCACGGGCGCATAGTCGTCCAGCGGGTACCATGCGGTCGCTTCGATTTCCATAGTGCCGTCTCCTGTCGTGGAAGTGACTCATAGGGAGGCATTGTTTATGCCTTACGGGCGGCGCGCCCGCTCACGGCGTCGGGTACTAGCGCGGTCCGGGACTTGCAGGGCGAACGGACCCAGAAAAAACGACGCACTTTTTGACCACGACGCACCACCAGATTTACACATCTCGCCTGTCGCCGTAAAGCCCGGCAACATATTCGGATTTTTCGAACGTACGGTCCGAAACGTTCGAACCCGAACATTCACGCCTTCGCGTTCAGTTTGAAGGCGCCGCGATCGAACGCTTCGCAGTATGCCTTCCAGTCGCTGACGACCTGCGCTTCGCACTGCGTCGCGAGTTCGATCAACGGCAATTGCCATTTGCCGTCTTCGCCGAACGCGATCAGGTCGTCGGCGATTGCGGAAGTCTGCCTTCCGCTGCTGCGGAAGTGCGCCCACGCGACCAGATCGGCCATGTTGCGCACGACGGACTCCAGCCTCGGCAGCTTGCCGTTCCAGTTGTCGAGCGCGACGCGATCCTCCGATGGCTGCAAGCCGCGCAGCACGAACGGCCGCTGTTCGAACTCGACGGCATGCAGGAAGGCTTGCGACACCACCTGGTTGCGCCTCTGAATCTCGACGACGCGCTCGGCCTCGCTGCCCCATTTGGGCTGCGGCGTATGAACGTTCGGCGCGGTGGCGGACGGCAAAGCCAGCTTCATGTCGAGCAGGTAATTGCCGTCGGGCGAGCCCTTGCCTTCGACCAGAATCACATAGCGCTCGACGCCCAGACTGCCTGTACCCGCAATGCGGCGCGCGACGTCGATGATCTCGTAGAACTGCGGATTCGGCTCGCGCTTCGCGAAATCGTTCATGAACGCGACGACCTTGGCGCGCGCTTCGGCTGAGACAGGCAGCGCCTTTTTGCCGTCGACGCGCAGCGTCCGCTTTTTCCCCTTCAATTCGGTGCGCCGGTTCAGGTGATCGACGCGCGAGCGCTGGTGCAAAGCCGCGAACAGTTCGCCGACCATGCCCTCGGCCGTCTCCTCTTCGATCCAGCGCGCCTTGCCGAAACGCAGTGCGGCCGCGTAGGCGTCGGTTGCCGTATGGCACAGCGCGAGTGCCTCGGCGCGGCTGAGCTTCAGGTCGTCGGCCGCTACCAGCACGCTCGACAGCAGACGGATCATTTCGTACAGGCAGGGCGCCAGGCATGCCTCGTCAAAATCATTGATGTCGAAATAAATGAGCCGGTTGTCGCCCTTGTAGCTGCCGAAATTCTCCAGATGCAAGTCGCCGCAGATCCACGCCCGCGGCGCGCCGTCCAGCACCGTGCCTTTGGACAGACGCTTGTAGAACAGATGACAGGTTCCGCGCAGAAACACGAACGGCGACGCGCGCATGCGCGCGTATTTCATTGCGAGGCGGTCGGGGTCACGGCCCGCATTAAACCGGGCGATTTCATCAGCAACGTCGAGCATGCGGACCTCTCACGAATGGGGAATGAGCGGGATCATTCTGAACCGGCAGCCTTTCACTTCCAAACGTTCGCAATCGGCGCACCTTTCACGACCGGCGGCGAGACGCCGCGATGCTGGCTCTATCGAATCGCGCCCACCTGGTTCTTACGGGCGCACAGCCTTTGCCGTATCGTGCCCGCTTGGCATACTTCAACGGTTCACGCGACGGGAGAATGACGTGGTGCAACGAGTCAACGAATACGGCCAGGCTATCGGCGAACCCATGCCACAGTGGCAGCCCGCAAAGGCGCCTGGCGATCAGCCGATGACAGGCTGCTACTGCCGGCTGGAACGGGTCGACGTCGAACGCCACGCGGACGATCTGTACGACGCCTACAGCGCCGCGCCCGACGGCCGCGACTGGACCTATCTTTCGGTAGGCCCGTTCGACACGCGCGAAGCGTACCGCGACTTCCTCGCGTCCTGCGCGGCTTCCCCCGACCCGCTGCATCACACCGTCATCGATCTCGCGACGGGCAAAGCCATCGGCACGCTTTCGCTGATGCGTATCGACAAGGCGAATGGCGTGATCGAAGTCGGCTTCGTCGTGTTTTCGCAGCGTCTGCAAAAGACGCGCATGGCAACGGAATCCATCTTCCTGTTGATGCAGCGCGTATTCGACGAACTTGGCTACCGGCGCTTCGAATGGAAATGCGACTCGCTGAATGCGCCGTCGCGCGCCGCGGCGGCCCGCTTCGGCTTCACGTACGAAGGCATCTTCCGTCAGGCCGTGACTTACAAAGGCCGTAACCGCGATACCGCGTGGTTCTCGATCATCGACAGCGAATGGCCGGCGCTGCGCGCCGGCTTCGCGCAATGGCTCGACGAAGCGAACTTCGACGCGCAGGGCACGCAGCGGCGCACGTTGCAGGCGTGCACTGCGGCACATCGCCCGTAACGCGGCGACACCGTTACATCATCAGGAATGCTTTCAAACTGCGGCGGATCGCATCCAGTTCGGGCTGCGCGATCCGCTCTTCCCTGAATTCACCGCGCCGCGCCACCCAGTCGAGCGTGGTGATCTGGTCGATCAGCGCGACGCACGGCTTTGACAACGCGGAGACGGGAATCTCCGTCGAAAAACCGCGTATCTTCGACGTGCACGGCACGGCGACAATGCGCTGTGCCGGACCGTTGTGCTCGTGGTGCGACAACACCACCACGGGCCGAGGATAACTGCCGCCCTGCTCGTGCCCGACCACGGGTTCGAGACTCATCCACCACACATCGCCGATTTCGGGAACGCCGTTCTTCATGTTGCTCCTTACCAGTCGTCCTGGTCCGTTGGATCGGCAAGTTCGGAACCCACAGCCACGCCATGATCGATGGTCGGATGCACGTCGCCGGGCCGCGCCGCGAGTTGCTCGCGATACTCGTCCCAATTGAACGTCCTGATGGCGGGCGTTGCGACGAGCGCTCCATCCGCTACCACCATGTCGACTTCCTGATCTTCGCGCAGGTGCAGTTCCTCCGCCAGGCTTGCGGGAATGCGCACCGCAAGACTGTTGCCCCACCGCTTGATTGTCTGAATAGCCATAGCCCCACCTTCGCCCGAGAAATCCAGATACACGATTGCCTCCTTTGAAACCCCACGAGGGAGCAGAAGCGCCGCGCGTATCTACAATGTAGATACCATGATGCTACGCGGCGCAGGTTGATGTGTCAACGCTGTATCTACGTGCGACTGGGTGGTTCAGATGACCGATGCATTCGCGCAGTCAATATCGCATCGGCGGCGGCCTCAAACAATTCGGCCGGAAGATATAGGAACCCTAGGAAAAGCCCGAAAAACTCTTAGACAGCGCGGCAAAACACCCCGGTCGGATGCCCTTTGTATGTCGCCTGCCGCGCCTCGACGTAGCCGCATTTCGCAGCAACCCGCCGCGACGCCACGTTGTCCGGCGCGATGATGCACACGGTCTCACGCTCAGGCCATTTCGCATCGGCCCAAGTCAGCGCGCCGCGCACGGCTTCCGTCGCATAGCCGATGCCATGCATCGACGGCATCAACGCCCAGCCGATCTCGGGTGCGCCGAGCGGCGGCTCGATGTCGCGCTGGTAGTCCGCAAAGCCGATCTCGCCGACGAACCGGCCGCTGTTTTTCTCGCGGATCACCCAATAGCCGTAGCCGAGCAGCGCCCAGTGCCCGGCATAGCGCAGCAGCCGCGACCATACCTCTTCACGGCTGAACGGCTTTCCGCCGATAAAACGCGTAACGGTCTCATCGGACCACAGCGCGTAACTCTCGTCGAAGTCCTCGCGAACGTGAGGACGCAAGATCAGACGATCGGTTTCAAGCTCAGGGACGGAAGGATTCATCGCGCGTATCCGGCAGGAGCCGGCAAGGAGGAAAGCGCCGATGATCGCAGATACGCGCGCCGCAGCAAAAGCCATTCATGCGCGGCGCGCGCCACGCTCAACAGAAATCACTGCCCGTTGAAAGCCGCTTCGAGCGCTTTCACGTCGAGCTTTACCATTTGCATCATTGCCTGCATTGCACGCTGGACCTTCGTCTGGTCCTTGTCCGTCAGAAACTTCATCATCATGGTCGGCACGATCTGCCACGAGACGCCGTAGCGGTCCGTCAGCCAGCCGCACTGCACCGGCGAGCCGCCGCCTTCGAGCAGCTTGTCCCACAACGTGTCGACTTCCTCTTGCGATTCGCACTTCACGAACATCGAAATCGCCGGAGAAAACGTGTACTGCGGGCCGCCGTTCAACGCGAGGAATTCGCGGCCTTCCAGATGGAAGGTGATCGTCAGCACTTCACCAGCCTTGCCGGGCATCGCCTCGCCGTAATGCGTGATGTCGCCGATGCTCGAATTCCCGAAGATGCCCGTGTAGAACCGGACGGCTTCCTCCGCATTGCCGTCGAACCACAGGCACGTGGCAATCTTGTCCATCACATCTCCTTGGATGGTTGTATCGGGCGCGGCAGCGTGCGGTGAAATGCGCGATGCATCACCGCGCATCGATTCACGCCCCCGCGACAGACGTTATTGACGGCCTTGCGCCATCTGCTCCATCGCCGATTTCATTTCGTCGGGCGTGACGTCGCGCTTGTGCGTCGCGACGGACCAGCGGTGGCCGAACGGATCTTCGACCTGGCCGTAACGGTCGCCCCAGAACATGTCGGTGGCGGGCATGATGACCTTCGCGCCCGCTGCCGCGGCTTGCGCGATGGTGGCGTCCGCGTCGTTGACATACAGGTGCAGCACGACGGGCGTGCCCTTCAGTTCCTTCGGCCCGAACGACGCGCCGTTGCCGCAATCGGGCATTTCGTCGACCAGCATCAGCGTCGAATCGCCAATTTTCAGCTGCGCATGCATCAGCTTGCCGCCGGGACCGGGCAGGCGCACCTGCTCGACTGCATTGAACGCTTTCTTGTAGAACTCGATTGCTTCGGCCGCGCCCGCGACGATGATGTGCGGTGTCAACGTGTGCATCCCTTCGGGGATGGGCTTGACGGCTGGCGTGGACATGTCGTGTCTCCTGATGTGAAGAGTTTCATGAGTGAAGAAGTTTCGCCCGATTAGCGAGTCTTCACCACTACGACGAGTGAGCCATCTTCAGATCGACACGCGCAACCGGTTATTTTTTTCGAACCGGATCAAGCGGGGTCAAACGGGCCGCCAGTGCCCCGGCACCCATGCCCAGTGATTGCCCTCCCAGCGATAGTGACCCTTCACCCACCGATATCCCGGCGCAGGCGCCGCGGGTATCACCTCCGCGACGGGCGCGGGCTGCGCCGGCCGCGCAGGCTCGACGACATAGCAGGCGGAAAGTGTCGATGCGCAGAGCGTGGCCGCCAGCAGCGCGCGCAGTTTCGTGGATTTCAGGTTCAGACCATTCATCGTCGAATTCATCTCCCTGTTGATCGACTAGTGATTCGGCTTGATTGTCAAATCGGCTCGCGCGGCCTAAACACGGATCAGACCCGTCATCGGCTGCGCGCTGCCCGCTTGCGCGAACAGCGTGCGCGAAGTCCGGTGCGGATCGAGCCCGAGGCTTTCGCTCGCGACGCCCGTGATCAGCGCGTCGAGCGAGGCCGTCGGCTTCAGGTCGCGCGCCTGGTACAGATCGCTTTGCCGCAAGCCGGGCCAGTCGGCGACGACGCGCCCGCCCGCCACCGCGCCGCCGATCACCATCGCGACGGATGCCGTGCCGTGGTCCGTGCCGCCCGTCCCGTTCGCAGCAGCCGTGCGGCCGAACTCGGTGGCAACCAGCACCGTCGTCTTGCTCCACGCCGGTCCGAGTCCGTCGCGCAATGCAGCGAGCATCGTGTCGAGCGCTTTGAGCTGTGCGGCGAGGCGCGGCATTTGCGCGCTGTGCGTGTCCCAGCCGCCCGTTTCGATCATCGCGATACGCGGCCCGTCTTCGCGCGACAAAAACCCGGCCGCCAGCTTGCCGAGACTCGCCGGGTCCTGGCGCGCCCCCGCATCGCCCGCGAGACCGCGCGCCGCCATCGCCGATTCCCACAGCGGACGCAACTGCGCGTCCTGTTCGTAGAGCTGCGAGACGCGCGTGAGCAGATCGTCGGGTGCCTGCGGCAGCCCGGAAGGCGCATACGACGCGACGTTCGCCGCACCGCGCAACGCCATCGGCACGGTCGGCGCGAACGCGATCGCGTTCTCGTGCGTCGTCGACGCTGCACCGGGCATCATGCCGACGAGCCGATTGAGCCAGCCGTCCTTCACCTGATACGCGGACGATCCGCCCGTCTCCAGCACGTTCTGTCCGTCGAAATGCGAGCGGTCCCGATACGGCGACGCGACGGCATGCACGAACAGCGCCTCGCGCCGGCCGTACATCTGCCCGATCTGCGCAAGCGACGGATGCAGCGCGAACGTGCCGTCCAGCTTCATCGAAGCCGACGTATCGACGGCCAGCGCGCCGCGCAGCGACGCATAGGCAGGGTCCGCGTACGGCACGACGATGTTCAGCCCATCGGCGGCGCCGCGCTGGATCACGAACACGAAGCGGCGGTCGGTCGCGGCGCGCGCGAACACGATCTGCGGCGCGACGAGCATCGCGCCCGCGCCAGCGGCTGCGATGCGCACGAAACTGCGGCGAGTGAGCATGGTCATCTCCGTTGGAAATCGGGCGAGACGAGCAGCAGCGCGAGCGCCGTCGATGCGCTCTCCGCGCGCGACACGGCGAGCTGCGTCGGCTCGCTCAGCGAACCTGCCGTCAGCGTCTGCCCGAGCGAGCGCGCATCGAGCCGGTCACCGACGCGCGCCGCGAAACGCTGCGCGATCTCGACACGCCGCACTAGCGCATCGGGCGCGGCCCAGCTCGCAGCGATATCGTCATAGCCGGCCGGCGAACCGGGACGCCACACCTGCTGACCAAGTTGCGTAAGCACGGGCGCCATCTGCACGACGCGCTCGCGGTCGTTCAGGTTGTGCATGCCGAGGCCGCGCATCGACGAAACCGTCCATTCCCAAGGCGACTTGAACTTGACGGCTATGGGCGACCACGCGGCGTCACTGTCGATCAGCGCGCGATAAACCGTGGGCAGATCGCCGCGACTGCGCATGAAGGCTGTCGCCAATTGGTCGACCACATCGGGCGACGGATTGTCCGCAACGAAGTGGCGCGCGAGCTTGGTCGCAATATGCGTCGCGGTGGCGGGCGCGCTCGACAGATCGTGCAGCACCGCGAGCGTCTGCCCTTCGCCCGGCTGGTCGTAGCGGCGGCCCATGATGGTCCGCGTCCCCGGCTCGTGCAATTGCGGACGGAACATGAACGCACCCGGCGGCGCGGTGTTCACATTTTTTGCGTTGCTTGCGTTGTTCGCCTGCGGACCTTGCGCGGCCGCAATGCTCCAGCCCGTCATGGCGCGCGCGAACTCGGTGACGTCGTCCTGCGTGTAGCCACTGCGCACGCCTAGCGTATGCAGTTCCATGATCTCGCGCGCGAGGTTTTCGTTGAGTCCGGGCTTGCGGTTCGGATTGCGCTGCGCGGCACGCAACGCGGCGACGCTGTCGGGTCCGACAGAGCGCGTCTGGTCGAGAAAAAGCTGCATCGCGGGATGACGTTCGACGGCCACCAGCATGTCTTCGAAGCGACCGAGCACGTGCGGGCGGATCGCCTCCGCTTCGAACGCGCCGGCGAACGGCGCGACGCGGCCTTTGTCGATGGAAACCGCGAAGTGATTCGACCAGAAATGCACGAGCCGCTCGATGAACGGCGCGGGCGTCGTCAGAGCGCTCGCGACGCGCGCGTTCACGGCTGCGCGATAGGTGTCGCGCGTTTCCATGCGCTGCGCCTTGTTCGCGGCCTGACGGGCGGCTTTGCGCGCGTCATCCGGGTTGCTGGCGAGATTCGGCGCGCTGGCTGCATTTGCGCCACTCGCCGTGGCGTTCGTTGCCGGGTTCGCCATCGCCTGCTGGCGTTCATCGGCCAGATCCGCAGCGATTGCCAGCGATGTCGGTTGCGCAGCCCATGCCGCGGGCATCGGCTGATAGGCGTCGATCTGTGCGAGCAGCCAGTTCTTCGGATTCGCCGGTGGCGCTTCGTCGGCGCGCGCGCCGAGGCCGAAGCGGTTCAGCGCGATCGCGGCTGTGCTCAACGGCGGCGCCATGATTGCAGGTGAATTGGCCATGCTCGCTCCTGTCTCGCCTGTCGTGCGTGGTTCGATGTGCATTAAACGGAGCGAGTGGCGCTTTTCCGTCGCTGCTTTTTTCAGTCGCGGCCAATCAGTCGCTCGCGGGCTGATTGCCCGGTTTCTGCAAGCGCTGCTGCGCCTGCGCGAGCCGCCATTGCCCACGTTCGCGCAAGCCTTCCGCGAACTTCACGCGCTCATCGGGCGACAAGGTCTCGGCGAAATCGGCGACGCTTTGCTCGACCCGCGAGCGCAGCGCGATATCGGCTTCGCGCGTGCGGTTCAGCGCCACGTCGAGCGCCGCGCGGTCCAGTTGCGGCGCGGCTAGCAGCCGCAGCACCTCGCGCCGGTCCTCGCGCCCGTCACGCGCGTACTCGCGCGCTTCGCGGCGCGCGTCCTTCAATGCATCGACGAACTGCTGCTGGCGCTCCGCCGACAGCCCTTCCGCCGCGAAACGCAGCGCGCGTGGCTGTGCTTGAGTGGCGGCCGTCGCGCCGCCATGCGCGACGAACCACTGATACGCGCCGCCCGCGACGCCGCCAATCAGAAACACGTTGAGCACCAGCGAGCCGACCAACAGAAATTTCCAGGCGCGTCCGCTCATTCGTCACTCCAGTCTGCGGCCGTGCCGCCAAATCCAGTTGTCAGATAGGAAGACTCCGGTCCCGGGGACGGGTTGCCCGTCACGAGAAAAAACGACACCGCGAATGCGCCCGCCAATCCGCCGATCAAACCAACGCCCGCGACCGCCGCGCCCGACCACCACCAGCCCGCCCGCCGCGAGCCGCCGCCCGCCCAGGCCAACGACAGCCGGCGCGGTTGTCGCAGTTTTCGGTTATCGGGCGCCGAAGCAATCACGCGCTCGATGAGCGCGGCATCCGGCGCCACATCGGTCGCGGCGGCATCGCTCGCGAGCCATACGTCGAGTTGCGCGGCCTGCGCAAGCAGCGCGTCCGCCTCGCTGCGATGCTGCGCGGCCCACGCGCTCGCGGCCGCGCGCTCCGCTTCGGGCCAATGGCGCGCATCGGCGCCATACGCATCGACGATTGCGCGAAATCTCTCTGGAGTCATCGGCTGGTCCTCGTTCCGGCAAGATCGTCGCCCGCCAGTAGCGCGCGCAGATTGCGGCGCGCGCGGGCCAGCAGGCTTTCGAGCGCGTCGACGGTAATGCCCATCAGCCCGGCCGCCTCGATGTTCGACAGTTCCTGGTAGTAGTTGAGCACGAGCGCCTCGCGCTGGCGCGCCGGCAACGCGGCGAGCGCTGCGCGCACGCGTGCCTCGCGCGATTGCGCTTCGAGTTGCGCATCGGGCGTGGCGGCGGGATCGACGGCGTCGGGCAGCGCGTCGGTGGGTTCCTCGCGATGCGCGCGCAAACGGTCGTAGCAGAGATTCAGCGCGACGCGATGCAGCCACGTATCGAAACGCGCCTCGCCCTCGCGCCAGCGCGGCGCCTGCTTCCAGATGCGCATGAACGCTTCCTGCGCGACGTCTTCCGCTTCCATACGGTCTCCCAGCATCCGCGTGGCGAGCGCCAGCAGACGCGGCAACTTGCGCGCGACGAGCGTGCGGACGGCGGCCGGCTCCTGCCTGCCGACGCCCGCCACCAGTTCCGCGTCCGGATCGCGTTCGCTCAACGCGCGCGGCTCCGGGTATGCCGCATATTCCACGCATGCCGCGTGTCACGCGCGGCGTCTGTCGCGACGAGGTGTGCTGTCGTCACTGCTGTCGCTCCCTGTTGTTCTGATCGAGTGACTTCACAGGAACGCCGCGAACTCCGCGATGCGCTCCGTCAACCTCTATTCGAGGCTGTTCAATATACGACGACGGCCGGCCGGTAGACGTAAGGGCGCGCCGACACCACCGCGCAACCCGCGAGCGTCGCGGTAAGCAATACCAGTAACAACAGCCTCTTCATCTTTCAGTCTCCCGTCGCCACGCTCAGCGCACCCAGTGCGCGGGCACCCAGCGCCAGTTCGGGCCATGCGCGATCCAATGTCCAGGCACCCAGCGATAGCCCGGACGCATGGTCTGCCAGTGCCCCGCCACCCAGACGTAGCGGCCGCCCGCCCAGCGCCAGTGGCCGGAGTCCCACGCGTAGCCCGCGCGCGGCGGCGGCACGACTTCGACGCGCGCGGCGGGCGGCGCCATCGGCGCAACGATCACCGCCTGCGCGAACGCCGCTGAGGCGCTCAACGCGGCCACGCCTGCTGCAAGCATGCGGACCGGTTTTTGCATGTTCATTGCGTTATCCCTTGGAACGGTTGCCGGTTTGAAATCGGCAGGTTTTGGGGTTAAACGCGCAAGCGGCGAAAATCCGTCGCAGGATTTTTCGCGGCCGCGAGGCCCAGCGGGTGCGGTGGCGCACGCGCGGGGGAATGGGTATCGTCAAGGCTGGACTTCACACGACAGGAGCGCCCAGTGACAAACAACAACTGGTTCTCGAAGTTCTCGACGGGTCTTTCGACGATGGCCGGCAAGCCGGCGACGTTCGTGATTGCCGTGGTGCTCGTCGTCGTATGGGGCATCAGCGGGCCGATGTTCCATTTCAGCGACACCTGGCAACTGGTGATCAATACATCGACGACGATCGTCACCTTTCTGATGGTCTTTTTGATCCAGAACACGCAAAACCGCGACACGGCCGCGATGCAGATCAAGCTGGACGAACTGATCCGCGCGCTCGACGGCGCACACAACGCGCTGCTCGATCTCGAGGAACTGAACGAAAAGGATCTCGGGCGCTTTCGCCAGCGCTACGAGCAGCTCGCCGAAAAAGCACGCAGCGCGCTGCGCTCGGGCGGCACCGACACCGACTCGCCGTTCATCGACCAGAGCGAAAGCGATGACGACAAGGACCGCAAGCCTCGCCAGGACGCGCACTGAGCGATGACACAAGCGACTCCACCCGCCCTGCATGACGCTGACAAAGGCCATTCACTCGCGCGGCACTATCCGCGCGGGCTGCGCATCGACCCGCATTCGCACACGTGGGCGCAGGTGCTGTATGCCGTGTCGGGTGTGATGTGGGTCGAAGCCGGGCACGAGGCGCTCGTCGTCCCGCCGCAGCGCGCCGTGTGGCTGCCCGCCGGCACCGAGCACTCGATCCACATGATGAGCGACGTCGAGATGCGCAATCTGTATTTCCATGAGCGCAGCATCGGCCATCTGAGCGCACGCAGCGACGTGTTCGAGATCAACGGCCTGCTGCGCGAACTGATTGCGTCGATTGCCGAACATGAAGAGGCGCAGACGCGCGACGAAGACTATCTGAGCACGGCGTACCGGCTCGCCATGCTCGAACTCGAACAGGCGCCGCGCTCGTCGCTGCGCATTCCGCTGCCCGACGCGTCGGACCGGCGGCTCGACGCGCTGTGCCGCGCGGTGATCGACAATCCGTCGAATGCGATCAGCTTCGAGCAGCATGCGGCGTCGGTGGGCGCGAGCGTACGCACGCTCGCGCGGCTCTTCACGCGGGCGCTGGGTATCGGCTTCGCGGAGTGGCGCAGGCAGGTGCAGCTGGCCGTCGCCGTATCGGGGCTCGCCGAAGGACGCGCGGTCAGCACCATCGCGCGCGAACTCGGCTATCTGCCGAGCAGTTTCAGCGACATGTTCCGCCGCGAACTCGGCGCGCCGCCGACCGACTTCGATCCTCACGCGACGCTGGCCGCGTCGGCTGCGTTAAAGTCCTGAGGCTGTCGGGCGTCGCGATACGCGCAAGCGCGCTCGCTGCGCTTGAGCGAGAATCGTGGGCGTTGGCGGCGCGGACGGACGTATTGATGGATCGGCTGGCGTCGCCATGGCCAAACCTTAAACGTGAGGAAACGTGAAATGAGCAAGGGATACTGGGTCACTCTCTACCGCAAGACGAACGATCCGGCGGCGCTGGCCGCATATGCACAACTGGCGTTGCCGGCCGTCACGGCCGCGGGCGGCAAGTTTCTCGTGCGCGGTCTCGCCGAGGAAGTGCGTGAACAGGGCCTGAAGGACCGCACCGTCGTGATCGAATTCCCGACCTACGAGCAGGCCGTCGCGGCCTACGACAGCGAGGCGTACAAGAAGGCGCTGGCCGCGCTGGGGAATGCCGTCGAGCGCGATCTGCGCATCGTGCGCGGCGCGGAGTGATTCTTTAGGCGCGCGTTGCGGAACAGCGCGGGCCGCAACGTTCGCTCAGTAGCGGATCACCATCGGCAGAAGCGCGCCGTCGCGCGGCTCATCATCGGGCAACATGACGGCGCTGTCCGCCTCGATACGGCGCGCGCTCCATAGCACCGCAAAGGCATCGAGCACGTCGTCTTTCTGCGCGTGCCGGGCAACACGTTCGTCAAGCGCGGTCTGCAACGTGGCGCCGAAGATAGGGTCGAGCAAGGCTTTTCTTTTCGCATGCCCGACTTCTGACGTTTTGCCCTCTTTGAGGCCGGCCGCTTCGCCGCCTTGCTCGATCTGAAGCTGCATGAAGGCAAGCTCCGGATGCACCTCGAACACACGCGAAGCATCGCTCTTGCTGGCACGCAACGACGTATCGACTTCGGCGATCTTGCCGAGAATGTTGAAGGCCTGTTGCGAGATTCCCTTGCCCGTTGCTTCCCGGTTCAGATCGCACGCCGTTCGATACTCCCTGATGCCGAGCGTCTGACGCACAGGCGTCTGAAACACCGACGCACTGCGCGGCCACTTCAGACGCTGCCTCGCTTCGGCATCGCACGCGCGATAGCCCGTTGATGCCAGGCCGATCGGCATATCGACGGCCACGATGGCGGGCGCCGGCGCCCACGCAAGCAACCCGGCAAACGAAGCGCAGATTCGCGTCTCGATCGCGCCCGTCCGGGCGTGCTGCCTGACGGCGTACCAGCCGCCCTTGCAGCCGTCCACACCCACCAGGTCTTTTGTCTTCTCACGCATCACGCGTATCCCCGAACCGATTGATCGTTCCGAACCAGCGCCGCCCGCTGTCCGATATTCGAAAGCACTTGTCTGAACAGCGTCGCGCCGGTCACTTAGACTGCCTTCATACGCTGATTCACTAATCGTGAAGCAGCAAGCGAAACCCCATCGAATCCGACAGTTTCCGCAGGAGCGGCAATGAAAGCGATCCAGTTCAACTCTTTTGGCGGTCCCGAAGTCCTTGACCTCGTCGACCTGCCGACACCCACCGCCAACGCCGACAGCGCGATCGTGCAGGTAAAAGCAGCCTCGGTGAATCCGAGCGACGTGAAAAACCTCTCAGGCCATTTCGGCCACACAACGCTGCCGCGCATCCCCGGCCGCGACTTCAGCGGCGTCGTGACGGAAGGCCCCGCCGAATGGATCGGCGCGGAAGTATGGGGCACAGGCGGCGACATCGGCTTCACGCGCGACGGCACGCACGCGCAGTTCATCAAGATCCCCGTCGGCGCGTTGTCGCGCAAGCCGCGCACGCTCACGCACGAACAGGCGTCGGCGATCGGCGTGAACTTCGTGGTCGCGTGGCTCGGCGTCGTCGATTATGCACAGCTCGTCGCGGGCGAAACAGTGGCCGTGATCGGCGCGAGCGGTGGTGTCGGCGGCGCGGTCGTGCAGATCGCGAAGTCGCGCGGCTGCAAGGTGATCGCCGTCGATCGGCATGAGCCTGACGCGGACTCGCCCGCAGGCCGTCTGCTCGACCACTATGTACCGTTCGACGAGCAAGCCGCGGAACGCGTGAAAGAACTCGGCGGCGCCGATGTCGTGTATGACGCCGTTGGCGGCGTCGCGTTCGAAACGGCGCTGAAGCTCGCGAAGTGGCGCGGCCGGGTCGTCGAAATCAGCGCGACGGGCAAGCGGCGCGTCGAGTTCGACCTGATCGACTTCTATCACAACGAGACGCAGCTGTTCGGCGCGGACAGCGCCAAGCTCGGCGTCGCGGATTCCGCACGCCTGATGACGGAACTGGCCAGCGTGTTCGACAGCGGCGCGTTGCAGGCGCCGTCGATCGCGCAGACCTTTCCGCTCGAACAGGCACGCGACGCTTACGCGGCAGTTGCAGGCGGCACGCGCGGGCGCGTCGTCATCACGATGTGACAACACCCGATCGCTACAACCGGAGACTGGTATGAAGCCGTATATCGTGTCGCTGGCGGCGGGTGTCGTCGTCGGACTGCTGTACAACATCGTCGATGTGAAATCGCCCGCGCCGCCCATCGTCGCGCTGCTCGGCCTGCTCGGCATGGTCGCGGGCGAGCATGCGATTCCGTTCGTGCGCTCGCTGCTCACTCACGTGACGAGCTAAAGCAAACCGCGGACGCCTACTGCATGCGACCGGGCGCGCCGCCCATTTCACGCGCGCGCTCGAGCAGCAGTTCGCGTTCGCGCGCATTGCGCGTCATCGATGCGGCGCGCTCGAATTCTGCGCGCGCTTCGTCGTTGCGAGCGAGCTTGGCGAGCAGATCGCCGCGCACGCTCGGCAGCCAGTGATAGTTTTTCAGCGAAGGCTCGTCGGCGAGCGCGTCGACGAGTTCGAGCGCGGCCATCGGGCCATACGCCATGCCGACGGCAACCGCCCGGTTCAGATCGACCACCGGCGACGGCGCGACCTCGGCGAGCGCATCGTAGAGCGCGACGATCTGCACCCAATCCGTTTCCGCCGCCGTGCGGGCGCGCGCATGACACGCGGCAAGTGCGGCCTGCAGCGTGTACGGACCGCTCATCCCGCCGAGCGCTTCCGAGCGCGCAAGCGCGCTCAGTCCGCGACGGATCAGCAGCGGGTCCCAACGGCTGCGATCCTGATCGAGCAACAGCACGGGCCTTCCCTGCGCGTCAACGCGCGCGTGCATGCGCGACGCTTGAATCTCCATCAGCGCGACCAGGCCGTGCACTTCGCTTTCGTCGGGCATCAGGCCCGCGAGCACGCGGCCCAGGCGCAGCGCTTCCTCGCACAGCGTTGGGCGCATCCAGTCGTCGCCCGCCGTCGCCGAATAGCCTTCGTTGAAGATCAGATAAATCACTTCGAGCACCGACGCGAGCCGCACCGCGCGATCGTTCGCCTGCGGCACTTCGAACGGCACCTTCGCCGCCGACAGCGTCTTCTTGGCGCGCACGATACGCTGCGCGATGGTCGGCTCGGGCACGAGAAACGCGCGCGCGATTTCATCCGTCGTCAGGCCGCCGAGCAGGCGCAACGTCAGCGCAACACGCGCGTCCTTCGACAGCACGGGATGACAGGCGGTGAACACCAGCCGCAGCAGATCGTCGCCGATGTCATCGGCGCGCGCGGCGTCGAGTGCATCGACGAAATCGGGCACGATATGCGCCTCGCGCGCGTCCATGTCGGCGCCGAGTTCCTCGTGCTTGCGCGCGTGCAGCGCATCCTGGCGCCAGCGGTCGAGCGCGCGGTTCTTCGCCGTCGCCATCAGCCATGCTCCAGGATTGTCCGGCACGCCCGCGTCGGGCCAGGTTTCGAGCGCAGCCACCAGCGCGTCCTGCGCGAGTTCTTCCGCCACGCCGACATCGCGCACGATCCGCGCGACGTGGGCGATGACCTTCGCGGATTCGATCCGCCAGACTGCCTCGATGGCACGATGGGTCGCAGCCGTCGTCACGGCCGGCCTCAAGACGCGTCGGCCGCTGGCATCGCGGCGTTCGGGTCCATGTACACGAGTTCCCAGATATGCCCGTCGATATCCTCGATGCTGCGCTCGTACATGAAGCCGTGGTCCTGCGCCGGGCGCGACAACGCGCCGCCTGCGGCGAGCGCCTTATCGGCCAGATCGTCGACTTGCGCGCGGCTGTCGCACGACAGGCAGATCAGCGCTTCCGTGCTCTCCTTCGGATTGCACAGCGTCCTGTTCGTGAAGGTCTGGAAAAAGTCCTTCGCGAGCAGCATCGCGTAGATGTTTTCGCCGATCACCATGCAGGCCGCCTGCTCATTGGTGAATTTCGGTTCGAACGTGAAGCCGAGTTGCGAGAAGAACGCCTTCGATTTCTCCACGCTGTTCACGGCGAGGTTCACATAGATTTGCTTGTGCATGATCGTTCCTCGGAAGCTGGCGGATGCAAGGAGATGCAAGGTCAGTGGTTCGCGCCTTCGATCTTGCGAAAGCGTTCCGTCGACTGGCTCGGCTCGAAGTCGTCGAGGTCGAACATCTGACGCACTTCGATTTCGCCGTCGGCCTGTTCGCCGAACGGCGCAGGAAAGCGCCGCGCCCATTCCATCGCTTCGTCGCGCGATCGCACCTGAATCACGGTGTAGCCCGCGATCAGCTCTTTCGTTTCCGCAAACGGTCCTTCCGTGACGGTGCGCTTGCCGCCCGCATAGCGCACGCGCCAGCCTTTCGCGCTGGGCTGCAGGCCGGATGCGTCGAGCAGCACGCCCGCCTTCTGCAACGCTTCGTGATACGTCGCCATCGACGCCATCAGTGCTTCGTCCGGCATCTTGCCGGCTTCGCTGTCGGCCGTGGCCTTCACCATGATCATGAATCGCATCGCCGTCTCTCCTCGTGGATGAAGGACGCCCCGTGGCGGCTTCTTACTTCCACGACGAGCGGCGCGCAGTCAGATCGACAACCCGCATCGCTAGGGAAAACCCTTGCGGCCGCGCCGGACGGTTCAGCCGGCGTGTGCCGTCAGTACTCGTAGCACGGCGCGACCTTGCGGATTTCGATCGTGCACCACTCGGCGGCGGGGCATTCTTTGGCCAGCGCGAGCGCTTCTTCGTAGGTGTCGACGTTCAACAGAAAGAAGCCACCGACCATTTCCTTCGCTTCGGCAAACGGCCCGTCGATCAGGCGGGTCTGTCCGTCGCGCTTTTCGAGGCGCACACCCTTTTTGACAGGCGACAGCGATTCGGCTGCGATCAGCTGGCCGCGCGACTGCAACCCGGCGCGGTATTTGAGCATGCGGTCGTAGACGGCGCGGCCAGCGAATTCGCCGCGTTCCTCGCGTTGCTCGGTGGGTTCGACGATGAGCAGCATGTAAGACATGGTGACTCCGTGTTCCGGTTGTCGGGCCGCTGCGTTCGAGGGCTGCCGTACTTCGTGAGACGGGTGGCGCGGCGGCAATGGCAGCAAAGGTTGATTCTGCTGGCGAAGGCAGTCTAGCAAAGTGGCAACGCGGGCGGAAAGGTCTGCTGCGCGAATGGGCATTCCACTGAGGGAAATGGCACAACGCTTGCTGAAGAAAATACATCTTCAATCAGGCAGGAGCATGACATGTTGAAGTGCTATATCGTCCGCGTCGCAATCGCAGCAGCGGTCCTGGTGCCGTTCGTGAGCGGATGCACCGTCGGCGGCGCGGCAGCGGGTGGCTATGTCGGCCATGAGACGACGCATAGCACCGTGGGCACGGTGGGTGGAGCCGTCGCGGGCGGGATCATCGGTCACGAGCTGGGCAAGTGACGTCAAGTGGAAATTGTTTAAAAGGTTTGAAAAGGCGGCGATTGACCTGAATCGCCGTTTTATTTTTTGTCAAAGAATGTCACTGCCTTCCTGAATAGCTCAATTGCAAATATTTGTCTTTCATTGGGATCAATATTGTCTGCGTGACACGTCTAACGCCTGAATAATATTCAATCCATAGTTGGTAAATTCGGACTAGTTCTATTACAGCGGCGATCGCAATCACTCAAAAAAGTTCACTGGCATTTTTGATTTATGACACACTCTGACGAAATCGCCTCTGACGCGCTATCCCTTTATTTCATCAGGCTTTTGCCGCGTTACACCGAGCCGATACCGCTGCTCGCACCGAATACATCGCTTTTATTTTTAGATATGACTTATCTCAAATAAATCACCACCAAACTTCGTTGTCGTATCACAACAATAAAATTTATACCAATAAAAAGATCGGAAACCAGTTCGGTTAAAAGACAAATCAAATCAATCCCCTTCGCCTTTCCTTTCTGCTCCGGAAATAGACCATTTCCATTTTAGATATCAATCGATAGTTAGGGTCCCTTTCTATACTTGCGCTTCCCCAAACCGGGCAAGTTAAGTGGTCTTGCTTCGTACAGGACGTGGCATGCATAGCTTGTCCGTTTGTATTCAAGCCTCGTATTGCCCCATGAACTGAAGGAAGCACAGATGAAGAAGATTCTGATCGCGACGGCAGTGGCTGCCTCGTTCGCCTCGATCGCACACGCACAAAGCAGCGTCACGCTGTACGGCACGCTGGACACGTCGATCACCTACACGAGCAACGTCAATGGCGGCCACCAGTGGGCAGTCGGCAGCGGCTCGACCGATGAAAACCGCTTCGGCCTGCGCGGCGTCGAAGACCTCGGCGGCGGCCTGAAGACCATCTTCACGTTGGAAGAAGGCTTCGACACGAACAACGGCGCACAGGCGTCGCAAGGCAAGATGTTCTCGCGTCAGTCGTTCGTCGGCCTGTCGAGCCAGTTTGGCACGGTCACGCTGGGCCGTCAGTACGACGCGATGCAGCACTTCGTGTCGCCGCTGTCCGCAACGGGCAGCTGGGGCGGCGCGAACTTCGCCCATTACGGCAACCTCGATCACCTCGACAAGAACAGCCAGGACGCAGCCAGCAACTCGATCAAGTTCGCGAGCGCCAACTACTCGGGCTTCTCGTTCGGCGGCACCTACTCGTTCTCGAACAGCTCGCAGTTCGCCAACAACCGCGCGTACAGCGTCGGTGCGGGCTACGAAAACGCAGGCCTGCGTGTCGGCGCGGGCTACGCGCAGCAGAACAACCCGAATGCCACGTCCGGCGGCGCCTACAACAACCTCGATCTGAACAATATCGGTCTGACGGGCGTGTCGTTCCGCCAGCGCCAGTTCGGCGCGGGCGCAACCTACGCGTTCGGCCCGGCACTGTTCGGCATCGTATGGACGCAAGCTCGCCTCGACAACGTGACGGGCGGCACGGGTTCCGTTCATACCAACAACTACGAAGCCAACGCCACGTACAACCTGACGCCCGCACTGGGTCTGGGCATTGCCTACACGTACTCGAACGGCGCGGCTGAAGATGCGCACTTCCACGCGAACCAGGTCGGCCTGAAGGGCGACTACTCGCTGTCGAAGCGCACGGACGTGTACGTGCAAGGCACGTATCAGGAAACGAGCGCGCCGGCTGGCTCGACGATCAACGCAGTGATCGACAACGGCAGCGCGACGGGCGTTTCGTCGACGCACCGCCAGGGCGTCGCATCCGTTGGTCTGCGTCACCGCTTCTAATCAAACACGAAGCGCGGCGGGTTGATGCGTACGATCGACCCGCCGTAAGCGCTCGGGCCCGCGAGGCGACCACAACGGCCTCACGTTCTTCGGAACGTGAGGCCGTTGCCTATTGAATTGACTGAACTGACGGGATAGCGCCACGAGAACCGTGACGCCCGCTCAAACCATCCGTTTCAACTCTTTCTGCAGACGGTCGAAGTTCTCTTCGTTGGCCTTGACGGCAAACGTCTTCGCCTGCGCGCACACTGCAGGCGTCTCGAAGACCATGCGAAACGTGATGCGCGTCTGTTCGTCGCTCAGCGCATCGAAGGTAGCCGTGACGCGATAGTGCGGCCCCGACACATGATCGAACACGATACGTTCGGGCGCGACGATCTCGACGAATACGCTGTGATTCTTGTAGTCGACGCCATCCGGCCCGTGCATCGCGAAGCGCCAGTTGCCGCCCGGACGCAGATCGAATTCGTGGAAGGAATTCGTGAAGCCCTTTGGCCCCCACCAGTGCGCGAGATGGACCGGCTCCGTCCAGGCCCTGAACACGAGATTGCGCGGAAAATCGAACACGCGCGTCGATACGATTTGCAGATCCGCGATCGGCGGAGTTGCGTCGCCATCCTCGGACATGAGACAGCCTCCTTCGAACAATGCACCGCGTCCGCCCGAAGCCGGGCGGACAAATCAAGCATAACGCATTGTCGAAACATCGCACGCCTGCGGTGCGCGCAGCACGGACAGAAAGTCGCGGCGAATGAGAGGGGCCGAACGTTCGAACGCCTAACGTCCGATCAATGGCCCTTTGAAACGAAGCGCCGCGAAGTCAGACGGCAACGGACTCGGCAGAAGGCTCGATCGGAATCACCCGCCGCGCCGCGGGCGCGCCGCATTCGCGCAGCAGATCGCGCAGGTCGTTGATCACCGGGAAGACTTCGTGATTCCAGTCGGCGCCTTGCGCGTCGTGCGCTGCCTGCTCGAGTTCGACGATCCAGCGGTCTTCCTTGAAGATGCGCTCGGTGAACCACACCAGCAGCGGCCACGCGACGTCGAGCAGCGCGCCGATTTTGGGCCGCTTGATGGACAGCAGGCCGAACGTGCGATTGGTGCGCTGTTCGCGGTCGAGCGGCACGTAGCAGATCCACAGGTCCATCACGATCGTCCCGTCGGACGTGCGAATCCGCAGCGTCTGAAACGGATACTGCGTGCGGATCGTCATCACGTCCTTGTCGTCGGCCCTTGTGGTCTTGCGGCTCTGCCCGAACACGAGCGCTTCGCCGATCGGCTGCTGACCCGCTTCGCGCGCGAACGTGTAGTCCACTTCAACCCAGTCGTCGCCGCGCCGCCGGCCGAGCGAACGCGCGCGCATCTTGCCCATCTGCTTGCGATGCAGGAACTGATGGTTCATGTCCATCAGGTTTTCGTGCATGAACGAGTAGTGGCACGCCACTTCGCGGCCGAAGCGCCGCGTCTTGTACGCCTTGTCGGCCACGGAGCCGAGCGGAGGCAGCGGCATCGTCTCGGCAAGCGCGGCGTCGCCCGGAAACACGAAGATCAGCCCTTCGGCTTCGCGGCACGGATACGCGCGCACGCCATTCGGCAGACGCTCACGGCCGAGATACGGCACATCGATGCATTTGCCCGAGCAGTCGTAGGTCCAGCCGTGATAACCGCAGCGGATAGCCTCGCCGTCGACCACACCGCCGCTCAGCGGCACCTGCCGGTGCGCGCAGCGATCCTCCAGCGCGAACACCTTGCCCGATTCACTGCGCGCGAGCACGATCGGCTCACCGGCGAAGCGCACGGCATGCGTTTTACCGCGCTTCACTTCGCGCGACCATGCGAGCGGATACCAGTGATCGGGATGAATATCGACGCGGCGCAGATCGCGCACAGCGGCTTTGGGAGGGTTATCGACGGGATTGCTGTCCAACGGAGCGACTACGTGCATGAATAAGGCCTCCTGGCACAACGGTCGGCCGGTCGCCGGGACCGAGCGAGTTTGATAGTTAGAAACCGATGTCCGATCAGTCTACTAGAAGTCGCGCCCGGGAATCATGAGGACTCGCCGCAGGTAGGCGCGCCGGTAGGCATTACCGGACGAGCGTCGACGCCCGCCGCTGCGCCAAAAACAAAAGGCGGTGCCGAAGCACCGCCCTTCCATTTTGTTGCAGCCGCAACGCTCAAGAAACCCGCAACAAGCTCATACGTCGCCGATATGCACGGCAACGACGCTCAACGCGTAGTCTGCGTCGCGCCCACGAGACCCGACCGATGCTGCTTGCCCCACGTCTTGCCACCGCGTAGAAATTGCAGCCAGCCGAGCACCGCGCCCGTATGCCGCAGCAACTGGAACGTGAACGGCTCGGCGATCGCGGCGACGACAGCCATCGGCAGGCTCGTGCCGCTCGTCAGCCCCGTCCAGCGGCGGTACAGATGGATGCTCCACAGATAGAACGCGAGGTCGATCGCCGTCTTCAGCCCGATCACGCTGAAGATCGAGACGACGATCAACCCATGTCCGCCGACCACGAAGCCGAGCAGCAACGCGAACGCGGTCAGGCCGTAGACGGGCTGCATCGTGTCGAAGGCCTTCACGGGCAACATCAGCCGGCCGAGCGTGCCGTAACGCGCATTGCCCGTCATGTCGCGGTTCCAGTACTGCGTTTGCAGGAAGCCCGCGAACCAGCGGCGGCGCTGGCGCAGGAACGCACCGAGCGTCGCGGGCGCTTCCGTCTGCGCGTGCGCGTCGCCGACTACGCGCACGTCCCAGCCGAGGTCGTGATCGACGGAATAACGCCGCAGCCGGTGAATCAGTTCGTAATCTTCGACGAGGCATTGCGCATCGAAGCCGCCGACGGCGACGAGCGCGTCGCGCCGGAACGACGCAAAGGCGCCCGATACCAGCAACAGGCTGTCGGCCCGCATCCATGCGAAGCGCGCGATGAAGTTGCGCATGTATTCGTAAGTCTGGAACCACTGGAACACGCGCCCGCTCGCCGTCCGGTTGCAGACGGGCACGAGAATGCCCGTCGCCGCGACCAGCTTCGGCGACTGCGCGAAGGATGCACGCATGGCGAGCGTGGCGTCGTCGGCGAGCAACGTGTCGGCGTCGACGGTCATCACGGTGTCCGTCGTCATCACGTCGATCGCGGCGTTCAGCGCCAGCGCCTTGCCGCCATGCGGCACGCGCAGCCAGTGCAGATTCGGGAAGCGGCTGCTAGCCGCGCTCAATACGCCCAACGCGGGCTCCGTCAGACCGAAGCGGCTGGTCAGCAGTTCGCGCGTGCCGTCCGTCGAGCCGTCGTCGGCGATCACGATCTGCGCCGGGCCGTGCATCTGCCGCAGCAGCGCGGCGAGCGTCACGGGCAGCACGCCTGCCTCGTTGTGCGCGGCGACGATGACACCCATGGAGGGCAGTTTCCCGCCATCTTTCGACCGGTGCGCAGGCAACGAGCGGCGGATCAGCGGCCAGGTCTTGACGGTGACGAACACGAGCAGCAGCGTGTCGTACAGCACGTAAGCGATCCCCGTCGACCACGCGAGCGCGCCATGCAGAAAGAACGCGCGCGCGAACAGCAGCAGCCACAAGGCGGTCACGCTGCCGTGAATCACGGCGCTCTGCCAGGTGCCCTTGCGCGGGTTGATGCGCGGCGACGCGGCGGCGAGCGCTTCGCGTAGCGACGGCCTTGGACGCTCGCCCGCTACAACCGTGGGCTCGTCGGACAGGCTGTGGTTCGTCAGCGTCGCGTCTTCGATCACATCGATATCCATCACGGCACCATCCGTTTGATGACGGAATGACGGTCGAACAGCTCATGCTTGAGCGCGCCGCCGATATGCATCGCAAGCAACGCATACAGCGCATAGCCGAGGTACGTGTGCAGCGCGCCGAATCTGTCGTGCAGCGGCTCTTTCACGGCGGGGTCGAGATTCATGATGAAGCCGATGCGCGGAAACGGGATCACGCCGAACAGATGCATCGGATGCGTTGCCGCCGCCTTCCACGCGGAGTCGTGCATCCAGCCCGACAGCGGCAGCGCGATCATCACGAAATACAGCAGGAAGTGCGCGACGTGCGCGGCCATCCGCTCCCACGACGGAAACTCGCGCGGCAACGGCGGCGGCCGGTGCGACACACGCCACAGCAGGCGCAGCAGCGCGAGGCCGAGCACCGTGATGCCGATCGACTTGTGCACGTCGATGACGGGGCGCACCCAGTCATCCGGCAGCGCATCGGCGGAAAGCCCGAGCACCACGTTCACGATGATGAGCACGGCAATCAGCCAATGCAGGATCATCGCGGTGCGTGTGTAGCGGGACGCGTGCGCTGGCGTGGAAAGCGTCTCGATGCCGTCGCGCGAGGCCGTGCGGGAAGTTGTCGAAGTGTTCATGAGCCGTTCTGGTTGGAAGTCGGTAGGGACGGCGAAAGCGATGTGCAAGCCGGCGGGTCTTCATCGTGCAAGCGGCGCACTGCAATCGTCATATCAACAGAACGCCCCATCCGGTCGCTTTATTCCTTCAACGTACGAGTCGCGGGTTTCCGTCGTATTTCCGTTTGTTTCGCGCGCCCGCCGACAGTTCATCGGACTGGCCGGCCAAGCAAGGCGCCCTTCACGCGAACTGATCGATTCCCTGCACCAGACGTTTCGCAAAGCGCGGTTCGCGCAGCTGGTCGAGCCACCATTTCAGCGCCCTGCCTTCCTGATCGCCGCGCCACGCGACGTACAGCACATTCGGTTCGCGCGGATCGGCGGTTTCCTTCTCGACGAGTTCGCCGCGCTTGAGCAGCGACGCGACGCGTTGGCGCGGCAACCAGCCGACGCCGAGCCCATCGCGCTGCGCAAGGATTTTCGCACGCATGCTGGGCACCGCGAGCGAAGTCTGCCCGCCGAGCAGGCCATACGCGCGGCCGCTCGCGCGCGACGAATCCGCGACGACGACGCCGCGCTGCTTCGCGATCTGCTCGCGTCTGAGCGGCTCCTTGATGCTCGCGAGCGCATGCCGCGGCGACACGGCGAACACCCAGTCGACCACGCCCAGCTCGAACCAGCGCAAGCCCGGAATGGCGGGCGGCTCATTGGTCGCGCCGACGATCACGTCGGCGCGGCCGTCGCGCAGCGCTTCCCACGTGCCGCTGAGCACTTCCGTCGTCAGACGCAGCTTGACGCCCGATTGCAGCGCATCGAACGCATGGACGACGGGCATGAAGGTCTCGAACTCCATGAGTTCGTCGGTGACGATCCACAGCCTGTCTTCCCAGCCGCTGGCGATCTGCCGCACGCGTTGCGTCATGCGCGACACGTCCAGCATCAGGCGCGCGGCCTCTTCGGCGAGCAGCTGGCCGGCGGGCGTTAGTTGCAGCCGGTAGCGGCGGCGGTCGAACAGCAGCGCGTCGAAGCGCGTTTCGAGCTGGCGCGCCGCGTGCGACACCGTCGACGGAGCCTTGCCGAGCCGCGCCGCAGCGCGCGACAAGCTGCCGCTTTCACGAATCGCTTCGAGCAGCGCAAGCTCTTCATCCGTCAACATGTGCGAACCTGTCGAATGAGATCAACGGGAAAATCGTACGGCAAAACCCGAACGGCGGTCCATCATAAGGTCTTCTGCCGATGTCTTGCCGCGCGGCTGGCATCGCAGCGGCGAAGCGCATATCGCGCGGGCTGGGAACGCGGGATAGAAGGAGCAGCGAAATGGGATTGTTAGTCGACGGTCAATGGCAGGACAAATGGTACGACACGGCATCGACGGGAGGCCGCTTCGTGCGTACGGACGCCATCTTCCGCAACTGGGTCACACCCGACGGCGAAGCCGGCCCGAGCGGCAACGACGGCTTCGAAGCAGAAGCGGGACGTTATCACCTGTATGTGAGCCTTGCGTGTCCGTGGGCGCATCGCACGCTGATCGTGCGCGCGCTGAAGGGCCTGGAAGACATGATCAGCGTGTCCGTCGTGCACTGGCTGATGCTCGGCGACGGCTGGACCTTCGCCGACGGCCCAGGCGTCGTCCCCGACACGCTGAATCACGCGAAGTATCTGCGGGACGTCTACGTCGCGGCGGACAAGCACTACACAGGCCGCGTGACCGTGCCGATCTTGTGGGACAAGCATCAACGGACGATCGTCAACAACGAGTCGCCGGAAATCATCCGCATGCTGAACTCGGCGTTCGACGAACTCGGCGCTGAGCCGGGCGACTTCTACCCGCCGCCGTTGCGCGCCGAGATCGACGCGATCAACGCGCGCGTCTACGACACGGTGAATAACGGCGTCTACAAGTCAGGCTTCGCGACCACGCAGTCGGCGTACGAAGAGGCCGTCGTGCCGCTGTTCGAGACACTCGACTGGCTCGAACAGAAACTGTCGACACAGCGATTCCTGACGGGCAACCGGCTAACGGAAGCGGACATCCGGCTCTTCACGACGCTGATCCGTTTCGACGCCGTGTACTTCGGCCACTTCAAGTGCAACTTCCGGCGCATCGCGGACTATCCGAATCTGTCGGCTTATACACGGGACATCTACCAGCACCTGGGCGTGGCCGGCACGGTGAACTTCGAGCATATCAAGCGGCATTACTACGAGAGCCACCGGTCGGTAAACCCGACGGGCATCGTACCGCTCGGCCCGTTGCAGGATTTCAGCGCGCCACACGATCGCAAGCGCTTCGTGTGAAGCCGTTGCGCTAGACTGTCCAGCGACTTTAGCCAACAGTGGAGGAGACGCTCATGCTACGCAAGACACGCACCGCATCCCAGCTACAGGACGAGGTGAGGCGGCGCATCGAGCGCGCGCCGGAGGTGGTCGAAGACGGCGTGAAGATCCGCGTGCCGCGTCCGCAGATGCAGGAACCGGACGCAAGCGGCTGCAACTGGACGATGAAAAATTTCGGCAATGCAATTGGCTTCGACCGCACCGTGGACGAAGCGCTCAAGGCGGTACAGAAGGAATACAACCTGTCGGAAGACACGAAGGATCTGAACAGCCTGTTCGGCGACCCGAAAGGCTAAGACGGTGGCAAAGAAATCCCGACAACCTACACACAGTTTGCCGCTATGCGGCCTCAAACGTCCGGCGACGTTAGCTTGTGTGCGGGTAGTTGAAGCGGGGGAGGCATCTTTTCGAAGCGTTGGCAACGAACACGAATAAGTGCGTTGCCGGGTGAAGTACGCGGCCGTCGGGGGCCCGCAGGCAAGAAGAAGAGTTGGCGGTGTCAGCCGCTTTCTTTTGCCTACTTTTCTTTGCGGCGGCAAAGAAAAGTAGGTGCCGCCCCGCACAGGGGCGACGCTTGAAGCACGAAGGCAACACGCGGATGCCAGCGCAAAAGCAGAAACACTGCTAATCACGCCACGCTGGCAAAAGCTTCCTCGATCTGAGCGGCATCGGTAGGCCGCACCACCCGCGCCACTTCAACGCCATCACGCACAAAGACCAGCGTCGGCCACAGCTTAACCTTGAACGAACGCCCGAGCGGCCTTCCCGGCCCATCCTCGATCTTGAGATGCCGAGTCCCCGGATGCTGGCCAAGGGCCTTCCCGATCACAGGCTGCGCGCCCTGACAATACCCGCACCAGTCGGTGCCAAATTCGACGACAGTCACACCGGCCATCGCATCAACATCCGCGCGGCTCGGCGCAACCTTCGAGTATTGATTCGCGTTAGTCATAAGCCTCCAAGCGCCGGACAACGCAGCGCCTCACCCGCGTAGTGAAAGAAAGAAACTTGCCGACGCCCTACCGTCACTTCCCAGCAACAGCCTGCCGCCGCGCGCGAACAGCTTGCGCAAGCGTATGCAGCACAGGCTCAGTCTGAGCCCACCCGATACAAGCATCAGTAATCGACACCCCACGAGCAAGCGGCACACCCGGCTTGAGATCCTGCCGCCCTGCTTCGAGATGGCTCTCGATCATCACCCCAACGATCCGCTTATCCCCGTCAGTCAACTGATTCGCCAGATCCTGAGCGACTTCGATCTGCCGCTCATGCGACTTGTTGGAATTAGCATGCGAGCAATCGACCATCACCTGTTCCCGCAACCCTAGCTTGCGCAGCGCGGCACAGGCCTCCTCGACACCCGCAGCATCATAATTCGGCCCCTTCTTGCCGCCACGCAAGATCACATGCGCGTCGTCGTTGCCACGCGTCTCGAAGATCGCGGCCATGCCCATCTTGGTCATGCCCATGAACGCATGGCTCGCGGCCGCAGCAACAATCGCATCAGCGGCAATCTGCACACCGCCATCGGTGCCGTTCTTGAACCCGATCGGACACGACAACCCCGACGCCAGTTGCCGATGGCTCTGACTTTCAGTCGTACGCGCGCCGATTGCGCCCCAGGCGATCAGATCAGCAATGTACTGCGGGCTCAGCAGATCAAGAAACTCAGTGCCCGTCGGCAGACCAAGCCCGCTGATCTCGAGCAGCAGCTCGCGCGCGCGCCGCAGCCCTTCGTTGATCCGGAAGCTACCGTCCAGACGCGGATCGTTGATATAGCCCTTCCAGCCAACCGTCGTACGCGGCTTCTCGAAGTACACACGCATAACGATCATCAGATCATCGCGGAGCGAGTCGGCGGCAACTTTCAGCTTGTGCGCGTATTCCATCGCCTGATCGTGGTCGTGAATCGAGCACGGACCGACGACGACGACCAGCCGGTCGTCACGATCATGCAGGATATCGGCGATTTCGACGCGGCTCTGTTCAACCAGCGTCTGCACGCCGGGCGGACACGGCAGTTCGTCGAGCAGCAGCGCCGGCGAGATCAGCGGGCGCACCGCGCCGATACGCGTGTCGTCGATGCGCGTGATGTCCTGGGTGGAATCGGCGATGCCGGCTTCCTGGTCGCGTGTGGGGTTGTCGATGCGGCTCACTTTGTTCTCCAGCTCTGCATTTTGGGGCGAATGTGGATTATCTCACTCGCCGCGCGGGAGACGCAGCCGGCCTCCCGTGCGGGCTTCAGCCGCCGTTCATCAGCTGGATCAGGTAAGGCTTCCACACCTCGGGGTGCGCGAGCGTCTGATGTCCGTACGATTGCGCCGTCTCCGGCATCTCCACATAGCGCCCCTGCGGCACCTTGCCGATCAGCCGCTGCATCACGTTCAGATCCGTGGCGTTGATCAGATCGTCGGCGAAATTGACGGCGAACAGGCGGCCGCGAATCGCGCCGAGATCCGGCTCGGGGTTGTAATCCCACGACGACTCGAACCAGTACAGCACGTCGTTGGGATCGGTCTTCGCCGCATCCGCGACGATCGATTCCGTCATGCGCGTCGCCGTCGCACGGTCGGGCGCCTGTTCCTGCATGCGTGCCGCGTTGCCCGTAATCAGCGTGAAGACGGGCATCACGCGCGTCCATTGCGTCGGCGGCGTGGTGTAGCTGCCGTCCTGCCAGCCCGGATCGCTGCGGATCGCGCCGACGATCATCTGCCGCCACAGCCAGTTGCGGCCCGCCATCGCAATCGGCTGGCTGGCGATCGGCATCAGCGCGTCGGCCATGCCCGGATAACGCTCGCCCCACATCCACGTCTGCATGCCGCCCATCGACGTGCCGAGCACGAGCTTCAGATGCCGCACCTTCAGCCCTTCGACCAGCAGCCTGTGATTCGCTTCGACGACGTCGCCATAGCCGTAGTGCGGAAACTTCGTGCGCAAGCCGTCGCTCGGTTTGGACGAGCCGCCGCGCCCGAGGCCGTCGGGAATCACGATGAAGTAGCGCTGGGTGTCGAGCGGCTCGCCGGCGGCGAACAGTTCCTTGCGCATCAGCGGCGTGAGAAACGCCTTGCCCGTGCCCGTCGTGCCATGCAGCAACAGCACGGCGTTCGTGATCTCGCCGTGCGCGTCGCGCTGCGGCGTGCCGAGCGTCACGTAATGGATGCGCAGGTCGGGAAAGATCGTGCCGTCGGAAAAATGGAAGTCATGCGCGATGAAGTCGGCGGCATGTTCGGTGGGATCGGTAGAAGCGTCGGCGGCGTGGGCAGCAGGCAAGGTCTGCGCGAATGCGAAAGCCGTCAGTAATGCAAGGCGAGTGAGAATCGAACGAAACACTGTTGGTCTCCGTCAACGTGTACGCGATGGCCTGCGATCGTACACGATGACGGAAACCGACGTGCGGGCGTGCCGCGCAAACCTCAGAGCGCGTCGTAGCGCGCCTTGATTCTCTCGAACATCGTCCAGAACGACGCGGGCGCAGTGCCGTTCAGACGCTCGCGCAGCACGTCGAGATGACTGTGCCAGCCCGGACCGACATCGAGTTGCTCGTCGCGGCCGGACAGGTTGCGATGCGTGAGCACGAGCTTCACCTGATCGCCCGCCTCCGACAACTCGAAGGTCACTTCCGACAGATTGTCCTGAATGCTGCCCCATGTGAACGCGAGCACATGCGGAGGCTCGAAGCGCAACAGCCGATGCAGCGAATCATGTCCGCCCGCGTACTGCCGATACGGCTCGGGCGGAATCTCAGGCGACGCCGACAACAGCGAGTGATCGAAACGCATCATGAAGTCGCCGCCGGGCTGCGTCGGCATCGCGCCCGATGCGAGCCACTGGGTGCGTTTGTCGGACTCGGTCAGATACGCCCACACGCGCTCGATCGGGCCAGGCAGCAGACGTTCGAAGCGCACGACCTGTGTGCCGTCGAAAACGCCGAGTGGTTCGTTCTGGTTCATCGTGACCCTCCATCGGGATTGCTCAGCAGGTCTTCGAGCGCGTCGAGCCGGCTGCTCCAGAAGTGTTCGTAGAAACGCAGCCACGCGTCGGCGGCAGCGAGGGGAGCCGGGTCGATCCGGCAAATATGCGAGCGCCCTTGCACCCGGCGCTGGATCAGCCCCGCGCCTTCGAGCACCTTGACGTGCTTCGACGCCGCCGCGAACGACATCGCGAACGGCGCAGCCAGTTCGCCGATGCTGCGTTCGCCGGTGGCGAGCTGCGCAAGCATCGCGCGCCGGGTGGGATCGGACAGCGCGCGAAACACGCCGTCGAGAGCGGACTCGTTCATCGGCCCGAGTATAGGCAGGGTTTCGACGTTATTCAACCATTCAGTTGAATATTATTTGTCTCGCATCAACGTGCGAATCGCCGCGCCGAGTTCGGCAACGAGCCGGTCGGCCTTCTCGGGGCGTACGCCCGCGTAGCCGAGCATGAAACCGTTGTAGCGTTCGGCGTCCTCGCCTTGATGGCAGTACGTGCTCAACGGCGAAACCGACATGCCTTGCTCGCGCAACGCGGCGCTTACATCACGATCCTGCAGCGGCGCATCGAGCCGCATCGTCAGATGCATGCCGCTGCCATCCGATGAAACCGTCACGAGATCGTGCATGTGCGTATAAATCGCGCTCACCATCGCTTCGCGCCGCTGCTGGTAGATGCGGCGCATACGTCGCAAATGGCGCGCGTACTTGCCGCTTTCGATGAAATCCGCGAGCGCGACCTGATCCGCGATACGCCCTTGCCGCGACATTTCGCCAATCACGCCGCCGATCTCCGGCGCGAGGCTGGCCGGCACGATCATGAAACCGATGCGCAGCGCCGGAAACATCGTCTTGCTGAAGGTGCCGAGATAGACGACGGGCGCCGCATCGCGCAGGCCCTGAACCGATGGCAGCGGCGGACCGCTGTGGCGCAGTTCGCTGTCGTAGTCGTCCTCGATGATCCACGCGCCGCGCTCGACGATATTGTCGATGATCGACCAGCGCCGCTCCAGGCTCAGCACGCTGCCAAGCGGATATTGATGCGACGGCGTGATGTAGACGAGGCGCGGCGGCGTCCGCTGCCAGTGTGCTTCCGTGGGCGCGAGTCCGGCGGCGTCGACGGGAATCGGCACGATGTTCAGGCCCGCCGCCTGGAACGCGATCCTCGCGCCCTGATAGCCTGGGTTTTCGAGCCATGCGGTATCGCCGGGATCGGCGAGCATGCGCGCGCACAGGTCGAGGCTCGTATGCGTGCCCGATGTGATGAACACCTGATCGGCCGAGCAGCGCACGCCGCGCGACACGCGCACATACTCGGCCACCGCGCGCCGCAGCGACGGATGACCCGCGTGATAGCCGTAGCCGAGGTCGCGAGCATCGACGGCTCGCCATGCGCGCTCCATCGACGCTCGCCATTGCGCAACGGGAAATTCATCGAGCGCGGGCACGCCCGCCTGAAACGGCGAACGCATGCCGCGCGCGGCGCGATCGTGCGGCAGACTGGCGACGCGCCGCGACAGACGGCTGACGGGCGCGAGGTTGGCGTCTTCCGCATTCGCCGAAGGCAGCGCGACGCAACTGACGACCGACCCGTGACGGCTCGCCGCGATGAAGCCTTCTTCAGCAAGCCGTTCGTATGCATACAGCACTGAGTTGCGCGCGATGCCGAGTTGCTCGGCGAGCGCACGTGTCGGCACGAGCTGGCTGCCGTGACGAATGTCGCCGTTCAGGATGGCGTGACGCAGGCTTTCGTAAAGCAGCGTTTGCTGCGTGAGCCTGCGGCCCGCCGCCTGGCTCGCGAAGCGCGACATCAACAGCCCGTAGTCCAATTGCGTGGCTCCAGATTTTGTATTCGATGTGGAGCTAACAATGGTGCCACAGAAACCCTATGCTTCGTCCATACCCGTCGATCCAGGAAAGGAGCGCTACTCGTGACGCAAGCTGTGAAGATCCGCCCTGTCGTTCCCGCCGACTACGAAGCATGGCTGCCGTTGTGGGACGGCTATAACCGTTTCTACGGCCGCTTCGACGCAACAGCGCTGCCGCGCGAAATCACGCAACTGACGTGGGCGCGCTTTTTCGACGGACTGGAGCCAATGCACGCGATGGTGGCCGAGCGCGCCGACGGCACGCTGACCGGCCTCGTGCATTACCTGTATCACCGCAGCACGCTGATGGCGGGACCGACGTGCTATCTGCACGATCTGTTCACGCTCGAATCCGAGCGCGGCAAGGGTGTGGGCCGTGCGTTGATCGAAGCCGTCTACGCAGCGGCGAAGGCCGCGCGCGCCGAACGCGTGTACTGGCTCACGCACGAATCGAATCAAACGGCCATGCAGCTTTACGACAAGATCGCGGACCTGTCGGGCTTCGTCGTCTATCGGAAGCCGCTTTAAGCGAGGTCCTTGACGAGCGAGCGGCGCACGTCGTCCACAATCGGCTGCAAGTTGACGGGATAGCCCGGGTGATCGCAGCCGATAAGCAACGCCGCACCGTCTCGCAGGCGCGATTTCATCGAAGGCGTCAGTTCGAAGCGCACGAAATGCACGGCTGAGGTCTTCTCGTTGTTCTCGCGTTCGAGGTCTTCGTCGGAGATCGCGTAGACGGACTCGTCGCCGTCCACCCGCATGAATACGCTGTCCTCGATGCCGATCAGCCGCGAGAGCGCCGCACGCCGTTCGACTTCGTTTTCGTACTCGATCTGCAGCGTCGCCTTGAAGTTGCTGCCGTTGGGCACGAGCGGCAGATACGCTTCGAGTTCGCCCTGAATGCCGTCCTCGTCGAAGATCTTTTCGATGTGCAGCATCTCCTGGATCTGATAGCGGATCGTCAGTTCGTCTTCGAACAGGAAAGTCAGGTGATTGCCCAACCGGACGATGCGGCTTTTCTTGTGCTCGATGATCCGCTCGCGCATCGTCTTGCGCTGCTTCGCATAGTTTTCGAGCGACAACAGGGAGTTCCTCGCGATGCTCATCGTTATCCTCGCAAATTGAAGATCAAAGGCCGTACGCCTTGCGCAGCAGCGTCAACGGATGCGCGAGCGGCGTCTTCGGCAAACTGTTTTCGTCGAAACCCTGTTCGATGTGATGACCGGCAAGCTGGCAATCGGATGAGATGTAGTCGGGCTGCGGCTGCGCCATCGCCTTGAAGACGGGCGTGCCGATCTTCATCGCCATCGCGTGAAATTCCTTCTTCACGCCGAACGTGCCTGCGTGACCCGAGCATCGCTCGACGACCGTCACCTGCGTATCCGGCACGAGCGCGAACGTCTCCGACGTCTTGCGTCCGATGTTCTGCACGCGCGCATGACAGGGCACGTGATACGACACCTTGCCGAGCGGCGTGTTGAAGTCGGTCTTCAGCAGACCATCGCGATGGCGCGCCATGAAGTATTCGAACGGGTCCCAGAACGCTTCGCTGACGGCGCGCACGTCCAGGTCGTCGGGGAACATTAGCGGCAGCTCGTGCTTGTACATCAGCACGCAACTCGGAATCGCGCCGATGATCGCGTAGCCGTCGCGCGCATAGCGCGCGAGCACGGGCATGTTCTTCTCTTTCTTCGCCGCGACACCTTGCAGGTTGCCTTGCTCCAGCAACGGCATGCCGCAGCACGCCTCGCTCGATACCAGTTCGTAGGGAATGTCATTGTGCGCAAGCACGGCCAGCAGGTCGTGACCGATGCCCGGCTCGTTGAAATTCACGTAGCAGGTGGCGTAGATCGCGACCTTGCCGGGCGTACGCTCGCCGTCCTTGGTCTGCACCTGCGGCGACTTCTTCGCGTTGCTGCGAAACTTGCGCGTTGCGAAGTCGGGCAGCCACGCGTCCTTGTCGACGCCGAGCGCCTTTTCCATCAAGCCGCGCGCCGCGTGCGTGTGATTCACCGCGTTGACCGTCTGCGTAACGATGGGAATGCCGGCGAACGTGCCGAGCGCGTCGGTGTTCGACAGGAACTTGTCGCGCAACGGTACGTCTCCCCGCTTAAAGGCGGCAGCCTTCGCGCGCAGCATCAGGTGCGGAAAATCGACGTTCCATTGATGCGGCGGCACGTAGGGACATTTCGTCATGTAGCACAGATCGCACAGATAGCATTGATCGACGACGGCGCCAAACTTCTTCTTGTCGACTTCGTGCGCCTCGCCTGTATCCGTTTCGTCGACGAGGTCGAACAGTGCGGGAAATGCGCCGCATAGCGACACGCATCGGCGGCAGCCGGCGCAGATGTCGAACACGCGCGTCAATTCCTGATCGATCGCATCCGGATCGTAGAACGCGTCCGATTGCCAGTCGAGCGGATGGCGAATGGGCGCTTCGAGACTGCCTTCCTTGTGAGGCATGGCGTGCGTCTCCTTGGACCAGCCGGCGTTGGCACCTTGCTCTGGTCCCATGGCATGGCGGGCGGACTTACTCCCATCCCATGCAATGCTGTGGGGGTTTTTTATGCGCTACTTTCTCGTAAGCGCGTTCGTACTTTTTTCCGCATGCGCTGCGCGAAATCGTGATCGTCTCACTTCGTCTCGCGTTTGTACCGCACTATCGCGTCCGTCTGCATGCCAGGCCCGCACCAAACGGAAGCGACAACACGCGCCAGCCGCGCAGCCGGCGCGTGCAACTCAATCGACCAGCGCGTCCAACGCCTTCGTATAGCGATTCGCATGACTGCGTTCCGCCTTTGCCAGCGTTTCGAACCAGTTCGCGATTTCGTCGAAGCCTTCTTCACGCGCGGCCTTTGCCATGCCGGGGTACATGTCGGTGTATTCATGCGTCTCGCCCGCAATGGCCGCTTGCAGATTCTGACGCGATGAACCGAACGGTAATCCCGTCGCCGGATCGCCCGAGACTTCCAGATATTCGAGGTGGCCATGCGCGTGGCCCGTCTCGCCTTCCGCCGTCGAGCGGAATAGCGCCGCGACGTCGTTCTGTCCCTCGACATCGGCCTTCGCTGCGAAATACAAATAGCGGCGATTGGCCTGTGATTCACCCGCAAATGCGGCCTTCAGATTCTCCTCCGTCTTCGAACCCTTGAGTTGCGCCATCTGAGCCTCCATCCAAAACCTGTATGTGGGAGCGCGCGTTTCTGACGGCAACGACCGGCCAGACGCGCGCACCTGAGCCGTGCCTTAAATCTAGGAGTTCGGTGATGCGTTCCCAATTGGGTTTTTCAATCCGACCGATAGCTGTTTGCCTTGCATAACGGGTGGACAGAAGTAGACTGAGGAAGCGCACCTACTCAACTCTTTCACCGGGGGATTTCTGCATGCGGCTGACCATATTGATCAACGGTTCGGACCCCACCGTCAATCACGATTACGCCGTGCTCTGGCTCGATACCGACGAACATCGCTGGTCGAGAGAAGCACACGATGGGATCGACCTGCCCCCATGGGGCGAACTCCATGACGAGAACGGCGTCACTAAACTCTGCGCGCCGAGCGCAGAAGCGCCGTTATGCACATTGAATGGCCTGCACGTGGACGGACGGCAGCGGGTCAGCTCGGCACAAGGCAGCGCGGCGTGGTCGTCGGACCGCACGCACGCGCCCATGAATGGCTATTGGCGCTTGCAGGCCGTTGACCGCCTGCCCGTCAACGCCGAGCACAGCGTGTTCGGACGCTAAGCCTGCTTCGTATCGATGCCCGCGCCGCTCGTCCCCGGCGGACGCGGGCCTTTCCTCTATCACTCCTTCCTCTCGCCGTCGAGCACGGAGAAATTGCCGTGCGGCAACGCGTCGTGACCGTTTTGCCGATACTTCGATGCGATGTCGCGTAACGGCGTGTAAGCCCTTGCATTGCGCATAGGTCGCGCGGCTATACTTGCGGCCCCTCATTCGCCTTTCTGATCTATGAAGAAGTGGTTAGTCAGCCTGCTTATCGTGGCCGCGAGTCACGCGACTCACGCATGGGCGGCAACGTCATGCACTGATTTCACGCCCAACGCCCAATGGCCCGTGCTGACGAACGCGAAAATGACGCCGAAGTCGCGCATGCTGTGCTACTCGGATTTCGCCGTTCTGCATTCAGGCATCACACATGGTCCGCTGTGGTCCGCCGAGCATTTGACGCGCGATCACATCGAAGCCGCGAAAGACATGGTGCGCACCAACAAGTTCTTCGAGGACGCGCGCCTGCCCGACGGCGAAGGCGCGACGCTCGCCGACTACAAGCGCAGCGGTTTCGATCGCGGCCATATGAGCCCGGCTGGCAACCGATGGAACGCGGAGGCGATGGCACAATCGTTCTCGCTCGCGAACATCGTGCCGCAGAACCGCGAGAACAATCAGCGCATGTGGTCGCGCATCGAAACGGCCGTGCGCAAGCTGTCGATGAAGTACGACGACATCTACGTGGTCACCGGCCCGATGTTCATCGGCGGACAGTTGCAGACCATCGGACCGACGCGCGTGTTCGTGCCGACGCAGCTGTTCAAGGTCGTCTACGTGCCGTCGAAGAAACTCGCGTTCGCGATCGTCGCGGACAACGTCGCCACCGACCACTACGACGTGAAGTCGGTGCATGAACTCGAAGCGATGAGCGGCATCCGCTTTCCGGGCATTCCGGAAGGCCTGAAAGACCAGCGTCCGGGAGGGCTGAAAGGTGTTTAAAGCGTATTCGAACGACGACGACGTGCTCAACATCCAGGGCGACGCGCTGACGGTGTCGAACGGCACCACGCGCGTCGTGGTGAACGGCACGCTCGCGATCACGAAGGACAAGCGCGGTCTGAAAGCGGCGCTGGCGCTGAAAGAAGCGCTCGACGGCATCGTCGCCGCGCTTCAGGCGGAATCGCATCTGCCGGAGCAGGTGAAGGAAGAGCCCGACGCGAAGCCGGGTGTGATCGACAATCCGTTCTAGCGTCCGGCGCGGAGCATCAAGCGTCAGTGCGACACGGCGGGCTCGCGCAGGCTCGCCAGCGCCTGCGCGACCCGCTCGAACACGCTTTCCCAGTCGCCGGGTGACGTTTGCCGGAAAAGCCGCGCAGTCGGATACCACGGCGAATCGTCCCGGTCGCGGAACCAGCGCCAGCACGCGTCATAGCGCGACAGAATCCAGACGGGCGTGTTGAGCGCCCCCGCCAGATGCGCCATCGACGTATCGACCGTAATCACCAGATCCAGGTTTTCGACGATGGCGGCCGTATCGGCGAAATCCTGCACGTCGTCCATCGGATCGAACGGGCGAAACCCGGCGGGCAGGTCTTCAATCTGCGGGCGGGTCGCCGCGCCTTTCTGCAAGCTCACGAACGTCACGCCGGGCACGCGCAGCAGCGGCAAGTACGACATCGCCGTCAGCGAACGGCGCTGGTCGATCGCATTCGAGCTGGGATCGTGCGGGCGAGGATCGCCTGCCCAGACCAGGCCGACCTTGAACCCGCCTTCCGGCAACCTGCTGCGCCAGTGCTGCGCGAGCGCGGCGGGCGCCCGCAGATAGGGCATCGGCGCGGGAATCGTGTCGACGGTCGTGCCGAACAGCATCGGCAGGCTCAGCACGAAGCACCAGGTGTCGTGCGCGGGAATCGTCGTCTCGCCATCGAGCGAATACACCGTGTCCACGCCTTCGAGGCTATCGAACAGCCGCCGCAACGGCGGCGGACAAGCGACGCTCACCTTCCCCGCGCCACGCGCCTTCAGCATCGACACATACCGGCAGAATTGCAGGCCATCGCCGAAGCCCTGCTCGGGCCACACGAGCAGCGATTTACCGTGCAGCGGCTCGCCGCGCCATTGCGGATACGGCACGGGCGGCGGAAACACGCTGCGCGTGCCGACCGCTTCGTGATAGCGCGACTCGTAGAGCGCCCAGCCTTGCACGTAATCGCCGACGCACAGCAGCGGCAACGCGAGGTTCGCTTTCGCGCCGACGTAGTCGGGCCGCAGCGCCAGCGCCTGGCGGTATGCGGCAATGGCTTCCGCGATGCGGCCTTGCTGCCACAGCACGTTGCCGAGATTGTTGTGCGCTTCGGGCACATCGGCATTGAGGGCCAGCGCCTGGCGGCACGCCTGCTCCGCTTCCGGCACACGGTTGAGTTCAAGCAGCAGCAAGCCGAGATTGTTGTGCGCGCTGACGTCGCCCGGCTGACGGCTGACGACGTCCCGATACGCGGCCTCCGCCTCCGGCAGGCGCTTGAGCTGCCATAGCAGCACGCCGAGGTTGTTGCGTGCCATCACGTAGTCGGGCGCGATGGCGAGCGCGTGCAGGAATGAGGCTTCGGCTTCCAGCTCGCGCCCGAGATCGCGCAGCACGAGACCGAGATTGTTCATTGCCTTCGTCAGATCGGGTTTGATCGACAGCGCGCGGCGGTACGCGTGCTCGGCCTGCGTCAACTGCTTGCGTCCGTAAAACCAGCCGCCCAGATCGTTGTGCGCTTCGGCCAGATCGAGCGTGTCGTCGACGACGGGCTTTGGGTTCTTTGCGTCTGCTTCGTCATACAGGTCGTTCAGGCAAACGGCTGCGAGGTGCATGGCTTCCGCATGGGCGGGATCGCGCTGCAGCATCTCGTCGAGCAGTGCGAGCGCCTCCGCGAGACGCCCCGACGAATACAGCGACACCGACGCCTGATAGCGCTCGCCGGGCGATAGCGCGGGAACTGACGGATTCATTTCAATCCTTTGGAATTCTTAATAGTTCTGGAGATGCGCCGCGCAGCATCGGCCTGGCCTGGCGGGCGAGCGGGAATGAGAAGATGCGCGGCTACAGCGACAAACGGCGGCAAAAAAAGTATAGGCGATGGTACCTTGGCCGGCCGATGACCTATCTCTAAAGTCCGTCGGATTGGTGTCGCACTATGCGCGATCAGGCGCGCTCGGCATCGTCGTTCGTCGATACCGCGAAGGCTCGCAGCTTTTGCGCATCGACGATCTCGATCTCCGCGTAACGCAGCGCGAGCGCGCCTTGCGTTTCAAACTGCCTGAGTATCTGGTTCGTGGTTTGACGCGACAGCGCGAGCATCATCGCGAGGTCTTCCTGCGGCACCTTGAGCACGCGCCGCAGCGCACCCGCGCCGCCGCGGTATCCGCCCGCCATCAGCAACAGACGCCGCGCGACGCGTTGCGCAGCGGGCAGCAGCGCGGCCTCTTCGATCGCATCGAACGCGAGGCGCAGCTTGTGCGTGAGCAGCAGGCCGAACGCATGCCAGAACGCGGGCGTGCGTTCGAGCAGCGCCGTGAGCGCTGCGCGCGGCACATGAAACAGCAGCGTGTCGCGCTCGGCATAGGCATCGTGCGTGCGCGTCTGGCCATCGAACAGCGCGATCTCGCCGAACCAGTTCACCGGCTCGATCACCGCGAGCAGCGCTTCCCTGCCGCTCGCGGTGATCGAGCCAATCCGCATCAATCCGTCGAGCACGCAATAGAAGCCGTCGTCGGCATCGCCGCGATTGAAAAGGCGCTGGCCCGCCGGCAACCCTCGCGTGCGGCCGAGCTCGATTAGTTGCGCGCGCAATGCATCGGGCGCGGCGCGAAACCAGGCGCTGCGGTCGAGCAGATTGAAAAGCTCAGTCGATGTCATCGTTCGAAGCGCGCTTTGGCGGTTGAATTGTCGGCTAGCCGAAAGTGTCGCGGCGCGCCGCCCGCGATTATGATGACTTTCGACAAGGAACGGCATCCATGAGAACGCTCACTGACCAGCTCGCGCAATACGCCGCCTATCATCGCGACCGCCGCAACATCGCGACGCACTTCATCGGCATTCCGATGATCGTGCTCGCGCTCGCCGTGCTGCTGAGCCGGCCCGCGTGGACGGTTGCTGGGCTGCCGTTGGCGGTATCGCCGGCGTGGGTGCTGTTCGGCCTGAGCGTGATCTACTACTTCGTGCTCGATGTGCCGCTCGGTTTGATGATGGCCGTCGTGTCGGTATTGTGCGTAACGTGCGGCGCGTGGCTTGCGCAGCAGCCCACCTTGACGTGGCTTGCATCGGGCATCGGCCTGTTCGTGGTGGGCTGGGTATTCCAGTTCGTGGGACACGTCGCGTACGAGCATCGCAAGCCCGCATTCATCGACGATGTGATCGGCCTGCTGATCGGGCCGCTGTTCGTGCTCGCTGAAGCGCTATTCGCATTCGGCTGGCGGCCCGCGTTGCGCGCGGCAATCGAAGCCAAGGCGGGCCCGACGCGGGTCGAGGCAGCGCATGGGGTCCCGCGTCATCGGTCGTGAGGGAGCGGCCGTCTGCGCTACCCGGTGGCCTCGCAGGCTTTCAACGCGGCGCGAGCAGCCTTGCGCTATGTAAACCAGTCAGCCCCACCGCGATCCAGATCGGCACGTACGTTCCAAGCTGCTGAGCCGTCAAGGACTCGCCGAGCAGCGTCACCGACACGATCACCAGCAACACCGGCTCCACGTAGCCAAGAATGCCGAATAGCGCCATCGGCAGCAAACGGCTCGCTTTCAGATATGTCGCGAGCGCGACCGTGCTCAGCGCGCCGAGTCCCGGCAGCAACAGCAGCCACATGTCGACGCGACCGGACAGCAGCGCGAGCGAGCCGCCGTGGAGCGCCATCGCGAGTGCGAACGGCAGCAGCAGCGACATCTCGAGCGCGAACGCCGTCAGCGAATCGGCGTTGATCTTGCGGCGCAACACAAAATATGGCGGATAACCGATCGCAACAAGCAGCGTCGGCCACGAGAACGCGCGCGTCACCCACAGTTCGTGCAACACGCCGAGCGCCGCGCACCCGACCGCGAGCCACTGCAACGGCTCCAGCCGCTCGTGATAGTAGAAGCGGCCGAGCAGCACCATCGTCAGCGGCAACAGGAAATAGCCGAGCGATACTTCGAGCATCCGGCCATGCAGCGGCGCCCACAGGAACACCCATAGCTGCGCGCCAAGCAACGCCGCGCTGACGGCCAGCAAAAGCGCCGTGCGCGGCTCGCGGATCACGCGCATCGACAGCGCCTTGAGTTGCGGCAGCCGCGAGCGCAAGGCAATCAGCGCGAAAGCGCCCGGCACGGTCCAGATCACCCGCCACGCGAAGATATCGAGCCCCGTCAACGGCGTGAGCAGCTTTGCGTACACGGACATCAGTGCAAAGAGCGTCGATGCGCTCACGGACAACGCGATGCCGCGTCCCGGTTGATAGGCGTTCATCGGCCGGTCCGCTGCGTGAGGTCAGGCGCGACGCCGCGAGATGCGTCGTCCATAGTTAAGTCTTGTTTTAACAGCGCGGCGCAAGCGTTGCCCGATGTGAAGCCCGCTTCGTCGCGCGAAGCGCGCATTCTAGCGGTAGTGCGGGGATCGTCCGTCTTTTTCCGCCACATTGCGTCCGTGCATATTCACGTCCGATGCACTATAAAAACTAGTTTCATATCCACGCCGCACGCCGTCGGCGACTCATCGGCGGAAACACGAGGCTGCCGTTTTAGCCTGCTTCTTGCTTCCGTGTTCCGTTCATGCCACGCCCGCCCAGCTTTCAATTTGCTGCCGCGTGATCAGGCGCCAGAAGGCACAGAAGGCAGACACGCGCCCGTCATCGAACGCGCTCACGCTTGAACGCTTGCCGGTCCACTCACTCCAACGCATTCGCTCTTCCGCAGTCCGCAAGTCATCACTGGAACGAGACAACACGGAGCCAACATGACTCAGCCAGCCGTATCGCAACATCTATCGCACGACGTATCGCCGGAGTTCGCCGCCGCCGTTCGCGCTGGCCTCAGCAAACAGCCCCAGAAGGAATTGCCGTCGAAGTATCTTTACGACGAAGTGGGTTCGGCGCTGTTCGAAGTGATCACTGCGCTGCCCGAATACGGCGTCACGCGCGCCGAAGAACGGCTGCTCGCGGAACACGCGGGCGATATCGTCGCGCATTTGCCGCACGATGCGATCGTCGCGGAACTGGGCAGCGGTAGCGGCCGCAAGACGCGCCGCATCCTCGAAGCGCTCTGTAAAAAGCGCCCCACTACTTACAGCCCGATTGAAATTTCGCGCACGGCTTTGCAATTGTGCCGCCGCGAACTCGGCGATATCGAACGCATTTCGATCGTCGGCTATGAGCGCGACTATCTCGCGGGGCTCGCCGAGGTGAGCAAGCGCCGCGCGAAAGACGAGCCACTGCTCGTGCTGTTTCTCGGCAGCACTATCGGCAATTTCGGGCGGCTCGCGGCCACGCGTTTTCTGCGCGACATCCGCAACATGCTCGCGCCCGGCGATGCGCTGTTGCTCGGCACTGACCTCGAGAAGCCCGTGCCCGTGCTGATCGCCGCGTACGACGATCCCATCGGCGTGACGGCCGCATTCAATCTGAATCTGCTCGCGCGGATCAACCGCGAGCTGGACGGCGATTTTCCGCTCGATGCGTTCGAACACGTCGCGCGCTTCAATCCGGACGTGCGCAGCATCGAAATGCATCTGCGCGCGAAGCGGCGCGTGAGCGCGCAGGTGCGTGCGGCCAGGCTGACCGTCGAGCTACAGGAAGGCGAGACGATCTGGACGGAGAGCAGCCACAAGTATCGTCCGGAAGAACTGCATGCGATCTCCGACGACGCGGGCTTCACTTGCAGTCATCAATGGATCGAGCGCGATTGGGGCTTTGCGGAAAGCCTGCTGGTGGCGCGCTGATGGCGTTGCGTGACGTTGAGGTGAGCAACAAGAAGCGCGCGAGGCTCACGCCCGCGCGCTTTTTTACAAGCCGCTTGTGTCAGTGCTGTTCGAAGCGCTCGAAACGTTTGTCGCTGGCGCGCTCTTCGTGCGTGACTTCCGTCACGCGCGCCATCGGCGGCCCGTGACGCAGCCACGACAGCATCCGGTCGAGCTGGTTCGCCGGACCTTGCAACATCGCTTCGACAGAACCGTCTTCCCGATTCGCCACCCATCCCCGAATACCCAGCGCATGCGCCTGGCGCACCGTCGCGTGACGAAAGCCAACGCCCTGCACCATGCCGCGCACCCGCACGTAATACGTTTCGATCCGCGAATCGAGATCCGTGCCGGACATGCTCTTCCCTCCTTTATGCCTTCATGAGTTTACGCGGGCATTCTAGTCGCGCCGCGCGCGCTTTGCTCGCGCACGCCTCGACACGCCGAGCCCGCGAGCACGGCGCGCGCGATCGGCAGCACGTACAATCCGACCTCTGCAAACCTTCAACCATGCGCCCGTCAGGCAGCAATCAGGAACACGGCAAGCAATGACCGATCAGACTCGCGATCTCGTACTCGTCACCGGCGCATCCGGTTTCGTCGGCTCGGCCGTCGCACGCATCGCGCAGCAAAAGGGCTTCGCCGTGCGCGTGCTCGTGCGTCCGACCAGCCCGCGCCGCAATGTCGAATCGCTCGATGCGGAGATTGCGGTCGGCGACATGCGCGACGAGGCGTCGATGCGCGCAGCGCTGCGCGGCGTGCGCTATCTGCTGCACGTCGCGGCCGATTACCGGTTGTGGGCACCGGACCCGCTCGAGATCGAGCGCTCGAATCTGGAAGGCACGGAAGCGACGATGCGCGCCGCGCTGAAGGAAGGCGTCGAGCGCATCGTGTACACGAGTAGCGTCGCGACGTTGAAGGTGACGGGCTCGGGCGCGTCGGTCGACGAAACCTCGCCGATGACGCCGCAGCAGGCGATCGGCGTGTACAAGCGCAGCAAGGTGCTCGCGGAGCGTGCTGTCGAGCGGATGATCGCGAACGACGGCCTGCCCGCCGTCATCGTCAACCCGTCGACGCCTATCGGCCCGCGCGACGTGAAGCCCACGCCGACGGGTCGCATCATCGTCGAAGCGGCGCTCGGCAAGATTCCCGCGTTCGTCGATACGGGGCTGAACCTGGTGCACGTCGACGATGTCGCGATGGGTCACTTCCTCGCGCTCGAACGCGGCAAGATCGGCGAGCGCTACATTCTCGGCGGCGAGAATCTGCCGCTGCAGCAGATGCTCGCGGATATCGCCGGCATCGTCGGACGCAAGCCGCCGACCATCGCGCTGCCGCGCTGGCCGCTCTATCCGCTCGCGATGGGCGCGGAAGCCGTCGCGAAGTTCACGAAGCGCGAGCCGTTCGTCACCGTCGACGGGCTGAAGATGTCGAAGAACAAAATGTACTTTACGTCGGCGAAAGCGGAGCGCGAGCTTGGCTACAGCGCTCGGCCGTATCGCGAAGGCTTGCGCGACGCGCTCGACTGGTTTCGCGAGGCGGGCTATCTGAAAGCGTGACGTCTGGGCATAAAGCGGCGAGCGCATTGGATCGCGCCTCGTGCGTCAGCCGCACACGCTTTGTTACAACTCGCAATGCAGGCACGAAGGCTACCGCCAGCGTGCAGAAGGTAAAATCGCGGGTCTTACCAGAGAACTACGCATGAATCTTAAGGAACAGATTGGCGCACTCGAAATGGGCGTCGATCAGCTCATCCAGGTTGTCACGGCTTCGCGCGAGGCCGAGGCCACGACCGCGACCGATCAGCATGTGAACGGCGCAGAGGCGGCCGCCGCGGAAACGGTGGCAGAAGAAGCGCCCGTCGAAACGGCAGTCGAAGAAGCGCCGGCAGAGCCGCAAGCCCCGGCAGAAAAGCCGACGTTGCATATCGAGCGCCCGAGCCAGAACGAAATCACGATGACCATCGGCGGCAAGTCGGTCACGCTGCATCCGCTGCAACTGGGTCAGCTGATCGAGGAACTGTCGAACGCGCGCGCGTCGATGGAACCCGAAGTCCCGCCGAACCTGCCCGCCGGCTGGCGTTTCGTATCGACGAAAAACCCGGCCATGGCGGTGCAGAAGCAAACGAACGGCGACCGTCTGCTCGTGATGCGCCATACGGGACATGGCTGGGTGCCGTTCCAGTTCTCGCCGGAGACGGTCATCCAGATGTACATGATGTTGACGCAGAAGTGATGCGCGACGGCGCGAGCCGTCGGCACCCTGTGTTGCCCGCCGTTCAGTGCGACAGCGGCAGCAACGAATTGAGCAGACTGGTCGCGCGCTGCGACACGCTTGGGCTGCTCGCAGCTTCTTCGATGGGACTCACGTAGACCACGGGCCCGATACAAAGCGACGTGTAGCGCGCGTCGCATCCGCCGTCGCGCGACGGCAGCGGCTGGTCCGCGCCCGATGCCGCGCTGGCATCCACCTCCGCGACTTCCGCGAATGTCTTCACGCGGCCGTTGACCTTCTCCGCATACGCCTGCGATCCACCGTAGCTCTTCAGCGCGGCATTCAGATCGCCGCCCGCCGATTTCATGTAGCCGTACAGAATCGCGGAGCCGACCTCGATATTGGTCTCCGGGTCGGTGAGATCCTTCACGTCTTTCAGCATGCGCTTGTGCGCGCCGGGCACGACCTGCATCAGCCCCGTCGCGCCATTGCCGCCCTTGGCCTTTTCCTTGAAGCGCGATTCGATCGAGATGATCGCGAGAATCAGCGCGGGCGGCAGCGCGTACTTCTCGGAGGCGGTGCGCACCGCGTTCGAGATCTGCTCGGCCTTCTCCTTCGCGAGGCCGAACTTCTGGCGCAGATAGTCTGACATGCGGTCCTGGCGAGTCTGATCGTCGGCCAACGCGCCTTGCATCAAGCCGAGCGCGACAACGACCAGACAGACGAGCCGCTTCATTGATTCGTCCCGGCGGGCGCCTGCACGCGTGCCTTCCACTGGCCGCCCTTGCCGCGCCAGTAGCGCACCGCCGAGCCGAACGTCGCGCTGACATAGAACAGCGCGATCAGCGGCAGGAACGGCGCCCACAGCGGCGAGCGCTGGTAGTAGCGCAGCATCGGCGCGTAGGCGCAGCACATCGCGGCCCATGCGAGCCACGCAGGCCAGCCTTTCGCCCCGAGCACGATGGCGACGACGGGCGGCGCGAGGTAGATGATTGTCATGCCGAGCAGCGTGCCCGCCAGCAGCCACGCCGAATAGTGCAATTGCGTGAACGCGGTGCGCGCGATCATGTTCCAGATCTCGCGCCAGCTGTCGTAAGGGCGCAGCGAGACGCTGCGCGCCGCCACGTCGAGGCGAATCGGATGGCGTCCTTCGCCGCGATGCTTGATGCGTGCGGCAAGGCTGCAATCGTCGATCAGCTCGGCGCGGATCGATTCAATGCCGCCCGCTTCTTCCAGCGCCGCGCGGCGCACCAGCATGCAGCCGCCCGCCGCGCCCGCCGTGCGGTTGCGCGGGTTGTTGACCCACGCGAACGGATACAGCTTCGCGAAGAAGAACACGAAGGCGGGAATCAGCGCCTTTTCCCAGAACGAGTCGCAGCGCAGGCGGACCATCAGCGAAACGAGGTCGCGCTTTTCGGCGTCGGCGCGCATCACGAGCTGCGTAAGCGCGTCGGGCGGATGGCCGATGTCGGCGTCCGTGAGCAGCAGGTATTCCGGGGTGTAGCCGAGCGAGCGCGCCGCCTCGATACCCTGCGACTGCGCCCAGACCTTGCCCGACCAGCCCGCTGGCAGCGGCTTCGCGCTGATTACCGTGAGCCGGTCCGGGCACCGCAGCGCGAGCGCGGCGGCGCGGGCGGCGTCGGCGGTGCCGTCGGTGCTGTGGTCGTCGACGACGATCACGTGAAATTCGCCCGGATAGTCCTGCTCGAGCAGCGACGTGACGGCCCGCGCAATCACGTCCGCCTCATTGCGCGCCGGGACCACGGCGGCGACGCCCGGCCATGCGTCGCGCGTCTCGGGCGCGAGCGGCGCGGCGGGCTGCGCGCGCCAGAAGCCGCCGCGCGCGAACAGCAGCACACACCAGATCAACAGCGACAGACACGCCAACAGAAACAGAACCGCCGCAATCATGCATTGCCCTCTATGAAAGCCGCGCGCTTTGCGTCTCCAGGGCGCGGCGACAGACGCGGCGCGCCAGCAACACCTGCGACGCCGCGCCAATCGTGGAAATCGAGCACTAGCCGGCCATCGAATATGTGATAGACCGCGTTTTCGAAACGTTCAAGAATGCGCCGCCGACGAAAGACGCCGCAGAAAATTCAATTGATGCATACCGGAAACCGCAGGCGATGCGTCGGCGCAACAAAGCCCGATAGTTTAAGGGTTCCCGTCAACAGGCGCAGCGAGTCATTTTTGCCGCGCAAGCCGCCACACAAACGCCACAATCCGAGACGGCTGAAAAGCAAACCGACAGCGATAGCGTTAGAATGCGCGTTTGGTCTCGAGTATCGACTTTCGTCGGATTTAAGACATCAACTAATATACAGACGCGGCGAACAGGTCGTTTTTACCGATCTGCCCGGAATCCCGCGTCAGTCGGAGTTCGCCAGCCTATGCGAGTCATCCTTGCCCAACCCCGCGGCTTTTGCGCGGGAGTCGTGAGGGCGATCGAAATTGTCGATCGCGCTTTGCAGCAACATGGCGCACCTGTGTACGTGCGTCATGAAATCGTCCACAACAGGCACGTGGTCGATAACCTTCGCCGTAAAGGCGCGCGCTTCGTCGAGGAACTCGATGAAGTGCCGCAGGGCGCAGTTGCCATTTTCAGTGCCCACGGTGTAGCGCAAAGCGTCGAACGCGACGCGGAGCAGCGCGGTCTCGACGTGCTCGATGCCACCTGCCCGCTGGTGACGAAGGTCCATGTGCAAGGTCGTCAGTACGTGGGCGGGGGCCGCACGCTGATCCTGATCGGGCACGCGGGCCATCCGGAAGTAGAAGGCACGATCGGCCAGATTCCGGGCAAGGTGCTGCTCGTGCAAAGCGAAGCGGAAGTCGCGAAGCTGGAACTGCCTATCGACACGCCGCTCGCCTATGTCACGCAGACCACGCTGTCGGTGGACGACACGCGCGGCATCATCGACGCACTGAAGCGCCGTTTCCCCGACATCGTCGGTCCGGATACGCGCGACATCTGCTACGCGACACAAAACCGCCAGGCGGCCGTGCGCGAGCTCAGCACGCAGGTCGATGTGCTGCTGGTGGTGGGCGCAACGAACAGCTCGAACTCGAATCGCCTGCGCGAGATCGGCAGCGAAACGGGCGTACCGAGCTTTCTGGTCGCCGACGGTTCCGAAGTGAAGCCGGAGTGGTTCGCCACCGTGAAGACGGTCGGCATCACGGCGGGCGCTTCGGCACCTGAAGAGATGGTCGAGAACGTAATCGATGCGCTACGCGCACTGGGCCCCGTCGACGTTACGACGATGGCGGGACGTGAAGAGAAAGTTGAATTCAAGTTGCCGTCGAAGCTGACGCAACAACTCGCTGCACGCGAAGTTTAAGGAGGACAATTTGTCTATTCCGATGCTACAAAAAGTCCGGGTTGGCGCCTACATCATGCGCAACCACCTGAAGGGCAACAAACGCTACCCGCTCGCGCTGATGCTCGAGCCGCTGTTCCGCTGCAATCTTGCCTGCAATGGCTGCGGCAAGATCGACTATCCGGATCCCATCCTGAACCAGCGCCTGTCGCTGGCGGAATGCCTCGAAGCCGTCGACGAGTGCGGCGCGCCCGTGGTATCGATCGCGGGCGGCGAGCCGCTGCTGCACAAGGAAATGCCGCAGATCGTCAAGGGCATCATGGCGCGCAAGAAGTTCGTGTACCTGTGCACGAACGCGCTGCTGATGGAAAAGAAGATGGACGATTACGAGCCGAACCCGTACTTCGTCTGGTCGGTGCACCTCGACGGCGACCGCGAAGCGCACGATCACTCGGTCTCGCAGGAAGGCGTGTACGACAAGGCCGTCGCGGCCATCAAGGAAGCCAAGCGCCGCGGCTTCCGCGTGAACATCAACTGCACGCTGTTCAACGATGCCGTGCCCGAGCGCGTGGCGAAGTTCTTCGACACGGTCGGCGAGATTGGTGTGGACGGCATCACGGTGTCGCCGGGTTATGCCTATGAGCGCGCCCCGGACCAGCAGCACTTCCTGAACCGCGAAAAGACCAAGCATTTGTTCCGCGAAATCTTCAAGCGCGGCGACAACGGCAAGAAGTGGTCGTTCAGCCAGTCGAGCCTGTTCCTCGACTTCCTGGCCGGCAACCAGTCGTACGAATGCACGCCGTGGGGCAACCCGGCGCGCACCGTGTTCGGCTGGCAAAAGCCCTGCTATCTGGTCGGCGAAGGTTACGTGAAGACCTTCAAGGAACTGATGGAGACCACCGACTGGGACAAGTACGGCACCGGTAAGTATGAGAAGTGCGCGGACTGCATGGTCCATTGCGGCTTCGAAGCGACGGCCGTGATGGACACGGTCGCGCATCCGCTGAAGGCGCTGAAGGTCAGCCTGAAGGGCGCGCGCACGACGGGCGCGTTCGTCAAGGACATCCCGCTCGACAAGGCGCGTCCCGCCGAGTACGTGTTCTCGCGTCACGTCGAGATCAAGCTCGAAGACATCAAGCGCGCGGGCACGGGCAAGAAGGTGCAGACATCGGCAGCCGCGTTGAATTAAGACGCATCAACGCCGCATGAAAAAAGAGCGCAACGGTTTTGCCGTTGCGCTCTTTTGTTTTGTGGGCCGCCGCTTACAAGGCGGCGATGCCCGGCGTTGACGATCAGCCCGCGCTGCGTGCGTTGTGCTCGGTGAGGAACTTGATCAAACCGTCCACGCCGCCCTTGTTCAGCTGATCCTGAAACTGCGTCTGATACACCTGGATCAGCCACGCGCCCATCATGTTGATGTCGTAAATCTTCCAGCCGTTCGCCGTCTTTTCCAGACGATAGTCGATTGAGTCGTCGCCGCCGTTGCTCAGCACGTGCGACTGGACGACGGTGTCTTTCGCGTCGGCGGATGCGGTGGACGGCGCGAATTTGAACTTCACGTCCTGATCGCGCAGTTGCGACAGCGATGCCGCATAGGTGCCGACGAGCAGCTTCGTGAATTGCTCATACAGTTGTTTTTGCTGCTCCGGCGTGGCCGTGGCCCAGGCCTTACCGACGGCGATACGCGTCGTGCGCTGGAAGTTCGTGGCGGGCACGAAGTGCGACTCGACCACCTGCGTGATCTTCTTCATGTCGCCGCCGCGCGCCTGTGGGTCGGCCTTCATCGCATTGACCGTGCCTTCGACTGCGCTCTTCACGATCGCATCAGGCGCGCTTTGTGCGAAAGCCGCGGTGGACACCACGGCGGCTGCCAGAAAAGCAGAGAGATAACGTTTCATACGCTCATCGGGACAGTTAAGAATGAACCCGCGCGGGACAGGCCGCATCCGGCGCGATTACGGGCCAGTATACAGACTTAAGACTTTGACAGGCTGCACAGGGTTCACTAACGCGACCGTGCAGCGGCAGCGTCGGTATACTTGTGCCCTTTACCAATAACGCCAATCGTGACAAGGCCCCGCTCGCGTACATGCTGAAGTCATCTATCGTTCGTCTCGTTGTCTGGTCGGTGCGCCGTCCGCTGCAGGTCATCGGGCTGTCGCTCGTGCTCGCCGTGCTGAGCGCCGTTTACGTCGTTCATCACTTCAAGATCAATACCGACATCAGTCGTCTCGTCGAAAACGATGCGAAATGGACAGCGCTCGAACAGCAAATCGACAAGGCCTTCCCCGATCGCGGGCAGACCTTGCTGGTGGTCGTCGAGGCCGGCGCGCCCGAATACGCGGATGCCGCCGCGAACACGCTGGCCACTGAACTGCAAAAGAACACGAAGGAATTCAGTTCCGTCATGCAGCCGGGCAGCGGGCCGTTCTTCGAAAAGGAAGGCTTGCTGTTCCCGTCGCTGGCCGACGTGCAATCCACCACCTCGCAACTGGCCAAGGCGCGCCCGCTCATCAACTCGCTCGCGCATGATCCGAGTCTGACGGGCCTCGCCGGCACGCTGAACACGACGCTGCTGCTGCCGCTGCAGATCGGCCAGGTAAAGCTCGGCGACATGAGCAACCTGCTGTCGCGCAGCGCAACCGTGATCGATCATGTGCTGGCCAACGAGCCCGCCGTCTTCTCGTGGCGCGCGCTCGTCGACAAGGATGCCGCAAAGGTGCCGGCGCGCGCGTTCGTCGTCGTGCAGCCGAAGCTGGACTATGCGGCGCTGCAGGCGGGCGCACGGGCGTCGGAAGAGGTTCGCAAGACGGCGGCATCGCTCGATCTCGACTCGCAATATGGCGCGCGCATCCGTCTGACGGGCGAACAGCCGCTCGCGGACGATGAATTCGCCTCGGTGCAGGACGGCGCGGAGATCAACGGCATCATCACGTTCTTCGTCGTGCTCGGCATTCTGTGGCTCGCGCTGCGCTCGGGGCGGCTGATCATCGCCGTGTTCATCACGCTGTTCGTCGGCCTCGTGATTACGGCGGCGCTCGGCCTGATGTTGGTCGATGCACTGAACATGATTTCCGTCGCGTTCATGGTGCTGTTCGTCGGGCTTGGCGTCGACTTCGGCGTGCAGTTCGGCGTGAAGTACCGCGAAGAACGCAATCGCGACGACCGGCTCGCCGCCGCGCTGATCCATACGGCATACAGCATCGGTGTGCCGTTGACGCTCGCCGCCGTGGCCGTCGCCGAGAGCTTCTTCTCGTTCCTGCCGACCGCGTATCGCGGCGTCTCGGAGCTGGGCAAGATCGCGGGCGTCGGCATGTTCGTCGCGTATCTGACCAACATGACGCTGCTGCCCGCGCTCATCAAGGTCTTCAATCCGGCGGGCGAAGCCGAATCGCCGGGTTTCACGTTCCTCGCCCCCGTCGACGACTTCCTCGACCGCAACCGCACGCCTGTGCTGATCGCGACGGCGGTGCTGATCATCGGCGCGTCGCCGTTGTTGTTGCATCTGCGCTTCGACTTCAATCCGCTGCATCTGAAGGACCCGAATACGGAGTCGATGGCGACGCTGATCTCGTTGAACGACGCGCCCGAGGTGGCCGTCAACAACGTGCGGGCGCTAGCGCCGTCGCTGGCGGATGCGGACAGAATCGCAGCGCGGCTGTCGAAGCTGCCAGAAGTGGGCCGCACGACGACGCTCTCCACGTTCATTCCCACCGACCAGCCGCAAAAGCTCGCGCTGATTGCCGCCGCGGCGCAGCAACTGCTGCCCGCGCTCACGCAGACGCCCGCGCCGCCCGCCACCGACGCCGTGCGCGTCGCCGCACTGAAGCGCACGTCGGCCCAGCTGTCGCTCGCCGCCGACGACCACCCCGGCCCCGGCGCGGCGGAAGCCAAACACTTGTCCGACACGCTGGCCAAGCTCGCGAGCGCGGACGTCTCGACGCGCGACCGCGCCGAGCGCGCGATGTCGGTCCCGCTGAAGATTTCGCTGAAGCAGCTGGCAACCTTGCTGCAACCGTCGGAAATCACCCGCGAAAACGTCCCGAAGGACATCGCCGACAGCTGGGTATCGAAGACAGGTCAGGCGCTCGTCGAGATTTCGCCGAAAGTGCCGCCCGGCACCGATCCCGGTGACGACGTGATGCTGCGCAACTTCGCGCGAGCCGTGAAGGCAGCGGAACCGGGCGCGATCGGCGGGCCGATCTCGATCCTCCATTCGGCGAACGTGATCATCAAGTCGTTCGTGCAGGCGGGCGCGTGGGCCATCCTGTCGATCAGCGCCCTGCTCTGGCTCACGCTGCGCCGGTTCGGCGACGTGCTGCGCACGCTCGTGCCGTTGCTGGTGTCGGCCGTCGTCACGCTGGAGTTGTGCGTCGTCTTCAACATGCCGCTTAATTTCGCGAATATCATCGCCTTGCCGCTGATGCTCGGCGTGGGCGTCGCGTTCAAGATCTACTTTGTGATGGCGTGGCGCAGAGGGCAAACGGGCCTACTGCAATCCAGCCTCACACACGCCGTGCTGTTCAGCGCGGCGACCACCGCTACGGCGTTCGGCAGCCTGTGGCTGTCGCATCATCCGGGCACGTCGAGCATGGGGCGTCTGCTGGCGCTGTCCCTCGTCTGCACGCTGATTGGCGCTGTGGTATTTCAACCGGTATTGATGGGCAAACCGCGCGTTCGACGCGCATCGAAGAAACATTAAGGATAGCCGCATGAAGATGCGAACAGCCGCGCTGGCATTGGCCGCCGCGAGTCTTGCAACGGGGTGTGCAACGGGACCCGACCGGAAGCCCGGGGATCCGCTCGAGCCGATGAACCGCGCGATTTTCAATTTCAACGACGCGCTCGACCGCACGGTCGCCGTGCCGATTGCGAAGGGCTATCAGAAGGTCACGCCGCAGCCGCTGCGTCAGGCGATCAGCAACTTCTTCTCGAACCTCGGCGATCTCGACAACTTCGCGAACAGCCTGCTTCAGCTGCACATCAAGGACGCAACCGAAAGCCTGATGCGCTTCGCCATGAACTCGACGTTCGGTCTCGGCGGCCTGATCGACTTCGCGACGCCCGCCGGCCTGCCGAAGCACAAGGAGGACTTTGGCCTGACGCTCGGCCGCTGGGGCGTGCCGTCGGGTCCGTATCTGGTGCTGCCGCTGTTCGGCCCGAGTTCGTTCCGCGACGGCGTTGGCTATCTGGTCGATTTCCGCGCGAATCCGATTTCCTACATGGGCCCGGAGTACAAGTATCCGCTGTACTTCGTGCAGTTCATGAGCGTGCGTTCCGACCTGCTCGGCGCAACGACGCTGCTCGAACAGGCTGCCCTCGACAAGTACTCGTTCGTACGCGACGCCTATACGCAGCAGCGCAAGTCGTTGCTGCGCGGCGCGAACGCGCCGGCGTCGGCGCTGCCGGACTACGGCGATGACGACGATTCGGGCGCGCAGGCGCCTTCGGGTGCTTCGGGCACTGCGCCGACCACCGTGCCGGGCGCGGCGCCGCTTGGATTACCGAACTCCGCGGATCCGGGCCAGGCCGCTCCGGCGGATGGCGCGTCGGGCGCGGGCGGCGCGAAGCGCGCGCCGACCAACGACGACAGCGCGCCGAAGTACGAAGATCCAGGTGAGGGAGCCGCACCTTCGGGTGCGCCTGCCACGGGAACGCCCGCTCCCGCTTCGCAGTAAAGCGTCCTTACCGGTGCACAAAGCAAAAGCCCCGGCTTGGTCATCCGACCAGCCGGGGCTTTGTCTTTCCGGGGGCTTTTCAGGGCCGCTGAGGCCGTCGCCCGCGATGCGTTAATGCGCTGTGTCCGCTTCCTGATCGACGTCTTCCGTGCTTTCCGAAGCCAGCACGGCTGGCTGCTGCTGCATGGCGCGCAGGCTCTCGCTGTATCGCTCGAACGCTTCATCCGAATACCGGATCTTCGTGCGGCCGTGCGGCGCCGGATTGCCGTTCGCGTCCAGATTCACGAACACCATCTTTTCGACCGTCAGAATGCTCTTGCGTGTGATCTTGTTGCGCACTTCCGCGCGCAGCGTGACCGACGTCGTGCCGAAGTGGGTTGCCTTCATGCCCAGTTCGATGATGTCGCCCTGACGCGCCGAGCTGACGAAGTTGATCTCCGACATGAACTTGGTCACGACGCGCTGGTTGTCGAGCTGACAGATTGCGTAGATGGCGGCTTCTTCATCGATCCAGCGCAGCAGGCTGCCACCGAACAGCGTGCCGTTGGGGTTCAGATCTTCGGGCTTGACCCATTTGCGTGTGTGGAAATTCATTGCGGTCCCTCTTTGGAAATAGCGCAGTCGCGCTTCTTCGCGCGACCTAGGGTTAACACCTATCACTATAGCAGAGATAAGGGTTTTCCCTAGGTTCTCAAGACCAACACACTATTTCGCTATCCGCGTTGCCGGCGCGCCCGGCTTAAATGCAGAGGAGCGCGCCCGAGCGCTCCAGTACCTGACGCGCAGCGACGAGGGAAGCGCGCGCCGCGCGCGCGTCAGCGGCGACTTGCAGCAGTCCGCCGAGTTGGGACGGCTGGCGCGCCAGTTCGCGCAGGATGGGGCCGATGGCCGTCGTGCCGTCGTCGCGCAGACCGGCCGTCGCGGCGGACGGCAGCGTGCGCCACGCCGGATCGACGATCGCCCGGCAGACAACGAACGGCAGGCCGTTCGCCTCGGCGATCGCGCCCGCAAGGTGAGATTCCATGTCGACGGCGAGCGCACCCGTCGATGCGTGCAGCGCCGCCTTGTCGGCAGCGCCGACGAGCGGCGCGGTCACGCCCGCGATCGGCCCGCGCCTCAGCTTCGACGCCAGCGGCGCCGCGCCGAGCGCGGTGGCGATGCGTCCCGCCCAGCGCTGATCGGTCTCGACGACGCCAAGCGGGCTATGCACGCTGCTCGCGACGATCAAGGTGCCGGGCGCCAGATCGGGCGCCAGTCCGCCTGCCGTCCCGAAGCTGATGATGCCCGCGCAACCGCGCGCGATCGCCTCGTTCAGCGCGCGCTCGAGCAGATCGGCGCGCGCCGCGTACACCGCTTCGACGCCCTTGCCACGCGCGATACGCGCTTCGAACGCCATGCCCGTCACGGCGATGATGGGCTGCTTGGCGTTCATCAGATCAGGCCGGGCTGCCATCACAAGCCGAAGGCGACGCGCTTCTGACCCGCGCGCGTCAGGTTGCGATAGCGCGCAAGCGCCCACAGCGGGAAGAACTTGCGATACCCGTGATAGCGCAGATAGAACACGCGCGGGAAGCCCGTTGCCGAGAAGCGGGTTTCGTCCCACAGGCCGTGATCGCGCTGCTCGCTCTTCAGGTATTCGATGCCGCGCGCGACGGCGGGATGGTCAACATAGCCGACCGCCATCAGCCCGAGCAGCGCCCATGCCGCCTGCGACGGAATGCTCGCCGCCTTTTCGTAGCCGTGATAGTCGAGCTTGTAGCTGGTGCCGTCTTCGCCCCAGCCGCCGTCGGCGTTCTGGATCGACACGAGCCACTGCGCGGCGCGCTTGATGCGCGCGTCGTCATGCGAGATGCCCGCCGCGTTCAGCGCGCACAGCGCCGTCCACGTGCCGTAGATGTAGTTCATGCCCCAGCGGCCGTACCAGCTGCCGTCGTCTTCCTGCTCTTTCAGCAGATAGTCGTAGGCTCGGCGCGCCGGCTCGCTCGTCGCGGGCATTTCGCCGAGTTGCGCGAGCATCGACAGGCAGCGGCCGGACACGTCGGCGGTCGGCGGATCGAGCAAGGCGCCGTGATCGGAGAACGGAATGTTGTTCAGGTAGTACTGCGTGTTTTCCGGCTCGAACGCGCCCCAGCCGCCGTCGCTGCTCTGCATGCCGACCACCCATTCGCGGGCGCGCGCAATCGCGTTGGCGTCGACGTCCGATTGCGTCAGCGCCGCCGAGCGATGCATCGCCAGCGCAACCACGGCCGTATCGTCGACGTCGGGGTAATGCGCGTTGTTGTACTGGAACGCCCAGCCGCCCGGACGCACGTCGGGACGGCGCGAAATCCAGTCGCCGCGCACATCGAGAATCTGCAGCGGACGCAGCCATGCGAGGCCGCGCTCGGCGGCTTCCTCGGCGCGCGTGTCGCCCGTTTCGAGCAGCGCATGCGCCGCGAGCGAGGTATCCCAGACAGGCGACAGGCACGGCTGGCAATACGCTTCGTCTTCGTGGATGACGAGCAGCTTGTCGATCGACTGGCGGGCGATCGCGCGCTTCGGGTGATCGGCGGGGTAGCCGAGTACGTCGTACATCATCACGGAGTTCGCCATCGCCGGGAAAATTGCGCCGAGACCGTCTTCGCCGTTCAGGCGCTCATCGACGAAATCGACGGCCGCCTTGATCGCGCGTTCGCGCGAGCGCTTCGGGAACAGGCCGTCCGTCACACGCAGCACGCCGTCGACAGCGCGGAAGAACGCGAACCAGCTCTTGCTCTGGTGGCCCGAGCGCGGCAGCAGGCCCGTCGTGACGGGCGCGCCGCGGAACAGCTCGTCGATGCGCACGCCAAGCGGATTGCGCGCGACCGGCCGCTTCGCGTTCAGCACGAGCAGCGGGACGATCACGGTGCGCGCCCAGTACGACACCTTCGACAGGTGGAAGGGGAACCACTTGGGCAACAGCATGATTTCGACGGGCATCATCGGCACGGCGTACCACGTCACGACGCCGAATAGCGCGAGCAGGATGCGCGTGAACACGTTCGCCGCTTCCGCGCCGCCATTCGCGAGAATCGCCTCGCGCGCGCGGACCATGTGCTCGGCGTCGACGGAATCGCCGATCATCTTCAGCGCGAAGTACGCCTTCACGCTCGCGCTGACGTCCATTGCGCCGTCGGTGAAGAGCGGCCAGCCGCCGCCGGGCAGCTGGATGCGGCGCAGGTAGCGCGCGATCTTCTGTTCCAGCTCGACGTTGGGCGTTTCGCCCAGGTAATGGACGAGCAGCACGTATTCGGCAGGAATCGTCGCGTCGGCTTCGAGTTCGTAGACCCAGTGGCCGTCGTCCTGCTGCGCGGCGAGGATGGCGTCCGTCGCGCGCGTGACGGCAGCGTCGAGCGCGTCGACGGGCGCTGCGCCTGTCGCCAGCGCGGCGGCCACGGGAGCGTGGTCGTCGATCAGCGTTTGAGGCAGTGTGTCGCCCAGCGTCTGGGTCATGGATAAATCGTTCATCGGCGTTCCATCGGTTCGTTCAATAGCGTATCCGCGGCCTTCTGGCCGGAGCGAATCGCGCCTTCGATGCCCGGCGGCAGACCGGTTGCCGTCCAGTCGCCCGCGAGCATCAGGTTGTTCCAGCGAGTGCGCGTGGCCGGGCGGCGCATCTCGTCGTCGGGTTGCGCGGCGAAGGTCGCGCGCGGCTCGACGCTCAGTTGCCACTTCAGTGGCAGATCGGCCGACAAGCCTGTCACTTGCGCGACGTCGGCCCATAGCTTGCGCGCGAGTTCGTCGCGCGGCATGTCGGCGAGGTTCGCTGCACGGTTCGCCGCGTCGTAGACCGTCACCGACAGGCGTCCGTCCGACGCAATCAGCCAGCTCGCGCTCGCGTTGACGAGCCCCATCAGCGGCGGATGGCCGAGCGGCGGCTCGACCGCGAAATTCGCCGTCACGATGGCCGAAAAGCGGCGCGGCGCCTGCACGCCGGGCACCAGCGCCTGCGTGACATCAGGCGTCACGGCCAGCACGACGGCTTCGCTCGCGCCGATTTCGACGCGTTCCCCGCCGTCCAGACGCAGCGCGGCAACGCGGCTGTCCGGGCTATCGGCAAACTCCAGCGCCTCGATCCGCGCGCCTAGCCGGATCGCCGCGCCGCCATGCTGCAACAGCCGCAGCGCCGGTTCGACGAACGCGGACCCCAGGCCGTTGCGCGCGATGAGCGGCCGGCTCGAAGGGCCGCCCGCCGCGAGCGTGTCGCGCAACACCGCGCCCACCAGTTCGGCCGTCGCCTGACGCGGTTCGATGTTCGTCAAGGCCAGCAGGAGCGGACCCAGCATGCGGTCCCACAGCGGGCCGTTGCTGCGCATCGACTTCGCGACGGTGCGGCCGGGCTTTGCCAGCAGCAGCGGCACGACGGACAGGTAATCCGTCCATTGCGTGTCCGGCACGCGCGCGCCGGCCTCGAAAATCCACGCCGGAAGCCGTCCCGGCGACATGCGCACGGTCCAGCGCTGGTTCGTCGCCAGATCGACGAACGGGTATTCGGGCTGCGTCGGCCCGACGAGTTCGTCGGCGGATCCGATCGCGCGCACGTAGTTCAACGTGGCCTGCTGGCCGGACAGCACCAGATGATTGCCGCTGTCGACGGTCGCGGCCAGCGTGCGGTCGTAGTACGTGCGGCAGCGGCCGCCCGCCTGTTCGGCCGCCTCGTACAGCACGACCTGCGCGCCGCGCCGTTGCAGTTGCACGGCGGCGGCAAGACCGGCCAGCCCGGCACCGATCACGTGAACCAGCTTTCGCATCAAAAGAAAGCGTAGCGCGCCACGATCGCCAGCATCCGCAGCTTCGGCTTGCTGACTTTCGTGCGCGGAATGTCGAAGCCGCGTTCCAGCGTGCGCTCGAGCAGCAGGCGATAGACGCCCGACATGATGCGCGGCGCCTTGACCTGCGCGCGCGGCTGCACGTCCATGATCGCGTCGGCGGCGGCGAAGTGCTGCTTCGCACGCTCCGCGAGGGTCGCGCAGACGCGCGGCAGCGACGGATCGTCGGCGATCGTGAGCGGATTCGTCGCCGCGATGCCTTCGCGCGCCAGCAGCTCGTATGGCAGATAGCAGCGGTTGATCTCCGCGTCTTCGTCGATGTCGCGCAGGATGTTCGTCAGTTGCAGCGCGCGGCCCAGATGGTGCGACAGCTCGACGCCCGGCTGCTCCTCCATCCCGAATATCCTCACCGATAGCCGACCCGCTGCGCTCGCGACACGATCGCAGTACAGGTCGAGCGTGGCTTCGTCGGGCGCGCAGATGTCGGCGGCGGCATCCATTGCCATGCCGTCGATCATCGCGTGGAAGTCTTCGCGCTGAAGATGAAACGTGTGGATGTGCCGGGTCAGCTCAAGCAGCGACGCGCGCGGCGAGCCGGCGTAGCACGCGTCGATGTCCGCCCGCCAGCGCTCGAGGCCTGCGTCGCGCTCGGCGCGCGGCAGGTCGCTGTCGGCGATATCGTCGACGGCGCGACAGAAAGCGTAGACCTGGTACATCGCATCGCGCTGCGCAGGCGGCAAGATGCGCATCGCGAGATAAAACGAGCTGCCTGAACTGGCGGCAGCTGCGTCAGTTTGTGTGTCGTCCACGACGAGATTGGAAACGGCCAAGACGATCTCCGCTGAGACACCCCCGAAGGGGCGATCAAGAAGTCATGCCTACCCGCAGGGCAAGCCGCCCGCGCGCGCGGACACGCGCGAAACGCCGGCCGAAAAGACCGGAAAACGGGCAAAAGTATACCAACCTTTCATAGCGGACGCAGGAACGGCGGAAGCCGCTGCGGCGCGCGCCGTCGATTTGCCTCGCCGAAGAGCGAAGTGTAACGGCAACAAAAAACACAGATTTGTCTACGCACAGGCATTCAAAACATCTCGAAATGCTATCTCAAATTAAGAGTTATCCGAGATACCTCAATTTAAATACAGACTACATTTAATCCCGCAACGAAACGAAGCGGGATGGCGGATAACCGTGGGCGGCGCCCACAGCATGCCTTTGAACCATTCACATTAATCGTGCGCAATAAAAATCTTTGTTGCTCCAATTTTAAAAGTCACACGGAGCATATTTTAATTTGTCGTTTTCAAAATCATTGAATCGGATTATTGATTTAAATCGTATTAAGGAAAAAAGATGAAACTGTATATGCTGTTTTTCGCTCCCGTTCTCGCCGCTTTTGCGCTCGCGACGCCGGCCTTCGCTGCCGAAAACGACGAAGCCGTGATCCGCCAGATGGAAGAAGCCTGGGTCCAGGCGAGCATGCATCACGATCGCGATACGCTGAAACTGCTGCTCGACGACTCGTACCGTGAAATCACGCCGTCCGGTATGGCGCGCTCGAAGAGCGACGTGCTGAACGCATCGCCGGTGCCGTCAGGTTCGACGCAGACGCTGCAGTACGTGAACGTTCATGTCGACGGCGATCAGGCCGTGGTGACCGGCGAGAACCGCTTCATGGCCCCGGACGGCCAGCAAGCCGTGTTCGCCTTCAAGGACGACTTCGCGCGCCACGACGGCCAGTGGCGCGTCGTCGGCTCGTGGATGAGCCGCAAGTAAATCGATTCGCCGCAGCGGGCCGACGCCCGCTTGCCGGCAAACATCCCAGACACCCCTTCAGATAAACGCAACCGACCGGTTGCGTCCCTGCCGCTTCGCGCTGTACAGCGCCGCATCCGCCTCGTTGATGAGCGCCTCGTAGGCAGGCACGCCCGCCCGCGCGGACGCGCCGCCGACACTCGCCGTCACGGGCACATCGACGCCTTGCACGTCAACCGGCGTGTCGCCAATCGTATTGCGGATTTTCTCCGCGACCAGCATCGCGTCTTCCAGCGGCGTGCACGGCAGCAGCAGCGCAAACTCCTCGCCGCCGAAGCGCCCGAACGTATCCTGTGCGCGCACGACATGCGACACGCGCTGCGCCATATCACGCAGCACGGTATCGCCGACCACGTGACCGAACTGGTCGTTGATCTTCTTGAAGTGGTCCAGATCGAACAGCAGGATCGACAGTTCGCCGCCGTAACGCTGCCAGCGCGTGTACTCGTCGCGCAGACGCGCTTCGAAGTAACGCCGGTTCGCGATGCCAGTCAGCCCATCGCGGTCCGCGTATTCCTGCAGTTTCGCCACGGCCTCTTCGCGCTCGCGCTGCATGATGCTCACGTGCGTCACGTCGGAGACCGTCACGCAAACGGCCTCGACCTCGCGATCGCGCATGATCGGCATGAACGTGCAGTCCTGCTGCATGAAATCGACACCGCCCGTGATCGGCCGGTCGTGATCGAACTTGAACAGATAGGGGCGCTGCTCCCACGAACTGAACGCGAAGCTCCCGAGCTGGAACACGCTTTCGAGCTTGCGCGTCAACCACACGCGCGGCAGTTCCGGAAAGCTCGCGAAAATCGATCTGCCGACCACCTGTTGCGCCGACAGCCCGCTGTGATCGTGCATGAAGCGATTCCACATCAGCACGTTCATCTGGCGGTCGAGCACGAAAATGCCGAAGCCGACCCGTTCGACGACCAGATCGCTCAGCGTGGGAAGCGGGGCATTCATATGCTGGAAAGCAGCGCGTCCAGCGCGGAACTGAGATGACGGATCGAGTCTTCCGCCATCAGCATCACGAGGTGGGCGCGGAAACTCTGATCCTCTAACGCAAAATTCACTTCGACCAGCAGCGCGACTTCCCAGGCGAGCACGTTCGGCTGGAACACGTCGTCGAGCGACATCGCCGAGCCGAGCAGGCCCGGCTGCGAGAACACGGGCATGCGCCCAAGCTGGTCGAGAATGCACGACACGCACGCGCCCGTCAGGATGTTCGCGACGTCGAACACCAGCTCTTCCTGGGTGGTCGCCTCATACGCGGACTTCGCATACGGGTCGCTCACCAGCGAGCACAGCTGCTCGATGCTGCCGCTGCGGCAGATCACCAGCGCCTCGCCCTTGATGTCCGAGCGAAAGCCTTGTCGCACGGCGCTCACGGGCTCGTTGATGCCCGTCATCTCGCGCAGCGCCGACGCGGCCTCGCGCACGGCGACCACGCGCACGCGCGGCACGGACAGTTCGATGAACGCATCCAGCAGCAGGGCGAGGCGCGTCGCGGCCTGGCCCATCGCCAGATTGGCGACCTCTTGCAGCGCGTCGCGCTGATCTTCGTTGAGGACTGGCTCAGACATACAACCCGTACTCCTTGAGGATGGGAAGCACCGCCTCGGTGGTCACGGGCTTGGGGACGAATGCGACCGCGCCGAGCGTGCGCACGCGTTCCCTTGCCATCGGCTGGACATCGGCGGACACGACGATCACGAAGGTATTCAGGTCCTCGTGCTGCAGGGCCTCCAGAACCTGATAGCCCGTCATGTCGGGCATCGTCAGGTCAAGAAACATCACCGATGCGCGCCCCTTGCGATAATGCTCGAGCGCTTCGCGTCCGTTGGACGCGTAGGTAATGTCGACGTCCCAGTCCTGCGGCAATGCTTTCGTGAGCACCTTGCGGGCAAGCAGCGAGTCATCGGCGATCACAATGGGCAAAGGCATGGCGGCGGGCTGGAAACGGAGTGGGTTCTTGCGTGTTAACGGCGCTGCATGGGCGAACTTGAGTGGCCGCTCGCGCAGTTGCGCGACGCAGCCTCTGCGGCAGCGACAAAGCGGGAACCCGAAGCGGCCGGCACGAGCGATGCCGACCCCGCGTGGCGCGGCGACAGGCGCACCCGACGGCAGGTGCTGCGCGCGCGGCGTGCGGCCGCTGCAGCGCGCACGCAATGGACAACGGCAATGACCGGCATTTTCGAAGCCTACCCCGTAGATAGTGCTGCGGTGGCAAGACGGCGTTCATGGCTCCGTGGTGCCCCGCTGGTCTACGCGAGGGTCTGCCCGGTCTTGCATGGCATGCAATGCCCGGTCCCTCGCGCGAAATTCGCCCGATCATGGCGGGCTGATTATTTGTCTGTGCGCAATTTTCGAATCAAATTGGCGGAAAGGCAACTCGCCAGAATGCATTCGTCGAACGAATTTAACTCGTTTGAGTCAGATTCGAGTCGAAACGTAAGCATTCGTCAGATAAAAGATCGTCTTTGTACTTTTGTGTACGTTTGCGCTTCCGGATTCGTCGCTGATTCGCGAACTCGTATGACTAAAGCGTCCGGGCCCTGCAGGCGCGGCCGCGGCGTCTGCTTGGTTGCATTGCGCGCGAGCGGATGGTCCACTGAACCTATGATGAGAACACACACCTTTTCAATCGGCCGCGCGCGCGGCTTGCGCCATGACTGCTGACCGGCCCGATTCCGCCGACGCGAATGCCCCGGACGAACGTGCCACCGGCACGCGGCCCGACGAAGCGCTTTTTCCCGCCGTACCCGAGCAGAACTTTGCCGTCCGCCGTATGACGCTGATCGCGCTGCTGGTGGCGGCCGTCGTGGTGCCGTGCGTGTTCGTGGCGGCGATGGCGTTCAGCGACCTGCGCACGCGCGAGGCCGACGCCACCGATCTCACGCTGCGCACCGTGCGCGTCGCCGAAGAGCACGCGTTGAAAGTGTTCGACATGAACGAGGCGCTCAACGCGCGCATCGTCGATCTGGTGCAGGGACTCGACGACGACGGCATACGCGAAGGCGAAGCCGCGATCCACGAAAAGCTGCAGACGATGGGCGGCGGCTATCCGCAGGTCGCGGCTGTCTCGATCTTCGGGCATGACGGCACGCTGCTCGCCAGCAGCCGTTTCTATCCGGCGCCGGCCGTGTCGATCGATCATCGCGAAGATTTTGTCGGCATTCGCGACGGCCAGGTGCTCGAACATGTGTCGAAGGTGATGGTCGGGCATGTCGCGGGCGAGATCGTGTTCAACACGGGCGTCGCGCGGCGCGGCGAGGACGGCGGGTTCGCGGGCGTGGTGTCGGTGGCGCTGCGGCCCAGCTACTTCGCTGCGTTCTATCGAGAGCTGCTGGGCGGCAACGACTCGCCGATGACGATGGCGCTGACGCGCTCCGACGCCGCGGTGCTCGCGCGCTATCCCGTCGGCATGCCGTCGAAGGCGGAAGAGCCCATCCGCCACAACGCGTACACCGACGCGCTCGCCGAAGGCCGGCGCGCGGGCGTCGTGCGGGTGCGCTCGGCGCTCGACGGCGAGAAGCTGATCGTCGCGTTTCGCCGCGTCGGCTCGTATCCCGTGTATGTGACAGTCGGCTATCGGACGTCCGCGATCTGGGCCGCGTGGTATCGCCACCTGAGCGTGCTCATCCTGTCGACGTTCGTGCCGTCCATCGTGCTGTGGTGTGTGATCTGGCTGTCGCTCAGGCGCCTCGGCGCGGAAGAGGAAGCGTGGGAGCGCTGGCAGGCGGAAGCGTCGATGCGTCGCTCGATCGAATCGGCCTACCGGCAATCGCGCAAGATGGAAGCGCTCGGCAATCTGGTCGGCAGCGTCGCGCACGACTTCAACAACCTGCTGATGATCGTATCGGCCAATGTGCAGATCGTGCGGCGGCGCGGCGCGGCGGCGTTCGACCGCGAGCTGTCCGCCGTCGAGCGCGCGCTCAAGAGCGGCCAGTCGCTCACGCGTCAATTGCTCGGCGTGGCGCGCAAGCAGCCCTTGCGCAACGAGACGCTCGACGTCGAACGCTGGCTGCCGGGTTGCCGCGATCTGCTGCGCGCTTCGCTAGGCGCGAAGGTCGCGCTGGTGATGGACGTCGGCACGGGCGTGTGGCCGATGCAGGTCGACGTCGCCGAACTCGAGCTCGCGCTGATCAACGTCGCCGTCAACGCCCGCGATGCGATGCCGAACGGCGGACGCTTTACGGTGCGCGCGAACAACGTGAGCTTCCGTCACGAAGACGGCTTTCCGATCACGGGCGCGTTCGTGCAGTTGTCGCTGGAAGATACGGGCGTCGGGATGCCGCCGGAGATACTGTCGCGCGCGTTCGAGCCGCTTTTCACGACCAAGCCGAAAGGCATGGGCACGGGTCTCGGCCTGCCTCAGGTGTTCGCGTTCTGCGAGCGCTCGGGCGGGCTGGCCGCGATTGATAGCGCGATCGGCGCGGGTACGTCGGTGCGGCTCTATCTGCCGCGCGCGACGCAGGCGCCTGAAGTCGAGCGGCCTGCCGAGCCCATCGCGGAAGAGGCGGGCGCGCCGCATGGCCTGCGCATTCTGCTCGTCGAGGACAACGACGAAGTCGCGGCGGGCACGGAAGCGTTGCTGCAGATGATGGGCCACGACGTCACCTGCGTGTTCAACGCCGACGCGGCGATGGAACGCTTCGACGCCGCGCACGCGAGGCAAAAGGAAACGGGCGAGCCCTTGCCCTTCGACCTCGTGATTTCCGACATCCATATGCCCGGCACGCTGAACGGCATCGATCTCGCTGAACGCGTGCAAGCTTTCGAGACTAAGCTCCCGGTGATTCTCGTCACTGGCTATGCGGAAGAGCTGGAGCGCGCGCGCCACGTCGATGTGCGCGTGCTGTCGAAGCCGTTCGATATCGCGCTGCTCGACAAATTCCTGCAGACGCTGCAGCGCGATCTCGCGCATACGCCGACTCACCCCGCCAGTTGAGCGGCCGTTTTGCCGGGGATTACCGACTATATTTGTAAAAAGCGCGCCATGCGACGGGCGCGCTTGCCGTGGGCGACGGCTTCCCGCTGTCGCCTGTCTCTTCTGACAGTTCCCGTCGACCCGCGCTCGCGAAGCCCGGCATGAAGGTTGCGCGTATACCGTCACAGAGGATGCAGTAGTGCATCGCCGCATCCACCCATAAAGCCGACGGAGACAGACATGCGACACACCGTGATTGGTCTTTTCGCCACCTACGCGCAGGCCGAAAGCGCGCGCAACATGCTTGTGCAGACCGGCTTCGCGTCCACCGACATCGATCTGCAGGCGCACCCCGAAACGCCCGCCGACGCAGCCGCCGAGGAGTCTCCCGGCGTGATCGCCAACATCGAACGATTCCTGTCGAGCCTGTTCGCGACCTCCGGCCCGACCGCCCCTGAAGCCGAGCGCTACACGGATGCGGTTCGACGCGGCGCAGTGCTCGTGGCTGTCAACGCCGCGAGCGAGTCGCATGCGGAACTCGCGCGCACTTCGTTGAGCAAGCTTGGAGCGATCGAAGTAAGCGAGCGGGCGCCCGATGCCGCGATGCCCGCAGCCGAGACGAGACGCGAGCACTCGGTGCTCGACGAGTTGGGTATTGGCAAGCCGGCCGTAACGCCGACGGCGGCGCGGCCGTCGAGCGACGCGCTGCTCGCTGAGGAAGAAGCGCGCAACCGTGCGCGCATGGACGCACTGCATGGCGTGCCGCCCGTCGACGAACCGTCCGCACAGGCGCTCGCCGCCGCGAGCGCGCCGGGCGCCGGAGCGGTGATGCGGCCAGATGTGCCGCCGCCGGAACCCTCAACGGCGCTTCCTGGCGAGGCGGCCCAGTATCCCGATTATGGCGTGCCCACGTCCGCCAACCGGCCGGCCGTGCATCAGGACGATACGCCCGCGGCCGCGGCGATCGCGTCAGCGGGCATCGCCGGCTCAGGCGCCGTGATGACGCCCGACACCGCCGCGCCCGCGCGAGCGATGCCCCAACAGGTGCCGGATGAATATCTCGAATACGAAGAGGATTTCCGCACCCACTATGACGCGGAATACGCGCACGAAGGCTTGCGCTATGACGAGTACGTTCCGGCCTATCACTACGGCGCGACGATGGCCCGCGAAATCCGCTATCAGGACAGATCGTGGGACGAGGTCGAGCCGGAAGTGCGGGAGGATTGGGAGCGCGACAAGGCTGTAGGTAGCTGGGAGCGTTTCAAGTCCGCCGTGCAGCATGGGTGGGATCGCGTGACGGGGCATCACCATCACTAGTCTTCGCGATTCGACTGGCAAAGGACCGGAAATAATGCGGCGCCCTTGATCGGGCGCCGCTGTACGTGTAGACGAGGCGCGTTCAGCCTACGTGCCGCTTCACCCAGTCAACATATCGATCGACGAACTTCTGCAGGAACTTGCGCGTGTCGTCGCTCGCGATGTCGCCGTTCTCATCGATCTGGCCAGCCGTATGCTTGATGAACATCTCCGGTTGACCAAGCGTCTGCACGTCGAGATACGCCAGCACGTTGCGCAGATGCTGTTGCGCGAGCGCCGTGCCCGTCGCACCCGGCGATGTGCCGATCACGGCGCCGGGCTTGCCGCCCCAGACGCTATGGCCCCAAGGGCGTGAACCCCAGTCGAGCGCGTTCTTCAATACGCCGGGCATCGAGCGGTTGTATTCGGGCGTGACGAACAGCAGCCCGTTGGCAGCATGGATCTGCTGCTTAAAGTGACGCGCGACTTCTGGGAAATCGTTGTCGTAGTCCTGGCTGTAGAGCGGGAGAGAACCGATGTCTAGAAACTCGAAAGAAAAGTCTGAGGGCGCAAGCGAGATCAACGCCTTTGCCAGCTGGCGATTGGTCGAGTCGCGGCGCAAGCTGCCGACGACCACTGCAATTTGATAGGCCATGTGTTCCTTCCTCGGTTGGCGCGAAACGCGCAAAAGGGGATGCGGCCTGTCAATCATAGCGGCCGATCGGGCGTCCCGAAACACGGCGTTAGTGCCCTTGATATGACGTTTTTGTTTCCTGCAGTGGATAAACCGGGGTACGCAAAAGTTATCCACAGATTTTCTGGATAACCCTGTGGATAGGTCGAATCTTTGCCTTATCAATCAAGCGCGTCGTCGGGCTGTCGCCATACGCAACAAACGGCGTGCAACCTCACTTGCGGTTACAGCTTTGCGTTGACCCGGTGGACAGCGATTTCGAAGTGCTGGGCGTCGTGCTCGCGCAAGGAGCAGAAGGCGCGCGCTTGAACAGCCGGGCCGCGAGATGACCGTCGAAGGCACGCAAGCGGATGAAACACACAGCGCGGCGAGCTTTCCGAGCGCGGGAAGCAGGTCTGGCGGACGCGCAGCGGGCTCGATGGAGGTGGAAAGGTCTGATCGCGCGGGCCACATATAAGAAAGGGCGCTCTGGAGCGCCCTTTCCTTGTGACCGACTGCAATTGCGAACTTAGTTGCCGAAGAACACGTTGCAATACGAGGCGGGACCTTCGCACTTCGGGTTGCTGTCGGCATGGGCAACCCCGGTCGCACCGGCCAAAAGCGCAATGGATGCAACGAGGGCGGAAAGAAGGCGTTTCATGGTGACTCCTGGATTCTCAGCGTTGATGCGATCGCGTCGCGATCGTTGAGGCGGAGAATATCCACGGAGCGCACGTCCAGGAATAGCCGGATTGCCAAGAGATTTTTTCATCGGCTGTAGTAATCACGAGCTGCTCAGGTGGCGGAGTAGGGATGTAGACCCCGTGCAGGTTCGCCGGTGGACGAATTCGACGTTTCGCGTCTTTCAAGATTGGCAACAATCAATTGCGTATTGCAGTGGCCTTTCCGTTGCCTTTCAGCCGCCTAACGCGCTGATGGAGGGATCTCGCGATAACGCGCCAGGTATGCACCGTGTGCGACCTCGTCCACGCTGACAGGATGACGTGCAGACGACGCGGGATGTTTCTCCAGCATTGCCACGGGACGACTCGGCCGATGTTGGAAATTTCCACCACAGTTCGGACACACGTTGCGCAGCGCGGTCAGCGCGCAGACTTCGCAAAACGTACATTCGAAACTGCAAATCATTGCGTCTTTCGAGTCAGGTGGCAGTGCCTTGCCACAACCTTCGCATGACGGTCTTAGTTCGAGCATGTCCTGTCTCCAGAATCGACGAGATTTGGCGTTCGTTCCGCCCCGTTGAGGGAGCGGTGAATGGTTGAAGTTTATGGAAGCCGGATTCGGCAAATGTGTCAGCGCGGCGTCAATTCCTGCCAAGCCGGATGAACCGAGCTACGCCATAGACTCGATGTGATTTGCTTATGCGAATTTATCGGTTCGCGGAGATCCGTCATCGGCTTATCGTTGAGCGCAATCGGTCCCTGTTGCGACCGTATTCGCTACATCGAATCCGTATATGTCTCAACATTCCACGTTCACACGCCGCGCTTTCCTGGCGGGAGCCGGCGCACTCCTCGCGTCGACCGCTTTGCCCGTATTCGCGCAGACGCGCGCAAAAGAAATCCGTATCGGTTATCAAAAGGCCGCAAGTACGCTTGTGTTGCTGAAAGCACATGGGACGCTTGAAAAGCGCTTCGCGCCGCTGGGTGTGGGAGTGAAGTGGACGGAATTTCCGGCAGGCCCGCAATTGCTGGAAGGACTCAACGTCGGTTCGATCGATTTCGGCTATGTCGGAGAGGCGCCGCCTGTCATCGCGCAAGCTGCTGGCGCCAACTTCGTGTACACCGCGTACGAAATCCCGACGCCGCAAGCCGAAGGCATTCTCGTCCATCGCGATGCGCCGATTCAATCCGTTGCGGATCTGAAGGGAAAACGGGTGGCGTTAAACAAGGGTTCCGATGTGCACTGGTTCCTGGTCGCCGCGCTTCAGAAAGCCGGTGTGAAATACACCGATATTCAAACTGTGTTCTTGCCGCCCGCTGATGCGCGCGCCGCATTCGAGCGCGGCGCAATCGATGCGTGGGCAGTCTGGGATCCGTTTCTCGAAGCTGCAAAGCGCCAGTCGAATGCGAGACTGTTGACCGACGGTGCGGGCATCGTCAGCCATCACCAGTTCTTCCTCAGCGCGCGCCCGTTTGCTCAGCAAAACGCTGAACTGATCGATGCCGTTGTTGCCGAGGCTGGCAAAGAGGGCGTCTGGGTCCGCGATCACTACCCGGAAGCGGCTGCACAGCTCGCACCGATTCAGGGACTCGACGCCAGCGTGGTCGAAGCGAGCTTGCGACACTATGCGCACGTCTATAAGCCCATCGATGCAGGCGTGCTCGCCGAGCAGCAGAGGATTGCCGATGCGTTCACTGAGCTTCGCATCATCCCGACGAAGATCGTCACGAAGGAAGCTGTTCTCGGCGTGAAAGCGTAGTGTCCATCTAATGCCTGCGCGCGATGCGGACTCCCGTTGTCGCGCGCGTCACGTTACTTGGCCAGATCGGGAAACAGAGCTTTGACGTTCTCGGGCGGCCGTCCGATCACGGCGCGTCCATTGCGAACGACGATCGGACGTTGAAGCAGGATCGGATTCGCAGCGATCGCTTCGTATAACTGATCGTCGGTCAACGAGGCGTCAGCCAGGCCCAGTTCTTTATAGATGGCTTCTGAATCTCGAATCATCTCGCGAACGGGGCACCCCAACATTCGATTCAGTTCCTTCAACTGCGCCACGGACAGTGGCGTGCGAAGGTACTCGACCACCTCCACAGGTTCGTTCGACGGGTTGTAGACGTCGCTAATGAGTTCGCATGCGCCACGGGATTTCGAGCAGCGCGGGTTGTGGTAGACGGTGATCATGGGCGTTATGCGGGAAGTGAAAGGGTGAGGTTGAGGATTCTAGCTGCTGCGTTTGTCTGGCGTGGCGGTTGTCGCTCAACTGGCGGCCAATGATTGCGGCTTGTGCTTGAGAACAGGTTCGAGGCGCCGCGCCGCTTGCGTGTGCTGTTCAGTCAAAGCCGCTCTGACCTTCGCCATCAGGGGCCTTCATGAATATGCCTGCGGCGTGGGGAGTAATGCCGATGGGCGCCCAAAGCCGCTTGGGCGGCGCTTCCACCGCCACACTTCTCATTACCCGGTCGAGTTTATGCGCATAACTTCGACATGCCTGTGCCGTACGGCGGTAGCAGTGCGTCATATCCAGTCAGCGGGAGGCTGGTGCTCAACCAGGTTTATGCGCATAAACCCACAGTCGTTTCGGGCACGCTGCTGCCCGTAGTTAGCAGCCGTTCCACGGTCTGCCAAAGACTCCATCGTTGATCGCTTGCGCGAACCTGTTACGCGACGCTCCCTTCATATCGACTGAACCGCGACGACGGGTGGTTGGCAAAAACCGCACAGTCTCCTGCGACGCCGCCCGCATTCACCATTCCGCGCTTCGGCTTTATGCGCATAAAGCCACGTCAAACGGCTTATAACTGTTGCAAGTAACCAAAAATGTTTGAATTAGAAAAACGCCAAGGTAAAATTCAGCGGCGTCCAAAAAGAGGAGGTGAACATTGGCAGCAGAAATCATCGCAGTGACACAGCAGAAAGGCGGAGTCGGTAAGAGCACGATTGCGATGCACCTCGGCGCAGCCTTCCATGAAAGAGGCAAGCGCGTCCTCGTCGTCGACGCCGATGGTCAAAACACCCTCATTCACTGGGCGAGCGCATCTTCGGATAGTGAGTCCGGCATTCCATTCCCCGTCGTCAATCTCTCCGAGGCGGGCTCGCAGATCCATCGCGAGATCAAGAAGTTCGTTGCGGACTACGACCTGATCGTCGTCGACTGCCCGCCGTCGATCACGGAAAAGGTCTCCGGCGTGGTCCTTCTCGCCGCAACGGTCGCCGTGATGCCGACGTCCTCGTCGCCAGCGGATTACTGGTCGAGCGTGGGTCTCGTCAAGCTGGTCCAGCAGGCACAGGTCATGAACGAAGACCTCCGTGCCGTCTTTCTCCTCAATAAGACCGAAGAGAAGCGAATGCTGACGCGTGAGTTGAAGCGAGCGTTGGAAGAACTTGGCTTCCCGCTCCTGCGCACCCAGATCCCCACGCGCGAGGCCTATAAACAGGCGATGGCGCTTGGTCAGACAGTCTTGCAGATGAACGATCGGGGCGCGAAGCTGGCCGCTCTCGAAGTTCGCGCCTGCGCTGACGAGATCGCCGCCCTGCTCCCCTGAATTTATGCGCATAAAGGTACTTGAATGAAACCATCCCAATTCGCCAAAGGCTTCCAGGCACGTCCCGATACGACCAGCAGCGAAAAGCGCACGGCGCTCGATCGGCTGAACGCGATCGACGGGCTGGTGCAAAACGCAGCGAAAAACACGAACATTGCCGCATTCAAGAGCCCCGCAGTAGCGCCAACTTCGCCGAGCGAAGCGGAGCCCACCGAATCCGCGAACGAATCGGTTGAATACCGCGCGTGGCGAGCCGAGCACAGCTATCGCGCCGGACAGATCGTTGAGCTTCCGCTGAAGGCAATCAAGCCGAGTCCGTTCAACCCACGGTATTTCTATCTGAAGTCGTCGATTGCCGAGCTCGCGGTCAACCTCGCGAAGCAAGGACAGCAGCAAGCCATTCACGTCATTCCCGACTACGACAATCCGGGAAGCTATTTCGTCAGCGATGGCGGCCGACGTGTCCGGGCATTGAAAGAAGCGAATAAGGAGACGGTGAAGGCAATCGTCATCGATCTCCCGATCGGCATTCAGAGCTACAAACTTGGCTACGACCTCAACGTCCAGCGCGATTCACAAACCGTGTTCGATAACGCGATCGTGTGGCGACGCTTTCTGGACGAGAAACACTTTCAGAGCCAGAAGGAACTCGCTGAACATCTCGGTCTCGATGAATCGACGATCGCCGTGGCACTCTCGATTGCGAAACTGCCGGAGACGGTGATGCAGGAGATGGTCGCGCGACCGGATCGCTTCGGCTCGAATATGGCGTATCAGGTCGGCCGGTATCACTCGGCGCGCGGCACGGATTCGACGCTGCGTCTTATCAACAAGATCCTCTCCGACGATCTGAGCACGCGCCAGGTCGCCGACATCGTGAAGGGAAGGGCGACGGCACAGGAAAGCGCGAAGCCGGCAGGACGCCAGCGTTACGCGCAGCGGCTCGATATCAAGCTAGCCGGGGTATCGGTCGGCGACCTGAAGTCATATGGAGAAGACAGGCTCGAACTGAAATTGCGGGGATTGACGCGTGACAAGCGCGATGAAATTCTCCGACAGATCGAGCAGATGCTGTCGGAACAGAAATAAGTTACGCAAGAAATAGCGCGCCAACGATGGCGCGCTTCACAGAATCAAGCAGGGATCAAGCGGCCCGCGACTGGCTCAACGTGAACGAAAGCAAATCGCCATCCGTCGGCTCGCCCCAGGTCTTGCGCGCGAGCCAGTCAAAGAATGCGGTTTCCGTCAGCTTCGATTCCAGGCCGCGTCGTCGCCAATCGTCGCGCATGTGGCCACCGAGGCCCGGCAATTCATCCTCTTCGAACGAACGGCGAGCCAGCTCGCGCTCCGCTTCACCCTGTTCCTGGTACAGCGCCTGCGCTTCCTTGCGCCGATGCGCCATGTACTCGTCCAGGAGCCTCGCTTTCGGATCGTCGGCAGGCGCGCCCGCCGCACCTTTGCCAGCCGCCGCTGAAGGCAATGCATCGACAGGCGGCGCATAGCCCTTCTTCAGCGCGTCCTTGAACAGCGCCGGCGCGCTGCGCACGGGCGGCAGCGTCGTGCTGCGCATCCGCTGCTCGGTCATTTGCAGCGCCGCACGAATCCGGTTTTCCTCGCTATCGGCGTACAGCGTTTGCGCCTCTTTGAGCGGAATGCCGATCTTCACCATCCGATCGACGAGCGTGCTGTCGAAAACATTCGGATGCTCATCGAGCGCGAGCATCGGCTGCTTGCGCTCAGTCACCCGAAACTGGATTTCGGCGACGCGGCGACCTTCACGATGCTCGATGAGTTCCACGAAGATATTTGTGACGGCATTCACTTCTGCGATCGCCGGACGCAAGTAGTCGCGCTTGAAATACTTGTATTCGCGCTTGGCTTCATCGCCGGCTTCCGTGTCGGGCGTACCCGACAGGATAGGCCGCCACCATTCCCACGCCTCACGCATCGTCAGATGGCTCGGATTGGTCAGATAACGCACACAGATTTCATAGAGCGCGAGGCCCGCGCTGCTGCGCAACTGGCTTTGGAACTGCAAGCTCAACCGCGCGTATTGCACGGGATCGAGCAGTTTCTTTTTGATCTTCGGCGCGAACGAGAATTCGACCCAGACGCGACGCGTCGTCGGATCTTCGAGAATTTCGGCGTCGGCGATAAGCGTGGAGATGCCCCATTTGCGGCCGGGCTTCTGGCTCGACGTTCCCTGGCTCCATTCGACCTGCACGGAGACCATGCGACGCAAGTGCTCCTTGACGAGGGCGGTGTCGTTCGAATCGAAAGCCGAGTTTGCGACGATATCCGACAGGAGCGCACGATAGGTGTCGCCCGATTCGTCCGCTTGCTGGGCAACCGTGAGCAAGACATTGAACAGTTTGCGTGTGAGCAGCGTGATCTTGCCGCTCTTGGGCTGAATGGCAATCGCCTCGACGGCTTTGCGCAGTTCGGCGGAGCTTGGGCTCACCACATCGGTCTTTTTCGCGCGCTTCGTCGTGGCCAT